>JANQNF010000056.1 GCA_028279705.1 archaeon
ATAGGCGACTGGGACGTGATGTTCATGGCAAACGACAGTGCAGGATTCGGCTACGCTGTCACAGAGCAGTTCTCGGTAGAGAAGGAGAACATAACAATAAATGTCACGAGCGGCAACGACACTACGATAAACAGGTCAGATTCCATGCCGAACCATGAAATCATGCTGTCTTTCCAGGTATGGGACACCATAAAGAACCAGACCACGGTAGCTCTTTCAAACTCCACGGAGATATTTACGTGGCTTAAGTACAATGACGACACATGGACACCAATATACGAGATAAACAATACTACCCATTACTACATCGACTTCAACGCATCGTGCGCGCACATCCCGGGCCAGAGGTACTGGAAAGTTAATTCCACTTCCGGGTGCTATGTCGACTTTGAGACCCCAGACTTCCCGATAAAAATATTCGGCGGACTTTCAAGCACACTGACATACCCGACTTCGCTTCAAAGCTACGACCAAGGAGATAATATAACCTTCAATGGTACTATCACAGATGACTGTAGCGGTGATCTGGCCAATGCTAGTGTCAGGTTCATGATAAACTCGACTGGCGGCGGCTCGATTTTTTATTGCCCGCCTTCAGCAACCTTTGTCACGAACAATACGGGTAACTTCTACGAATGCACGTGGAACTCAAGTTCAGCGACATCTGGTTATTACAATGTAACGATGCTCTCACATAAAGACTATTATAACAATGACAGTGACACCGAATACGGACTTTTCATAGTGGCACCGATCACTTTCGATGACGAAGACGTCACGCCAAGTGCGGGAGGCTGGGGAGAGATATTCAATTTCAGCGTTAACGTAAGCCACTACGTGAATGTGACTGTCTGCCTGAATCTTTCTGACGATAATTTCATATCATACGATGATTCCGACTGCCAGGATGTCACCCTCGATTCAGAAACCAAGATGGTTTATTTCAGTGAAGGTTACACATGCGACGAGAGAGGACCGTGGTCATATAAATTCAACGCCATAGATATGTACGGTCAGGGCGCCGCAGAGAGCGATACGAACGCATTCACAGTCACAAGAGACACGCTAGAATTCGTGCACATTCAAGGAAACGGCAGCAATGTCAGCAGGAACGACAGCACTTCCGGGGACTACTTCTCAAGGTTCATATTATATCTCAACGACACCAACAACAACCAGCCTGCATACTATACGACCGGCCTGGACTTCCCCGTGGTCTACTTCAACGTAACTGTTAACGGATCCGATTACAACTACGATGGCTACAACAGGACAAACTCCACAGGATACATCAACTATGATTTCGATCCAACCTGTACATACGATGAAGGCGAACAGACGTGGTTTGCTCACGTAGGTGCAGATCAATGCTATTTTGTGGAAACATCCGACGTTTACAACGTCACGGTACTCGGCCAGCTTTACCCGAACGTCACGTGGCCCCATGGTCAGGAATACGAATACAGTATATTCGCAAGCGATAATGTCCTCAACATAACGGGTGATGTTCTCAGTGAGTGCATGGAAAAGTACATGAACGATTCATACGTCAATTTCACCATAATCAACGACGCGAATCCGGTGTACAGGTACTGGTGCACGTCATCAGTAACAAACCTCGGCAACGGAACGTACAACTGCACGTGGGATTATGGCCAGAACGGCGACCAGATAGAGTTCGACGGCTTCGGATGGTTCAACATAGAGATGAATGCAAGCAACGTGAGCCTGTTCAACAACGGCAGCCGGACAAAGACTCACGCTTTCAGGATAATACCATACCAATTCTCTCCCGCAACGCTCAGTAACGAGAGCGTCGTTTTCGAAAGCGGCGGCGGGTGGGGCGAGAACTTCACGTTCAGCGTCAACGTCTCCGACATAGACGCGGAGAACGTCACCGTCATGTTCTGGCTGTCTGCGGACAACAACAGCTGGGTCTGGGTAGAGAACAAGACATGCTATTCATGCCTGACCGAAAACAAGATGACATTCTATTACCAGAACTTCACCTGCGATAACATAACCAATGCGACCACATACAGGTATTTCAAGTTCAATGCGAGCGACCCGCACAACATGACTGACAGGTCTTCCCTGAACTTCTCCATAGAAAAGGACGATGTCGACTTAAACTACGGCGGTTACGGAAATGCCAGCCGGGTCAACAGGACAGAGACAATCCTTCTGCGAACATGGATATATGACAACGACAGGGACGAAAACGTTTCATCGGGAATAAACGGCACCACATGGGTGACGTACAACGGAAGTGACTTTGACTCGGGTACGAAGAACACAACTGACGGTAACAGTTACCTCAACTACTACTTCACCCCCAACTGCACGCATTCCGTTGGCACGCAGCTTTGGTACGGAGGCACGACAGGAAACAACTGCTATAACGACAATGAATCGGTGAATTATACTTTTACAGTAATAGGATGGCTCAACAACACGCTACTAACCCCAGATGGCACTGACTATGTTGACATATACTACACGGACGAGAATGTCACCATAACGTTTACGGTCAAGGACGAGATTGACGGTTCCGACTGCGAGTACAACATAACCGACGCCAACGTATCGCTCAAGGTATCCCACGGAGCCTTCGAGGAGTACTGTACACCAATCTTCAACTGGAGCAGCGGAACTTACAACTGCACGTGGAACATATCGGACAATCCTTCGGGGTGGTACAACGTGACAATAGAATCCAACAGGACACTTTACAACCCGGACACCGAGTTGACGACGTCGTTCTTCCACGAGATAGATCCGGTTCTTGCGGACGCATACACAGACAAGACTTCCATAGAATGGGGCACTGACGCATCTAAATCCAGGATAACGTATTACGTGAACGTGACAGACGACGATGACAACGTCACTGTTATGGTATGGCATTCCCAGAATTCACCAACCGGACCGTGGTCGCAAGTGTCGAGTTCCCCGCAGTATTGCATAGACTGCATAAACTATACGATGTCTTTCACTCACACATACTCCACATGGAACGAAATCGGTACATGGTATTGGATGATCAATGCGACTGACAAGTACGGAAGAAACCACAGCCTTACAAATCCATCCACCTACACGTTCAACGTGACCAGGCGGTCTGTATATTTCAACATACTCAACGGAAGCGGAAGCGTCGTCAACAGGACGTTTGCCAACCAGACATACATAAGGATGCAGGTAATAGACAATTACACGGACAGTCCGCCACTGAGCGGATACCTGGACGTCCCGGCTGCATTCTACATAACCAAGAACGGATCCGATCTGGTTTATTATTACGACGAGGCAATAGACCTCAACGGCTACTTTGACGCCTACTTCAATCCCGACTGCACGTATGATGTGAGGGACCAGTTATGGAGAGGCCATGTCAGCGGATCAGCGAGATATTTCGACGCTTATTCAGACAATTACACACTGACGATAGAATCAATACTGAATACGACACTCATACCACCAAAGCTTTACGTGGTAAAGGACGAAGAGGACGTTAACCTCTACATGACAGTCAGGGACCTTGAATCAACTTGCGGCTACATAACGGGAGCTTCAGTAACATTCCACGCCACATATGCGACAGGTGGCGCCGAGTTCGTATGCGACGGGGCCAGCGTCGGTGACATGGGCAACGGAACTTACAACTGCACGTGGTCTACGACATTACTTCCGCTTGGCTGGTACAACGTAACCACCAATGCGACAAAGGAAAACGCCGGAATAGGAGAGTATTTCTACCCGGACAGCAACCAGATAGACAATGCTTTCAGGCTTGTCAGGAGACCAGAACTTACAGGAATAGTCAATGACACTGACAGTGAAGGATGGGGTCACCAGTTCCAGTTCAACATTTCTTTCCGTGACAGGGAGACAGGGAACGCAGACAACATAACATTGTGGAAAGCTTACGATATTGCCGGACCATACTACGAGGTGGATACGGAGTATGACGTTGAAAGCACCACATGGACAACGCTGAGTTATGACGTCAACCTAAGCTGCAGCGACTATGTCGACAGTCAGCCGAGCGGGATAGTTTACCTCAAGTTCAATGCCACCAACAAATGGGACAAGTACAATGAAACTGATATATTCAACATAACGATATTCAGGGACAACGTAAGCCTCACCGTACAGAGCGGTTCAGGAGGAAACATTAACAGGGTTGGCCTGAATTACAGGGATTTCATAGTTTATGCTTATGACGAGAACAGGCTCACGAGCGTTTTCGATCCTGCCGCAAACGGTACATTCTACATAACAAAGGATAGGTCCACGCTCGAAGCAGAAAATGACACCAGCACCAACGGTACCGGACACTTTAATTACGTTTACGATCCTGACTGCAATTTCGAGACTGGAACCCAATACTGGAACCTCACGATAACAAACGACACGTGCTACGCGCTCAATGGTACTCCACTGCAGGACATAACGGTGAGGGGACAGCTGATGAATTATCTCGACCAGCCGCCTGACCAGTCCAGCTACAACGTGACAGACCAGGTGTACGTGAATTTCACAGTCCTCGGAGACTGCGACGAGACAATAGACGACATATTCCCAGGCTACCAGGACCAGCTCACAAAGCAGGTGGAACTGTTCACCCCGGGGGATTCCAGTACGTGCACCCCGCTAAACTACGAAGGCAGCGCCCTGTATAACTGCACTTGGGATTCCACAAACCAAGACGAAGGCAACTGGACGATAAACATAACGTCCTCTGACTCATTCCAGTTCTTCTATATTTCAAACGAGACGGAATTCTCAGACAGGTTCTGGCTTGAGAATGTCGAGCCGCAGAACCAGACAACCCCGCAGGTCAGTCCCGCCTCGGACGGCTGGACACGATGGTTCAACTACACCATAGGGATTTCTGACCAGGAGAATGACGCGACAAACTGTACGCTGTGGATAAGCACGAACAACCAACAGGACTGGACAATGAACGGAACTTACACGCTTTCTAACGGCAATGGTGTATGCTACATAGTCCTTGAAGAGTTCAACCAGTCAGATGTCAATCTCTCCCAGGGATACGACACTGATAATTATTTCTTCTTCTCAATAGAGGACATCGAGGAGAACAACACCTACAACACGAGCATAATATTCGGGCCGATACTCGAACCTTCAAACATAACGATTACAGAGATTTCCGGAAATGAAACCAACGTCAATATTACTCCTGACAATTCGGAATACACGACGTTCATACTAAGGATCAATGACACTGACAACCAGTCAGTGCCGCTTACCATGAACGTCACTTTCTGGACAGAGTTAAACGACAGCGTCTGGGATTGGGGCAACCTGACGACAACAAACAGAACAGGGTATGCAGAATACAATTTCGCTCCCAACTGCTCTTACGTTCCCGGCGAGAGGGAATGGTATGCGAATGCAACTGATGTCTACTACGCCAAGAGTATCACCGAAAACTTCACCGTTCACATGAACGGTTCGCTCACAAATAACATGGTTTCGCCTTCGGGCCAGAGACTCCTCAGGGGAAGTGGACAGAACGTGACCATACAGCTGAAAGTCAATGATACCTGCGGCAACAACATCACAGGCCTCACAGAAGATAACATAACAATAAGGATGTACAGCCTGAACACAGGACAATATCTCTACTGTAACGGAACGTTCCATACTTCAGATGGTCTTTACAACTGCACGTTCAACAGCACTGGCATGCCCACGATGGGATACACTACCATCGTCAATACGAGCAGGGTCGACTATAATCCGGATGAAATAAACATAGAATACACTTCGACGACATCATTCTTCATAGAGACGATACCTGTCATAGAACATCCGAACGTGACATCCGAGGGAGACCCTGACGGCGTTCCGTTCGGCTGGGGAGAAAACTACACGTTCACGGTTAACGTGACTGACGAGGACAACGACACGCTTTCCGTGTACCTTTGGTTGAACATAAGCGGCGACTGGGTGCAGGCCGGGGTCAACAACTCCGTTGACGCCAAGAATGAAACCCCGGTATCATTCTTCCTGACGGACTATTTCGACGGTAACGACCTGCAGAACAATCCAATATACTACAAGTTCAATGTCACAGACAGTATATATGCAGCCGAAACTGTGGAAAACAACGTAACGCTCACAAAGGATGATGTCACGGGCGAGCTCGTTTCAGGCAACGCAAGCGTTGTCGTGAGGGGCGCTTCAGGAACGTTTACGTGGCAGGTGAGATTCCTGGATTCCGACAAGGGAGGCAACGTCGGAGGGAACAGGTTCGGAGAGTTCTTGTTCACAAAGAATGAAAACGACGACGAGTGGCTGAGGATACCAACGCTTGCAATGGCTACAAAGCAGACGAACCCTTCCGGAGTACTCACGGCGCAGCATCCAAACGACCTCGATCCCGATGGAATAAATTGCAGTTTCATCATCGGTCCAAATTACTGGAGGGCACAGCTTGTCGACAACGTCTGGTATCAGGACAAGTATTCTGATGTATACAACTGGACAGTCATGACGGGCCCGCTCATAATAAACCTGACGTCACCTTCTGGCGAATCAATCATGAGGGGACAGGAACCGATATTGATAAGGGCCAACGTGAGCGACGAGTGTGGACTTCTCAACAACTCCGATGTAATCTTCTGGAGCACGACGGGTGCGACTCCTTACAGGTGCCCGACGGCAGGACTTGCAAACGACGAAGGCGAAGGTTACTACAACTGTACGGTGCCGGCAGCCACGCCGCAAACGCAGAATTGGGATTATGCATGGCATAACATCACGGTATCCGCAAACAGGACGTATTACAATGGGACCGTAATAGTTGACAACAATTCTTACTACCTTGCATCCGTTCCAGACTTCCTTACTTCACCGAATGCCATACCGACATTGTGGGGAGGAGGTGCCGGTGACGGAGGCTGGGGAGAGAGCTGGGAGTTCAACGTGTGGGTACGGGGAGCGGACGGTGGGGAAATGAACGTCTCGCTTCTCATAAACGTCACGGACGACTTTGAGGCAAGGAACTACACGAACGTGACATCCGGTTCTGGCGAGCAGGTGAGATTCAGGAGCCATAACTTCACCTGCACTGACCTCCTTGGCGAGACCAGCTCCATTAAGGAATACAAGTTCAATGCAACATCCTATCTATGGGGATATAGCAACGAGACAGAATCCACTTTCACGCTTTACAGGGATGACACGAGTGTCTACAACTTCCTCGGAACAGGAGTTTACCCGATCGTCAACAGGACAGGAGGCGACTTCAAGAGCCTTGGTTCGTGGCTTAACGACACTGACCGCTCAAGCATCGATGTAGGCGCGGGCGTTCAGACTGCTTTCAGGGTTTCTACAAATGCAACACCTGCTGATCTTGGGACCTACATAATCTCCAATATAACAAATTCCATAGCCAATGGCAGCATGTACTATAATTTTGATCCGAACTGCAGTTATTCCGTGGGCCTTCAAGGCTGGTGGTCAGGTGCTTACGGGGACTCATGCTATGAGGACACTCCATTCCCTGGTACATACGGTTATGCCTTTGTTTACGGGCAACTTTACAATAACATAGACCAACCAGCAGAGGGTGTTGCCATACCAGTTGGTGATGTGGTCAATGTAAGATTCAATCTTTCGACAGACTGCTCGGCTGAGGGTCTGCTCAATACATCAAGCGTCAACATACAGTTTGGTTCACCTGAAGATGTGTGGGAAGACTGCCAGCAGGTAAACGTTGAGGGCGACGGTTGGTACAACTGCACATGGAACACGTCCTTCCACGAGGGCGGAAACTGGAGCATAAGACTTAGCTCTTCCTACCAATATTACAATAGCAACATAACCACGCTTCATGACTGGATGTACCTGAACAACACACCACCCATCATAAGCGACTTCAGCGTCACTGTTGACGACGACGGAGGATGGGGTGAGACTTTCAATTACACAGTATTTGTCAATGATACGCAGTACGACAACGTTTCCTGCAAGCTGTGGGCGTACAACGGTTCTTCCTGGCTTGAAAAGGACAGCACCACGGTTTACGGAGGCATCGGCAACTGCTCAATACTCGTCACAGACTTCACCTGCGGTGATATAAGCAATTACACGCGTTACCTCTTTGAGATCGATGACGGCACGAACAATTTCAATACCAGCAACCAGACCGGAATCAACATAACAAGAGACGACGTCCTCATATATTATGTATATGGAAACGATACCAATGTCACAAGAACCGGAAGCATGACCACTCCGCTCATCGTGAGAATTAACGACACTGACAGGGGTAACGTAGTTGTCGGCAGCGGCGTCGAGGGAATAATGTGGGTAACATCGGACGGCGAGAACTACACATACCGTGACTTCAATGAAAACACGACGAACTCCACGGGCCATCTTTATCTGGACTTCGATCCGTGGTGCCAGTACTATGCGGTCGGCTACCAGTACTGGAAAGGCGGGACTTTCCAGGACCAGTGCTACAAGGACAGTAACGTGACCATCCCGCAGGAAAATTTCACATTGCTGATAGAGGCAGAATTCAACCACACGTTCACTGGCCCAAGCCAGGGAACCGTCTACCTGAGGGGAGATAACATCACACTTTCAGGAAAGGCGCCCGACATGGACAACTGCGAGCAGATATCATACAGCAACATATCTATAAGCTTCAGAAACGAAGACGGTACGTATTATAACTATTCGACCATAACAGACGTTGCTGGTAATTATCCTTACACATTCAATACAAGCAGCATGAAGGCAAGGTGGTACAACACCACGTCAGTATCCTCAAGACCATTCTACTATAACGGAACTTCCTTCATGGAGAACCATTTCTACATAAAGACAGAACCAGTCTTCACCAATCCGGCGGTCTATTCCGAAGAAGGTACCGACATTGGCGGCTGGGGAGAGATATGGACGTTCGTTGTGAACATCACTGACGAGGACCTCGACAACCTCACGGTCAACCTCCAGACAAGATTATATGGAGAGGGTGACCTCGCATGGGTCACAAGGAACACGTCACTGTCTTATTCACCGATCAATGAGACGATAAACCTCACGATATTTGCACCAACGCTCTTCCAGGACCAGCAGGTGGTCTGGCAGTTCAGATTCCTTGCGACAGAGACCCAGTGCGAATATGGTGGCTGCCCATACACGGATTCTACCACTGCAATAAACTTCACGATAGAGAAGAACAACGTCACGGTCATAGTCGTGGACGGGGATGGTGACGAAATATGGAGAGACGGCGGCCAGGAGATCAATTTCAGCCTGCTCGTGTGGGACACCGACAGGGACATGGCAGCAGACAACCCGTCTGGCGACGGCAAGATATGGTCGACCTACGACCTTTCTACTTACAACACCGGCTGGAACCTCATAACAAATGACGGGTACATGAACGTAAGCCTTGATCCAGAGTGCAGCGATTCACCATTCTATGTCGTAGGTGTCCAGAGCTGGGTAGGTGGTATAGTGGACGATACATACTATTTCGACGCGAACTCCACGACAGAAACGTGGACACTCAATTCCAACATGGACGCCTTCATAGTTGCTCCTGACGGCGAGTCATTCGAACGTGGCGGACGCGTGAACATAAGCACAAACGTCAGCGAATGCGGCTCACCGCTTCTCAATGCGGACTCATTCGTAGTTGAAACCAAGAGGCATTCTTGTACGGGTGGTTGGTGCTGGTACACCTGCTCTGATGAGAGCCAGGGCGACGGGTGGTATAACTGCTCGTGGCAGACGCAGCCTACATATTCCCCGGACTGGTATGACATACGCTTCACTATAAACGAGCAGTATTACGTCACGAACATCACTACCAAGGACAACGCTTTCTACCTTGGCAACATGCCAAACCTTTACAACCCTTCAATAGACCATTACGTCGGGGGCTGGGGCGAGGAATACGACTTTTTCATGTGCATAGATGACAGGGACCAGAACAACAACAACATAACCATATTCAGGACCACGGACACGACCTCATGGGACCTTGCCGCATATCACAGCAGGACACTTCCGTGGACTCCTATATGCTCCACGACTTATCCGCAATACTTCAGCGGTCACATGGATGTAAAATTCACATGCCAGGAATATGCAGACGGGCCCATGAACTATTTCAAGTTCAATACCACGGACGCTTCAGGCTTCATTGACGAGACGGGAACGTATCACGAGATGGAACTCATCCATAATTCATCGCCAGGTGATAACGGCACCGGTTACATTGAAGATGTCCAGGAAAGCGGCCTTATGAACTACATGAACATAACGGTGAAAAACTTCAACGGTACCACGGTCTACTTCAACCTCACGGTCAACGGCGTCCAGATTGCATCCAACCAGTCGGTAGCAGACGGGGCCAACGTGACCGTGAACGCAAGAGCTTCCGGGGCACCGTTTACACTCCCTGGGGACCAGACAATAAACCTGACGATCCTGAATGCGACCGGCCAGCAATCTAATGCTACGTACGAGGTCTACCTTGAATATTACGCAGGACTTTTGGAGCTGCTACTTCAGACGGACAACATAACTGCAGTTATTGACGATGTCAACAGCAGCGACACTGTGAGAAGGCTCGGTTCAGATGAGGCGGATCTCACCTTCCGCGCATATGACGATGACGACGGCTCCTATCCGTCAGGCGTATCCAGCCTGGTGTGGATAAAGCAATACGGAAACGACTACGTCAGCAGGGTGGTCCATACAATAGCTGAATATTCGGGCCTTCTGAATTCCGCTTCCCCAGACGACGGCCTGCAGCAGAATGTCACCGTTTCCGCCGGCCACATGGACTATTTCAACATAACGGTGCAAAACCTAAACACCACCACGATTTACTTCAACCTCACGGTCAACGGCGTCCAGATTGCATCCAACCAGTCGGTAGCCAATTGGGCCAACGTGACCATAGACGCTGTCTCACAGGGATCAACCTTCACAACACCCGGAAACCAGACAATAAACCTGACGATCATGGACACTGCCGGCCAGCAAT
>JANQNF010000060.1 GCA_028279705.1 archaeon
TCGAAATATTTGGGGGGGTTAGCCGAAAATTAGGGGGGGTTGGGGGGTTAAGGCGGGTCTGTATAAACTACTGATGTTCATCAATCTTATTTACATGTACTCATATATGCAGTGCTAGATAAACATTCCCTATATGTATGTAGGAACGAGATAGAAACGAGCAGAGCGAGGGAGAAGCAGTCGATGATGATTTGGAGGCAGCGGAAGCTGAAATATTCTATGAACGGACCGCTCCAGCAACTACAGCGATTTCAAAGACAAATTCAAAACCCGCATGTAAAAGGGCAAGAGAAGTTACTAGACAAGGTCATATCGTTGCAGTAGGCAGAGGACAAGAGGCAGTTCAATTAAGCCGGGCAGGGATTCGGGCCATGAATTCTGTATCCCCATATCTCCAGTCGATGTCAAACCTTCTATTGAAAAACATAAATTCTCAAAGAGCGTCCACAGGGCAGTTTGACCAAATTTTGGGGCCCAAACTGGCAAGGATTGAGAGAAAGCAAGATATTCTCGAACGGCAAATGGGTCGAATAGAACAGCGTTTGGTAGACATGCAGCAATCATTGAGACATAAGTTGGTCCAGACAGAAACAATCCCGAATTCCAGCTCGGAATCGCACACAAATTCAGGCACAGGTACATGTAGATGCAATAGACCCACAGATGTTGGATACAGCAGGAGTGATGATATTCCCAAACTGTGCGAGCAGCTTTCCCCGAAAGAAATAGCAAACCTTATCCCTCCAGTCGATGTTTGTTCTCTGTCTAACGAACAACTTTCATTAATTCAACAGGAATCCACATCTATGGTTAATTTCGCAGTACACCTCTTCCGACTCTCCTCTATCCCTGCAAACCGGATTTATATGTCCTGTAGCGGATTGAGTAAAGGGCCCTTCAAGCAGAAGAAGCAAAAAATTCATCCCAATCTTATCAAAAGCATAGTTACACTTACGCGCTCCCAATTTGGCAAAGAGATCAAAGACTGCGAAGTTCGAAACTCCATCGACTCTGATTGCAGAGTTTTGCTTGCAAAGGCCAGAAAGTGCTTTGAATCTGGAGGCTGCCCTGCATGTAGAGGGGAATCTAGCACTGATAGTGTTTGTGCGGCAAACTTAACTTCATCACTGCAGCGCGTGTGTAATCGCACACCAGTCGACGGGCATGTTTCATCTCCTGCTGACTTCAGACTAAATAGCGAGGCTGCGGGATTTACTCTCTTTCGGTCCCCTACCTCTTTTTCAAGTACGAGTTTGCAGACGAATCAACTGAACTCAGAGAATTCTCCACCTTCCTCCTCCACCTCTGTTCATAACAGGAGACTCTCAACAGATACCCTTCACTTGAGGGAAAGCCTTTCTCTCTCTCCGCTACACGGTATTGACAACTATACTTTCAACGATTAGCAAGTTTGCGTAAGAATGACACTTCGGCAAAGCTGAGTTTACATACATTCTACATGTACATCTGTATATTCACTATTGAGATATTCACATTATACCCTTTCATTTCTGTGTAGCTCATTCATTTGCATTTTATATCTTATGTTCAAATGATCATAGATGCAGATCTTCATTCATCGGCAATACACTAGGAATAGTTTCTCAGAGTTTGCCCACACCTCCTAAACCAGAAATTTATAGGATACAACCTAAAATGAATTATAACAGGGGCGTAGCGAGAAAAAAATTTCGGGGGGGGGGGCAACCCAATAGGAAAAAATAAGGGGATCCGGGGGCGAAGCCCCCGTAAAAATTTTTTACTGCATATTTTGCATTTTAGCTGCATATTCTTGCATAAACGCTTACAAAACGTTTATAAACACTTATAAACGCTCGAAAAACCCTTATAAACGCTTGGGAAAAGCTTATGAAAGCTAGGAAC
>JANQNF010000012.1 GCA_028279705.1 archaeon
TACAGTAGTTCCGAATGTCAAAAATTGGCAATTAGCTTTTGTTAATAGAGATGTTTAAACATTCTTTTTTAAGGCCGTTTATGAAGGATTAAAAATGAAAATCGACAAGTCTTTGGTGTTTCTTCTCGGTTTAGGGTACTCAGGAAAGACAGAAACGTTGAAAGCGTTCTTCGGACCCAACCGTAGTCGTGGTTTGTGGGTAAAGATTGTAAATGGTGTTCCAGTTTTTTGTGTGAACGACTCGTCCCTTCAGGAAGAGCTCGGCAAGAAGGAAAGTGACCGTCTTGGAAGAACAGAAAGCATAAAGCGGATGATAGACGACATGAAGGCTAGGATAAAGAAGTGTGAAGACTACTGCAAGGAGAAGAAGTATGGACGCTTCATCTTAATACTCCCGGCTACTGTTCGTGCCAGGGAACGGAACGTAAGCAATGATGCACTGATAACCGCTCCTATAACGTGGGCACGCCAAAGATACGACACCTCGGTTGTTTATCTACAGAAGCTGACAAAGGGCGTCGAAAGTCTCGCGGAAAAGCTTGAAAGCAGAGCGACAATACGGGGAATAGAGGACTATGAAAGGCAATGTGGGAATCTCGAGGAATTCATAAAGCTTATTGTTGTTTAGAAGCTTTCTCACTTTCTATCGCTTTGCATTTGTTGCAATTTCCGCACGCCTTACCATTCTTCGGTGAATAGCAACTTGTCGTGATGTTGCAGAATTTCTTTAGTTCTACCTCACTGCCATGCAACAGTTCCTTTATCTCTCTTTTTATTGCACTTCTATTTCTGTCCTTCATCACAGAGAATGTAAAAATCATATTAGGTTTGTATGACTTTAGAAGCTGGCTTATTCCATTGAAAAAAGATTCGCTACAGTCTTTCATTTCCTTTTCCTTGAAACCAGATGTTATTTTGAATTCCGCCGTCTTGACACCGCCATTTTCAGCACAGGCGATGAGGTATGAGCACAAAACAGAAAGCATAACCATGTTCCTGTTCTGTATATCAGGCTCCTCATCTCCAACCTCGGTTCCGGTAAACGCCACGTTATGGCACCACATGAAAAGATCAGACGCCAGGGAAATTCTCACAGGATCGTCAATAAGTTTAGAGTCTCCTGCAAAACCGCGAATATAAGCAACGACAGCTTTCGTGGCTTCCCATTCCACCGGTGCAGCGAACTGCCCATAGTCTATGAACATTGGAAAGATGGTTTCCTTTGTCATGGCCTTCTTGATTGAGCACGCTTCTTTCAGTAGTGAGTATGAAGAATCAAGTCCACCAGAAAACATGTGTATACGATTAACACCCTTCTTGGGTTTTATTTCTTTTAGCGACTGACGCTCTGCGACCCATCCACCATCGACCTTCTTGATAAGCTTCCGTCTCTTCTCAAGCATTCTCAAGCAATCCTCAGCGACCTTTTCTGGAACACCAATTATATATGATATGTCTTTCACAGTCACTGGTGTCTTTCTGTCGGAATACTGAAATATTCCCCATATTCTGACAGCGGTGTCCGCTATATGTTCTATATCATCGTCTATGCTATTCAATATTTCCTTCACCGTCTTGTGGCCTTCCATAACCATCTTTATAGCTTATGTTAATAATTCAGTATGGCCGATGTCCACACACCCGAGCAGCGTAGCTACAACATGTCGCGTATACGCGGCAGCGGCACAAAACCCGAACTTCTTCTGAAGAACGCACTCCGGGGAACAAGGCTGCGTTATCATCCGAAGATGAAAGGAAACCCGGATTTTGCGAGCAGAAAGAACAGACTGGCCGTGTTTGTGGACGGGTGTTTTTGGCACGGATGTCCGCGTTGTTACACAGAGCCTGTGACAAGGAAGGATTTCTGGAAAGCGAAAATAGAACGGAACCGTAAGAGGGACATGACCGTGACTAAGGCTCTCAGAAAAGACGGCTGGAAGGTTCTGAGGATATGGGAGCATGATGTGAAGAAGAACACGGAAAGCGTCGTGAAGAAGATACGAATGAATATGAACGTCATCGCTTGAATATGTTCTCTCTGTGATACCTCAGGTAACCTTCTCTTCCCTCGACCGGAAGCATGGTGTATTTCTTTCCCGGACTGAGTCCGAGTTTTGAAAGTGTCATTTTGGACAGCCATGGTGAAATCAGTATGGTCCTGTCGTCATTGAACGAGATGAAACCACGGTCGAAAAGGAAATCGTAGGTCGGTGTGAACATGAACCCGTTCTTCGGGTCAGTCTTCTCACCGTTCTCGGATTTTATCCAGGGTTTGATGTGAGATGCTATGAGGATGCGGTCATCCGTGACAAGGGTTATCGGGCAGAAAGGACACTCCTTCAGAAGCTTTTCACGGTATTCACCCTGTCCCTTGCGTGCCCGGACAATCTGCAGCTTCTTCTCATCAGCGATTGCTGTATCTTCCTCGATTTCCTCAATCTCTTCCTTGACCTCTGAGGGGTGTTCCTCTTCCCCGAAATAATCAAGGAACAGCCTGAAATAATATACTACTTCGCCTGCACTGTTTCTGAGCTTGAGAGCAGAAAGGTAGGTCACCTCGGGGAGTGATATTGTTCTTATGAGTTTGTATCCGCGGTCAGAAGACTTGATATACACACGCGGGCCCTCAATCTGTGACTGGTGTGTTATTCCGAACCATATTATCTCATCCTCGGCTTCAACGTCAAAGAGGTGCCTTTCCCAGTCAGTGGGAAGATCGTCCTTGTTTCTGTAAGGCTGCTGCGGATTTTTGTATTCTGCCTCAGCATCACGGAGGTATTTCAGAAGGTCAGACTTCAGAAGCATGCAACGTCTGCCGAAATCATCAAAGAAATCCCACGTCTCCTTATTGTCATTACCGACGTAGAACTTGGCCTCGCCGTGGCCTGTGCCGGTCTTGTTCTTCAGAACGAAGCAGTCCGGAACGGTCATGCGTTCCTTCGCATCTAATACTTCGTACTTCTCACCGGCAATTTCAGTTTCCTGTGGCATAATTCTGTATTTCTATCGCGTTTAATAAATGAATGAGAACATCCACGACAATACTGTTTCCTGCCTGTCTGTACATCTGTGTGTCACTGACCACAATCTTAAAACTGTCAGTGAATCCCATTAACCTGAGGCATTCCCTCGGTGTGAGCTTCCTTATCCTCTTACCCCGTGTTATATAGTTGTCAACGCCGGCACGGTGCATCTTGTGCATCGTTGAGAGGAGAGGACGGGCCACTTCAAGGTCGAGCTCGGGCTTGCTGTAGAAGTTCTTTGTCCCGCTTTTGGTAACGTAGTCGGCCACTTTTTTCGAGAGGAAATATTTTTCCAGGTTTTCCTTTCCGCCATTACTTACGAAGTCCCCGTGCCAGTTAAACTGCTGGTTGGCTTTTTGGCACAGTGCTATGTCACCATTCAGCTGAGTGTATCTCTTCTTTATGTTTTTCGGATTTGTGACGAACTTTATACCCTTCTCAGGAAGATAGTACTTTACATTCGGCTTGTCCTCAAGAAGATCGTGCATTGTCCGCTTCAGTCTCACAGGTTCCGGGAATTTGAATACTCTCTTGTCACGGAAGCCGACAATGAACAGCCTTTCGCGATTCTGTGGTATTCCGTAGTCCTTCGAGTTGAGAACGCTGTAGAAATAAGAATACCCGAGCTTCCTGAATTCCCCGTCGAGCTTCTTCCAGGTCTCGCTCTTCCCGTGGTTCAGAAGACCTTTGACATTCTCATAAATGAAAACCCTTGGCTGCATCTCGCGGACAATCCGGGAGAACTCGTAAATAAGAAGGCCTCTCGGGTCTTCAAGCCCTTTTCTTTTCCCTACCATTGAGAAGGACTGGCACGGACTCCCCCCGACGAACAGATCCACCTTGTTTCTGTATTTCTTTCCGTCTATGTCATGAATGTCATCAAACCATCTTTCATCATCTATATCATAGTTTGCGAAGAAACTCTCCTTCACGAACCTGTCAGTGTCACATGCAAAAACAAGCTCATGGGGAATGCCCAGCCTTTTCATCGAGTGCTCTATCGCACCTATACCGCTGAACACGGTTGCAAGTCTTACCTTATTTTTCATTCTTTCCCCGTTCTTTGTACCAAAAATCCATAAGTCTTAATATTGTCTTTTCCATGGTTATACGTTCATCGGTCGTCTGTTGTATTTCACCGAGAACTCGCAGCATCTTTCCGTGCGTGTCGCAGCTGATCTTTATCGGCTTGGATGATGCCATAAGTATACTTAGTAGTAAAAGTATAAAAAGTTTACCTGTTTGTGAGCGAAACCTTTAAATACTATAGAATTATATAAAGAAGTATGTTAACAGAAGAATTAAGAGAACGCTTGAGAAAAGAACTTATGACGAACCCGACGAATGCGGTTAAAAGTATAGAAGAAAACCCAAAACTACTTGAATCGCTGTTGCAGTCCGACGAAGACAAGGTAAAGTATGTCAAACTTTCAAATAAGATGGATATGCAGCTCAGGGAACAGGCAGAAAAGCTGAAAACTACACAGGGGGCCCTCCTAGGCCTCGGTCTCATGTTCCTACTCATGCTTCTGGTGGATCATGAATAGTACACAGCACATATTCATAGGGGCCGCTGGGACATATTTAATATACATTTTATTAGCTACGCTCTTTCGGGACAGCGTCTTGATTGTAGTGGCACTTTTCGTTTCTATGTTTGGTAGTGTACTACCTGACAACCTAGAACCCGCGGTTCATTACACCCACAGGAAGAAGTACCACAGTTGGGGGACTCTGAAGTATGTAGCTGCCATTTCTGCATTATTACTATCATTGACTCTCGTGTCCCTTATCATGTTATTCGAGAGTACGCTGATTTTCTGCGTGTTTGCCTTCTTTTTCAGCTACATGCTACACCTTTTGGCAGATTCGACCACACCAATGGGGCTGCCGAGGGCATGAGAAGGAGACTGCCCGAATCGTGTATACTTCACCACACAAAACCTAATATATTACAAAAAACCTAATATATTATGTAATTGGTATGACAATAGAGGAAACAGCTTACTTGCCGGCGTATTATGGTAATCTCAGGGTTCGTGTCATTGCCCCGGATTATTACTATTCCAAAGAGATCAAGCACGATGAATACTCCCACAATATAGTATTATCAAAGTTAAGAGACGAATCAGATTATTTTTATCCATACATGAAAAATCTCTTTGATGAAAGTGAATTGGGAAAATTCAATCTGATATGTGTTGTACCATCATCGAAAGTTGGACACATCTCTCCTACCATGGTTGAGGTCGCAAGACGTTTATCTTCTGATTGCGGTGTACCCTTTGAAAACATAATAAGCAGAACTGTTGATGCCAGTGAAAAAATGACAGCGTGTGGTGGTTATGACAGGAGACACGAATCTGTCGATGGGTGCATGTCTTTGGAGAGGCAGTTGAAAGATGAAGAGAGAAATATCATACTCCTAGATGATACAAAAACAAGTGGTTGTACCATACTAGAATGCATGAAACTTCTAGAAAATTCTGGAGCAACTGAAGCCGTGTGTCTATGTCTAGGAATAAACTCTACGGTGGTGAGATGAAGATGGATGAAAATAAAATAGTGAACTGGTTCAAACTGACAAATGTCAGAGGAATAGGACCGTCGAAGATAATGAAACTGATTTCGATTTTCGGTTCTGTGGACAAAATATTCAATTCAGATAATGAGACGCTGATCAGAACTCGTGTATTCAATGACAAGCAACTTTCTGAATGGGAAAAACTGAAAAATGCATCAGACGAGAACTTTCTGAAAGTAATCGGAGACTGTAGGGAAAACGGGATAGAAATAATACGAATGGTAGATGAGAAATACCCAAAAAGGCTTCTTGCTATACCCTACCCCCCGTACACACTCTTTGTGAAGGGTGAAACATCGCTCCTCGAAAGTGACGGGATAGCGATTGTGGGCACGAGACGCCCGGAAGAAAATGCACTTGAATGGACAGCGGAAATCGCAGAGAAGATAGCGGAAAGTGGCAATGTGATTATAAGCGGAGGTGCTATCGGGATTGATCGTGCTGCACATCTTGGTTCGCTAAAGGCAAAAAACGGGAAAACGATAGCTGTACTCGGTTCTGGTTTATTGAGACCGTTCCCCGAAGAAAACATGGACATTTTCAATCAAATATCCGAAAAGGGATTGTTGATAAGCGAGCATCTCCCAAGATTTCCAGGTTCTAGATTCGCACTCATACAACGAAACAGAATTACTTCCGGCCTTTCGAAGGTACTTATACTGTCCGCAAGCAAAGCTGGTGGTGGAGGAATGGTACAATCGAAAATAGCACACGACCAAAAGATACCGATACTTGTACCCTCAGACGAATTGGGTTTGAATCCAAAAGAAGGAATACATATTGCGAGAGAAGAATACGGTGCTACAGATGTGAAAACGTATGAGGATGTCCTAAGATTCGTCGGAAAAATAACCGACAAAATAAATATTCAACGACAGGAGAGTGTGAGTAAATTCGTATAGATGCCCCGGTTACGCAGTGCCAGCGTGCCCGCCTTGCTATGCGGGAAGTCCGGGTTGGATCCCCGGCCGGGGCTTATGTTACACTATTGTCATGTCGACTTAAAAAGGTGAAATCGTGAGCAGCTAAGTATCATTTCCACCAAATCCAAACACCTTTAGTCCCGGCTCCGACTCGCTTTCCCCTGATTTTGCCGTCTCCCCGGAGATCCTTGAGACGGTTGATGATCATAACCCTACTGGCCTTTTCCGTTCTGTTCTCGATTTCTTTGGTCTCAAGAGGCTCTTCGGATATCTCTATAATCTGGACTATCTTCTTCGAAAGCTCATCCATAAGATTAGATTGCGTTCTGCTACTTATAAATGCACCGGTGATTGCACCGATAGATTTAAATACATTCAGGAAGAAATATATAACATTCACCGGTAAATGCACCGGTAAATATAACCAGGGGCTTCTGCCTGCAAGCTTTCACCCCTGGACGGAGAGACTCATGGAAGAGTACACGTCCGCAATTAGCGGATTAGATAGGGAGATTAATAAGGCTTTTGCTGCCTTCCAAGGAAGGGTCAGTATCAGCTGTAGCGAATTCCTGAAAGAGCTTGACGTGACACCTATATGCTCGCATATATTCAACACTTACCGCGGCGAGGAGTGGCGTTTCCGTCACAACCCCACGTTCATGATAAAGGCCACCGCGTTCATGAAGCTGAAAGGCATCAAATTTCAAGTCGGTCTCATAAAACACCTCAAGGAGAACCCGAAGGACGCCGAGCGTCTGGGAGCGTGCGTTAACGCTAAGGGAACTCCGTATATTCCCGCCAGGAGGACGTTCAACTATTTCATGAACGAGAGGCTCACGAAGGAGATATGGGGGCTCATAGATTATATCGGAGACAAATCAAAGGAAGTTGCCTCGGAAAAGGGAATTCTGCTAAACTTCGCCACGGCGGAGAAGCCCGTGAAGAATTCATCTGAAAGGACGCTATTCCGCAGGAAACGTGCCAAAACGAGCGAGATATGCAGGCTCATGAGGAAGAGCATCTATCCGAAGGTCTCTATGGATATCGCACATAATAGTATCTTCCAGCAGAATGACTTCCTTGACATGCTTACACACACGGCACTCACCCACGACTTCACAGAGAGCGGTTCCTGTACGTATTCTTTCCGGAAAGATCAGAGGACGCCTTCAGCTGACGCACTTCTCTACCACCTGAAGAAGTACAGGCACAGGCTCGCCATAGAGGACATGTTCTCCGGCGTGTTCGATATGGTGCTCGAAATGGCGAGGCGGCAGGGTATGCTACAGCGGCCGCTTGATCTCGCCATAGACATGACCGACATCATGTATTACGGCGACAAGGAGGACTACATGGTGGTCGGAACCAAGCCGAGGGCGGGAAGCAACTACTGCTTCAAGTTCGCCACCGTGAACGCCGTCATAAACGGCGAGCGGTTCTGCCTCTACGCGATGCCCGTGGAACCCGACAGGAAGGTGGACTATCCGGTGGAGCGTCTCATGGAAGCGATAAAGGGGAAGGTCAAGGTGAAGAGGGTCTTCCTCGACCGCGGCTTCTATAGCACGCGTGTCATAGAATACCTGAACCGCGAGCATGTGAAGTTCGTCATGCCAGCCGTGAAGTCCTGGCGTATAAAGGACGTGATTGAGAAGAATGGAGCACCCTACGTGACCGACTACAAGATGAAAAGCGACTGGGACAAGCCTAACACGTGGTTCCGCCTCGTCCTCGTGAAGGGCGACTATTCACGCGGCAATCCGGCGGAGACCCACGCCTTCGCCACGAACATAGAAACGTCCGCGAACACGGCGTTCCTTCTCACGGAAGCCTACAAGTCCAGATGGGGCATTGAGACCGCCTACAGGGTAAAAGAGGCGTTCAGGGCACGCACCACGAGCAAGAACTATGTCATACGATACTTCTACTTCCTGTTCAGCCTCACGCTCTACAACCTGTGGGTGCTCCTGAACAGCATGTTGTCGCTGTTCCTCTATGGAAAGCTGCCGGACAGACCGATTGTCACGGCCAAGATGTTCGGCGTCCTGCTGTACACAGTCGAATTCACATAGCATACTTTTCCTCTGTTAATGCTGGTTTTGCCCAGCTGCGGCAATCGAGAAATGGCCATTTCCCGACTCAGTTCCAATAGGGTTCCCTAATGGAACACAGAATTTTGATTTTTGACGGGCTCAAAATACAATCTCACACGCTTTGTTTCATGCTTGGAACGGCATCTGAAGCCACTTTCGGAACTACTGGTCTATAATATTTTCAACTCGTTTAGCAAACAGGTAATTTTTTATCTCTTGCCCACCAATTAATGTATCCGGGTCTTCTTATGAGGATATTGGTTGTTGCAGACATACATGGAAAGTTTCAGGTACTGCAGAGAATAATGGACGACGTTGTTGGTGAAAAATACGACCTTATAGTTTCACAGGGGGACTTTACAGACATGTTCGAATCAACACAGGACTTCACACAAATGGAAGTCGCTGATACTGTCTTGCAGAAACTCCTCATACCAAAAAAGCCAGTGCTCTGTGTTCCCGGAAATCATGATCCTTATGAGATACTAGACCTCTTCGAGGACTATGGTGTAAACGTCCACCATAAGACACGAAAGGTAGGAGACTCCACGTTTGTTGGCTGGGGCGGCGCCGATACTCCCTTCAACACACACTTCGAACCGAGCGAGGAAGAGACAGAGGAGGCCCTCACAGACATACTGAAGAAGGTAAGAAGTGAATGGATACTGATATCACACGCACCGCCAAAAAACACCACACTGGATAAGATAGGGCCCAGAAAACACGTAGGTTCGTCTGCCATAAGGAAAATAATAGAGAAAAAGAGACCACTCGTTGCTTTCTCTGCCCACATACACGAGAACAAGGGCGTGGAAAGGATAGGGAAGACGCAGGTTTTCTACCCCGGCCCGGCATACGACGGTTATTACGGGTTCGTGAGCATAGAAAACAAGAAGATAGAATGCGAAACAAGGAAGGTTCCTGCGCAGAACTAACCAATTTCTTTTACCCGTTCCATGAAATCGTCGATGTTCGTTGCACAGAGTGAAAGTGGTATGTCCTCGATCTTTGCTATATTCTTTGCAATATCACTGACGCTAGATTCGGGAATGTTGTGAAGTACTATCAGTGCGGGCTTCAGGTTTGCCACCTTTATTGCTATCATCGGACCCTTTCCGCTTGTTATGTTGGTGAAAACAAGCGCCCTTCGTGAGGTGACGCCGTACAGTTTCTTCAGTTCGGAAAATGAGAGCTCTGTTATAGCCTTCACGGAATCTATAAGAGTGTAACCGTATATCTTGCCTTCGGAATCCCCGCCCTCTGTTATCACCTTCGCTCCGACATGTCTACAAAAATCCGTGACTGTTAGTCCCCCTTCGAACTCCCTGATGTCGAGTATCGACGCAGAAATGGGGCGGTTTTCGTCCAGATGAAGGAACTCCTTTAGCACTTCGCCGCCCTTTTCTTCGTCCATGTTTATGAGAGTTTCAACATATTTTTTCAAGAACAGTATGCCTGGTGATTTCCTGCGGCCTGATTCGTAGTCTGATATGACAGATGACGTAACGCCGAGCTTTCTTGAAAGCGACTTCTGAGATATCCGAAACAGCGCGCGCCACTTCTTTATGTTCTTGCTGGGCTCGGCCGCCATGGCTATTTCCCCTATTATGCTTCTTGCCAGGTGGTCCTTCTTCAGTTCGAGTTCGTCGACAGTCTTATCCATAATTCGTTAATCGTCTGAACGCTTAAATAACAATCAGATGAAAAGCGGGACGAAAACAAGCGAAACAATGGACATGAGCTTTATCAGGATATTCAGCGACGGCCCGCTGCAATCCTTGAACGGGTCCCCGACAGTATCGCCCACGACTGCCGACTCGTGCGCTTTCGACCCCTTCCCGCCGAGGTTTCCCTCCTCTATGTACTTTTTTGCGTTGTCCCATGCCCCGCCGGAATTCGCCATCATAAGCGAGAGCAGGAACCCTGTAAGTATCGCGCCGGCAAGCAGGCCGCCAAGCGCCTGTGTGCCAAGGAACATTCCGACTGCTATCGGAGCACACACTGCAAGCAGGCCCGGCTTTATCATCTCCATTATGGCGGCATTGGTCGATATTTGTATGGGCTTATCGTAATTTGGCGGCGTCTTGCCTTCAAGTACCCCCTTCTTCTTCAGCTGTATCCTGACCTCTTTTACCATCTTTATTGCAGTCCTTCCAACAGCACTCATCGTGTATGCAGAGAACAGGAACGGGAGCAGGCCGCCTATGAACAACCCGGCTATCACGTACGGCTCCATTATACTTATCACGCTCAGTCCCACGGTCGTCCCGTAGACCGAAAACAGCGCAAGCGTCGTAAGTGCGGCCGAGCCTATTGCAAAGCCCTTGTTTATCGCAGCAGTAGTGTTCCCGACGGCATCAAGCGTCTCGGCGTTTTCCCTCACCTTCTTTCCAGCCTTGGACATCTCCGCTATTCCGGCTGCATTGTCGGCAATCGGGCCGTATGAGTCTGTCGCAAGTATGATTCCAAGCGTCGAAAGCATGCCTACAGCTGCTATTGAGACTCCGTAAAGCCCCATGAAGTAGTACGATATTATTATGGTCGCACACACCGAAGCAACCGGGATGAGCGTGGATACCATTCCCGTGGAAAGACCGGAGATTATGGTGGTAGCGGCACCGGTCTCCGATGCGTGCGCTATTTTCTGTGCAGGGCCCTTCTCACGTGAAGTGTAATGCTCCGCGCTCAGCCCGATCACAACACCTGCTATGAGGCCTGCTATGACACAGTATAGCGTCTGGTATGGAAGCCCCAGCCACACTATGATGAAATACGACAATATTATCACAATTCCGGTCGAGAGGAATATCCCCCTGTTAAGGAGTTTTTCCAGATCGCCCCTCCCGGATATCACAAACAGTATCCCGGCCACTGATGCAAATATGCCCGCACTTGCAAGGAAGAGAGGGAATTGGATGTACATCCCGCTAAACAGCACGGCAACGGCCATGGCAGCTATTATGGAATCAACGTAGCTCTCAAACAGGTCTGCGCCCATGCCTGCGATGTCACCGACGTTGTCACCAACGTTATCAGCTATCACGGCAGGATTTCGTGGATCATCTTCTGGTATCTTGTGTTCTACTTTGCCTACCATGTCAGCACCGACGTCTGCGGCTTTCGTGTATATACCACCACCTACCCGGCTGAAAAGGGCAACCGAACTGGCACCGAAACCGTAGCTGAAGAGCACGTCGACGTTTCCGAACATGTAGTAAAGTATGGTCACTCCGAGCAGTCCTATACCGACGACGAGAAGTCCCATCACAGAACCAGCCGAAAATGCCACGTGCAGGCCCTTCTCGATGCTTTCCTTACAGGCATTTGTTGTTTTGGCATTGCTGGAAGTTGCGGTCCTGAGCCCTATGTTTCCTGCGAGCATGGAACACAGCGCGCCTGCAAAGAATACGATAGAAGAGAGGGGATTTATTGCCATGAAAAGGGCAGCCGCTACTATCACGACGAACAGCATGAGTGCCTTATACTGGGAATTCAGGTAAGTCAGCGCGCCGTTATGGATGAGCTTTGAGAAAAGCTTCATCTCATCAGTTCCTTCGGGCCACCTCCGCGTGAAATGAAGAAGAATGAGGACTGAAATGACAGCCACGCTGCATGAAAGTAAAACCACGTTCAGATACATACCTGTATATTATATCGTTGATTGTACTAAAAAGTTCGGATCACCAAAGCGTGACAACTATTGTTGATATTTCATTGCTTGGGCTCGGAGAGACCGCATATCTTGTCACCGTTGCCTTTCCTATTTCATCAGGCGGCGTCCGCCCGCAGGTAACGTAGCTTGACGAGTCAGCAACCTGGATGTTCATCTGGATATAATTGACGTAAGGTGCCCCCTCCTTGAGCCCGAGCTTTGGCAGCATGTCTATGTAGTTGGCATCGCATTCAGCGTCAAATGCGGCCATTTTTACAGCATCCAGGCGCGGCCACGTACCAATTATACCATTCTGGTGGTTGCTAAGAAGCATGTCAGAAACTCGCAGCGCATTACTTTCAAGCCTGTCAGACATGAAGCGGTTGTGCCTGAGGCCAAAATCGCCTGATATGAAATTGATGCTGTAAAATATTATCGAGAAGACGATAAGTGCAGCTATTATGAATTCAAACACGACCTGGCCCTTCTTCATTACCTTCATACGGGGAACACACCCATCTTCGAGAGGAGTATGAAAACGAATACTGCAACGGAGACCATTATCATGGAATGCTTGCCACCTGCAATTGCGGAATTCTCGCCAAGCTGGCCTGCTATAAGACCGGAGCACAGTCCCTGTATTATGAGAACGTAGAAGAACAGCGAAATATAGTAACAGCTCACGCCGTAAGGGTCCACCTCGAGCATGATGCACGTGATGCTGAAAAGGCCGCATGGGAATGGAAGCGCGAATTCCGAACACGGGTTTGTGAAAGTCGAGCCGAATGTGTCCATGGCCTCGTATTCGCCACCAACAGAGACCGTCGTCATCATGGGAATGAATATGTATATTATGACAACGACTATACCAAGGAAAAGCAGGAATATGCCATATGTGACCATGACATGCTGGCTTGTGACACTTCTTCTCTCCTCCTCTGCCTCCCTGAGCATGTTCATGTTGGCTGCAGCCGAGTCCAGCGTGGCAACTACGTTACCTCCGGATTTGTACACCTCTTTTACGATGTTTAGGACCTCTACTATACTAGTCGATCCCCTGACCTTCTTTTCAAAGATATCAAGTACCCTCAAAAACGGCACCCCCCATGAAAGCTTGTTGGACATGGTCTGTATCTCTGGGGTTAGTTTGCCATAGTTGGTTTTTCCAGCCATCTTTATTGAAGATTCAAGCGTCATGCCGGAGCGCTTGGCATCTGCAAGGTCCCGTATGAAGTTTGGAAACTGCCTCTCTATACCTTTCAGCCAGGCATACTTGGAATACCTGTAAAGGAAATACGGTATGACCGAAATGAAAAGTGCTATTATGAAAATGTTCCCTATGACCGCGGCATCTCCTATAAGGAAGATACTCATCATTACTATCGCTACACCTACTGCTACCGGAAGCACGAGTACCTTTTCTCTTATGCCTAACTCCATGAAAACACCTAACTAAGCGGGCTCAGCCCCTTAAGTAGTACAATGAAGCCAACAGATGTCATCGGGACGAAAAAGAACACAAGGAAAGTCTGCACGAGGAGTATGTTCCCGCCGACAAGAGGAGACATGACAGACGACAGGACGATGAAAAACAGCGTACCGACTATTATGAGCGTTATGTATATCTCGGTATAGAAGTTTATCTGACTCGAGTACGATTCCAACATTCTCCTGTACTGCTGCATGCTGTCCTTGGTCTTGTCTGACAGGTACTTGTACATGTCGCCACCGGTGGTTATTACAGAAACCATTCCCCACAGCATCTCGGACCATGCAAGCGAAGGTGTCTTGTTTGCGATCTTGGCCATTGCAGACGATATGTCGGTTCCAAACATCTTTACGTCCCTGTATATGTTCTTGCAGTCGTTTCCTATCATCGTGTTCCTCTCAGACATCATCTTGAATATTTCAGCAGGGTGCGTGCCGGAACTTGCCGACGCAGACATCGAGGCAACTGCAAACGGAAGATCCCTTTCTATGCCTGTCTGTATGCTCTTGGAACGTATGTTGGGATAGCTGTAAAAGCCAGCGAACGTTCCGCCAGAAACGAGGAAAGCCAGTATTATCGAGAATGTGTACGAAAACATCGCCCTCTCCGTAAACATCGTCACGAAGAAAGATCCAAGGACCATTGCGGCCATGAAGGACACCATCGTGAAAAACAGTGCCAGTGAAAGGTACTCCTTCAGCGTGAACTTCAGTGCAGAGCTCCTGAGCTTGACTTCAAGCGGATCGAAGTAGTCGAGATAAGGCGTGAGCAGCGCGCCGAACAAACTGACTGCCCATTCTTTCAGCATTAAATCACTCACCAGATTCTTCAATGAAGGTCAGTACCCTTTCCGGGTTTACATAATATTCACTCACGATCCTTCCAACTTCCTTGTAATCATATACATTGTTGTTTTTCATCCAGTCTATGACCTTTATCCTTCTCACTATCTCGGCCTGTATGGTCTCTTCTGTAAGCCCGGACATGTGTGCAATGTTTTCAAGAACCTTTGACATGCCCTTCGAAACGAAAGTGTCTGTGCTTGGTTCCCATTCGAATATCTTTGCGCTTGTCGGCCTCTCACCCTTTATACCGGTTATCTCAAGAATCTCACTGGATCTCCTTGAGGTCTTGCCCTTTATCTTCATCCTCTGGATGAATATTATTATATCGACGTTCTCTATGAGAGCTGGCGGAAGCGATATGGGTGGGGTCACAAGCCTGTCTATGAGCTGTGTCAGTGACGCGGCGTGTATTGTCGCGATTGACGGGTGGCCGGTTGCCATCTGCTGGAAAAGCACGAACGCTTCTTTGCCCCTGACCTCACCGACTACAAGATAATCCGGTCTCTGTCTGAGGCTGGATTTCAGAAGATCGAAAAGCGTTACTTCACCAACCTTCCCCTTTACTGAAAGTGGAGACCTTGCAACTTCTGGAACCCAGTGTGTATGCGGAAGCCTCAGTTCAGGAGTATCTTCTATCGATAGTATCTTCAGATTGGGCCTTATGAACAATGAAAGCGCATTTAGAAGCGACGTTTTTCCAGTTGCAGTGCCGCCTGATATGAGTATGGACTTGCCATGCTCTATTGCCATCCACAGGTATGCAAGGACGGTACTGTCCACAGTCTTGTAATGGAGCATGTGTGTTGGAGTAAGCGGGTATGAAGTGAACTTCCTTATGGTGAAATTGGAACCCCTTCTGGCAATGTCCGTTCCCATCGTGCATTGTATCCTGCTTCCGTCTGGAAGCGCTGCATCAAGAAGCGGATCGGCAATAGATACCGATTTGCCTGATTTCTGCGCAAGCTTTAGTATGAAGCCGTCCAGGTCCTCTGCTGTATCGAACCATAAATTAGTCCTCAGTGGCCCGAGTTTTGGGTCCCTGTGGTATATGTATATGGGAACGCGGACACCGTCACATGAAATGTCCTCTATCTCCGGGTCCTGCATGAGCGGCTCCAGCAGCCCGAGCCCGAATATCTCCTTTTCTATGTTGTACTGTAGCGCAGGGAGCTTTCTTGGGTCTGCTTCGGGAAACTCCTTCATAGAAGTCTGGACTTCCTTTGTCAACATCTCCTTTGCCTTTATTTCACCAATCTTTGAAAAATCGACATCCAGGCGCTCCTCTATGTCCCTCTTTATGTTATCGGCAAGCACCTTGTCTTCCTGCGTAAGCTTGGGTTCTATGACATTGTAAATAAGGGAGCCGAGTTTCTCGTTCCATTTTATGTGTGCATAAGCAAGGACGTTTTCGCCAGGCTTTGGTTCGGAAGGTATGAGAGGATACTTCATGTCTACAGTGTGAAGTTCTTCCACGTTCGTTGGCATCTTGAACTTTGTAGAAAGTGGAATGTCTTTGCCGCTTGGGATCGAAACACCGGTTTCGAGTTTTTCTTCCTCTATGAGACCCTTCTTTTCATCTGCAATCTCTGCACTTATTTTCGGAGGTTCTTTCTTTGGAAGCATTCCCATACCAGCGGGCGGAAGGCCGACGTCTTGCATCCCGGAATCTTCTGTAGCTTCACCGCCTGTGACCAATCTCTTCCTGAATTTTGCACCCTTTGAAAGCCTCTTGGCTATGTTTCTTGCACTGGGCTTTGTGTTGACAACATCCTTCTTTGTTATCTTGGGAAGCTTGAGTTTCATAAGAACCTCAGGGAATGCGCATCATGCATCCCGGTTAATCTATTATAATATTGTAACCTCGCTTATAAAATATAATCTCACCCTTGCTGCTTATCGTTTCTCCTGAGAATGTATACAGCCCGCCGTCTGCAGTTGTGATCGAGCTTACGCTTGAAACCGCTGCAATCCCGGTCTTAACGGAAGTGACACGCAGTTCAGTGTTGTTCAGTAATATCCTGTAATATTCACCGCTCATCTGCTTTGGTATCCTGATAGTTAGGCTTGCATTCAGCTTATCGGTAACAGTCAGTTCCACGAGATGGTTATACACCATGTCCCTCACGGCTTTCGTGTGGTCCATGAGTGATGCAGACTCGTAGTTTGCTTCGTATATCTGGAAGATGCCGAAAGCAGCAACGAATATCGCAACAGCTATGCCGAATAAGAGGACCTGCTCAAAAACAGCGCTCTGCGCTTTCATAAGAATATAATCCGCGCAGGTGTTATATGTTTATTTTCAGGACAACTGTACCTCTATCAGGGTCTCTGTAATCTCCACTGGACCACCCGTGTCGGTATTCGTCCCGTCGAATGTTACGCTCACCTTGCTTGGCGCACTGCTTTCCGCAAGACTTGGCGCCTCTGATAGTACTATCTTGTAGCCTTTCGGCGGCTCGGTTGCTTGAAGCTCCCTGTACTTGAGCCGGAGTGTCATGAGATAACCACCGTTTTCAACAGGCTCACCTTCAAGCATTATTATCCTTGGAGAGCCCCCGTACGGGCCTATGGGATCCGTATCCTGTGTTTCGATCGGTATCGCTACACTGTTTTCACCCATCCCGAGCATGGACTGGGTCGTGAGGAACCTGTAAAGTATCTCGTTTCCGCTCTCGTTAACATTTACAGAGGAACCTGATATTCCAGGAATAGTCACAGCCTTGGTACCACCGTTTCTTGCAACGTCGGTTATCCTTTCGTTCAGTTCGAGTATGAAAGATTGGGCGATCGATACGTCAGTCGTGGTCGTTCTCTTCTCGATCATCGGTGCGCCCCACATATAGGCCGCTCCTGCAAGACCGAGTACGATACCAGCCATGAGCACCATGGATATCGCTTGTACCTGCGCCTTGTACATAATTAATACCTGTAGATGTTTCTATAAATAGAATTAGGAAGAAAGGAAATAAAAAAGACCGTTTAGCAGTATATTCTTGCTATCTGTGCTCTTGCAGTACCGCCGACTACCCTATACGAGCAACCGTCCGAACCACATACAGCATCTTCTCCTTCCCACTTACCTACATCGTTTTCGCCCAGTGCGCCATTTGGAAGCGTATCACCGGATGCAGAAGTCCACGATCCATCATCGGTAACATCGGTGCCAGTATCTGTGTCTATTATGGATATTTCACTTACAGGTAATGTGGCAGTGCCTGTATTTGCGACGATTACCACTGCAGTATCACCACGTATGCAGAAGTAATCCCTCACTTCAAACGACTGTCCCGTAAGGCCTGTCATATACGTGCTAAGGTAGGTCCACGCAGCGCCCGCAAGCGCTACCGTTATGAGTAGCAGCACTATGATGGCGATGATGGGTGTTATACCTTTTCTTTTCATATTTTTCCTCCGTCTTTGACGTAATTATTGACTCCTTGCCGTGCCCCCACCGTACATGTTTGCAAATCCCATGTACAGCCTCTTCAGACGCTTGTCTATGGTCTCAAGTGCGGCGAGTTGTGTGTGATCAGCTTCTAGCGACTTCTTGTTCTGCTCGACCATCTCACCCATTTTGTCCACGAGCGGCTTGAAAACTTCAGGACCGACACCTGCCGCGTTCTCCTCTTCAGACGCTATCCTCAGTAGGTCCATGAATTCGGTCATTGTTCCAAGCAGCTTGTCGATCTTGCTTGGAACCCGTGCAAGCTCGTCCCTGAGCTCGGCATTTGCCTTCACAACATCGTCTATGATCCTCTGGTTGCTCTTTATGAGCTCAATTACCTGTTCCATCAGCTTCTGTACCTGTGAAGATGACGATGTATCTTCCATCTTCTCCATGCGTCTTTCAAGCCTTCTGATTGGAGAAGTAGGTATAACCTCGTACTCTTCGCTGCTCATGTATATTATTTGAACTATTTCCAATATAAAGATTTTTCATAAAAGAGCTCGACGATGAGCGGTTCTACATCATGCCGGGCATGCCGCCGCCAGGTGGCATCGGAGGCATTCCGCCTGCATCCCCACCGCCGCTTCCGCTTGACGCTATGATGTCGTCTATGCGAAGGATCATTTCAGACGCTTCTGTCGCGGATTTCACTGCCTGTAGCTTTATCTTGAGCGGTTCCACGACACCCTCATTTAGCATGTTGACAACCTTTCCGGAAAACACGTTCAGTCCGCTTGACTTCTTGCCCTTGTCATGTTCTGATCGAAGCAGAGCAAGCTTGTCTATCGGGTCCAGGCCGGCGTTTTCTGCAAGGCACCTTGGTATCACCTCGATAGCGTCAGCGAATGCCTGTACTGCAAGCTGCTCCCTGCCGCTGAATGAATCTGCATATTTCCTGACAGCTTTCGATACTTCTATCTCGGAAGCTCCACCGCCTGGTACGAGCTTTCCGAGTTCAAGCGCTGCTGCTATGTCCTTTATTGCATCTTCAAGTGCCCTGTCGACCTCGTCGACGACGTGTTCGGTGCCTCCCCTGATGAGTATTGTAACGGCCTTTGGCTGCTTGCACTTCTCAACGAATATCATCTTGTCCGGACCGACCTTTCTCTCCTCAACGTTCCCTGCGTTTCCAAGGTCAGCTGCCGTAAGTTCCGTGACGTTGCTTACGATTTTAGAACCTGTTGCCATGGCAAGCTTTTCCATGTCGGATTTCTTCACCCTTCTTGCAGCCATGATGCCCCTCTTTGCAAGGAAATGCTGCGCTACGTCATCTATACCCTTCTGGCACAGCACGACATTGGCACCGGACTTTACTACGGATTCAACCATTTCCCTGAGCATGGACTCTTCTTTGTCAAGGAATGCCTGCATCTTCTCAGGCGAGTCAATGCTGATCTTTGCGTCACCTTCAAGTTCCTTGACTTCCATTGCGGCATCAAGGAGCGCTATCTTGGCATTCTTGATCACCTTTGGCATGCCGCTGTGGACGACTTCCTTGTCTACGAGTATTCCTTCGATAAGGATGGTGTCTGAGATGGACCCGCCGTGCTTTTTCTCTATCTTTATGTTGTCAGCGTCCACGCTTGCGGCATTCCCGTCGATTGTTGCAACCTTCTTGACAGCCTTGACGCACACGTTTGATAGATAATCAGACGCCCTTTCGGCAGATTTCCCCGTCATTGCGGTGTTTGCTATATTTGCAAGCGACTTCTCATCGTTGATAGTCACGCTCTCTGCAAACTTCTCAAGAACTTCAATGGCTTTGAGCTTCGCAAGCTTGAAACCCTTCGTTATCACGATCGGATGGACTTCCTGGTCTATGAGCTCACCGGCCTTCTTCAGAAGCTCTCCTGCCAAAACGACTGCAGTAGTCGTACCGTCACCAACTGCTTCGTTCTGGGCCTTTGATACCTCAACCATCATCTTTGCTGCGGGGTGCTCTATTTGCATTTCCTCAAGTATGGTCACACCGTCGTTTGTGATCGTGATGTCACCGAGTGAATCGACAAGCATCTTGTCCATACCCTTCGGCCCAAGCGTCGTCTTTACGGTATCTGCAACGACCTTGGCTGCTGCAATGTTATTGCTTTGTGCATCCTTTCCTTTGGAGCGTGATGTACCCTCCGGTAATATGAAAATCGGCTGAACGCCTCCCTGTCCCATGTTTACTGTCATGAAATCACCTTCCTTTTCAAAATATGAGCATTTTGAGCTCGTAAGAGTAATATTAACCGCTAATTTATAAGCTTTTTCCCAGTTATTGCGCTATACCTTTAAAAAAGCTAAACAATTAAATTCTACAAGGAAAATATGCACCGAATGGGCTCGTAGCTCAGCTTGGCTAGAGCGCCAGTCTTATAAGGCTGCCGTGGGTTTTGCCGCGGGCGTAGAAGCTGAAGGTCGTGGGTTCAAATCCCACCGGGCCCATTCCCATTCATTTTAATTTTCAGGTGAAGAATAATCATGAAGTATTTTTCAGACCTTCACATTCACAGTCATTACAGCAGGGCAACGTCTCATATGATGAACGTTGCGGAGATAGCAAAATACGCTAAAATGAAGGGACTGGATCTTGTAGGAACAGGTGATTTTACCCATCCCATATGGTCAAAGGAGCTGAAAGAAAAGCTCGTCGAGGTTTCACCAGGCGTTTACGGGCACGGCGGCATGAATTACATACTTTCAGGGGAGATTTCACTCATATACACCCAGGACGGCAAGGGAAGGAAAGTACACAACGTTATCCTTGCACCCGATTTTGATACAGCAGACCAGATAACGGGGTGGCTGAAGACTAAAGGCAGGGTGGATTACGACGGAAGGCCCATATTCGGCTTCAGTTGCATAGAGTTCGTTGAAGCGATGATGAACATAAATGAAAAGATAGAAATAATACCCGCCCACGTATGGACCCCGCATTTTGGGGTTCTTGGTGCATCGTCGGGGTTCAATTCCATAGAGGAGTGCTTCCAGGACCAGTCAAAGCACATACACGCGTTAGAAACTGGACTAAGTAGCGACCCCGAAATGAACTGGAAGGTATCATCACTTGACAGGTATTCACTGGTGTCGTTCTCGGATTCTCATTCTGCATGGCCGTGGAGGCTTGGCCGGGAGGCGACTGTATTCGATCTAAAAGAGCTGACATATGATAATGTGGTAGAATCCATACGGAGAAAGAAAATAGCCGAAACGATAGAATTCTTCCCCGAAGGAGGGAAATACCACCTAGATGGCCACAGGAACTGTGACGTAAGCCTGGAGCCATCTGAGAGCAGGAAGAATGAAAACATGTGCCCTTCATGCGGCAAGCCCCTTACAATAGGCGTCCTTAACAGGGTGGAGGAACTATCTGACAGGAAAGATGGTTCAAAGCCTGAAGACGCAGTACCGTTTAGAAGACTTTTCCCGTTAAGCGAGATCATCGCTGCCGCAAGGGGGATAGACAATGCATTTTCAAAGAAAGTGTGGGCAGACTACGATAAACTCATTGAAAAGTTCGGAAGCGAGTTCGAAGTGCTGCTGAACGCGCACGAGAACGACATAAAGAAGGCCCTAAACGAGAAAATTTCAAGTCTTGTAATAAAGATGCGTACCGGTGACGTCACCGTGAAGCCCGGCTACGACGGGGTTTACGGAAAGATAATTGTTGACAAAGAAATTCCTGCAGATAATGGGAATGACCAGAGCAGCCTGAAAAGCTTTTTGGGCTGATTTCTAACGATTGAATGCGTTACTCTGCCCTATCACGTCTACATTGGTCGTGCCTGTTATGGTGTAGTCGTAAGAAACAGTCACTTCTATCCACGCCTGGCGAAGCTCCTTTATGCTCTGTGCGCCCATTTCGCACGTTATGGTCTGGGACTTGTCCCTCCACATATGAAGGCCGTTGATGTGACAGTCGTCGTATACGACCTCGCGAAGCCCGCCTGTTCCGACCACGTCTACGTCAACGAGGATACCCTCTATCGTGCCGTCGCCTATCATACCGTTTCCGACATTATCCATCTTGACCGTGACAGGGAATTCTATGCTATCTGTGTCCCTTCTGAGCCTTACTGGTCCCTGCACCTGTACGTCAACACTTACTGGCGAATTTGACGCACTTTTCGTCTCTGACGGCAGGCTAAGTCCCGCGTCGTTTCGTGAAATCACTTCCTCTGTTGGCAGAAGCGTCACGGTTTTTGACGTGAGTGATTTGTAATCGTAAGTAATCGTAAGCCTTGGCTGGTATGACATTCGAAGCCCTTCGTCTATTTTGGGCGCTTCGCACGTCCAGGAGAAAGTAGCCTCTTCACCTTCTGTCCCGCTTTCTGGGGAGGGCGGTATGAGCTTTGTGAATTTTTCAGCAATGCCCGAGTTGCAGTCATTTTTCCAGCCGGGAAGGTCGATTGAGACCTCACCGCTTACAGGAAACGATCCGGTGTTCTTTATCCTGGCCTGAAATGTGACAGGCTCTCCTGAATATATTGTCGGGATGTCGGGCTCGAATGCAACTATGGCCACGCCAGATCCAGCTCCGGAAGAAGGCGTAAGCGTTGTGCACCCGGAAATTCCAAGGACCATGATGAAAAGAAGGCTAAAAACTGCTGCTTGCTTCATGTTTATAATTAGGACATGTGTTTATTTAACTTTTAATAAAAAACGGTTCCGGGAATCAGAAACCCCATTCCCGGGTACCTGTAACAGTAATTGGTAGTTTTGCGTCCTGGTAGTAGATGTATTCGAGTACTACGCTGAGTTCCCTGCTCTCCTTGTATTCCGGTGGCTCAGTGACCTTGAGTTCGCACGTTATCTTGGTCTCCTTTCCGTCCCACATGTATACGAAGTTTGGTGATATCGGACGGGTAAGGCCTGCCGGAAGCAGGTTGTCATAGGACATCCACTCCAGTTGTGATTCCCTTGGGCAGTCTCCTCCCCTGAATATGGTTCCCGGAGGCGGCGTTATCTCTATCCCTATCGGATAGTTTTCGCCGGCTATCAGCCCACCACCAGTGTTTTCTATCACTATGTCAATCGGGAAGTATGACTGTTCCCACTGGCTTATGTCCTTAGTCCTGACGAATTCTCCTGTCCTCACGCTGACTGAAAGCGGACCATCGCTTACGGTTGCGATCTCAGACGGAAGTGATTCCCCATTCTGTACGGTTCTCCTGAGTTCCTCGGACGTAAGGAACGTTATGGGCTTTATTACCCTGGTTTCATACGAGTAGAACATCCTGGCAATCGGCTCGTAGGTCCTCTTCTCTCCTCTCTGGAGATCGGGTGCCCTGAGCGTCCAGTACAGTGTGCCAATTTGACCCTCGGTACCGGATTCCTCGTCAGCAGGAAGGAGTTCCCCTATCATCTGTTCCGTGTTTCCAAAAAGGTTCCAGTCCTGGGTGTATATTCCGATGAGTTCAGCCGCTGCAGTTGCTATTGCATCGCCCCTGTTCTGCACCTCAAGATGAAGTGTTACCTCATCGTCTGATTCGAGTGCATCGAGGTTGGAGTCGAACTTCGTGACAGCGACACCAGAGCCTATTGCGGCCGTATCACCACCGAGTCCGATGCTTGTGCAGCCTGACGTAGTCAGAACGATTCCTGTCAGAAGTAGCAGGATTGCAAGTTTTCCTGATTTCTCTGCATCCATCGTAATCCTTTATTAGTTGGGTCATTAACTTTATATATTTTTACCCGTCCAGTAGCATTTTTTCGCTATAAACAGGCTATCCTATGATTTTCGGATCGACTGTAAGGAGAACGTTCTTTGTGACAACGTAATAATAGTCTTCAACTTCCACTTGTATGTGCCTTGTGGTAGTCTTTCCTATCTGACCTTCCGAGAGGGACACCTTGCAGTTGTAGGGTGACGTTTCCCTTCCAACGAACTGCACGGGCTCGTCTCTCCAAACATCGCTCATTATCTTGCACCCGTTGTCTTCCAACATGGGCTTGAGTGAGTTTTGGGTGTTGATACCCGTGAATGTTATCTGGGAACCTTTGATTGCGATTACTTCAGTGGTGGTCGCCCCGCCAACATTCTGCGTGACTGTTACTTTGTTTTTCTTGCTATCGAGCTGTCCGGAACCCATGTTCTTTAGCTGGAACTTAAGTAGCGTTCTTGCACCTTCCCCGGTATCAAAGACTGGTATGGGCTGCTTGTCCTCGACAGTGAGATACGGTTTTATCGGTCCCTGACCTATCGCTATGTAGGATTCAGTTGGCATGTGAGTCCTCTCGACGATCTCTCTTTGCATCTCCTCGAGGCTTATGAGGGATATCGTAGTGACAGCGCTCGTGCTGTATGGATATCTCACAAGGACCTTCATTCCGTCAGGCGGGCAGACCGTCCTGACTTTGACCTCTTTATTGTCATCAGTATCCTGACTGACCGTCCATATGACCGGTACTATCTCACCGGGAAGTATTTTTCCTATCGTGCACATATTGTTGCTTCCAAGTGCCCCGGAATACTGCTGGCTTCCACATGTCAGCAGTTTCGGCGTGAACAGTCCGTCACAATAATCATACAATTCAACCTCGACATCCCCGTTTCCCACAGGCTGGTCGCCGACGTTCTCTATGTATGCTATTATCTTGGCAGACTGGCCAGTATCTATTTCTGCCGGAACGGCTTCGAGACTCTTTATTATGAGTATGTCATGCTCGTACTGTACTACAGTTGGTCCGCCGAGCCCTGGTATGCTTGGAATTCCCGGAATTGTGACGCCGGTACCCGGAATGGTGCAGCCGGAACTCAGTAGGACTAGAACCAGCGTCATGGGAAGAAATCTCTTCATGAGTAATAATAACTAAGGAACAAATATAAATTTGCCACCAGTCTATTTGATATGGACATTCTGCATGAATACTTTCTGGTCCCACTCATGAGAAACGGCTGGTTCAACCCGGTAAACAGCCTAGTCTATGGTATTGGTCTCATGGTTGGTATATGGGCGGTTTTCAATCTGCTGAAAAAGGTCAATGTGGATATTGATCGGGGCCTTTTCATATCAGTAATACCGTTCATAGCCTTTGCCGGCGTGACAAGGACACTTCGAGATTACGTTTACTTTTCTGCATCGTCGCAGGCAGGATTCTTGGATTCATTCTCAGGTTATATAGGTGCAATGCAGGAGAGCGCATACGAATACATACTCGGCGTGACAGGAATTCCGGCTCTTGCGTGGATAGATTCATACATCATTGCATGGTTCCCCACACCCGGTTCCTACATGATAACGTTCATGCTGGCACTTTTGGCACTTTTTATTGGTCTTGTTGTTAGGAAATACAGGGGAATTGAATGCTGGAAGACAATGTTTTTGATGGGGTCAATTTTCTTCCTTGTCAATGCATCACTTCTTAAGATGAACTCGCTTGTGCCGCTGCTTTACGTTGGAAGCGTGACGCTCATGTGGACCATCATCTTCTTTGGGCTTTCCGCAAAACGGGTCCAGGAAAAAGTGAAAATGCTGGGAAAGCATGTATCGGATTTTGTTGAACGCATCTTCACCCCGACGAACTCTGCCATACTTTCTGCACATTTCTTCGATGCAACAGCAACGTTCTTTGCAATAGCCATGTTCAGTACGATGGGTGGTCATGGCTACACTGAACAGCATTTCCTTTCGCGTGGTCTCATGCCATTTCTCGGCCCGCAGGTCATGTTTCTTCTGAAGTTCATCGTGGTCGTTCCGGTACTCTATTACATAGACAAGTACGCCGATGACAAGAAACTATCAAACTTCCTCAAGCTTGCAATCTTCATACTCGGCGCAGCGCCAGCGACAAGAAACCTTGTAAGACTCATAGTGGGAGTCTAGCTACTCTAAGCAGACATCGTCAAAAGCAAACAGTGTGTCCTTGGAAACCGTCTTCCTGAATCTGAATTTTGAATTCGCCCTTATGTAGTACGTCTTGGATGGTACTCCCATGTCCGTTATGGATGATGACATGCAGTACATTGCAGTGTCCTTTATGTCAGCTCCTTTCCATGTATATGTTATCATATCGCCAACAATATTTCTGACATACTTGCCGCTATTTGGCATGCACTCAGTTATCATGTTACCGATATCGTTTGGCAGTGATAGCGTTACTTCTGTAAGCGGGTTTTCCCAGACTATCTCAGAATCAGGTCCCTCCGCTGACGTAAGGTTTAGCCCCACGTAGAACGGACGATTACCTGAAACTATCGGCTGGTCGAATGATCCTATGGAAAGTCTCGCAGGCGATGTGGATATGTGCGAACCGACATTGGACTGCGTAAACGTTCCCCTTGCAGTTCTGTCTCTCCACTCCTGTTCGCTTATTATTTCAAGAGGCATCCACGAGTTAACATTATAGTCATAATCCACTGTCGCGTCGACTTCTATGTACATGTTCCTAAGAGAAAGACCGGACTTGACGACTTCCTCACCCTTCTCTCCAAGAAGCCAGTACTTTTCCTTGGCCTTCTCATTTATTGATTCGCAGTTTTCTGCGCCTATGGTGAAATAAAGCGGCATTATGAAGCTTGGCTCCATGCTTGCAAGATCAATGTAATCATCTTTAGAAAAAGTACTGGGCTCAAGTTCAATGACCTGGCTTAATTGTTCATCGTCGATACTTATGGTCACTTCGACGTTCGTTGCGTCCACAGGTCCGACGTTTCTCAGGTTGAACGTAGCTATGGCGTCGGTACCCGGGTTTATTGCCGGTAACATCAACTGCTCTATCTCGACGCCGTACGCCCCTGTCAGGCCTGTCGGATTCTTTTCATACGTACCTTCCATTATGTTCTGCGCGTAACCCACAGGATTTGTCATCAGCATGAACGTCTGGCCGAACGTATTCGTGAGAGCGCCCATACCTTCCCCGATGGGCGTCATGACACTGGTCATGGTGTTATGTATCGACGGCCACCAAACCCCGAAGAATCCCTGTCCTACTATCTGTTCGCCTGGTCCTGCACTAAAGAATACGAATACTATCGTGAGCATCACTATACCCGTGTAAGGCCTCACATTCGCGGGTGATGTGAGCCCACCTATAAACGAGATTATCCAGAATGGAAGGAAAATGTTCCCAGCGACTGTACCCCAGTCAAGATCCAGCCCCGTGGCCCCCATTCCAAACCAATTCATTACAGTACCGCCGCCGATAAACATGAGTATAATGAATATTACCTTGTCCACGTTCTCATAGGTTGCCGCAACACCGCTGCTCCACTGACCTATCGCCCTAGCAAGATTCTCTCTCTCCTTTGCGATAGGTATGACTGCAAAGAATGCCATGCATAGCCATTGGAGCTCGTTTGACTGGAATATCCCACCGAATACCACGAATGCAAGTATGAACGCCACGAATGGCCTCCATATACCTTCCATGAACTTGTATGGCTCATCCGGGCTGTACTCGCCCGGAAGGCTGAAGTATGCAGTGAAGAAAAACACGAGAAGCAGGAATCCTCTGAACGGAAGGTCTGTCATGAAGAAACCGTATCCGAGGAAGAACAGTATTACTATCTTTAGAATACTTCTGGTGGCAGCTAGTCCTGTATTCATTCTATTGTTGTAATCTTCCTTATCATCCTTCCCAGACTTCGCAAACAGGCTACCCATTCTACGTTTCTCAAAATCATTCTGTATGACCAGTGCTCCTGGCGTGGGTAGTATGTTTCTTGCAGCCCATGCAGTGAGTGCCACGGTAAACGGCCAACTGAGCATAGCACCGAGGACGATACCTGCCAATAACATTATTATACTGGCAGTCGACTGCTGACTGTACTTTACTAACCTGTTACCGAACCTTCCAACTCCGGTCCATCCTTTACCATATTTATCTCCCCTTTCCCACGCCTCTTTAGATCTTTTCTTTGAGAGTTCCTCTGTAAGTGGTGTGTCCACCGCGTCGATCTCGTCTTTGATTTCCTTTGATAACCTGTCGTATTCATTCGGGTCAATTCCAAGTTTTGCAAGTTCTTGTAAAGCGGCGTCGTATTTAACAGGGTCATCATCTCTGGAAAAACCAAGAATTCCTTCAAGGTCCATATTTTTGACGTAACCCAATTTTTCATTCTCTTTCTTTAATCTTTCAAACTCCTTTTTTCTCTTCAGGTCCAGTCTTCTTGTTTTTAGATATTCGCCGGCTTCCTTCCTCTTACTGGAGTTCCAAAACATCAATCTTTGGAAATTTTGCTTCCGTATGGGATTCCATTTTGCATCACTGTCATAATCAAAATTATTTGCCATGTATTCTTCGAAGTCTTCAAATGATTCGGCATTCTTATCTTGCTTTATTTTTTTCCACTGCTCGTAATCCCTTTTCGGTAAATCTACAAACCATGGTTGGAGATGGTATCCCCCCTTACATTTCGGATTCTTGCACTGTATCCTGTAAATGGTTCCTCCTTGCGGAGTCTCGTGTCTGTCGTGATATAGTTTTCCACCACAGGGCTTTCCATCACTTTTCACAACCGGGCATAAGAAGCCGGGTATAGTGTGTAAATCCCATTGATGTGTAAGGTGAAGCGTCCCATTATGCTCAACGAATTTGTTTTTACACCTGTTACATTGATAAAGATCCGAACCCTTAGGGCCCCTGACTGGAAGCTTGTGTAGCGGATAGGGTACATGACTGAAGCTTAAGCATGTCGGACACAATTTCTCTCCAGCCACACCTTCAGGTCCAGCATCTCTTCCAGTGTCGGACTCTGATTCCACTTTTCTTATGACATCTGGGACAATGTGCTTATCAGCAACTTTCACTTTTCCGTGCTTGACCTTCACCGGTAAAGTATTCCCCATCTTTACGACCGAGTCCTGTTCACCGAGTTCCCATATCTTGAATATGATATCAACATCGTGGTCATCGAAATACCTCTTCTTCTCGATGCCTCCAAAGTCCTCTATTTTCTCATGGCCTAGGAAGTCCTCTATTTTCTTATGACCCCTAAGCGTCTCCGTCCGTTTGCCTTTCAGAATCTCCCTTGCTATGCCCTTTCTTTTCCCCTCGTCTAGTGAATATACGGCCGGGTCGCCATAAAAGACCCTCCTCGCATACGAGAATCCCTTGTTGTTCACTGTTGCAAAAAGTCCGATATGGTTTTCACAGCTTGCATTTCCGCACTGATGAACCGAGGGCGTGTTGATAATGAAACGTGAAAGTGTATTACACAGCGGGCACCTGCCCATACCAAAGATCCCATGATCTTCGCAGAAAGGATAGCCACCCTCGTTTATCTGGAGATCCTTGCCGCAGAATGGACAATTATTTACGAGCTCTTTGCCTTTACCGCCACGTGCATCAGCAAGCTCCACACCGAAATCACCACCACTTTCACGCCCTTTCCACATCTCTTCGATTTGCCTTTTCTTTTCTTCCGCATCTAACTTTTCTTGCTGATAGCCACTTTCTGGATATGAGTAGCCCGCTTCCCGGTTGAACACTCTTCTGAACCTGTCGATTATTCCCATATCTACCTATTATCTAATTACCCGTAAACTGTATAAATCCTTTATTTGCCTACAAAGTGCAAAATTTGGAGAATAAATAAGTGATCAGGAAGCGACTTCTATGCTCGCATCGGTTATCTCAAAAGCGCCCAGGCTGCTTATCTCAAGCCAGTTGCCGCCTGATGTAAGGCTGCTTGTACTCATCGGTATGCTGACAAGTCCTGCCTTTCCTGTACCGCTTCCTGACCTCACATCATTTAGCTTCGTGTTTATCGTGCCGGACTTGTCAACGCTTCCTATGCGAAGTTTCAGTACTATGTTGTCCCCGAGAGCTTCCAGTTGCTCGTCAGTCAGCTCAAACTTCTCCCTGAGTACCTTCTGTGCCATAGAGACGTGGGTATTTAGGATGACGTCGTCAAGCTCAAACGAGCCATCGTAAGCCTTGAATATCAACCTGTTCTTTCCGGGCCTTATGGTCACTTCCTCAAGGTCAGTGTCCATGAACGTAATCTTTGCATCCCTTTCAGGTTCTGCCCTGTACAGTTCCTCACCGTTGACTTCGACTGCAAGCTCTCCCCTGCTTTTTGCAGTGTACCACAAAAGCTCGAACATGTCAAGAGCTTCCAGTTCATCGTCTGACACGTCGAAGTCCATGAACTTGGCAGGACCGTATTCTGCATTGACTGTAAACTCTCTCAGGCTGTATGCGGTCGCGGCCCAGAAAGCAAGGCCTGGGCCAAGCGCCCTTACTTCAAGTGTGTTCTGCTCCTTTATCTGTTCGGGAAGTATAGTGACCTCGTGGTCACCTTCGTAAGCCTTGTCATCGTAAATCTTGGCACCGTTCCACTCAATGACGAGGTTGTTGTACTTATTCGTGTCGGTCACAGTAAATGTTATCGTCCCGCCTTTAACCCAGTCTGCGACATAATCAGGTACTGAAATCTCAAACTCCTCGCTCGTCCCGCCGAAGAGTCCGGCAGTTATTTCCATCTTCGGCAGCGTCTTGAGTTCGTAAGCTTCCGGAACCCCGACTTTCATGCTGCCAAATTCCTGCACCCTCGAGACGTAATTCTCGGTGTATCCTATCGTTGTCGCAGGACTGAAAGTGTGCACTGTATTCATCTCTTCTTCCGTGCCTTCTGGATAGTACGGCACGTACACTGATGCGGCCATCAGAACGCCTAGTATCACGAATACGGCTATAAGCGCAACGAGGAAATCGTCCATATTAAATATTACCGGGGCAAACGTATAAAAATGAAGTTTGCGGATGTGGATTGAATGCGCGTGATGAAAAAGGATATGAAACACGGGATAATGACTCTGAAGATGGAAAGTGCCGACGATCTGTGGCATTTGGAACATATACTGGAACAGGATGACGTTGTCAGGACAAGGACAATGAGGAAAGTCGCAGTCAAGGCTGGAGGCGAGTTTCGGATGAGTGAGAAAAAGCCCATGGTACTTGCCCTGCAGCTTGAGAAGAAAGGATTCGACGAGACATCAGGTACGCTGAGGCTCTCGGGAAAGATCGTGGAGGGGCCACCTGACACGAAGCTGAGTTCCTACCACACTATGCATATTGAACCGGGAACTATGATCACTGTCCGCAAGAGGAAGTGGGGACAAACTGCAATGAAGCGCATTAAGGAATCCGGGACGAGGGAACCTATCATATTGATGTGCGTCCTTGACAGGGAGGACGCCGACATAGCCTTGGTGAAAGGTAGTGGAATAAAGATGCTTGTTAGGGTGGAGTGTGAGGATCCCGAGAACAGGGACAAGTACCACGCAGAGTTATTGAAGTTCCTTTCAGGGCAGGACGGCTACAGCGCCATTGTCGTGGCAGGACCGGGCTTTGAGGCAGGAAACTTCCTTAAGTATGTCAAGAAGAATAATCCCGATTTGGCAGCAAAATGCGTGCAGGAGAGCGCATCGCACACCGGAGTGACCGGAATAAACGAGGTCATGAAAAAGTCTGGGGAGCGTATACTCCGCGACAGCCGCATAGGAAAGGAGGCAGAACTCGTCGAGGAAGTGCTCTCGCGCATAAAAAAAGACGGGCTGGTCGCCTACGGCAGGAAAGAAGTAGGAAATGCGGTGAACGCGGGCGCCTCAGAAGTTATCATAGTTTCCCGCGAGAAGGCGTCAGAATTTGAGGAACTGATGGAACTTGCAGAAAAGATGAAAAGCAGCGTCAGGCTCGTGACAGCAGACCATCCTGCAGGAGAGCAGTTCCTCCATCTTGGCGGCATTGCTGCATTCCTGAGGTTCAGGATAGAATGAGTTTATGACTTCAGCCCGAGGTCGCCCCACGTTGGACCTTCTGATGATTGTGAGCTGCCCTTCTTGTAGACGATGAATACCAAAACGCCTGCCACTACGGCGACTACTGCAATGATTATGTAGATCATGTAATTAGGAGCTTCTGTGGTGGCGTCGAAATCTATGTCATCATCATACGTCACGCTTCCTGTAACAGACCTAAGCTCTTCCCAGTCGCCAAGCGTTACTTCCTCTGGGTCGTAGCTCTCTATGAAATAATCCTGTCCCATCTTGGATGCGTCTGCCACCATCTCGTCGACTGTGAGCCACGAGCTTGCAGACCTCCTCGTGCCATCTGCTCCCTGCACGGACACTGTTAGCTTGTATGTGCTGCTTTCCGCAACAGATGGCCTGACGTTAAATGGTATGCTCTTGCTTTCTCCCTTCTTTACGAACGTAGTGTATGGTGCAAAATCAGTTTCAAGTCCGTCTCCCGTAGTCACGACCGCGGTAATCTCCTGCCCTTCGCCGTAGTTTTGAACCTTCATGTTGAATTCTGTCGCTTTCTGCCCCATTATACTCTTTGTCTCAGGAGTAAGCCAGACATAGAAGCTTGCCTGTGGCTCTTCTGATACGCTGGCTGTGACGTGCAGTATGCCATCGACTTCCCTTGTGCAGTCGTCTATGTTACAGTCATCGACAGTTGCGAGCACGCTGAAATGATAATCACCAGGCGAGTCGGGCGAAAGTACGTTCAGTGTGATGCTTTCCGGCCCGCTTCCAAGAACCACACTGCTTTCTGTGGTCATAAGCGATATGTCACCAGAAGACTTTGCTATACTGACTGTCATTGGTGTGCTTGAGTCGAGTATGATTGAATATGAAACCGTTTCTCCGGGCTGTGCATAGAGTTCAGGCTGGTCGAGCCCTGCGCTGAATACGTCGGTGTTGCTTCCCATCACTTCACAAGGACTTCCTTCAGCAGGACCTGCCGTTATGTCGACATCCTCGTATTTGGCTACGCACACGCCGTATTCATGGTTCACCGTTCCTGTGGGGGTCTTTATGGTTATCACCACGTTACCCTCGTCTGCGAGCTTCCTTCCAATTGAGCTGAAGCATATTGGAACCGACACGAGGTTTTCTGAGCTTGCCACAAAGCTTGTGAAGTGGTTGTCAACCCATGGCTTGCCCTCGGAAACTCCCGGGTCTTCGGCAGTGAGTGTGTATTCGCCGCCTCCATCTTGGCCGAACAGTATGGAAGTGCAAATCTCCTTTCCGGTTGTCATCGAATAGTACGTCGCGGCATCGGCCGTCCCTGAAAGAGGCATCGATGAAAGCGCCGCTGCTATGATTATTATGAATATCTTCCATCCGTATGTGGTTTTTCCATGCATCATGTTACACCTACACTACACTGAACTCCACTATTCTTTGGCCTCTGGGTATCCCATCTTCAGTAATTGGGCGTATACTGAAATAATAATCATTTCCCGCCTGCATTTTTCCGTGGCCGCCTCCCAATAAGATTTTTTCTCCCATCGCTCCAAGTACACCTTTCTTTATGTTTGTAAGCCACTTGTAATGGGAAATTGTCGTGCGGGAATTCCAGTTATTCTTGAAATCTGCGATGGTTTCGGTCTTGCTCCAGCACTGCGTTTCCGGATGTTCTATGTCACATATCATCGTCTCTACGCGTTTGACAGGGCTCTTCTTGGGATCATTGTTATCTGGTTCAAAAATTAAATGTACCGTGAAGGCCTCATTATTACCAAGTTTGTAATCGTCTTTCAATGCAGCACTCGTACAGGACTCACCATAACAGCTGGTACAGCGTTCGCGGCATTCGCATTCATCTTCTTCACCATTACATATTTTGACTTCAGGCACGGTATTTTTGTAAGTGGTCTCGCTCACTTCGATGCTGACTTCTTCCTTGATCTTATCGCCGACTCCATCTTCAATGATCGCGGTTAGTTTGTAATCACCTACATCCTGTGTCACGTCTCTTACAATCAATTCCTTCTTGTAAACGTTTTTGCTCATCTTTTCTACGTCGGGGTCGGTAACTTTGAACTTATCTGACACCCATTTATCTTCGGGGTCATTGTTTTTCTCAAGCTCTAGCTGCACACTCGTCAATACGTTTCCCGTGAATATTGTGTCCAGGGTACCATCGATAGGAACCTTGTCGCCTGGAAGTGGGAACAAAAGTTTTCCAGTGGTGTGCCCTGTATCAGAAGAGCTCGCTTTCGGCTTTATCGTGACAGTGCGGCCTGAGCCTATGTTTACCGTGCTGCCATCATCGTATTCGACCTCAAACAGCAACACGTACGTGCTATCGGAATCTTTTATCGGTTCCATCGCGCTCACTTCTGTCTTGAAGTTGCCATTTGATAGTTCGGTGAAGTCGTCCATTGACATGGTTCTTGTTGCACTGCCGCTGTCTCCTCTTACGATGGTTCGTCTTATTTCCTTGACTTCATCTGGGTAATTCACCATCATTTCATAATGGTATTCTTTGTCAATGCCTGCAGTGAAAACGTCAGTCTGTGCAGGCTTGATAAGCTTCACACCATATGACTTTTTCAATGTGAAATCCAAACTCGCGCTGTCCAATTTAACATTCGTTCCCCACGCGGCAATTTCAAACGTATGACTGCCGAATCCTATACCGTTATCAGGTCCGACTGGTATTTTGGCCACATAACCCGTACACAAAGACGATGGACTTTTATCCAGGGTTCCCAGCATGCTTTGTGTAATATCGCCCACCTGTTTGTCATCCATGGTGTAGATTAAATTATTCACATTCTCAACTCCTGTCACTTCGAAAGTGAAGAGCATCTTTCCGTCAGTATCGGGAATTCCGGTTACTGCATTGTTCTTGGGACACGTTATTGACACTTCGGAAGAAGATTCCGTCACGTCGCTTTTTGTCGTTTCCGGTGGCTTGTATTCTTCTTTAGTGTACCCATCCAGTTTCATAGTAGTGTACCCGATTCCCTCGCTAATATCTTCATCGCAGAAAAGCATGATGTCGTAATTACCTTCAATCGGCAGCCCGTATGATGGTAACGTTTTGATCGCCTGATCCTTGATTGTGTCCCATATTTCCAAGATCCCTGGATCAGACAATTTAGCAGATGTGTCCCACTTGTATGTGAATTTGCCGGTATTTGTATCCACGGACACCACTGTTTCATGTACACGGAACTGGATACCCGGATTTCCACCTCCCCATATGACCAGTGTTGGGGATTTTTCACAATCCTTCGTCACCGTGCCTTCAATTGTTATTTTCTCCCCAATCTTGAACGGATCATCACTGCTCGTGGGACTTGATATCCTGTTTGTCCTAATAGGGGAACCGACAGCTGGGTTGAGTATAATGTATCTGTGGTCGCATTTTGAGGTGCAGCACAATCCAATGTCATAAGTGTCTGCGGCCGCGGTAGCATATCCGGTTATGTATCCAGTGAGTGCGTCATCACTTCCAGTATCCCACGGATAACTCACGGAATTATCGGGAAGTACTGCCAATGTCAGTTTTTTACCAATCTTTTGTGTGGTCAAAGATTTTATTGTAAGCTCGGGACTGCAGCCACTAACTGTGCCGGTTATGTCGACGATTTCCCCGACTTTGTATGTATCCCAGTTATCGGTGGGCTTATTCAGCAGGACTGTTGTGTCGCCTGGGGAAATTTCATCCTCATCCTTTATCTTGAAGTTGAATTCGGTACCTGGGAATGGTTCACTTTTGTCCTGATTATAGAGTTCCAATTTCAGAACGTAATCGTTGGCATCGAGCAACTCCGACGGGTCACCGAAGTTGACGGTCGAGAGATCTATGGAACTGGTTATTATCCCATTGCTGGATGCATATGGAGTTTCCAGTGTCCAGCAGCTGGATGGATTCTTCGGGTCGCAAATCTTAAGTACGCTCACATATGGAACTTTGTCAGGATTCGTTACATCATATGTGATTTCAATTGTATCACTGTTCGTGTACTCTTCTTTACTCAGGCTGTCTATTTTAAATGTCGGATTTTGCACCTCATCCTCTTCTGCCACGGGTTCGAGTGTGTATGTTATCGTGTCAGGATCATCCGCAGTCACACCGACGCAGTAGATTTTGACATCATAATCGCCCGCTTCGTAACCTTCGGTTTTCCATTCATATGTGAACTTTTTATCGGTCACGGTTAGGACTTCGCTTTTGTGGACCAGTTTGCCGTCCTTTTCTATGGTAAGGTACGGCTCTTCACACTTCTCATTGACCGTACCTTCGATCACGATCGGTCCCCCGACAGTGGAGCTGCCGCCCCTTGGCGACGTTATTTCAAGTTCCTCCTCGTCGACGTCATCGGTTGTCGCAGCTGCAAGCGTTATTTTGTGTGTGGCCTTCTTGGACGCTGTCGGACACGTTAGTATAATTGTGTAATCACCAGCATTCAATCCAGTCGTGTCCCATTCTGCTGTGAAGGAATTTGCAGTTTTCTGTGGAGTTAGTGGTATGTTTTTCTGTGCGGCAATGTCGAATACACTCAATTCGACATCGCTGCACCCCTCCGGTATTGTACCTGCGATTGGGACTTCATCACCAATTGCGAAATCAGTTTTAGTGGGCTCTGTTATTTCCAGCTCGGTTACGGTTTCAGTTTCATCTTCAGTGTCATCCTCGGCGTCCTTATCCCCATCCTCATCGGTCACGGTTGATTTCCCCTCCGGGTCGAACTTGTACGTGCATATGACCTGGTTTTCGATTGATATTGTCACCTCGGAATCCTTGCCACCGATCTTTATTTCATCATTTTCCCTTCCTCTACAATCATCCCTCGCGTCAAGTCTCTTGGTGGACGATATCGTGTCACGGCATGATAGGCCATACGCTTTTGAATCGCACCTTATGTTGTTGCCAACACGTAGAGGGAACGACTTCCGCACGATATCGGTGCCTTGGTATTTACCGTTCTTGTAGCACTCATATGAAAGTTCAACAGTGGCATATCCGTAGCTCTGCGTTGTGGTCCTCGTCTGCGGCAGGTTGAATGTTGCTATGAATTCTGAATCAGGCCTTCCTACGTTCGTACTGCCATCACACACTGCAGGTGACATGGTCACGCTCGCATCAGACCATGACTGTGACTGCTGGAGGCTGTATGAGTAATCGGCAAGGTCTTTCATGAGCTTGTCCATGCCATTATTAAGCGTTGTCTGGCACTGCTGCATGTTGTTGTAGTGCTGATAAGTCCTCCTACCCATGTCATACCCTGTTTCCTGGCTTGTCGACCTGGTCGCAAGAGCGGTTTTCGCGCTCACCACGCACGCCTGGTACGTCAGCATGGTGCTCTGCATGTTCGTTATCATCTGTAGTAGTCCCATCAGTGATGCCACAGTGTCGCACATCTTGACGACATTTCGCAGTTTGGTCATACCAGCATTCGTCTTGGTAAGATAGGTGCAGTATGCAGTAGCGCCCGCTATCGCACCCCAGTACGCCCCGCTGCATTTTGTTATCGTCATCTCGGCTATGATGAACACACCCGCTGCCATGTAACCAGCTGTCTTCGAAGCCGAACTACTGGCCCCGCTCATGCTATTCATCATGTTACTGAACATGTTCATCGGTATGCCGCCGAAAGCCTTTTCCTTCTTTGGAAGGTTAATCCTTATCTCACCGCTCGGTTCCGGAGATTTCTTTTCGGTATCGGCCTTTTCCCCATCTTTTATCGTTTTAGACAGTTCTTCATCGCTTGTTCCGCCTGCCATGAGACTGCACACGACGCATGTCGCAAGCAGTGTAGTTACTAAACATACGATGCGGTTTGATTTCTTCATGGCGTCCTGTATGTCCATGAGCACTTCTTCATAATCAAGGAGGTCGTCGCTCTTCTTGTGGTTTATCTCCACCTCTATCTCTTCGGTGCTCCTTGCAGTCACGACTTTCTGATCTCCCTGAAGCGTTGCAGACTGGATCGTCATGGCAAGGTCCTTTATCGTTGCATACCCCTTTGTTACCTTTCGCGTCGTCGGGCCGAACGTGTACGAACCGTCCTGGTTGAGCTGCAGGCTGAGCCTCCACGTGCCGTCTGATGTTTCTTCATAACCTGTCACGACGTACCTGCTGCCGTCATCGTCACGTGTGATTGAACTTTTAGGCTCCCAAAGGTAAGTTGCAGAAGACAGGTAGGCACCGTAAGGTTTCGGGCTCACTCTCACTTCGATCTCGACGGGATCGTTGAAGAAGCAGCCATAATCCTGTATGACGTAACGGTCACTGAGCGAACCATCTATCCTGGTCCTGAAATCGCGCCCGCGAAGCCACGTGCCTAATCTAGTTTTTCTTTCCTCACCGCTCATTATGTCAACAGATTGTCCCGGGGTCAGTTCACAGCTTGCTGTGACTCCAAGGTAATCGTTAAGAATGTCTATTGTTATGTCATCGCCGTCGTGACACCTGTCGCCACCTTCGTTCATTGGAGCATCAAGGCACACCTTATCGTCGCTGCACGGGCAGTCCTGGCAGCAATTGGCAGACGTTTCGCCAAGTACGCTGTCACATCTTCCATTGCCGCACTGTGGAAGCCCTACCTTTTCCACGGTTACAGGGAAGCTGAACTTAAGGGTATTGTCCCTTGGGCCATTGAAATCCTCATAGATCATGTAAGCGTTGAGCGTCACATCGTGATCGTCCCCGTCATTTCCAATCCCGCATCCTGGGAAGTTCCATACAGGCATCGTGCACTCGTATATCCACGTCTCCTCGTTTGTGAGCTCGTCGATGACCTGGTCGCAGCTGAAGTGTGGCTCTGAGAAAGTCTCGCCGTCGTATTCCATCGTCCATCTTATCAGCCTGACGTCGTAGGGCCTGTTTGCAATCTCCGCCTCGAACACGAGCTCGTCTTCACTTTCATATGACGCGTCCATGCAGTTTAGTGCAGGTGACGTGACTTCCACACTCATGTCGATGTCGCTTTCTGACCTGCACCTGTTCTCGAGTGTGCATATGGCATCCCCTGTACAGCCGCAGTCTGCACAGCAGCCGACTGGGTCATCATTGACATTACCAGGGACTTCGCCGAACTGGTCTGCCTGGCACCCTCCACCTATTACGCATGTCCTGGTTTTTGCATTGATGTTGAAATTAAGCGGAACGCTGACGTCCTCGGTGACCCTGTTGTCGTTGTTGTCAAACCACGCGACTGTCGTGTCGAATATTGCATCGTGTTCACCTTCTATCCAGCAGAACGGGCTGAACTCAGACACCGGTATCGAGCACCTCCAGGCATAAACACTGTAGCTTGAAGAATTCACAAACGGTTCGCATACGCCGTAAAGCTCCCCTCCTATGCGACTGTCGTCGAGGTAAGCATCGCCGAATTCAAGCCCGTTCGTTTGGGGCGAATATGGCTTGTACGGAGCGCTTGCAGTTATTATCACCTGTCTTGGTCTGTCACTGTCCGTCTCCGGCGTGCAATCTATGTTTGAAGGATCTATTGTCACGTCTATGTCTATCATGTTCCTGGGAACGCACCCGGCGTTTATCGTGCACACCTCGTTATTCAGACAGCCGGTGTCCTGGCAGCACGTGACCTGGGGCTCCATCACTTCGCCGAGTTCGGGGTTTGGATTGCCATCGCCGCAAAGCGGAAGTCCCTGTACGTAATCTAGGCTGAACGTGTCGGATATAGCCTTTCCTTCGTAGATCGGATAGTGTGCCGCAAGGCCGCCTCCAAGCACGTTTAATTCCAATGTGAATAGTTCGTCATTTGGCTGCGGTGGGTCGGGACATGCAGGGAACATGGATACCGGCATGCTACATTCCACCTCTCCTGTGTGGTGCCCGCTTGTATCGGTCAGCGCAGAGCATGTGAATCCTGGTATGTTCTGTGCAGTGTACGTCTTTCCGTTGTATAAGAGTTTCCAGTTAAGGAGCGTGAACATTTCCTGTGCATGCTCAGGAACGTTCTCTACGTGTGCCCTGAAAGTGAAATCAGCGCCAGATGTGATACCAGAAGATGAGCAGTCAATGTTGTGCCTTGCCGGGAGGTCGTCAGGGTTTATTGAAAGGCTTATGACGTTTTCCTCCGCACACCCGGTTGCGGTGCAGACGTACCCGCCGTCACACATGAAGTCCCAGCAGCACGTCTCGGAAGACTCACCCGCGTTTGCGTCAGGGCTTCCGTCTTCGTTACATGATCTTATCCTGGCTTTTGTTACGTCAAATGATAGCTCTCCTTCAAGTTCAGCGTATCTGATGTCGTTTGACGCCACGCCGGTTGTGTCATCAAAGTAAGTCATGACCACGGTGAAGTCGAGGTCTTTTGCCCCCTCGTCGAAACAGCCCTGGAATGTTTCCGGTCCGGTTAGCGGCATCTTGCATATGTATGACTCTCCCTGCTGCTGGCAGTTTGTAAGCGTGTATCTACCGTTTTCGTACATGTACGTCACGCTTGTGAACGAGTCGATGAATGCAGGTCCATTGACCACGGTGAATTTGACATCTACGTTAGAATCCGTCTGCGTGCAGTCTATTGACGATGGAAGTATCGTCACCCAGAGTCCCATCGACGTCTCCTGCCTGCACTGGCCACTCACCGAGCAGTAACCATTAATGCATCCTGCGTCCTGGCAGCACGTATCCGGATTCTCGACAGGACTTTCTATGTGACCGTTGCCGCAGAGGTGGCATACGTTATTTGTGCATACCTGCATCTGCCCTATGTATGGATCAAGCGGGCAATCATTGCAGTCCATGCAGCAGTTGGAATAATCTTCCCCGGGTTCGCAATTGGCATTGCCGCACGTTGGTGGAGTGCACACACCTGCTGCTACTGTGCCTGTGTCGCAGTAATCACCCCCGCTGCATCCGCAGTCGAGGCAGCAGCTGGCTTCGTCTTCCCCGGACTCGCAGCCGTTCTTGCCGCACTCTGCAAGCACGCATGTCTGTTTATTCTGGTCGTAGTAGTAACCATTGCCAAACGCGTCAGCACATGTCCTTCCTTGAGTGTTCCAGCAGTCGATTGCGCACGTTCCGGAATCTTCAGAAGGCTCGCACTGGCCGTTGCCGCAATGTGCAGAAACGCAGTTACCATAAGGTATGTTCATTTCTGGACTGCAGTAGAGCGTTTCGGGACATCCTGCATCCACGCAGCAGTTGTTGCTGTCTTCCACAGGGTCATGGGTTCCGTCACCGCATACGTGGCATAAACCATAAGGATTGAGAGTGTTTGACGTGCATGTCTCGCCTTCGATTGAACATCCGCAGTCAACGCAGCATGAAATGGGATCCTCACCGACACCGCATTCCTCGTCACCGCACGTCGGGACATCATTTAGGTAGAATGTTATGGGATTTGCCACGCTTCCCTTTGCAAATGCCACCATGTAATCCTTGACTATCGTTTCAACAGTATTTCCAGTCGGCTTGTACCTTCCAAAAGATAACGCGTCCATCTCGGTCGAGTCCCCTATGAGCTCGTATATCTCGCTTACCGGGTTCCCGTCGACAAGACCAAATACCGTCCTTTCGACCCAGTTTGCCGGAATCATGTGGTACTCTTCTATGTAGTCCCTTATCCACTGCGGATCTATTCCGGGCTTTGCATAAACGCTTAAATCGGAAAGTTCGTGTGACTCATGGTTGAAGTTCTCAACTCCCGTTCTGGTCGCCTCGTCCCAGTATCCTACCCACGAGTCCTTGCCATTGTTACTAAACTTTACAAGCGTGAGAAAACCAGCTTTAGTGCCCCTGGATATGTCTGTCCAGTAGAAAGTACCCCTCTCTCCTGAAAGGAAGCTGTCAGCCTCTACTGGTTCGTAATCCACGCAGTCCAGCGGCGAACTGTCCTTGCACCTGAAGAGATATATCTTGCTTATCGGGTACAGCGGATCGTTTCCCATAACCTCGATTTTCACCTGTACGTTCTCATATCTGGGATCGCTTGCAGGGTCATGGACGAATTCGAAATCCTTGTCTATTACCGTGCTTGCATCAAGAGTCATCTCTATTTCTTCAGCAGCCCCACTGGCAAGCTGGTAAATGGAAAGCTCGACTGCAGATGCAGTGCTTATGCTGAAAACGAGATACACGCAAAAAACAGTCGCAATCTTCAGTGCCATTTCTCCTATCCCGGCCATGAACACCCTCCACTTGAATTTGGACCGTTAGAAATAAGAAGGAGTCCGCACTTTTCGTAGAGGTTTCTTATATTTTCCATGTCAGTGCCCTCATCGAACCCACTCATGCTCGGGGTGTAGATGTAGATGTCCTCGGTCGTGGAGGATGGTACGAATCCTGTCGTGTTCAGCGAACCAAGCAGCGTGCCACCCGAGTTCCTGAGAATGGTAGTCACAGTGTACTCGTAATCAGGAAGCCTCGTAACGTCGAATGTTTCTTCAGACGTCGCGAAACTGGTCGTTCCACTCGTGTCGAATATGTCAGGGTCGGTTCTTTCCATGAATACATCAGTCCTCTCACCGTTTACCGAAACGGGTGTGCCGGCAGTGTATGTCCCGCCGCTCTTGCTCACCGGAACCTTGTAGAGATGGAAGTCGTAATTTCTGCTCCTTGGTATGTTGAAAACATACGTGCTCGACAGCGCCGCGTAATTCAGTGATTTGGTGTAATCATTGCCGTCAACGCTGACCCTCAGCGCACCAAAATGTGTCGGCGGGATCTTCCCAGAAACAAGCTGCCCGCTTCCGGTGTTTCCGATCAGGCACCCATCGAAGTAGACTAGTGCACCAGGTACGGGCGAACCGTCCGAATACGTCACGCGCACGTTAGCATCCTCAGTCGCTCTGGACATGCAGATTTCATTGTAAGCTCTCGAATATCCGCTTTGTTCAGCTTCCGGAAGCGTCGGTGGCGAAGTGCATCCCTTTCCTATGTTGTTGCTTTCCACAAACACTTCCGTTGCGAATGTGAAAGGTCTGCCGACAGATTCGTCCCATACGCTTACTATGACAGGATACTTGACACTGTACGCTGCCGAATATTCAGCTAGTACCATTCCCTGTAGATACTGTGTGATATCGCCTTGCCTGCGCTTTATCTCAAGCCTTTCTGGTGCCGAGAATTCCTCCCGTCCAAGGCCGTCATCATCGCCGAAATAAAACTGCACGACCAGGTCCAGGTACCTGTCGCTTCCTATCACGTCTCCAAGTATCGGCGTGCCTCCGCATGCCTTTATCTCATCAGGCACTCCCTTGTAATCAAGCACCGCTGGTATGAAGAAGAATTCAAGTGAACTACCCCTCCAGCCCCTGTAAGTGAAATCGTCAATCTGCCCGTCTTCGTTTGTCGGCACCTCGTAGCCGAGCTTGGTATGTGAAAGGGAATATCTTGCGTGGAGTTCCATGCAGTCCCTTAGTTCGGACCATGTGAACGTGTAATCCTTCTTTGCATTCCCCATGCCATATGGTATCCAGCACGGATCCGACTGCTCGCTGGACTGCATGAGCGATTCCATAAGGAAAAGATCAAACATCCTGCACTCTGACTGCATTCTCGCAAGGTTGCTGGCAAAATCAGTTATCCTCCCAAGGCTCGTGGAGACTTCGACTATGTAAGGCTGTGGAATCTGCAGGCCTTCATAAGTAGTCGGGATGTTTGCAGACACAAGCACCTTGTTGTCGTAGAGTTTTGTGCTGACAACCATTCCCTGTGTGGTGAACGTAGCAGCTTTTCCTCCTATACTCTGGGTTTCAGGGAGGTTCTCCATGATGTATTCTTTCACACCGTTGCTAAACTCTGTAGCAACGTCTGGTGTTTCGTAGTTCTCACACATCTGCCAGTAGGCGACTTCGCCGAATCCTTTGTTCTCAACGTAACCAAGTTGCCTGGCTGTACCATCAAGATAGCCGCCATTGCCATATATTTCAGAGAGGGTCTCAAGTGAGGCCTGCCTGACGAAATCATTAACGTATGCCGCAACGGCCCTCTGTTCCTGTGTCAGTGCCACCTGATCTGTCGACGGTGTCAGTGTGGAATAGCTGTAAATTCCCACCACCGCTGCTATGACTAGGAGACCGAGGATTAATGCGATTTCAGCTTGGGCTTTTTTCAGAATATACACCCTACACGTTGATAATATTATAATTTACATAGTTGATATATAAATTGAGCATTACTAGGCATACTGGGCATCAAGCGGCTGGTATTGTTGGTTGTCCATTTCGCTAGAAACCCTTGTTTTCTTGTATACGATGAACACGCCCACGCCGCTTATTATTCCGGCTACTGCAAGTAGTATGATCAAGTTCATGTCAGGAGCGGCGTTTGCAGGAGATGCATCTATGACGTCGTCTCTTAATATGCGCCCGTTGATGTCTTCCCAGTCGTCAATGTCAGCGCCGGATTCGTATATATCAGTATAAACATCGGCGTCGTTTCTGACATTGGGATCGTTCTCTGCTGCCCTGTTGATGTCGGACAACGCCTCGTCGACTGTCAGTGTGGCACCCACTGCGTGCTTCTTCCCATCCTCGTTTTCTGCGGAGATCTTTATGACGTGGAGCTTGTGATCCTTGTTCTTTGGTACAGCGACTATCGGTATGGTATTTTTCGAGCCGCCAGCTATTACCATTTCCCTGTCAGTGAAATCTGTTTCTATCTCATTGTCGGTTTCGATGCCTATTTTGAACGTCCCAGTTTTCTCGAAGTTGTCTATTGTAAGGAAGAATGTCGCAGGCCTTATGCCTATGACGTTCTTGCTTTCTGGTGATACGTGGACACTGAAACCCTCCTGTGCGTCTGTGACGTGCAGTATCCCAAGTGCAGTCCGAGTGCATGAAGGACTGTCGCAACCATCCACTTTTCCGGTTATGGTGAAGTTGTAAAGGCCAAGTGAAGACGGGGCATCCATTTCTATGGATATCCTTTCCTGCCCGGGCAGTTCCACAGAAGTCTTTCCTATTACCATCTTCGGCCCGCTCTCCTTGTCAAGGGACACTGAAATGTCCATGTCTGATGATACCAGAAGTTCCGTTTCGATCTTTTCACCCGGGTTAGCATAGATGTTATTTTCAAGCAGATACATCGAGAATATGTCAGTGTGGGTGCTCGTAGACTCGCATGGATTGTATCCGGTGATATCCATGTCCATGTCTTCAAACTCGCTGACACATATGCCGTAGTTGAAGGTGATGTTGCTCTGCGGGGCGTCTATATTGAATGTGAGCACCGCGTTATCGCCCTTTCTTCTCCCGTCAGTGTTAAAGCACACGGGTATTATGACAGGGTTGGCAGGGCCTGATGTGAAGCTTACTCTGTGCATGTCCACCCACGGGTTTTCAGGGTATCCTGGATCGTATACGTTGAGCGTGTATTCCCCCTTTCCGAAACCGCCGAATGTGACACTGTCACAATACTTGCTGTCAGGCGTAAGAGAAACGTATACATTCTGTTCGGCAGAAGTCCCCGGAATCGCAATCGCTGTAATTACAATCATTGCCAGTAGTATGCAAACTTTCCTCATGTTTCAACCCCCCTTGAAAGACCCCGGATCCAGCAGGCGGTCTGACGTATCATCCCCTGCATCGGCTCCGGCGAGCTTTTCATCCCTGTCGTAGCCCCATTTTAGTGTGGCAAGGAAGCCAAGTATTGCACCTCCCGACGCGGCCATGAGTATTACCCAGGTCAAATTTGTGGCTTTGCATGCAAGTGCGCGTAGGCTTGGTGTCAGGCAGAATGCCTGCCCCGTGGGTTGTGCGAGTATGATACCCCCGACTAACAGACCTGCCGTGTATCCGCCCGCGGTTGTAAGGATTATGCTGTTGAATATGGACTCGTCAAAGCCGGAAGATTTCAAGAGACGGGTGAGACCCCAGGATGCTACCATCAATACCCCGGAAGCTATGAACACGTTTTTCATGGAATCGACATTCTGTACGTATTTGGCTACAGCTCCAGTTCCTGGTGCATATCCAGGACATACTTTGCATGTGCCCATGAAAAGTGCAAGTATGCCCAGGTTGAACTGCAATACTCTGAGTATCAACCTTAGGTGGCGTATGGTATCCTCAAGACTCACCAGGTCTGAACTATCTGTAGTTTCAATTTCCATCTTTATGGTTTTGTTAAGATTCAATGCTTTGTCGCCGTTTGGTGTCGATATAGTAGCGTCAATTGATATGTCTATGTTCAGTTCTTCAGGGAAACTATTGACAGATTTCTCTGCGAGGACGGGCATGAGGAATGATACTTTCCAGTCCTTCAAGGACCCGATTTCACTCTGGCTGTTCACGACATCCTCGTACTCAAGAAGCTTGTAGATACCTGACAAACTTTCCGTGTCAATACCGTGAAGATCGATGTTACTATCACCTAAAGCTAATGCATAGTCCATCTCAACCGGCTCTGTGAATGCGCATTCGTACCCGACTTCTTCGATGTCATCCCATGAAGGCAGGAATTCATCGTAATTGAAATTCCTGGAAACTAGCAGCGTGCACGTTTCTGAGAGATCTTCCCCGTCGTTAAGCACGAGTTCTATGTCATCCGCCGTGATGCACCCGTCACTTAACGTGCACAATTTGCCGTCAGGGCATGCGCAGTCCTCGCAACACGTACCGGGACGCTCATTGAGGTCCTCCTCGCATTTATCATTTCCGCATGACAGGAATATGTCCTTTCCGGTCATTGTCATATCATAAGGATCCACATCCAATGACTTCTGCTCGTGCGTCACCGGTTTAGTATATTCCATGTCGACTTTCAGTTCGACTTCCCTTGTGCATGATACAAGTCCTTCCTCTAGTCCCCCGGTTTGCGTGCAACCATCAGGAAGGGTAGTGTCGTAAAGATGCTGTGTTTCACCCGCAACCTTGCATATGGGAAGATCTCTTACCGAAAGCTCGCACAGGTAATCATTTTCCGTGTGTACATGCGCATTGTCGCAGTGCCTGGTTATGTCAGTGCTATCATATCCTGGTATTGACATGTTCCATTCAACGTTGTTACTCCATGCCGGCTGATCTGTTACATTCACCTCGATTTTTATTGTATCATATTTTGAACAGTTCACCTCTCTTGGATAATTGGTCACAACGAGCCCGACGTCGCTTTCGGGCTTGCACTCATTTTCAAACGTGCACACGTTCTGCTCATCCGGGCAGCCGCATCCAATGCAGCACTGCTCGGGCAGCTCGCCGTCTTCGGGATTGCATATGTTGTCATTGCTGCAGCTGCGCTCCCTTGGTACGGTGACGGTGAAGTCGACACTCTCGTTGAACTGTATGTCTTTGTATGCACTGCCGTTGTGGTATGAGAACACTGTGTCAAAGCCAAGGCTGTAATCGAATGGCGGTGACTGGCCATATACTCCCCAGCAGTATTCGAATTCACTAAAGGACCTTTCACATTCCAGTATGTAATCGCTTGCATGCACTGTACCAAGTCCTGTCGTACATTCATAATGTATGTATTTGTCGTCGAGTATGGTGTCCCCAAACAGGACGCTTCCAATGGGCTTTGGGTCTACCTCTACGAAGAATCTGATAACCTTCCCGCTCGAAATCGAGCAGTCCAGATCCTCCGGGCTTGCCCATACTGTGAGGCCAATGTCACTTTGGGAAACGCAGCCGCTGTAAACCGAACACAATGACCCATCGGCACATCCGCAGTCCTGGCAGCAGTTTTCAGAAGTCTCGCCGTCATCGCAGGTGTAGTGACCGTCGTTACATTTTGGAAGTCCCTGTGTGTATGATATGCTGAATTCATCTGATATCATCTTTCCAGTGTACTCATCGTGATATGCTGAAAGCCCGCCACCGGTAATCCATGCAATGAACTTGAAATCTCCAGGTGACGTGTATGGGCACGCCGGGAACAGTGATATGGGTATCTCGCAGAATACGTTTCCGGTCAGTACGTTGCCTGTCGTGGTTTCCGGAGTGCATATGAACCTTGAGAGGTTGTACTGCGTGTATGTTTTGCCGTCATATTCGAGTGCATAATTGACCAGAGCAAACGGATCGCCGTCTGTATGCGGCAGGTTGTCTACAGAAGCCGTGAATGTCACCTTGTTGAGAACAGCGTCTTCACGATTGCAGACGAGCTGGTCTGATGCCGGTATCGAACTTTCGTCAACGACGATTGTTAAGTCATCTTCGGATGTGCAGCTGTTTTCGAGGCAGACCGAACCAAAGGGGCACCCGCAGTCGTGACAGCACATTTCAAAGTTCTCTCCTATGGAAGTGTCACACTTGTCATCGTTCATGTTGCATACCCTGTCCCTGTTCCTGTCTACAGTGACGTTTACGGCATTTTCCAGTGAAATGTCCACGATTGCATTGCTGCTGTAGTCGCTGCTGTCATTGTAATAGATTGCATCAACGCTTACCGTCATTTCCTGCATCCCGACGGGTTCGAAGCAGCCCTGGAATATGTCATCTCCGCTCAGGGGTATGTGGCACTCGTATGCACCGCCGTTTTCAACGCAGTTCTTCATGGACTTGCTTATTCCCGAGAATGAATAGCTTGCTGATTCGAAGCGTTCGAAGAACTCGGGTTTATTTACAATGCTCATCACGACTTTCATGTCTTCTATCACGTCACCTTCCTGCATGCAGTTTATTCCCTCGTTTGGAAGGACTATGACGTTGAGAGACATTTCATCACGGTCCCTGCACGAGTAATCGTGTGCGCAGTATCCGGTACTGCAACCTGTGTCTATGCAGCAGTCGGCTTCAGTTTCGACAGATTCGGCATTGTTGTTTCCGCATACGTGGCACACGTTGTTTGTACATACCTGACCAAGTCCCGTGTAAGGGTCATTTGGGCAATTATTGCAGTCAGTGCAGCAGTTAGAATAGTCTTCATCCGGCTCACAGTTACCATTGCCGCATGTCGGTATCATGCATATCCCAGAGTCCAGTACACTTGTGTCGCAGTATTCGCCTGCGGGACAGTTGTCGCAATCCGTGCAGCATGTCTGGGAACCCTCGCCGGGTTCACATGTACCGTCGCCGCATGACGGCTCCTGGCATTTGAATGTGTTCTGGTTGCAGTATGAATCGCTTCCAAACATTATTTCACACCCGCTGTCGCCGCCGCAGTCTGTGCAGCAGTTGCCGGCATTTTCCGGTGGCGCGTCACATCTGCCGTTCCCGCAGTCTGGTGGTACGCAGGTGCCATGCTGGACGTTGGTCATGTCGCAGGAGAAACCGTCGGGACATCCTGCATCCACGCAGCAGCTGGCGCTGTTCTCAACCGGGTGCCATATCTTATCACCGCACACATGACAGAATCCGTATGGGTAGTCTGCCCCGATATCACACGACTCGCCTTCCAGAGTACATCCGCAGTCGATGCAGCATGAAGACGAGTCTTCACCGAGGTCGGCATCGCAGAAAGCGTCTCCGCAGGAAGTTGCGGGTTCCGAATAGAACGTCAGCGGGGACGACAGTACGTCCTTTCCGAAGACGAAATTGTAAGTATAGTCAGAAGGCTGCACTATTGCATCAGAACTTTTCGTTACGAATCTGTGGAATATGATGTCGTTTCTGTTACTGCCTATCCTGTCGGTTTTCGTAACCGTCTCACCGTCAACTGTCCCTATTATGGCATGCGACATCCAGTCCGACGGTATCATGAAATTTTTCCTGATGTAATTCTCTACCCAAGTAACGTCAACGTTTTCCTTAAGGTGAAGGTCAATGGTATCTATGTCGTACGTGTAATGTTCAAAGAATTTCACGTCCTTTCTTTCTACCTGGTCCCAGAAACCTATCCATATACCCCTTCCTTCGTACTCGAGTTGTACCAGTGTCATGAAGTTTGCAACCTTGCCGACTGCAAGGTCGCCGCTCCATTTGAACGTCTTTCTCTCACCTGAAAGGTAGTTCACCGTTTCTATTGGCATTTCTTCAGAACATGAGCCTGGATATGCGCTTCTGCATGTGTAGAGGTATATACGCTTTACCATGTATGCGGGATCCTTTCCCACGACATCGACGTCAACCCATATGTCGTCATATCTATTCTCTGCTGGAGATACCGAGAAAGCTCTCTCCACTTTGTCTGCCGGATCAAACGAGAATTCCCCCGGCGTTTCCGAACCTGGAAGAAACGTTCTCACGTTGATGGCCGAAATGACAGGTATCGTCAATATGAGGTATGCACATACCACGGCCGCGACCTGCACCGATAGCCAAAACTTGTTGTCTAATTTGAACATGATATTATGCTCGAACCTCCCGTTATGTCTGCCGGCTTCTTATGGCTGATGACGCTGAAACCACAGTTTTTCATGCGTCCAACAGGGTCACTCACAGTCACCCCATCTACAATAATTGGTGCATAAATGTAAATATCACCAGCGTCAGCGTCGAGTTCGAAACTCGCGTCCGTGTACGAACTTCCTTCCCCAAGGCTTACGACGACTTCGTAGTTGAGTTTGGATGCAAGAACCGCTGTTGCGTGGTTCGTCATTTCTTCTATTTCATCTATGGGTGTGTTTTCATCTACGTTTTCCCAGTCGACGTTGTCGGTCTTCCTGTTCTTGAATGTCGGATAAGCGTAATCTTCCATGAATTCATTGTTGCCGTAATCTGCCGTCATGGAAGCGTCGATCTTTTTCACTGCACTGAGCGAGTCCTTGAATTCAATGGTCGAATCGTGCATGTATGCTACGTAGAAGTGCATGTCATATGCCCGGTTGATTGGCATTTTCACAACCTTGCCATCGGCGCTGGCAAGTTCCTGTACAGTGGCAGGGACGCTGTATATGGTATCGCCTGATATGATCTTGAGCTCTTTTGTGCCATCTAGATGGGGTATCGGTATCTCAAGCTTCCCGTCGACACCTGTTGGGTACTGGAAGTTGCAGGGACCGAATGAAACGTAGGCCCCGCTAAGTGGTTGGCCGTCTGTGTCCTGCACGGTGAGTTTCATCGTTCCTTGCGTGTTCTCACACATGACTGTAGTGGGGTCGGGGACTATATCAGACATGCAACCCTCATTTGATGGGTAGCTGTCCCTTATGTTTACAAATGTTACGAAGTTGAAGGTCTTCTGCAGTATTTCATCTGGCACTGAAATGACGACAGGGAACGATACGTCGTATTTGACCTCATAATTCACAAAACTTATGACACCGGGTATTCCTATCAGCGTGAATACCGCAGGGTCGGGGTCTGTCATGAAGTAAAAGTCTGGCTGGTTCCTGCTGAGCGTGCGCGAATTTCCGGTACCACCGTAATAGAATTCGACCTCAAGATCAGCGTATTGTCCCCAGGAGCCGTCAGATTTCTTTATCTGGAATATGTAGGAATTCGACATGAGTTCGGCAGGTATGAAACCTTCCGGGCCGATCCACGGCTTTTGCCATTCAAGCGTTCTTGTGAGCGTGTAGATTATGTGCTCTTCCATACATCCCTTGAGCCCTGTCCAGCTCTTGCTTATCGTCGACCACGACAAACCCACGGTCGGAAGCCAGCAGGTTCCATCCTCCTCTTCCATGGGATTTGACAAGTTCATTTGTTCAAGGAGGTTCTGGTCAAGGACCCTGTAAGTCTTCTGGAATTCTGAGAAATCCTTTGCGAAATTGTGAATCCTTCCCAGTTTGCTTTCGACATCCACGACTATCGGAAGAGGTATCGAGCTTCCATCCACTGTCGCTGGAATGTTTACAGAAAGTGTTATCTTGTTGTCATAGACCCTTGCTGTCGTCTGTATTTCCTGGAGCCTGAATTCGATCTGCCTTCCGGCAACGCTTGTCCTTTCCGGGAGATTGTTTTTCATGTAGTCAGTGACGCCCTTGGAAACCTCCTGCTCGATATCTGGTATCTCCGTTTCGTCGCATATCTGCCAGTACGCTATATCATTGTTCATGAAATCTAGCTTGTTTCCTGCCACGGAGCTGTCATAATAGCCGCCTTGCGTATAGATTTTGGACAGTGTCTTCATTGATGCGGTGAATATAGCATCCCTTATGTACGAGTCCACGCTTTTCTGCTCTTCGGATATCGTGACCGGTGTCGTTGAAGGCGCGGTCAGTGAGGAATATGAATACACACCGACTATGGCGGCGACTGCGAGGAGTCCCAGAATGAGCGCTATCTCGGCCTGAGCCTTTTTCCTTGACATATCCTGTTAATACATTACTTTGTTCTGATATATAATTTAACTTCAAGCTGGTTTCCGCCCCACGTAACTACTGTCCTGGCATCCCAGTATCCCGGTTTTTCAGTCACGGCCGGGTTTCCCCACTGCTTTACGACGCCGACAAAATCCTTTGGTTCGGCTTCTATCAGCCAGTCATAGTCGGTGTTTCCCGTGGCATTGAGAGTTGCCTTTATGAAGACCGGTGCCATCTCACCAAAGGCAGTGCCACCACCGAAGTACTCGTCCTTCAGCATGTCAGAAAACGTTCCCTCACTGGTATCTGTGGACAGCAAGGAAAGTAGCAGGTTGTTTGCATAAAGGTCCCTCTGCTGCGTCTTCATGTTAGCAGTCTCGTCATCAGAAAACATGCCCGTGAGCATGAATATCACTATGAAGAGTATCAGTATCATTGCAATCACTATGGCCAGCATGCTCGTCTGTCCCTTCATGATTCACCCCCCTTCACGCCCACTGTTATTGTAGCCAGAGATACCATCCCGTCCATCTTCCTGTATATGTTTACAGGCACCGACCTGTAGATCATCCTTACGGACCTTTCCTCGCCACAGAACGTCCACACGCCGCAGTCCGGGTAGACCTGTCCCGTGCATTCCCTGTTCTCGATTGCTTCTATGTCAGCATTTTCCTGGTAACACGTATTCCTTTCAATGGCATTTGTATATTTCTCGCAGTCATGCTTTTCGTATATGGAACTTATGCGGATCCACAGTCCATGACCAAACAGTACCTCCACATCCTCGCATGTCATCACCGTGAGCTTCGCATCGTCGAGTACTGATCCCTTCTGATGCTGGGGATTGTTGACAACAGGCGATGCTATCATGCTCTGCAGCACGAAAAGCGAGTGGCTTTCCAGATCTTTGGACCTTTCCGATCCTGACTGGAGGAACTGGTACCCAAACAAGAGGACGACCACGAAGAATATGACAAACATCGTCATCACGACAAGAACGAGATATTCCATTACAGCTACCTGCCCTTTCATTCCTCACACCCCGCTTCCCTTAAGGCCTCGTATTCCCCAGAACTCCTTTCAAGAAGGCTTTCATAACTTCCAGCATCTATCGCACTGTCGAGATTTACGAGCGTCGATATGAATTGTAGGTAGAGATCGCTTGTCTCCCTTGTATTGTCATCCAGCCAGCCGCACTCTATCGGGTAAGGTGTCGGGCATTCCTGGCATGGCATGTAGTTATGTTCAAGCATCATGCTGTGGATGAGTTTGCTCCTCTCCCCCATTATCCCCGATGACGCCTTCAGCTCCTTTTTGAACTTCTCCTTCTTGTACTTTAGCGCAGGTACACCCCCAGTGACTATTGGTATCACGTCGTGGCTTGAGAATGAAACAGATTCCAGCTCATCACCGACATAGCCCTTTACGGTGCTGCCGGTTATCGCTATTTCGTTTTCGGCAATTTCGGAAACGCTTCCAAATGTGACAAGTCTCGTGTCCTCCTCTATCTCGACTTCGCACTTCTTGAAGGATTTCGATGGCATGTCATTTACGATATAATTCAGAAACGCTGCCCTGGTACTGACTTTCGCTTCGGTGGCGTTGCAGTAGCCGAACTCGAAAGCTTCGGGAAGGGTTTCTACCATGGATTTTATCGCGCTTCTCGTATCACCATTATTTTCCAGCGGCGTGAACAGTATCTTCGTCGTGTCGGAATATGCAAACACAAAGCAGAACATAAACCATCCGTAGTCCTCGCACCGCCTTTCGAGTGTCATCTCAGTTTTAGCCGGTACCATGAACAGTGGTACAGTGAAAGTCTTCTGGCTCGTACGGAAAAGCATCTTCGGTGCATTGTACATCAGCAGTTCGTATTCAGTGAATGCAGTGAAAGTTGTCGGATTGCCCGTCATGTACGTCTGCTTGACAGCCTTGTCAAAGGCATCCGCAATCTCAAATTCCAGCTGCTTGTCCCCGGCGCCAGAATACATGTCTGATATCCTGAGGAAGAACGTTATCACGAAGACAAAGACGATCACGCCGAGTAGCATCTTGAAAATCTGGAAGACACTGATCATAATAAGTTGTTGTCACAAGCGCTTAAATGTCCTCGACGCCTACCCAAGCACCGTCATCGTCAAAAGCCCTCTGAAGCCATACATCTGCCAGCGGCCCCACGCAGAGCGGTTCATCCATGACGCTGTCCTTGGTCGGTTCCAGGCGCTCTATGTAGAACCATTCAGGAACAGAAGTCCCAAGATAGAAAAGGAGAAGCGTCTGGTTGTTGTCGATGAAACCGCCTCCGTGAGCTGGCTGCATTCTCAATGCAGTGACATCGTCTGCCATCCTGTAGGCCTCATTTGTTGAGATGCCATTTGATTTGAGCGCGGCCCTTACGTCGAATTTGACTTTCCCATCTTTCTGGGTACCTGACATGCCCCTGTACATTGGCATGAAGCATACACCTATCACGGAGCTTGGGAACGTCAGCTCGAACTTTTCCGAACTCTCCCCGCCGAGATTGTATACGCGGTCCACTGACGACCTGAGGTTCTTTATAGTCCGCTGTATCTCAGCCTTGCCCTGTATCTCAGATACGTTGGTCGCCTGCTGAAACCCGAATACCATAAGAAGGGTCATGGTGAAAATGGCGACTACCATCCCGAAAATCAGGCCGATGTTCATAATATAGAATGGGACAGGCTAGAATAAAAATAAAGGCTTTATACCACTTCGATTATGAAGTCGTACTGGCCGTAACTGGTGCTGAGGCCCTGGCATGGTGCACCTGCAGTATCTACAGCGCATGCATATATTCTGAAACCATGTGTACCGGTATTCACGTCCGATGGTATTTCCATTATGCCGGACATTAGCGAGATGTCACCCCTCTGCGCTATCCTTGTCACTGCAGGGAACTGGAACATTATATCCGTTGTAGACCCCGTCTGACCGTTTACGGTAATTGGGCTATCTCCGGGTGTCTTGCAATAAACATCTGACATCTTACCGACACACATTGAGAAGTATTGCTGATCGTCAACTTCTGCAGTCTTCCTGACACCGAGCTTGAACCTGACCTTTGAACCGGGCGCAAACGTCTGCTGCGTCGGTATGGTCGCGAGTATGGTATCACCACCCTTTGCGAACTCGTTCATCATCTGCTGCTCTGCCTGGGCGGTTGCATATTCAGATATCTCTGTCAGCTCTGGGAACATCCCGCTTAGCCATCCCATCATGAATATCATGACAAGTGCTGAAATGACCATCACTATGAGAAATCCGATGCTTACCTGGATCGCACCCTTGAACATATTTAATTAATGTCCCGAGCCGGTATAAAAATGTTTAAGCGGGCGAACCGATGAAATCCTTCAGCGTCTTTCTCTTCAGTACCACGCTCTCTTTTTCGTAATCGGATAATGGAAGGCGCAGCCTGCTTCCTATGTGTTTCAGCGATTCTTCCTTTGTTGCAAATTTTATCCCAGGTTTTCTGAACGCATTGCGAACGTTTTCAAGGACCTGCCATACCCCAAGAGGGATGACGTATCCTTCATAGACTTCCCTGAAAACAATCACCCTTGCCTGTCTCCTCATAGCTTTCAGCCCCTCCGCGACTGCAAGCCTGCTCGCATAGAAGCCGCCGCCTTGGAGATCAGCATATTTCTTCCTCCCGCCATACGGTTCGTATTCCTCAAGTATCTGCGCAGTTTTGGCACCCATCGACCACGGGGTTCCCGGTGCCCACGCCTCGAAGTTTTCAAATTCCCAGCTTCCGGGCATTAGCAGTACCTCGTAATGGTTGTCGAGATACTCGCTTGAAAAGACTGTATAGTCGTTGATGCTCGGATAATCCCTGACTTCCTTTATTATTTCATCAGCCACGAGTGTCTGGCTTGCAGTTATGCCCCATCTAGTTGGAACGAGCTTTTTCCTATGTTCCATCCCAAGCGCTCCCGAACTCAGTATGGTGCTCACCTTATACACATCATGTCCCTTTTCGTATAGCATGAAACCGGATTCCTTTGCCGTGAGCTCGTCGTTGACTATTCTGTCAACCTGCCTGCCTATCCTGACGTTTCCAGCGATGTCGAGGCTCTTGAGTCCGGCACTTGGGCCCATAGGCTGGTTGACGTCGGAAAAGCTCACCCGGTACACGGGCCTGCCTTTCAGCACCATCTCCACGTCAGGCGCTTTCGATGCCAGCGCTATCTCTTGCAGGTTATCGACGTTTTTGTTCTTTGAAAATATGTTCATAGTTTCCTTGGTCCGAAGTAGTGTCGATCGCATCTCTATTATCGAATCATAACTGTTTCCAAACCATGCAGAAGGCTTGTCTATCACCTTCACGTTCTCATCCGTCATCGGCGTCAATGGGCCGGTAAAAACATCCGGGTACCCGAACCTTCCAATGAAGACAGAACTCGCCGGACCGAAGAAGTTATCCTTTATTTTCTCCTCTATCTTCGGCTTGACGTTGAACCTGCTCATGAGCGGGCATGTCCTGAGGCCGCACAGCATGCGCGAACCCTTGCAGATGATGCAACTTCTTGCTGCAGAAACCATTGAATTTTCTTGTTTCAAAGAAATAAAATCGTTAGTTAGTTAAAATTACTCTTTAAAAAACTTTTCATTAATGCTATCTCATGTCAATATACATATTCAGTACACGAAACCTTGGTTATGATAATGTCAGAAAAAATGTAATATGTAATGCAGCAGCGCTCCGTGATTTAGGGTACGATCCTTTCTGGGGCCACGATCTGGATCTTGATAACGTTGAGTCTGTAGAATTTGGCGAGTGTGGGTATTCCAAGTTTGACGTCAAAGGTAAAGAAACGATAGTTACAGGGTTTCAGGACAGTAATGGCGTTTTCTTCTCGGTTCACATAAATCCTCAAAGCAAGAGAGTAAGAATTTACGGTGACACACAAAATGATGAAATTGTTGATAAAGTTAAGCAAAAACTAGAGGAATTCTATACTGAGACCGGTATAAAGATTCACACAAAAGAACACGACTGAATTTTCGAACTTGCGAATGTACACGTTTTGGTAAAAACGCAATTCTCGCATAGTGGCTTGGTCCTGCAAAATTTCTTTGCATGCTCTACTATCAGCGCGTGGAATTCCTTGTAAAGTTCAACGTCTTTTCTGACATTCTCCTCAAAGAATGAGCGCCACTCTTCGTAGCCCTTCATGTCGTCAAAGCCCAGCCGCGTGAATATCCTCTTGGTGTAGGCGTCTATGACAAAAACGGGCCTTGCGAATGCGTAGAGGAGCATCGAATCGGCAGTCTCCGGACCAAGTCCATTGGTACCGAGGAGATCATCACGTGTCACGTCTTGTGAAAACTTTGAAAACCCGCCGGAATCAATTACCATTCTTGAAAATATCTTCAGGCGCTCTGCCTTCTGCTTGTAAAAGCCGCTCGGCCTCACGGCTTCTTCAAGATCACAGTCTTTTGCCAAGACTATGCTTTCTGCCGTCGTCATCTTTTCATCAGTCATTCTCTTTAGAGCCTTCTCGACATTCTTCCAGTTGGTGTTCTGCGTCAGTATGGCCCCGATGCAGACTTCCAGCTCTTTTGGTGAGAATTTACCACTCATCGGCCACCATTCCTGGTGACCGAAATGTGCAAGAAGCCGCTCGTAGACGTCAGGCACGTTCATGATAAAAGACTTTAAGCAGTTCCATAAAAACTTATGTATGAGAAAGGGTTTCCTCCACGTAGTCGAAGCACTCATCGTCATAATGCTGGTTTTTGTGGTACTTTCACAGTTTTACACAATCCCAAGGTCAGACCATTCGTGGTCTGAGACGAAGCTGAGAATAATGGCACAGGACCTGCTCTACAGCCTTGATGAAGGTGATAACGTGGACTGGCTGGACGCAGCATCCGTCAACACCGAGATCGTAGACAAGCAGCTCCTTCCGGGTTCGATGGGGTATTCGCTTAAAACGAGGCCGCTTGTGAGACCGGAAATAATGATAGGCTGCGTTTGTGACGTAGTTGAATTTGCCTACATAAGGGATAACATAACAAGCTTCAGTCTCAACGGCATTGGCAGGACTTTCACTGTAGAGCGGGCAAGCCCGCTGGACTTCAATCTCGATGACCCGGGGGGTGGCAGTTATCTTGGAAAGTATGATGTCATAATCTTCTTCGGAGTCCCGACAATAAACATCCAGCAGGCGGTAAACCTTAGCGCGTATCTGAGACTTGGAAACGGCGTGGTAGAGTATGCAGACCTGACAGAAGCGCAGGTCAATGAGGACTGGCACAGGGACACCTTCAATTTAGAATGGGCAACTACAGCTGTCGATCTTTCAGGAAACGGCTGGGAATTCCAGTTCCTCGAGACCTATGAGCAGGCGCACGACATAAAGAGGCTCTACGACCTTTTCAACGACCCAGCTTCCGGATTTACGGTGATAAGTGACGATAAAGTTTATCCGCTAAGTAGGATGGAAAACCGCATACTTGTAAGGCACGATGATTATTACCAGGGGGGTATTTACGAAGGAAAGTCCGCGCCACTCGTTGTCGTGAACTGGGGTGTCAACGGGAACGGACGTTCTGCATGGATGGCAAACGGCAACTTCGACACCCTGGACGACGACAGGAACATGGACCTCCTGGAATCTGTCATTCTGTGGACAGCCGGGGGGAAAGACTACATAATAAAGGACGAGACGTTCACCGAGAATGCCAAGGCAAGCTTCAGAAAGGTTCTGAATACAGAGATATACGAGCCGGTGTGGGTAGAGCTCACTCTCGGCTATCACTTCTAAAACTTATTAATTCTTTCTCCAGTATATGGTCATGGAAGAAGAGACTGTGAGAGTACGTACGCCAAGAGGAGACGAGGTCCTTGGCACGGTCATGGAGGTTCTCGGCGGAAGCAGGTTCAGGGTCGAATGTACTGACGGCAGGGAAAGGCTCTGCAGGGTCCCGGGAAGGTCCAAGCGCAGGATGTACGTCAAGATAGGCGATGTCATACTTGTAAAGCCCTGGTCGATCGAAGGCGACGAGAAGGGCGATATAGTATGGAGATACAAGCCTGCCCAGGTTAGCTGGCTAACAAACAAAGGATTTCTTGGACAGTAATTGAAATGGTGTCTAGCATGTTGGAAGTAGTAAGGATACCGGAAGATAGGATACCTGTAATCATCGGCAAGAACGGATGCGTCAAGAGGCGCATAGAAAAGCTGACAGAAACCGAGATAGAAGTTTCTGACGTTGTCAAGATAACAGGTGAAGATCCAATCAATCTGCTCAAGGCAAAGGACATGTCAACAGCAATCGGGCGCGGCTTTTCCCAAAAGGAAATAGAAAGACTCGCAGACGACGACTGCGAACTTCATGTCATTTCCCTTCAGGGCGAGAGCCTGAAGAAGAGGACGCGCATGATAGGAAGGATCATAGGAAATGACGGCAGGACGAAGAAAATAATAGAAAAGGAGACGGGCGTTTCCATCGCAATAAAGGGCAAGACCGTTTCTGTCATAGGCACGCGCGAGGAGATTGCGCCAGCAGAGGAAGCGCTCGCAGAACTTCTCGGCGGCAAAACCCACGGTCATGCATACGGCATGATGAGAAAACGCATTTCAAAGTCATAGTTTCCGGGAAACGAATTTTACACAAGATAAATTATTAAAAATAATAATCCCCTTAATCCTTAACTTATAGGAACGAGTGTTTTTCATGAGCATAGCAGAAGAGATGGGAAAGAAGCAAAGGGCCATTTCAGTATCAGAATTCTTCGAAAAGAACAGGCACCTTCTCGGTTACGACAACAAGGCCAAGGCAATGCTCATAATAGTCAAGGAGGCAGTCGATAACGGCCTTGATGCCTGTGAGGAGGCGCACATACTTCCAGAGATATATGTCGGCATAAAGGAGCTGAGTGAAGAAAAGTACGAGATAAAGATAAGGGACAACGGCCCGGGAATAGTAAAGGAGCAGGTCCCGAAGATTTTCGGCTCACTCCTCTACGGAAGCAAGTTCCATAGGCTGAAGCAATCACTTACTCACGACGAGCCGATAATTGTTATGTATGACGGTAAGGTAAAGATAGTGCCGATAGGAGAATTTGTCGGTAGTTTCCTGAATGATAATGAAGAAGTTGCCAATGTCACGGATTCTGACATCTTTGCACCATCATTTGATTGGAATGAATATAAGATGAAGTACAGAAAGGTGAGTCATCTAATTCGTCACAAGAGAGAAAATGAGATAATAAAGATAACAACTAAAACAAACAGGGAAATAAAAGTCACCGGATGTCATAGTCTTTTTTCCTGTGGGGAAAACGGAAAAATCGAGAATGTGGAAGCAAGAAATCTGAATGTGGGGGATAGAATTGTTGTTCCTTCTAGTCTTCCGAGCGCTGGTGATATAGAATCTATAAGTATACTGGATTATTTGAGCGGTCAAGACGTTAACAATAACTGGATGTATGTCTATGGAATAGAAGAACATGTCAAGAAAATATTAGAAAAATCAAAGATTGTTCACAAAATGTCTGGAGGTAAGAAACGAAAGTTTCATAGGGTAAAATGTAAAAACGGCTTTATCGACATAGTGGACGAAAAAGTAAAATATTACAAGTCTTCAGGATTTTTACCTCTTTCCGATTTGTTAAGAATAGACTTAGGGAGAATTGACGGTTTTATACAGACCTACCACCACGGAAATAAGACGAGAATACCGACAGAATGGAATCTTACGGAATCATTGATGCGTTTCATGGGACTATTTGTGGCAGAGGGGCATGTCGATAGAAGGCAGATAGGATTTACATTCGGAAAGCATGAAGATTATCTGGTTGATGAAATATGTACTACGGCAAGAAACTTGGGTGCGAGTGTAACTGTTGAACCAAGGGAACGCTCTATAAGAGTGAAGGTTTTCGGGGGTGTGCTTCCAATACTTATGGAGAAGTGGTGCGGGAGGGGCGCAAGAAACAAAAGAGTGCCTGAATTTGTATTCAGAACGACACATACGCTAAGGCAGCACTTTTTGGATGGTCTCTATCTTGGCGATGGTCATAAAGTGAAAGGAAGAAATTCTCTAATGCTGAATACAACGAGCAAGAATCTTGCGAACGATGTCACATATCTCTGGTCGATGCAGGGCGTATTGTCAAGTGTCGATCGAAAGATGAACAAGAATAACATCGTCGGGAAAAAGAGTATAAGCTATCATGTGACAATCTATGGAAGTGATCTAGAAAAATCCTATGTTTTCTCTCCGACAAGTGAGATCAGGACGAAAAGAAACGCGTTGCAGTGTATGACGCGTTCCGATCTTTGCCAATTGGAGATAAAAAGTATAGAAAGGATTGATGAAGGTTTTGAAAACGTTTATGACATTTCCGTCCCTGGCTGTGAAAATTTCGTTGGTGGTAGTGGAGGTTTTTGTGTGCACAACACGCGCGGACAGCAGGGACTGGGTATTTCGTGCGCTGTCCTTTATTCGCAGCTGACGACAGGCTCGCCGACAATGATAAGGACCAGTACAGGTGACGGGAAGACGCACATTTATCAGCTCAGAATTGACGTCGGGAAGAACAAACCCGTCGTCATGGAGACGAACGTCGAGGAAGGTGAACCGTGGCACGGCACAGAAGTCACCTTTGTCGCCGAGTCCACTTACAGGGAGAACAAGCAGTCTGTGCTTGAGTACATAAAGCAGACAGCAATTTCCAATCCTTATACTGACATAATATTCGATTCCCCTAACGGCAGGATGGAATTCAAGCGGGGAGTGGACCACCTCCCCCCGGAGCCAAAGGAAATAATGCCCCATCTTGAAGGGGTTGAACTCGGTGTTCTCATGCGCATGCTGGCAAACACCAGTGCAAGGACCCTGCACTCCTTCCTGACGACTGAATTCAGCAGGCTCGGAAAGCAGAGCGCAAACGAGATTCTCATAAAAGCTGGTATAACAAAGGAAGTCGGCGGGCAGCTGATACCAGACACCAAGCTACGGCCGGGAAGGGTCACTGATGAACAGGCAAGAAAGATTATAGATGCAGTAAAACACGTTAGACTCCTGCGTCCGCCTACAGACTGCCTATCACCTCTTGGGTCAAGCCTTGTGGATTCTGGTCTCATGAAGGAACTCAACCCGGAATTCGTGGCTTCTGTCACGAGGCCCCCTGAAGTCTACCGTGGCTGGCCATTCCAGATAGAAGTCGGGCTTGGATTCGGCGGTTCCATACAGTCGTTCAACCTTTTGAGGTTTGCAAACCGTGTGCCTCTCCTTTACCAGGGAGGTGTCTGTGCCATGACAAAGGCAGTGCAGGAAACGGACTGGAGGAGATACGGCATGGAAGTAAACAGGGGAAACATCGAGGAGCCGCTGGTAGTTTTCGTCCACATATCGTCCGTCTGGGTACCGTTCACCTCAGAATCCAAGGAGGCAATAGCAAACTACGACGTCATAATCAAAGAGATAAAGCTCGCCCTTCAGGAATGCTCTCGCAAGCTGTCCATATGGCTTTCCGGCAAGAGGAAGAAGGCCATGCTTTCAAAGAAGAAATCCATATTTGAGAGGTATGCAGCAGAGACTGCCCACGCGCTTAGCATAATGACAGACATGTCAAAGGAAGAAATCGAACGTTCAATAATAGGCATGATAAATGAAAAATGGGAGGAATTGAATGGAGGAGAATCAGAACAAGTCGAAGAGGAAGATCCAGAATCTGGGAAAGGAAGTGGTGAACCAGCTTCAGAAGAAGGAAAACCCGAGCATATCCTTACCAGTAAGGAGTCTTTCTAACATATACTTCGACCCGGTTCACAAGCTGATCAAGATAGGCGACAAGAAGAGCCAGAGGCATTACCTAAACGTTGCACACACAAGGAAGTTCATGCAGACACTCCTCGTAGCATCAGAATGCAAGAAGATAATAGAGCAGGGTGTCACAACGAGCATCAGGGACCTGTATTACGCTCTCAAGCACACCATAGAAGGCACCAAGGAGAACACGTTTGAAGGCCAGGAAGAGAGCGACCCCGTTCTTGAGGACCTGGAATCGGCACTTAACCTTCTAAGAGAAGAACTCCATCTCAAGGCTGACCGGAAGGGATACATGGCAGGAAACATCATGATTGAGGACTCTGGTGACAGGATAAACTGTGCAAAGATGGGCTCGTCCGGATGGGCAATACCAAGTGACGTTGAGCCTGAAATGATAAAGTTCGTCGAGAACAATGCCAAGTTCGTCGTGCTCATAGAGAAAGACGCCGTATGGCAGCGTCTGAATGAGGACAAGTTCTGGCAGAAGCAGAACTGCCTGATAATAACCGGAAAGGGTCAGCCTGCAAGGGGCTGCAGGCGACTCATAAACAGGCTCCACAAGGAACTCGGGCTTCCCATTTATGTGCTGGCAGACGCAGACCCGTGGGGATACTACATCTACTCTGTCATCAAGCAGGGCTCCATAAACCTATCATTCCTTTCAGACAGGCTCGGTACGCCTGATGCAAAGTTCATAGGACTGACCACAAAGGATGCCATCGAATACGGTATATCAAATAACGTCACGATCAAGCTCAACAAGGGCGACCAGAAGAGGATAAAGGAGATGATAAAGTATGTCTGGTTCAAGCCCAAGGAGTGGCAGCAAGAGCTCAAGCGCATGCTCAAGGCGGGCTACAAACTGGAACTTGAGGCCCTTTCATCAAAAGGTATAAGATTCATTTCTGAGAAGTACCTTCCAGACAAGATAAGAAAGCAGGACTTCCTTCCATGAATATTTAAAAAACGAACAGTGTTATAATACTACGAGCCCCGGTAGCTCAGCGGTTAGAGCGCCCGATTCCTCAGGGAAGGCGAAGCTGTTAACCGGTAGGTCGAAGGTTCAAATCCTTCTCGGGGCGCTAATTATTTTATTCAATTTTCTTTTATGCTTGGGGTTACTGCTTCCTATCAGTTTAATCCATTCATATGCATTTTTCCTACCTCTTACAGAAATTCTGTTTACATTTTTCCATTTACCGTTTTCCTTTCTTGATATCCAAACACTGGAATCTATTTTGAGTATGTTATCTAGAAGATATTTTATCTGGTCTATCAGAAGCTTTGATGTAGATGAAATTTCGATTCTTGGGTATAGACCGGAAGGTTTTGGCTCGAGATAAACACAACCATCAGTGTCGAATATACCTCTAAGACACGACGCCGCAAATTTTTTATCATTTATCATAATTTCGGGTATTGTTAAATCACCTTTATTTCCAAGAGGTAAACCGATTATTTCATGTTTGAAAGTAATGAGAGATGTTGACGATTTCTGGAAACCGACTACATCTGGCCATTTCCTTATTTTCACATTAATGTTGTATAAGTCGCGATAAATGGAAACGACATGATTGTTGTAATATTCACAATCGTCTGTTTTATGACCTCTTAGGGAAAATAGACATTTCCCACTGTAAATATTCATACTTCCATCTCCTATATGCATACCGATTTCTTCAGCGAGTTTTTCGCACATTTGAGTTGGAATTTTAATAGAGTTTCTTCTATCATTCTCACTAAATTTCACGCAAGATAAATCGAACATGATATATACTTTTATATATAAATTTATTTATATATAGCATCTAAAAAGAAATAATGAAATTGATAAGACTGGGAAAAAGCTTCGCTTTAGTGATACCAAAACAAATAGTTCGTGCGCTGAAAATCGAAAATAGTGAATTCGAGGTTGAAATAGGGGATAAAAGCACAATAATTTTAAAAGTTAAAGAGCAATAAACGATAAGAGCAATAAATATTGTTAGGGAACGTAGCTCAGCCCGGGAGATATGGGTACGAAAGTCCTATACCCGTAAGCACTCGACTGAAGATCGAGCTGTCGGGGGTTCAAATCCCTCCGTTCCCACTCATAATTTTAATGTGATGTACATGGTGGCGAAGAAGGTAGCTAAAAAGCAGGAGTCAACGAAGCCGTTAGCCGAGCTTCTCGTCAACAAAATAGTCATATCAGAAGGCTACGATGAGCTTCTGGAGAAGGCCTACGGCAAGGTCACGGGAAAGAACCTTGAACTTTCCTTCGTCGAGGCGCTCTACCTCCTCGGCACAGACAGGATAACGCTTCAGAAATCCGGCAAGGACGTTCCTTTCAACAAGCTGCTTGCTGCCGGCCTCAAACTCGACAAGAGGCTCCATGAAAGGTACGTCGTTTACTACGACCTCAGGGAGAGGGGACTTACGGTCAAGACCGGTTTCAAGTTCGGCTGCGATTTCCGTGTCTACAAGCGCGGCGTCGGCATCAAGAAGGGACCGAAGGCCTCCGGTGAGCACACGAGATGGATAGTTTCCGTTGTTCCGGAGGACTACACTTGCTCGTTCCATGAGCTGAGCCGTGCAGTTCGCCTTGCGCACTCCATAAGGGCTAGTATGCTTTGGGCAATCGTGGATAGTGAGAATAATGTCACTTACTACTCTATCACCAGGCACAAGCCCTAGTAGTTAATTAATAAATATTTTAATGTCATGATACATAAGGTGAGTTTATGGGAAGGGTAAAAAGTACAGCAATCAAGAGTCTTGCAAGAGACATCGTTTCCGAACATGGTGATAAGTTCACTGGTAAGTTCGACAAGAACAAGGAAGTAATAAAGAAAGTCAGGGAAATAGAGAGCAAGAAAGTCAGGAACGTGGTTGCAGGTTACATAACCAAAGAGAAAACCAGGGAAATAAAGAATGCTAAAAAGTAGTTGAGGAGGCTGTTTTTATGGAAGAAAATGCAGCAGGTCCAGAAATACCAAAGGAGATAGAAGGCGTAGACATAGCAATATCGGGCCTACACGGCGAGGACGAAATGCTAAAGGACATAGTCAGAAACGAGGTAGTGCATTCGGTAAATAAGCTGAAGAAGTTTTCAGACATCGAGCGTTTAAAGGTAAACGTGAAGAAGGCCGACGCTGAAGGCAGCCGCGCAAGGTTCACAGTTCAGGTGACGGCAACAGCTGGCGGGGACTTCCATTCTGATTGCACCGAATGGGACCTTCCAAAGACCGTCAAGTGCGCTCTTGTAAAGATTGAAAAGGCAGTGTCAAGGGAAGAAGACAGGGAAAACGTGCACGCAAGGGCACCTTAAGCAACTTCTTGGTAAAAGAAAGTTCCTGCAATTGTTTTGTTGTTGAGATTGCCATTGGCGTGGTAACTCATTTTCAGAGGTTTTCCGCAGATGCTACTGAAAGTCACTTCACATATGTAGTCGCCGTGACCGAGTTGCAGTCCACTTTCTGCATGTATTTCCATGACAGGGGCGTGGGGTCCGGACCCGTAACAGAGGTATTCAGCGTGGTTGACCTTGAGACCGTCCATGTTTATCGAGGGCATGTTACCGACGAATGGTATCTTACCGTATGGATTGATGAATATCTTTTCATTCGTTTTAAGTAGCACGAAATCACCTTCATTCAGCGAGTATTCATCACACTGGTATATGGGTTCAAAGAAGTCTTCCAGCAGGTTCCCGTGTTTTACCAGTCTGATAACCTTGTCAGTTTCTTTTGCCCGGTAGCCTACGATTCCAGAATCGCCACCATCAGAAAGGTTAAGTGTCAGTCTTACTTTATTGCCAGCTATTTCAGGGTCACCGTAATCTTCATCGAAGTATATGTTTGCACTATTATTCATGACATCCTCAGTACCGGCTTCCAGCAGTTTCTTTGGATCAAGTATGCAATCTTGGGGACAACCTCTGTAAAACCTCATGTTGGCAAGCGGTTCGCCGGGAAGAATTCTTACACGGTTTTTGTAGGGATTGATTTCAACCTGAAGTTCGCCGCTGTAACCCGGCTCCAGTGCGTAATTTCCAAATCCTGCAACTTTTATGGAAGAATCCGTCTTGGCAACGCTGCTCTTGCCGTCCCCTACGGGGATTATGCCATTTGGAAGATCAAGTATCTCATTTGCAAGTAATGTGGCCGATTCGCCTGGTTTTACTTCGAGTGGATTGGCGCCGGCATAAGTAAGTTCAATTAGCGCAGCTTCGAGTCTGAGATCTTTTTTGAAATGCTGTTTTATCTTCTCCTTAAGGTGAAGATTTCCTATCTCCCAGTTTGGAAGGATGCCCGTTTCTGACAATTTCATCATATTAGTAAAAGCAGAAATTTTTTAATGGTTACTATGGCTATTTCAGAAGCTTTCCGGCCTTCTCAAACTTGATCTGGCCATTAATTACCTTTCCGAGGACGTCTGCGAGGTCCTTTATCTTCACCCTCACCTGCTTTTGGTTGTCCCTGTCCCTAAGCGTCACTGCCTGGTCTTTCTTGGTGTCGTAGTCCACTGTCACGCAAAACGGCGTACCCGCCTCGTCCTGCCTGTAGTACAGTTTGCCTATGAAGCCCTCGTCGTAGAGCGCGTAGAATCCGGCATCGTTCAGTGAATCATATACATCCCTTGCCATCTTTGGAAGGCCATCCTTCTTGACGAGTGGGAATACTGCCACCTGGTATGGTGACACTGTTGGCGGGAACGAGAAATAAACCCTATCGCCGTCCTTCCTGACAGACGACTCTATAGCAGAATAGACAGGCCTGTCGATCCCATACGCAACCTCTATGACATGGGGCACGAACTTCTTGCCTTCAATGTTTACTTCCATGCTCTGCTTGCTGGTCTCCTGGTGCCTTGTAAGATCGTAATTGGTCCTGTCAGCTATGCCTACAAGTTCAATTTTCCCAAACGTGTCTGACATGTATTCCACGTCCCATGTGTCTGATGAATAAAAGCTCCTTTCATCGTCCTTGTGCTGCCTTAAGCGAAGCCTCTTACCATCTATTCCCATCTTCTGGAAAAGATCCATGGACACTGCAAGCAAATAAGCTATCCATTCACTCGCATGCTTCTTCTTGACAACATCACCTATGAGCATCATACCGCCTTCCTTGTTCTTAACCTGGTCACCTTTGGTCACTACCATCACCTTCTTTCTTTTGACCTGGTCAAATTTAGGGTTCTTTTCCTTGTCATCCGGATCGAAGAAGAACTGCGCCTCAGCCTGCGAGAACTCCCTGAGCCTCACCAGTCCCTGCCTTGGCGATATCTCGTTTCTGTAGGACTTCCCAAGCTGTATCACGCCCATTGGAAGCTTCTTCCTTCCAAGTTCAAACAACCTCTTGAATGGCATGTAAGTCGTCTGTGCAGTCTCGGGCCTGAGGCAACCCGTTATCTTGCTCTTCCCCGGTCCTATGTATGTCTTGAACATGAGGTTGTAGTCGTAAGGCTCACCAAGCGCCCCACCGCATTTCACGCATTTGACCCCAACTTTCTGTAGCTCCTTTACTATCTTCTCAAGACTCATGCCCTCCGTGGACTTCTTCGTCTTCTCCTCTAGAATGTGGTCTGCCCTGTGGGGTTCACCACATTTCGTGCACTCGACGTTCATGTCCGTGAATGATTCTACGTGGCCGCTTGCAACCCACGGCTCTTCTGGTGTCAGTATAGGAGCTTCTACGAGAAGGCACCTTTCCTTGTTCACGTAGTGGTCCCTTATCAGCTTTTCTATCCTAAGCTTCAGAAGCGCCCCTAGAGGACCGTAAGTATAGAACCCTGCGCAGCTTCCGTATATCTCAAAAGACGGCCAGAAGAAGCCGCGCCTCCTTGCTATATCAAGAACGTTGACACCTGACATAGTTAATCATAATTCCGTGGTTATTTATTATTTCAGGAGACGAGTGTCGTGATTTCAGTCAGGTTGATCGACTGGTTTATCGCTTCGTGCATCTCGTCAAGAGATTCGTATGGGGATTCTGTCAGGTTTTTGATACCTTTTGCCACGTCTTCGGGAAGTTCCTTGTAAACGGTTTCCTTGTACTCATCTATGGTGTGTGTTATGTTGGTGTTCACCTGCTCGACAAAAGGTATGCTCATGAGAAGGAACGCGACTATTACTGCGGGAAGTATTATGAACTCGATCCAGAGCCAGTTCATGAACTTGAACCTCTTTCCCATGCTCATGCTGAATACTATCAGCAGTATGGACATCGCAAGCAGCAGCATCAGTGGAAGGACAAGATCGTAAAGTACCACCGAAAGTATGTACGAGGCTGCAGAGATTGCTGCCACTGCTCCAAATAGCCACTTGTTGTCCTTTATCATGCTTCCCTTGAACCTGAACTTGTAGATGAGGTATATTGACGTGTAAACGACTGCGAACGTGACCATTATCCAGAACGGGAATCTTGAAAGGTCCGCAGTGAACGCAAACCACCCAGAAGAGTACTTGAGGAATTCTATGACAGACATGTTGACCGTGGTCGGGAGTATCTTCTTCTTCAGCTTGATGTATGGAGAAGAGTGAAGGAAATTCAGGAAAAGCAGCGCAACCATTATGTTGAGGAACCATACGTTGACCATTGCAGATATGGCAAGGCCGACCACCATGAACACAGTGCCCGTCACCAAGCCGGTCTTCCTGCTTATGACACCGCTTGCAATAAGCTTCCATTCCTTCTTGTCCGCATCCTTCATGTCCTCGTGGTAGTCCACGACGTCATTGAAGAAGTAAACTGCAGAATATGCAATAAGAAAGCCCGAAAGAGCAAGACCAAGTGTGAAGTAGTCGAATGGCCCAAAGATTATCCAGTAGAGGACAAAACCAAGGAAGAACTGCATTATGTTCTTTGGAAGACTCACTGTCACGCTGTTGTAAAACAGACTTTTCAACGTCATTTTATACACCGGATTTTAACCTTTGGTTACTTTCACTTAAAATATTAAGCATTTTCCAGCTAATAATTGAACTGCGGGCCATCTTTAAAACCTGAATGTGAATATTATAGAAAGAGCAAGGACGTGATCTCATCTACAAGCTTACAGAAGAGGGCAAGAAGTACCTGAAGACAGGATTACCTGAGGAAAGGCTGATCAGGATAGTCAAAAAACCCATGGCAATGTCGGAAGTTCGAAAGAAGACCCCTGATTTCAGCATAGCACTTTCATGGGCAAAAAAGCACGGCTGGGTTGCAATAGACAAGGGAAAACTGGTCGTAGTCAAGAAGCCCGGCAAGATAGACGAACGGGATGCGCTCAAAGGGGTCGAATCCGGCCAGGCCGTCGGTGATAAGGTGCTTCGCATCCTGCTTGGCAGGAACCTGGTCTTCAAGGAAAGGGAAGATTCGAGAAAGAAAGCAATGAAGTTCATAGGAAAGGAAGTGACGACCTTAAGCCCGGAACTGATAAAAACAGGCATGTGGAAAAAAGTTAAACTCAAGCCTTACAATGTTGGCGCGCGCGGTGAGAAGAAATATCCCGGAAAGAGGCAGCCTTATAACAGGTTCCTCATGCAGGTAAGGGAAAAACTCGTCCAGCTTGGTTTTGCTGAGATGTCAGGACCCATCATAGAGACGGAATTCTGGAACTTCGATGCACTGTTCCAGGCCCAGAACCATCCAAGCAGGGACTGGACCCAGACTTACACTCTCAAAAAACCTAGGACAGGAAGCCTTCCTCCAAAGAACGTGGTGGAAAAGGTTAAGGCTGCCCATGAGAATGGCGGCAGGACCGGAAGCACGGGATGGGGATACAAATGGGACCCGGCGAAGGCAGCGCAGTTGATGCCAAGAGCGCATGGCACTGCATGTTCGGCAAGGCAGCTTTCAAAAGGGGTAAACGTGCCCGGGAAGTATTTCGCAATAAAGAGGTGCTTTCGTCCGGACGTGATCGATGCGACGCACGGTGTCGAGTTCAATCAGTGTGAGGGTATAATCATAGACGAGAGCATGACGTTTGACAAGATGCTTGGGATGCTGAAGCTTTTTGCAACAGAACTTGCCGGTGCAGAGGATGTACGGTTCTACCCGGACTATTATCCCTTCACGGAACCGAGCGTCCAGCTCTCTGCAAAGCACCCGGAACTCGGATGGATAGAGTTTGCGGGTGCAGGTATATTCAGACCGGAGATGACGGAACCGCTTGGGGTGAAGCAGCCGGTCCTCGCATGGGGGCTCGGTATAGACAGGCTTGCGATGTGCAAGCTCGGTATAAGTGACATCCGTCATCTTTTCAGCCAGGACATAGACTGGTTAAGGAGACAGAAGGTTACGGTTTAGGTGATTTCATGCCAACGATAGAAGTAAACTACGAGGACCTGCAGATGCTCGTCGGGGAACACGTACCGCTGGACGTTCTTCAGGATGAGGGGATAATGTATGCTAAAGGCGAAGTCGACGAGATAGAGGGCGAAGTGCTGAAGCTGGACATGAAGGACACGAACCGTCCGGACCACTGGAGCGTGGAAGGCGTTGCAAGGGAGCTTCAGGGAAGGTATGGCCACAAGAAAGGCGTTCCAACGTATGACGTCAAGCCTTCGGGCCTTGTCGTCAAGGTCGACAGGAAGCTGAAATGTATAAGACCTTACACCGTCTGTGCGGTCGTCAAGAACATAAACATTTCCCATGAAGTGCTTTCCCAGATGATACAGCTTCAGGAAAAAGTATCAATGACATTCGGCCGCAACAGAAAGGAGGTTGCCATAGGTGTTTACGACCTCCACAAGATAAAGGGCCCGATAGAATTCACTTCAGTAAAGCCTGGTGGCATAAGGTTCGTTCCGCTTGAATTCGAAAAGCCCATGACACCCGCAGAGATACTGAAAAAGCACCCGAAGGGACTTGAGCATGGCCATCTTCTCAGCGGCTTAAAGGAATACCCGATATTCATCGATTCCTCAGGCGAAGTTCTTTCACTCCCGCCGATAATAAACTCAAACCACACGGGGAAGGTGTCATACTCAACAAAGGATGTGTTCATAGAGTGTTCTGGTTTTGACATGAAGTTCCTGCTCCCTGCACTCAATACGATCGTCGCCGCTCTCGCAGACAGGGGAGGAGAAATACGGTCTGTCAGGGTGGAATACCATGACAAAGTAAGGCACACGCCTGACATGAGTCCGAAGAAGAGCAGCATAAGCGTTGATTATGTCAACAAGGTGTCCGGGCTGAAACTCAGTAGAGGAAAGATATGCGAACTTCTTGAGGAGGCCCGATACGATGCAAAGCCCAAGGGTAAGTCGATAGGTCTCCTCTACCCGGCCTACAGGCAGGATATAATGCACCCAAGGGATGTGGTCGAGGACATCATAATATCTTACGGTTATAACCGGATAAAGCCGGTTGCGCCGAAGTTGCATACGATTGGATCTGAGACAGAGATAGAGAAGTTCAGCAGTTCCGTTGCAGAAGTCATGGCAGGACTAGGTTTTCAGGAGACGCTTTCCTACATTCTTACAAACAAGGCTAGCCTTTTTGGCAAGATGAATCTTCCGGAGGGAGACGTGGCGGAAATAGAAAATATTGTGTCGTCCAACTGGTCCGTATTCAGGAACTGGCTGATTCCAAGCAATCTTGAATTCCTGTCAAAGAACAAGCACAGGGAATACCCGCAGCAGATATTCGAGGTGGGAGACGTCGTCATTCTTGAGCAGAAGAAGGAGACGAAGACGTCTGATGGAAGGAGGATGTCCGCATCGGTTTGCGGCCTTAACATAGGATACGAATACATGGCGAGCATGCTGGATGCACTGTTTTCTGCATTTGGAATGGAATACGAACTCGTTGCAGCAAAGCACCCGACATTCATACCCGGAAGGGCTGCTGAGATACGCTTCAGTGGAAAGCCGGTCGGCATAATCGGTGAAATACACCCAGCAGTTCTAAACAGATGGGAAATAGAAAATCCAGTAGTATCGTTTGAGATAGACTTGCGGAGGATCATGGTATGAAACATCTACATTACATGGCATTTTACTTGGCAATGTTTGCCATAGGAACGGCGTTGATATGCTTTCTATACAGCCAGGTCCTCATCCTGACGTTCCTGCTCATTATATGTTCCGTGATAGCCTACAAGTTCAAACATGCAGATGGTGACATCTATTACATGGTCATAGGCGCCGTAGTGGGGCCAGTGGCTGAGATCTTTGCGATCAGCCACGGTGCGTGGGCTTACGCTTTTCCAAGCTTTCTCGGCATCCCGTTGTGGCTTCCTTTTGGCTGGGCTGTGATGTCCCTTCTTATAAGAAGAATAACCGACACTGTTAACGAGATGAGAAAGTAGTCTATTTGAGCCATCCGAAAAGCTTGTGGCTCACCTGCGACCTTGGCTTGTAGTCTTCCCCGACGAGCCTTGCTGCTATGCTCATTATGTGCTGAGAAGCCTTTGAAGAAGGCTTGTGGACGAGTATAGGCTGCTTTCTGGACACAGCTTTTGATATTTCGTGATCTTCCGGAACCTTTCCAAGGATTGGTGTGTCAAGGAAGTTCTCAACAGCCGGAAGCGAAAATTCATGCTTTGTGTCCTTTACCCTGTTTACGACCACTCCAAGATTATGGGTACCATACTTTTCTGCCATGTTGCCTATCTTAAGCGCATCAGTCAGTGCTGGCAGTTCAGGATTCGTGACAGTGATCATCTCGTCAGCCGCCTCAAGTGCAGAAAGAGCTTCCTTTCCAAGTCCTGCTGCGGAGTCGACAAGTATGAAGTCGCATCCACCAACGAGTTTGTAGAATATGTCCACCAGTTCGTGGCTGTTTGCAAGCCTGAGCTTCTTAAGTGAAATGTCTGCAGGCAGTACGGTGAATCCTGCAGGATGATAATAAAGAGCGTCATTGAGCCTGGCATCCCCGCTCAAGACATCCTGGAGTGTGACAGGATAAAGAGGTATTCCAAGGTGAATGCCAAGATTGGCAGTGGAAAGATTACCGTCAACAGCTATCACAGACTTGTTGAACTTTGCAAGCGCAGTCGCAAGATTGGAAACCAACGTGGTCTTTCCTACGCCACCCTTCCCGCTCGCGATGGTTATTATCCTTGTCATGTTGACCAGTTTTTGAATTCAATACTTTTTAATGTTGCGTTTAAACAATAACTACTATCACTATTTATCAGTAGTATTTATAAATGAAAGCGGACCCGAAGGGATTTGAACCCCCGACCTTCACCTTAGGAGGGTGCCGCTCTATCCAAGCTGAGCTACGGGCCCTTGATATACAGTAAAAGATAGTTGTGCTTATTAAAATTTAAAAATGGAAAATCTTAAGAATGGTGAGGAAACTGCTACGCTGGATAGAAGGGAAAAGGGGAAGCAGTGGAATTTTTCTGAGGTTTCTGGTCAATGCAAAGGACCGGACGTGGCTGATTTCCATAAGGCTTTGCAGGAGAATCCACCAGATGAGAATCCACCGGAAAGAAAGACCAAGTGAGCTGGACGACATTAAAAGAAGAGGCAGAAGATTCTACAAAGTATCATTTTGCACGACCTGCAAAGACAGGGGAAGTCACCTGAAAAAAACACTCCCAAGGAACATAAAGGACAACATCGACTATCCGGATGTGGAATTTGTTGTACTTGACTACAATTCAAATGATGGTATAACTGAGTGGATACTTAGGAAATTCAAAAAAGAGACAGCATCGGGAATGATAAAGATATACCAGACGAAAACCCCCGAAAATTTCCACATGTCCAATGCAAAAAACCTTGCACATCTGAATGCAGAGGGGGGCATCCTGTGCAATCTTGATGCAGACAACTATACTGGGAGGGATTTTGCATTTTATCTGAATCATGTCTTCTGTGAAAACAGAAATGTAATTCTCAGTCACTGGAAATATGGAAAAAGGTTCAACAAAAAAGAGGATTCTTCCGGGAAACGAGATGGAACGGGTGAAAAAAAGTTATTTGATAAAATAAAAGAATCTGCGAGAGGAACGCCCGGCTTTGCAGGAAGAATAGCCATATCGAAAGAGAATTTTTACAGACTAGGTGGTTACGATGAGTCTTTCACCGGGTGGGGACTTGAAGATGCCGATTTTTTCAAAAGAGCCACTCGTCTGAAATTGAAAAACAGGAGGATCCCTTCCTATTTTCTCAGAAGCCTCTACAATAAGGATGGTAGGGGAGAGATGCTGAAAAAGCGTGAAGAGGCTGATAAGAACAGGGTAATATTCCAAGAAAATGACGAGAGGGAGATCGTAAGGGTCAGAAAAAGGATAGATATAAGGGACGTCAAAAGGGTCACCGCGTGAGAAATGATGGCCGCTTGGAATCTAAAATCCAAAAATCGAACTCAGCCACGAGACGAATGCGCTGAACACATCGGGCGCATTTTCCATCCCGGCTGCTGTCACCATACCCGTGGCTTGTTCACTGGTATCATCCCCGTCTTCTACTATCTCGACCGTGACGTCTTCCCATGAAGTCTCTTCGACTGTGTTTGGTAGACCCTTTCCTTTCTGGACGGGTGTTACTTTTATTCTCCTTGTAACGTCATTTTTACTTCCATCAACCTTGGCCCTTATCCTGAATGTATAAGCACCCGCCTCTGTCTCATCATCGAACATATTAGTGAGAGTAACTTCTTTTGAACCTGATTGTGGGATGTCAAACGTCTGGCTGTTTGCTGTCCAGGTTCTTTTCCATTCTCCATCGTCAGGACCCATTGAAACGCACATGCTGCCTTCGTATGCATACGAATAGACAGAAAATGAGCGTTCTTCTGACCCGGGATTGCGCAGCACGACTTTCGTCTCGAAGGGCACGCCTGCCTGCACGCTTTCTTCCAAGTGGAGGATCTCCACTACACCGTTTCCGCCGTCCTCGTCGTGGACGTTTGACATTACCGAAGACCCGCAGTTGCATGAAGTTTCTTCACATTCGTCACATTCCGGGCAGCTGCAGCAGAACAAGTCATTGTTTCCTTGGAGTGTTATTTCAAACGTGTCCTCTGCGACTATGTCGCTTGTCATGTTCTCATATATCCTCACCCTTCCCGTGTAGACACCGTCTGAATATTCCCCGTCGCAGCTGTTCTTGACAAAAAGCGGTAAATGTAGAATGGTTTCGCCGCTTTCGGACATTTCCATTTCGAGCGCGGTTTGCGTATCATTGAGGTATGATCTTATGGTGTTCCCTTCAAGGTCGACTGTGACCCAGCGCGGACTGTATATGTATGTCACTATGCGTATCGGTACACTTTTCCCGCCAGTATTTATGATCGCGGTGACCTGTGAAAAATCCCCGAACCTGACAGATTCTTCCGGCCCGTTGACATCGACTGATATCCCACTGTAATCGAGAACCTCCGTTTCATTGGAAGTTTCGTTTCCAGAAGAATTATCAATGGCATCACTTGTACACCCATTCACATTTCCAGGCGTTGCGTTCTCAGTCTCTTTCCACGTTCCGCACCATGAAAACGACACGTTGCTTTTCGCTGAGTTGTAACACGCCTGGTCAAGCAGTGACGTTTCGTTATAGACATATAAGCAGTCACCTCCATTGTTGAGGCTCATCTTACCTGTGAGCAAATTTGACGGATCGACGATCCATGATTCAGAGAAGATGCTTGAGTTTTCAGTTATTACCACAATTCCTGGAAAATGCACGGTGAATGTACTGTTCTCACCGCCGGCATCAATTGTAAGATTCACTGGCGTTTGGTTTATTTCGAGCTCGATCCATTCCGTGCAGTCCATGCATGTGTCTATCGGATCCGGCATGAACTCGTTTAAACTAACGGACATGGCCGATGTAACAGAGCATAACATAAGTAGTGATACGGAGAGCGAACACAGTGCAGTTGTGTTCATGAAGAGGCATATATCACCAGATATTAAATTCTTATTCCTCTGATGTACATTCTGGACACATCCACCGGTTGCCCATCTGCGAAAGCCCGTCCGAATACCCGCCGCAGTCCTCACACATTCCGGATATGGTTTCACCTGGTCCGGGAACAAGGTCTACCCTGTTTTTCAGCCTCTCTGACATGATTTCTATGAGTTCGGGTGAGATGAGGAGTATTTCCTTGTCAGCTATTATTCCCGCGAGTTTGCCGTTCTCCACGACAGGTACCCTCTTGACACCGTTTTTGACCATGAGTCTCGTTACCTGTAGAACGTTGTCATCGGGCTTTACACTTATTAGGCCTGGCCTCTTTTTTATCTTCCTCTTCCTCAGATCTGTTATCTTCAGCTTCTTTGGATCAATACCCTTTGCCACGACGGTTGTTATATCGGATTCGGTCACCATGTCCATTGGCGAACCGTCCTTTTCGACAACTACAAGTGAACCTACCCTATTGTTGGTCATTATCTTGGCAGCGTCACTTAGCGTGGCATTCGGACTTATCCTCATAGCATCTCTTTTCATGACTTCTCTTACCTTTACCATGGGATCACAATATCTGATTAAATATTGTAAAAGTGGTTTAAATATCACCAGAAAATGCATAAACATTGGCAGAATTCGTCTCCAAATAGTTGTGAAAACCTTTAAAAACTTAACTACTATAATAATATTCACATTAATAGTGATTACTTATGGAAATCGAGGTCGTTTTGCTGGTGATCGTGGCTGCCATAGCAGCCAGCATAGTGCTTGGCGGCAGCATGACAGGACTCTTTACCGCGTCATTCTCACCCTCGCATGCCGGTGATGATTCACAGGTTTCAGGTGATGATGCCCAGGGATTCGACATTTCGGATATCGACTTTGATGAAGTGAAAACAGCCGGAACGAAATCCAGTAAAAAGAGCGTCCCTGACAATCAGGACACTGCTCTGGAAGAAGGGGGAGATGATATTCTACAGTCCATAATCGGGTTTTTTGGCGGCGGTTCCAAAAGAAGTGGCACTGGGGGCGGGGACCCAGATGATAAAAAAGGCGATGATCCAGTAGATGAACCTCCAGTGGAAGAAGACGAAACACCGGAAGCCTCTGTGTCATTTGACGTTCCTGAAATAGTTGAAGAGAATGAGATATTTTCGGTTACTGTTGAAATAGACACTGATGCAAACGTTTTTGGCATAGATTTGGAATTGGAATATGATAACAGCATACTGAGAGCCACTGATATTACTGTGGGAGATTTCTTCCAGAGCGACATGGACCCAACGAAGCTCGAATTTGACAATGACAATGGTTTAGTGAAATACGTCGCCATCAACATCGATACCGGCAGTGATTCCCAGACAGGTGTTTCTGGAAGTGGTAGTGTTCTTACGGTGGAATTCGAAACTATCGGTGAAGGCACATCACCTTTGAATCTAGAGGTCAAGATAATCGATGATAAAAGAAGTGATGTCTGGGTGACTCTTGAGGACAGTGAGGTACATGTCAGTTAAATCGTGCACATTTTTGGTAGTATTGGTTGCGGCCATGCTGGCAATAGTCAGCCCCGTCGCTGCCGCACCGGCAGACTCTTTCACAAATCTGGAGAAAATGATACTCGATGTCAATGACGTCACAGTTGAGGGCGACGTTAACAACGATTACGTGGTTGACAATGCTGACATCGATGCGATAAGCGCGGCATATGGTGCTCCTCTGCTGTCCGCAGAAGAGAAATCAGCGGACCTTAATGGTGACGGCGAGGTGGGCATTGGAGACCTCGTGACAAGCGGCGTCAATTACGGTATGGTACTTTTTGGAGCTTCCAGCGGGTCTACTGACATTTTCCTGGATTCCGATTACACGAGGATAGCGCCTGATACAGAGTTTCAGATGCGCGTGAACATAACGACGGGTGACGAAATACTTGGCGCGTCCGTAATCGTGGCCTACGACAATTCCATTCTCAATGCAACGGGCGTTAACGAAGGCAGCTTCATGAACAGTGACGGGAAAACTACCAGCACATACGAAGAAATAGACAGGGACGCTGGAACCGTCAGGTACGACATCGCGAGGATGACAGGAATCGGCATCAATGGAAGTGGGGACTACATGACAATAACATTCGAGACTCTGTCGGAAGGGACAGAAGATGTTGTCATTTCGGAGTATGAGATCATCGACAAAGATCTTAATGTCATAACAGGGGTCGACGTTCAGAACGCCACTGTTATGGTGGATATCAACGATGCAGCTTACATAGACACGATACCAGAAAAGTCAGTTAATGAAAGCAAGACAATTACATTCCCAGTAAATGCAGTAGACCCGGAAGGTGACAATTTTACCATGTCGATACAGGAAGGACCGGGAATACTTGACACAAACTATACGTATATATCAGACTGGGACGTCGATCATGACAATGAGATTCACAGCATAGTACTGGAGACGGTTGACGACTATAACGCTGCGACCGATACGGAGTCATTCCAGCTTACAGTCATTGACGTAAACCGCGACCCTTCAATGGATGTCATAACTGGCAAGTTAGTTGACGAAGGCCAGGCACTTTCATTCACACTCTCCGGTACAGACCCTGAGTCAGACACCCTGTTATATTCAGTGATATCGGGACCAGGTTCCATTGACGGCAGTCAGTATTCATACGAGCCTGGATGGGACACTAACCACATTAGCGAAGTCGCCACGGTCACAATAAAGGCAGACGACGGATACGGCGGCACTGACGAGACTTCGTTCCAGCTCACAGTAAACGACACCAATCGCGACCCGACTATCAATGCCATGGCAGACACGGATGTAGACGAGGGAGGAACACTCAGCTTCACCGTTTCCGGCTCTGATCCTGATTTGGATGCACTCACATATTCAGTCAAGAGCGGCCCGGGTTCAATTACAGGTACCACTTACTCTTACTCACCTGGCTGGGACACAGACCACGATAATGAGGCAGTCCCGGTCACAATAGAGGCAAATGACGGCAACGGTGGCACTGACGAAACGACTTTCGATGTCACTGTCATTGACGTCAACCGCGACCCTTCGATTGACACCATAACTGGCAAGTCGGTTGACGAAGGCCAGCTGCTTACTTTCACACTTTCCGGCTCTGACCCAGAATCAGACACGCTCGCATACTCAGTTACATCAGGTCCGGGATCAGTAATCGGAACCACGTACTCCTACACCGCCGGCTGGGACACAGACCACGATAATGAGGCAGTTCCGGTCACAATAGAGGCAGATGACGGCAACGGCGGCACTGACGAGGCAACATTCGACATAACGGTCACAGATGTCAACAGGGAACCGACGATAGAAGAGCATTCACCTGCTGACATGACACCTGACGTGGGTGAGGGTTCAACTCTCGCATTCAGTATCACGGCCTCGGATCCTGAATCAGACACACTCACGTATTCATGGGAACTTGACGGAAGCGAGGTCTCGACTGTAAGCACTTACACATACTCGCCGGGCTATGACGATTCGGGCCCGCACGAGGTCGAGGTGACAGTTTCAGACGGTTCGCTTACAGGCAATGAAGTATGGGACGTCACCGTGATTGATGTCACGGTCGCATGCAGCCAGGACTCTGACTGCGGAACTGACGGCTATGTAAGTTCAGAGTTCTGTTCGGGCCTTGACGTCATGATGACTTACAGGACCTACACCTGCAACAATCCCGGAGTGGGCTCTGCTTACTGCTCGTCATCTGAAAGCGACATCTTGCAGGAAACCTGCACATACATCTGTTCATCTGGTGCATGCATAGAAAATGATGATCCTGTCATAGATACGATAGCTAACCAGGCAGTAGACGAAGGCCAGTCACTGTCCTTTGTAATCACGGCATCTGACACGTATGATGACGTCGTCACACTTTCACTAAAGAGCGGGCCAGGTTCCGTGACAGACGGTGTATATTCGTATTCGGCACCATGGGACGGAAATCACATCGACGAAGTTCACACAGTGACAATAGAAGCATCTGACGGCAACGGAGGAACTGACGAAAAAACCTTTGATATAACAGTCACAGATTTCAACCAAGGACCAACCATGGGTTCTATTGCGGACACGGAAATGTATGAGGACGAATCACTTTCAATAACACTCTCTGCAACGGACCCTGAGTCGGACACGCTCACATACAGCATTACAGACGGCCTCGGATCAATTGATGGTGACGAATACGTATACCCGATAACGTGGGATTCTGACCATGAAAATGACGAATTCTCTGTAACGATAGAGGTCTCTGACGGAAACGGTGCCGAAGATGATGAAACATTCACAGTACTTGTCCGCGACGTCAACAGGCCGCCTGTCATTGATAGCAGGGAACCGTCTGGCATGTCCACTTCGGTAGATGAGGGATCAACAAAAACTTTCAGCGTCACTGTCACGGACCCGGACGGCGACAGCATTCTGTATGAGTGGGAACTTGACAACATACCAGTGTCCACGAGCGGCAGTGAATATAGTTACAGTCCTGATTACACGGATTCGGGAACCCATACAGTTGAAGTGGCCGCTTACGACGGGTACGACATCGTAAGTACTGATTGGGACGTCACTGTAAACAACGTGGGAACAGTCAGCATACCGCTTTCAAGCGGGATGAACATCGGAGTCGAGATACCGGCAATGCCGGTCAACACCGAGATAACGTCCGTACTCTCGTCGATTTCAGGCAAATACACGGAAGTGGCGGTTTACGATCCGTCGGTATATTGTGATGAAAGCGTGTTCTGTGTAGGACTTTCACAGTCTGAATGCGAGACGGTCTGCGATGCCAGAAGGTGGCTCATCTACAATCCAAGCAAGCCCCCATTCCTCAACACGCTGGACAGCCTTGGTACAAGTCCTTTCAACATTGACATGGCACAGTCAGCCATGCTGACCGTGAACATAGTGTAGGTGTTATTATGAGTGCTTTAATTGATCTGACAATGGGTGGATTAGCAGCATTTTCACCAGTAGATGATGCCAAAGTCAGTGAGTACACCGGTGCACGCATAAGAGACCCGGTGAAGCAAAAAATCGAAGATGTGAGAAGGCCGCCGTGTATGAAGAGTGCTGCGGACCCCACGGTTTTCAATCCATGGGGAACAGTAGAAGACGTCAATCCAAATGATGACAGGATCGATATAGGAAACGGAAGGCCAGTAACGTTCTATGACAGCAAGAAAACACCAGATCCGAGTGATGACAAGGTTATAGGAAGAGACACGACCATGGTCTATGAAGGTATCGTTTATTATGACGTTAAGTGTGGTGATACAGACAGTGCTGCCCACGTTTACGCTAAAATAGACATTGACGGAGAGGAATACGTTCTCTTCAGGGAAAACGGCGATTCGACGTTCGTATTCAATGGAGAGGACAAGACCAAAACCAACAATTTACATTTCGATTCAGACCTTTCTAAGTATTCTTCAATAAGCATAGTATATGTATCAGAGAAAGACGGCGAGGATGTCGAAGGAAGGTCAGTAAAAGCTTACGATGAAGGTGGCCAGCTTATAGGAACAGGTACGGTTGAAAACGGCGAATCTCGGATACAGGAAAGTACGAACCGGAAACATACGCCTGAAGATGAGGGTTGTGACATAGGTGGAAATAAATTTTACAAAATAGACATCGACGGTATTGAGCAGACACTTTACACCGAGAGTGGAGATTCGGCATTCAAACACATACCAAACAGAGAAATGAAGCCTGACACTTTGTACCTGACTTTCGATCATGATCCCCCAACAGATACTGGGGATATTACAAAAGAAAATGTGGACATCTTGGTTTATCCGAATCCGGTCGTTGACGAAATGAATGTTGTCATACCAGATGGTTACGATAATGTACACATGCAAATAATGGACATGAATGGACGTGTCTTGAATAGTTATAACGATCTTTCAAGTGGAAAGAATTACATTGCGGATATTGGCGGACCCGCTGGCGCCTATATTGTGAGAATATTCACAAATGATGGTGAAATAGATACGTGCCTGAAGATCATAAACCAGTAGTTACCTCTTGCTTAGAAGCGACTGGGTGCCTGCGCTGCCACCTGCAATCTCTATCCCTTTCGTACCTATCTTGAAAGGATATATATCTTGACCGTGGCTGGTCCTTCTCATCTTCCTGATCTGCATGCTGCGGTTGGCTTCCCCGCTCATGCCCGTGTAATTCATGACTATAACACCGTCCACCACGAATTCCTCAACGCCGAATCTCGAAAGCGCCTTGCTGTCTTCCATTATCTCCGATATGACAAGCGATGTGCACCCAACGTTCTTGACAGACCTTATCAACTTCCCAAGATTCTTACGCACACTCGCCTGGTCCTTCATGTACAGCCCTATCATCGAGACAGAGTCCACGACTAGCCTCTTTGCCTTTATGTACTCTATCTGGTTTACAAGCGCAGAACTGACGTCAGTCTCGAAGGGATCGTGGTACATTATCCTGAAAAGCCCCTTCTTCTCGTACTTTTCAAGGTCCCAGCCAAACTGGATAGCATCTGCCTTTATGTCCTCTGCATCCTCTTCAAGCGAAAGGTAAACGCACGGCTCGCCCTTCTGAAGGCCTTCCCATAGGTACTGTAGGCAGAAAATAGTCTTCCCGGTTCCGGCACCGCCAGTGATCATAATAACGTTCTTTTCCAAAAATCCCCCGTCAAGAAGTGAATCAAGCTTCGGTATGCCCGTAGTTACCCTCATGACCATGTTATAATCTTGTCATGCAGACCTAAATAAATTTATTTCCAACACATACTGGTATAGTATGGGAACAGACATAATGAAATTCCTTGAGGAAAAGAAGGGAGTCATCGATGATTCAATAAGGAAATACCTGCCTGAGAAGATGGACGAGCAGTACATCGAATGGCTTCTTGGAAAACCGAGCTACGAGTACACTACCAAGGCCATACAGAAGGCTCTTTCTGACCCCATCTGGGACTTCCTGAACAGGGGGGGCAAGCGCTGGAGGCCAGCACTTTTCATGCTGTTCACAGAAGCCCTCGGCGGTGACTTGAAGAAAGTAGCAGATTTCACTGCAACGCTTGAGCTGCTCCACGAAGGAAGTATAATGGTAGACGACATAGAGGACAGTTCCGACCTCAGGAGAGGAAAGCCCTGTACTCACAAGATATTCGGCGAGGATGTGGCCATAAACGCCGGAAATTTCATGTATTTCCTTGCATTCTTCCCTCTCATAAAGAACAGGGGGAATTTCAGCGAAAAGACCCTTCTCAGGGCATGGGAAACCGTGCTGGAAGAGACCACACGCATCCATTATGGGCAGGCCAGTGATATTGCATGGCACAAGGGTATGGCAGACGCGGACGGGATAAAAGAGTCAGAATACCTCCAAATGTGCGCCTACAAGACCGGTGTGCTGGCAAGACTTTCAGCAAGGCTTGCAGTAATCCTAAACGATGGCAGTGAGAAGCTCGAAGAAAAGCTCGGTAAATTCTCAGAATCGATAGGCGTGGGCTTCCAGATACAGGACGACATAATGAACATCGCGCCCACTGAAGGCTGGGGAAAGGAGACAGGCGACGACATCAACGAGGGCAAGCGCACGCTTCTCGTGATACACGCGCTGAAGAATTCTGACGATTCCTCAAAGAAAAGGCTAATTGAGATACTGGAGATGCACACCAAGGACAAGGCGCTCATAGAAGAAGCAATAGAGATAATCAAGAAGAGTGGCGCTGTCGAGTACGCAAAAGAGTTCGCAAGGAATATGGTCAGGGATGCATGGGAAGAAGTAGAGCCCCTCATACCAGAAAACGATGCAAAGGAAAAGCTCAAGGCTTTCGCGGACTTCATGGTCGAGAGGGAGATATAAACGGTGATTGTTTTGTCAGATGTCGGTAAGGGTGAAGGCTTCGGAAAAATCATACTCTTCGGCGAGCATTTCGTTGTATACGGGCTCCCTGCGATCGCTTCTGCCATAGGCGACAAGACCATAGCCGAAATCGTGCCTTCTGACAAATACGAGCTCGTTGACGACAGGCCCGCCACAGAAGGTTACAAGGTTAAGAAACAGGGCGAAATGGAAAGGTCCATGAAGCTGCTACTGGACTTCATGAAGCTGGATGTCGACGAAAAGCCTGTAAAAATAACGCTTTCCGGCAACCTGTTCTGCACCAGCGGGATCGGTGCAAGCGCTGCCATGGCCACATCGGTTGCCCGTGCTTTTTCAGACATTTACGGTCTCAATCTGAACGATGAGCAGATCAACAGGGTATCCTACGAGGGCGAGAAAGGCTCTGTAGGAACACCGAGCGGTGTAGACAACACATGCGCCACCTTCGGTGGACTCATATGGTTCATCAAGAACCTCGGAGGCGGTGACAACACCATGGACCTCATAGGCATGCCAAAGCCCGTTGAAGTGGTGCTCGGAAGCACGGGAATATCGCAGGAAACAAAGGAAGTTGTAGCAGACGTCAGGCGCCAAAAAGATGAAGACCCGGAAAAGTACGAAAAGCTTTTCAGTGATTACGAAACACTTGTAAACGAAGCAAAGACTGCATTGGAGGGTGGTGATTTTGAAAAAATTGGTAGTCTCATGGACAAGAACCATGAACTCCTGAAAGAGATGAACCTTTCATGTAAGGAAGCTGAAGAAATAATATCTGCTGCGAAAGGCGCAGGTGCCCTTGGCGCAAAGATATCAGGAACAGGTCGTGGCGGGTACACCATATCTCTGACGCCTGGAAAAGAACTCCAGGAAAAGGTTGCAAAAGCAATCGAGGACAAAGGCTACCGCGTAATGAAGACGACGATAGGTTCATGAATCAAAAATCTTTACCCCTCAGCTGCTTGTAGAATGGGGTGACGACACCGTCGATATCGAATGCAGCAAGCTCCACTATTCTATGCGGTTCTATCCCTGCTCTTATGAGATCATTTCGTATCTTCATGAATCTGCTGTCGTGGTCACCGCATGGACCGACGCACAATCTCTTGAGGTTTTTCGCGTTTTCCATTCTGGGCCTCATGTCACCGACCCTGTCAACATCATTATATTCACCACACAACCTGTTCATTTCATACAGGTAAACATAAGCCGCGAAGACCATCTTTTCGTTGCCGACTATCTGCAGCAGTATGTACGTCAGTTTCTCCTTGTGCTCCTCTATGAACTCCTCGAACTGCTCAAAATTCCTACAATCGGTTATGTATGGAAGGCGTACAGGCTTCTTGTTGATGTGTTTGGGATGATCGGTCCTCACTATAAGACCCCCAAATTTGTCGAAAAGATAATGGGCATATTCGAGCATCTCCGTCCTCTGGGAGTATTCGAACTCTTTCAGTTCACCGACATTCAGGCCCATCTCCTTCATATGAATGAGCGAGTCGTACTTCCTCATAATCAATCAATTAAAATTGGCTTTAAAAAGTCAGCAAATGTCTGGTATTCAGGTTCCTTCATCTCGAGATACTTGCTCATGTCATTCTCGTCGATGTAAAAACATCCTTTGGTTTTGAGATCTCTTCCAAAATCCTTGACTCCTATCAGTTCAGCATACACCTGCTGCGAAGGTAAGAATCTATTACCGTCCATGAACATTTCTATTGGTACATATTTTGGATCCAGATTGTCAGCTTCTTTCTCACTCGGCTTCGACAACGGGTAGAGATCGCTTATAAGAAATCCGGTATACCATTTTTTAGAATCAATGTAATTCATCCAGACTCTACCGTCAGGCTGCAGTATGGTCACGATTTTTTCATCTGGTATTAGAATACTTTTCTCGTAAATACCTTCAAGCTTATTTTTTCCTACACCGGGCCACGTGAAAACGCCCGTTTCTTCGTAAGTCTCTCTTCGTGCGTTCCTCAGCGGGCTTTCGAACCTTTTCTTGTGGCCGGCCGGTAATGTCAACTGGCCTTTTCTCAGAGGATCACTTTTCTTTGCGCGTATACTCGAAAGTACCCCGACACCTTTTGTCACGTAAGCCCAGCCAATCTGGCCGTATTTTTTCTCTTCACCAAGGAAACCGAAATCATCGAGTATGACCGGTACATCATCAGCTTTGAACGTTTTCATTTTATCACCATCATAACCTCTTTTGACTCGTTGTTATTGCCATAATCCACCTCATAATTCAAGCAAATCACTTACAACGCCGGGAAATTCTTCGGGTAATGCCCAGTTATCGAACTTTTTGACATTTTCGGGAAGTTCGTATCCATGCTCGATACCAATCGTCGCTACTACATTATGCACATTCCTTTCAACTGCCTTTTCGAGATTCTTGGCCTTGTCATCAAATAGTACCATATTCTGCGGTTCGAATCCTGAAGATTTTATCAGGTGGTCCAGCTGGTTTCCCCTCCCTTTATACGCCTTGTCGAGAATAGCTTTCACTGTCTTGATTTTATTCCGTTCCAGAAACATTTCTATTGCTTCTTGATTTTTGTTCGTGGTTATATACACATCAGGAGGCATCTTGGAAAGTTGATCGAACATGTAACAGACTTTGTCGAAAGGGGGTAGGAGGTCCAGCCAGGCATCAACGTCTTTTTCTATCATGGACTTCCTCTCGTTGAGATATGCATTTCCTCCATTATTCGCCAGCATATTCATAACATTCTCGTCAACATCCTTCCCGGATTCCTCCATTATGTGTTTGTAACTCATCGTCAGGTAGTCCACGGGATGTATAGCATTTGGGACAAAACTCTTGAAAGTGTGATCGAAATCGAGCGGATAAGCCCCATCCATTAACTTTTCCCAGGCGCCTTTCACTAGTTCGTAGTTCTCCCTATTACTGTGTATTATTGTACCATCTGCATCCAGGCAGAGGGCGTAGGATACCTCATTTTTTCCGTTATTGATATATACCATTTTATCACTATTAATTACTAGTAAGTGAAAAAAGATTTAAAAAGCTTACCCATAACGTATGACGCTCATTATGTGCATAAATGGAGGAAGAGAAAGGCTGCCACATGATGAAGATGCGATAGTTACTGGATCAAAAATCTTTCCCTCTAAGTTGCTTGTATACGGGGGTTGGGACACCATCTATGTTGTATATTGAAAATTCGACTATTCTGTGGGGTTCTATTCTGGCCCTTATTATGTCAGCCCTTACCCTGCTGAGCCTTTCATCATATTTACCCGGTTCTATGCAAATCGGTTTTATGTTCTTCGATATGGTCATGCTCTTTCTCATATCGTACTTGTCAACATCATTTATTTCTCCGCACAGTCTTCGCATTTCATCAATATAGACATAACCACTGAGTATTATCTTCTCGTTGCCTACCATCTGAAAGAGAATGTATGTGTACTTTTCCTTGTAGCTTTCGACAAAATTCTCGAACTGGCTGAAGTCTTTTACATCAGACATATACGGAAGCTTAATGCCGGTCTTGTAATGTATCCCCGGTGGATAATCTGTTCTGACTATAATGCCACCGAACCTTTCGAAAAGATACCTCGCGTAGTCGAACATTTCTTTGCGGTGCTTGTAATCAAATTCCTTCAATTCACCGACATTTAGTCCTATCTCCTTCAGGTACATTATGGACTCGTACTTCCTCATATTGAAACTAACTAATTTCCATTTAAAAAGTAGTTAGTGAAATAATGCACAAGGTGATTTCATGAGTTTTAGGGAGTTTGCTGAACAATTGGAAAAGAGCGGGGATCTTGTAGTGGTGGACAGGGAAGTTGACACAACGTATGAAATTGCAGCGATACTTAAGCACGCTGAGGGAAGAGCAGTAAAGTTCACGAATGTAAAGGGACACGACATGCCCGTTATCGGTGGACTTGGAAGCTCACGCGAACTCATTGCAAAATCACTTGGAATCGAGCAGAAAGAACTGGTTTTCAAAATAGCTGATGCACTTGAAAATCCGAAGAAAGCGGGTGTTATAGAAAATGCACCGTGTCAGGAAGTTGTCATAAAAGGAGATGATGTAGATCTAAAGAAACTTCCCATACTAACGCACTATGAAAAGGATGGCGGCCCTTACATAAGTTCCGGTATAGTCGTTTCCAAGAGTGGAAAGTATGGCAGGAACATGGCCACTCACAGGATGATGCTTTATGGACCAAAGAACAAGCTGGTAGTAAGGCTTTGTGCGAGAAACACTCTCGCCTATCTTAATGACTCACCGAATGGTGAAATGGATGCTGCAATCGTTATAGGTGTACATCCGGCAGTCCAGCTCGCTTCTGCCACTATGCCGAAGATAGAAGTTGACGAGATGAGTATAGCAAATGTGCTAAAGGAGACACCTACCGTTAAGTGTATCACAAAAGATATAGAAGTTCCGGCAGATGCCGAGATTGTACTTGAGGGAAAGATAAGCTCAAAAGAAAGGGTCGGTGAAGGACCATTCGTTGATATTACGGGAACCTACGACTTCCCTGAAAGACAGGAGCCGGTTTTCACAGTGGAAGCGATAACAATGAGAAAAGATGCAATTTATCACGCACTCCTTCCGGGCATGAGTGAACATCGTCTCTACATGGGGATGCCGAGGGAACCTACGATATTCAATGAAGTAAGTAAAGTCTGTGAATGTAAAAACCTTTCGCTCACTTCAGGCGGTTGCGGCTGGCTTTATGTAATAGTCCAGATAACGAAGAAGAATCCAGATGATGGAAAAAAAGCAATAGAAGCTGCATTCAAGGGACATTCTAGCCTAAAGCACGTACTCGTCGTAGACGATGACATTGACATATTCAATAACGATGAAGTCGAGTGGGCGCTTTCGACAAGGTTCCAGGCAAGGAAGGACCTTTACACTTGGGAAGCTCCGGGTTCAAGTGTTGACCCGAGTGGTGAGCCGATGGAAGGCTCTGACAGGCAGAAAACGACACGAATGGGCCTCGACGCGACGATACCTGACGGAAAAGATAAAAAGCACTTCGTGAGACCTGAAATTCCAAACGAGGACAGGATAAAACTCGAAGACTACTTGAAGTGAAAATATGATATCTGCCGGAAAGGGCAAATACCGTGTCTGGCTGAAGGAAGTTAGTCACGGAGACGATGTGGTACTCTTTCTTGGTGGAGGAGAAAAGCCTCATATAGGTTCCGTCGTTCTCTCAGAGCCCGGAAAGAAAACCAGAGTTCTTAACAGGAAGGGACATTTCGACTGGATGGTCGCAAAACCGATAGCTTCCATTATATGCAAAAAGAAAAAGAAGCCAGTGGTATGCATTTCGGGAATACACGTGGACGATGCGACAAAGGAAGAAATAGAAATACTTAAGAATAACTGTAAACTACTGGAGAAAAAACTATGAGTTGGCAGAAATGGTATGATATTTTCCTAAGGGAAATGGAAGATGCCTTCATGGACGCACCAAACATTTCACCAACTCATAAGAGGGACCATATACTTAGGGTGTGGGAAACTTCCAGAGAACTTGGAGAGAAGCTCGGAGGTGACATGGAGATACTTGTTGCTGCTGTTATGTTGCATGATCTCGGTAGGCACCATGTCAATGGTAGGCATGGAGAACTTTCAGCAGAGCTTGCAAAACCAATTATGGAAAAGCACGATTTTCCAAAAGATAAAATGCCGAATGTCCTTGAAGCGATTGCACAACATGACTATCACGGTGAAGAAAATACCAAGAAACTTCTGGAAGCAAAGATATTAAATGATGCAGACAGGAACGATGCTTTCGGGATCATAGGTGTTTACAGACACATACTTTTCGTCGATGCTGGTAGAATGACAATTGAGGATGTCATTCCAAAGTCGGAGAAGAGGTGGAAGAGTCTGACCCTTGCTGAAAGCAGGAAGATCATGAAAGCTGATTATGACTACATCGTCAACTTTTTTAAAACTCTACAGGAAGAACTTGGTAAGGGTGCAAAAAATGCAACTGACTAAAGAAGAACAGGAAATGCTCGACGGGAAGTATGGCAATGCCGTAAAAAGCAGCATGAACATTCTCGTCTCACTTGGCGAGATATTCGGTGCAAAGAGGCTTATAGACGTCGCAAGCGTCCAGATTGCGGGCGTTTCCTACCACAATCTCGGCGACGCTGGCCTCGATTACCTTGCAGACCTTGCAAAGGACGGGAAGGTACGAGTTCTGACGACTCTCAATCCCGCGGGAATGGACATGGAGAACTGGAAAGCTCTTGGCATCCCAGAAGATTTTGCAGACAAGCAGATCAAGGTGATAGAGGCTTTCAAGAAGATGGGCGTCGTGACAACATGCACGTGCACGCCTTACTTCATCGGTAACGTTCCTCATTATGGGCAGAATGTTTCATGGGCGGAAAGTTCGGCTGTTTGCTATGCGAATTCCGTTCTTGGTCTGAAGACCAACCGCGAAGGTGGACCGAGCGCGCTTGCCTCAGCGCTTACGGGAAAGACGCCTGAGTTTGGAATGCATCTTGATGAGAACAGGCAGGCTGAAGTGATAGTGAATGTTGACGCCGGGATGGAGACCATAACGGATTTTGGTGCTCTTGGTTATGTTATCGGAAAAAAGATAGGAAAGAAGATCGCGCTCATCCGTGGCATTGAGAAGGCATCGGTCGAGCAGCTGAAAAGCTTCTGCGCATCCATCGCAACCTATGGCGGCACTGCGCTGTTCCACATGGAAGGCATAACTCCGAACAAGACTACGGTACCGAAAGACTCCGTTGATGTTTCACAGCCTGAACTTGACAAGGCAAAGGAAGAAATGAACGATGGCGAGGAGCCCGACATATACGCCATAGGCTGCCCGCACCTGAGCCTCAAGGAAGTGGAGGACATCGCAAAGAGGCTTGAAGGGAAGAAAGTGAAGAAGGAGATGTGGATATGCGTCGCAAGGCCGATAAAGAGGACCGCTGAGCAGATGGGTTACATAAAGACCATAGAAGATTCCGGCGCGAAGATAGCATGCGACACGTGCATGGTCGTGGCTCCAATAAAGGGAAGGTTCAAGTGCCTGGCAACGGACTCTGCGAAAGGGTGCTTCTACGGCCGGGGCAAGAACAGTTTCAAGGTTGTATTCAGGGAAATACCTGAGCTCATCGAGGAGGCGACAAAATGACAGAACTCAAAGGCAGGAAAGTAATGGTAGGCAAGGCTGAAGGCGAGGCTCTCGTATCAACGGACGGCATCTCTTTTTACGGCGGCGTTGATACTGAGACGGGAAAAGTCGTTGAGAAGGGGCATCCTCTCGAAGGCCAGTGTGTAACGGGAAAGGTCCTGGTTTTCCCGACAGGTAAGGGAAGCACCGTTGGTTCCTATGCAATTTACGACATGAAAAAGAGGGGAACCGCGCCAGCGGCGATCGTAAACAAGGAAATCGAGACCATAATCGCTGTCGGCGTGATTATTTCTGAGATCCCATGCGTCGACCAGATAGACATAAAGAAGATCAAGACCGGCGATAAGGTTTCCGTTGACGCTGATAACTCCAAGATAACAGTCAATTGAAATGGTGGATTATGCGTTCTCTGACAGTTTTGTAGTTTGTCCACTTCTTATCAAAGACTATGTCTATCATATCCTCGGTGTGTTTTCCAGTGAAATTGAATGAATACGCACGTTCACCCTTGCTAAATTCGCCCTTGTATTTGTGAATGTCAGCAATGCAATTACTAGGGGTGCATATTTCCACTTCTTCATCAGAACCATAGTCTTCTATATAATTTCTCTGGAAGTTGACCATCCAGGGACGGTATTTTTTTTTGATATGAACCGGAAATGCTTCAATGGTACCCTTATTTTCTTTATATAAATCAGCTTTGAAATCGATATATTCATCCTTGTTAAATTTTGAGACTTTCAGTATACCCTTTTCTAACAGATTAAGCCTACTTTTAAGGATTTTTTTAACTTGTTCATTGCATATCTTCTCACTTTTAAGATAGTCACAGAACGCACCGAAATCAAAATGATCATAGTTTTTCATATCAACAGAGAACAGATTATTATTAAACGGGAATTTTATGAGACCGGCACCACCAAAATCTTCGATTTGGAAATTTCCTGAAGTAACTTTGACTACACTCTTATTTTTCAACTTCCTTGTCATTGAACGGTGCTCATTTATGAGCAAATCTTTCAATTCCATCATTTTTATCCTCTAGATAGATTTATAAAGGGACGAACATCAATCGACGTTATTTCTCGGCATTCTTTTTTTAAATCAGTTAGAGAAATAGCGTTTGTTATGTCTAGGAAAAAGATAATAGTCGGGATATCGGGAAGCTCGTGCTCAGTCCTCGGTGTGAGGATGCTCGAGGCATTGAAGAAAGCCGGGGTGGAAACACACCTTGTCATGTCGGAATTCGCAGAGAAGGTCATAAAACACGAAACCGGTATGAACCCGGAAGATGTGAAAAAGCACGCTGACTACTCATATGAAAGGAAGGATTTCTTTGCCTCCATCGCTTCAGGATCTTTCAGGACAGATGGCATGATAGTCATACCATGTTCGATGAAGACCCTGGGCGGCATAGCATCGGGCTATACGAACAACCTTCTCCTCAGGGCAGCGGATGTCACCTTGAAGGAAAAGAGAAAACTCGTGCTTGTCACGAGGGAGACGCCGCTGAACCTCATACACATAAGGAACATGGAGACTGTCACGCTTGCGGGCGCGCTTGTTCTCCCGCCGATATTAACATGCTATTCCAAACCAAAGAAAATAGACGACATGGTAAGCCATCTCATAGGAAAGGTCCTGGACCAGTTCGGGATAGGATTCGATTACAAGCGCTGGAAATAATCACAGCGATTCTATAAGTTCCGGCGTGAGCTCTTTTATCGACTTCAGCTTCACGTCAGGCTCGCAGACGTCATTCTTCGTTATCTCGGTCGGTATCCAGACAGTCTTCATTCCCGCATCCTTCCCGGCTTTTATACCCTTCCATGAATCGTCCACAGCAACACATTCTTTCGGTTCGACACCAAGGAGTTTTGCCGCAAGGACGAAGCATTCAGGATCGGGCTTCTTCGCGTTTACATCGCACTTGGAAACCGTAGCTTCAAAATATTCTCCAAGTCCTGAAATCTTCAGGTTCCAGTCAAGTTGGTACCTCCTAGATGACGAGGCTATTGCAATTTTGTATACCTTTGAAAGATTTGAAACCGCGGAATCTGTGCCATCAAAAAGAGCTATACCATTCTTCGTCCTTTCTTTGTATAAATTAAACATCTCAGTTCTCAGTTTTACTGGATTCAGATCAAGTTTGTTAATTTTAATAAAATCTGTTATGCCCATACCATTTGTTACCCAGTGACTGTAGAACCCATTTTCAGAAAGTTCTACACCGTGCTTACCTAGTACTTCTCTATATGCGTCACAGACAACCTGCTCTGATTTAACGAGAAGGTCGTCCATGTCGAATATGACAGCCTTTATCATGAGAGATAAAGGTAACGTTGAAATAAAAAATTACGTACCTTCCTGCCAGCTGTTAAGGTACTTTATTTGCTCCTCGTCAAGTTTGTCTATCTTCACACCGTACGTTGCAAGCTTGAGAAGCGATATGTCCTGGTCTATCTCTTCTGGAAGCTCTATCACTTCAGGCTTCATCTTTCCCTTGTTCTTCACAAGGTACTCGCAGGCAAGCGCCTGGCCACAAAACGATGTATCCATCACGGTCGACGAGTGCCCTTCTGCGAGTGCAAGGTTTACAAGCCTTCCCTGCGCAAGGCAGAATATCCTGTTTCCGTTCGGCATTGTAAACTCCTCGACAAATGGCCTCACTTCCCTGACGCCTTTTGAAGCTTCCTTGAGGCCCGCATAGTCTATTTCTATGTCAAAGTGGCCGGAATTGCACACTATTGCGCCGTCCTTCATCTTTTCCATGTGCTTTCTCTTTATGACGTGCTTGTTTCCGGTAAGTGTTATGAATATGTCACCTGTTGATGCAACGTCGTCCATCTGCCTTATTTCGTATCCGTCGTAGAATGCCTGTAGTGCCCTGAAAGGATCGACTTCTGTCACGATAACCTTTCCGCCCATTCCCTTGGCCCTGAGCGCAACACCCTTTCCGCAGCTTCCATATCCTGCGACGACTACCACCTTTCCTGAGACAAGAACATTCGTTCCCCTCTTTATACCATCCCAGGTAGATTCGCCGGTTCCTATGTAATTGTCGAGAAGGTGTTTTGTCTTGTTGTCGTTTACGGCAACGACCGGATACTTCAGTGCACCATCGCGCACCATCGAGTTGAGCCTTATTATCCCGGTGGTTGTCTCTTCACAACCGCCGATTATGCTCGGTATGAGGTCAGGGTGCTTCGAATGTATCTCACTGACCAGGTCACAGCCATCGTCTATCGTTATGTTAGGCTTCTGGTCTATGACATAGCCTATGTACCTGTAGTAATCTTCTGTAGTTTCGCCCTTGTATGCCCATACGTGCACGCCTTCCTTTGCAAGGGCCGCAGCAACGTCATCCTGTGTCGAAAGCGGGTTGCAACCGGTTATCGCAACCTTTGCACCGCCTGCCGCAAGGGTCCTGACGAGAATAGCGGTTTCCTTTGTCACGTGAAGCGCAAGGCCGATGGTCACGCCTTCGAAAGGCTTCTCCTTTTCGAATCGCTCCCTTATCTTCAGCAGCGCTCCCATTTCCATCTCAGCCACGTCGAGCTTTATCTTCCCCTGCTCTGCGAGGCTGATGTCCTTGACTTCGTAATTATCACCCTTATCCATAAAATCACCTGAATTTTTAACGTTGTAATCATTTTCGTGAACAATTATATAGTTTCACGTCTATTTCACGTAAATTTTACGTAATAAATGTTAATTTCACGTGAAAAATATGAATATTTATGTGTATAATGTAAAATATTCATATGGACCAGCGTGACAGGAAGATAATTGACATCCTGAAAAAGGACTGCAGGTCGACTTCAAGGGAGATTGCAGAAAAGCTCGGCATGAGGCCGACGACGGTCCATCAGCGCGTGCTGAAACTGAAGAAAGACGGTATAATAGAACGCTTCACTGTCAAGCTCAGTGATGAAAAGGTAGGCGAGGATTTCGTTGCCTTCATGTTCGTGAAGGCGAGCCCTGACACCAACATAGGAAGGGATGTTCTTTCAAACCGCAATGTCAAGGAAGTGTTCGGCCTTACGGGAGAATATGACATGCTGTTCAAGATGAAGTTCCGGGGAGTTTCGGAATTCAACGAATTCGTACTGAGTTTCAGGAAGAACCAAAAAGTCGTGAGCACTCTCACGATGGTGGCTACGGCAAACCTCAAAGAGGAAGTCTAGGATTTTTTAAGTCCGACGTTAAGAATACCACATGCAAGAACTCATTCTGCTCAAGATAGGCGGTTCTGTGTGCACAGAGAAATCCAGGAACAGTTTCAAAGTCAGGACAGGTGCAGTCAGAAAGATCGCAAAGGAGATAGTCGACGCAAGAAAGCAGAAGGATTTCAGACTCATCTTGGTCAATGGTGCAGGACCTTTTGGGCACACCAACGTCAGCGATTACGACATAAATCACGGCCTGAAGAGTCCCCGGGATTTTGAGGGGTTCTGTAAGACCATTTGCGACTGCGGATATCTCAACTGGAAAGTCAGTGACGTCCTGAGAAATGCCGGTCTCCATTCGATACCTTATCCGAGTTCATCCGTCATAGTCCAGGCGGGAAAACGTATAACGTCTTTTCACATGGATGTCATCAAAAGACTTTGGGATTCAGACCCCGGTATCATCCCGGTGATGAATGGGACCATGGTGCCTGACATCGAAATGAAAGGAAGCGTTGTAAGCGGTGATGCAGTATTGGGTCATCTTGCCAGCAGGTTCGGTATAAATCTCATGATTTTCGCAACAGACGTTGACGGCATATTCACATCAGACCCAAACAAGAACAGTGATGCTTCCCTGATAGAATACGTGACCAAGCAGAATTTCAATGAGATAAAACGTGGAATATCGGGGTCATCAAACCTTGACGTGACCGGCGGCATGCTCGGTAAGGTAAAAAAGCTTCTGGACCTGGACAACAGGACAGTGATAGTCAACGGGAACGCTTCCGGAAGGGTCAGGGATGCCCTGCTCGGTGAGGAAGTCCGTGGCACGATTATAGGTTAGTTTTTTAAAGTGGAAGGAAATTGTTATCTATGAACACTGAAAAGCGAAAGACCGAACATTTGAGAGTGTGTATGGAAGAAGATGTGGAGTTTCTAAAGAGTAACGGTTTTGGGGAGTACAGGTTCGTGCATAATGCCCTTCCTGAAATAAACATGGACGAAATAGACATTTCCACTACCTTTCTGGACAGGAAATTTTCCGCACCGCTTTTCATAGAGGCTATGACGGGCGGCACTAAAGAAGCTGAGACTATAAACCGAAACCTCGCGAAAGCCGCTCAGGAGCTTGGTATAGGGATGGGACTCGGATCGCAGAGGGCGATGATAGAAAAACCGGGCCTCACTTCAACTTATGACGTCAAGAAGACCAGTCCGGACGTCTTTCTCGTGGGCAACATAGGAGCTTCTCATATAATGGAACTGAACGCAGGAAAGATTAGGGAGGCACTCGAAAAAATAAATGCAGACGCGCTTGCAATACACATCAATCCTGCGCAGGAGATGTGCCAGGAAGCCGGCTTTCTGAAATGGGAGGGTGTATTGCCTGCCATAGGGGATATGTGTTCGGATATGGACATCCCGGTCATAGTCAAGGAAGTGGGAAGCGGAATATCTGCCGAGGTGGCAGTAAAACTCGAGAAAGCTGGAGTGGATGCGATAGATGTTGCAGGTGCAGGCGGTACCAGCTGGGTCAAAGTCGATTCCATAGTGGGTGGAAAATCCCTTGACAATTTCTTTGAATGGGGCATACCGACGGCGGAATCGCTTGAACAGTGCCTTTGTGCAGTCAAGATACCAGTTATATCATCTGGTGGAATGAGAAACGGAATAGAGGTTGCCAAGTCATTGTCCATGGGCGCGAGCCTCGCAGGTATGGCACTGCCCCTGCTCGGGCCTGCTTACAAGTCGGCAGAAGAAGTCAGGAATAAGCTTGATGGTGTAATATGCGAACTGAAGGCGGTCATGTTACTAACGGGATCGTCAAGCATAGAGGAACTTCTCGGAAAGGCAGTCAGGATTTAGTGTGCGCGGGCATTTAAATCATGCCCACCGGTTGCCTCATTTTTATTGGGTAAAATTAATAGTTTATTATGAAGGACGAAATACGACAGGATATATTCGAGAGGAGCGTCATAGTATCAACCTCGAGATCAAAAAGACCGGGCGCATTCATAGACAAGAAACATCGTGAGAAGGCATGCCCGTTCTGTCCCGGGAATGAAGCAAAAACAGAAAAAACCATTCTTGCACTTCCAAATGATAGTCACTGGAACGTGCGTGTTTTCAAGAACAAGTTCCCAGTGCTCCATACAAGGACTTTCAAACCTCTCGAAGAAGGATTTTTCAGCAAATACACTCCATGCGGTTCGCACGAGGTTCTGATAGAGACACGAAAGCACGACCATGAATACTTCAACATGGCAGAAAAGGATATCTCCCTCATAATAGAGGCTGTCAAGCACCGCTACACCGAACTCATGGCAATAGAAGATGTCAATTACGTTGCGATATTCAAGAACAAGGGTCCCAGGGCAGGGGCAAGCCTTTCGCACCCTCACATGCAGATAATAGCAGCCCCGCTGTTCCCGGAAGCAATATCAGATGAGATGAGGCAGTCCGAAGAATACTTCAAAAAAGAAAAAAAATGTGGGGACTGTGTCACGATAAAGCAGGAGACGCGTGCCAGAAGGAGGGTGATAAGGCACAACAAGGACTGGATAGTGATATCTCCATTCATATCCACGTGGCCTTACCAGACCACTATATTGCCAAGGAGACACTTTTCAGAGATATCGGAAATGACTGAAGAAGAGACGATGAATCTCGCGAAGATAATAAAAAAACTCTTCCATGCATATTCAAAGCTTTTTGACGACCCACCATACAACATAATGTATCACAACTTTCCCGGTTCAGATTTCTGGCATTTCCACATACACGTCTATCCAAGGCTCGTCACGCATGCAGGATTCGAATTCTTCGGTCTCAACGTTACTATAACGACGCCGGAAGATGCCGCATCTGCCCTTAAAAATGCCATAAAGTAGTCAGAACTTGTGGCCGAGTTTTTGCATCACTTTCTTCATGAAAAGCGCGTCGCCTTCTGTGTCAGGCGATTCGCATATTATGTTTATTTCATCGAGCTCGCTTTCCAGCAACGTCTTGGCTACTTTTTCAAAGTCCGGCTGCTTGTGTTCAAGGGTCAGGTGCCTTCGTTCCCCCTTCTCCGTGAACTCTATGTTTGAGAAATGCGCATGAATTCTTGTAAATCCGGCAGAAATTACCTTCGAGAGCACGTCTCTGGAGTCCAGATTGCCCTGATATATGGCGAAAAGATGTGCCCAGTCCAGCACAGGCAAGCAGTGTTTATTGCCCTTGCAGATGCCAAGAATCTCGTCTATGGTACCGAACTGTGACACTTTTCCGGTAGTCTCAAGCCCCAGCTTGACATCCCATCCATTCTCACCTATGACTTCAGCCATCTCCTTGCACGCGTTTTCGACCATTTCGAAGGCCTCTTCCTTGGACAGCTTACCATAATAGCCTGGATGGAAAACGATGACCTCCGCTCCCATCAGGTGACCGCGGTGGCAGGAATCTATTATCCGCTTCTGACTGTCTTTCACTTTCTCAGGATTGCACAGGTTTATGTAATATGGTGCATGCACGGAAAGCTTCACACCGGTTTCCCCGGAAGCTTTTCCCGCCTCTTCTGCAAGTTCGGTTCCCATGGAAACGCCGCGCACGAATTCCACTTCCATGCTGTGAAGTCCAAGCTCCTTTACCCTTCTTATCCCGCCCGGTGTCGACCTCTCAGCGGAAGAACCTGGTATCCCCGCAGTGCCTATCAGTATTTTCATAACTAGAGATGTAACTCCCTGAATAAAAAGTTAGCAAGCTCAGATGAACTTGAATATTATCTCGATCGCGATGAAAGCGCCTGCTGCAATAAGAACGTGCTCAGGCTTTATCTTTATTGCTTCCTTGCCCTCGTCGAAGTACCTGATGAGTCCTGCGGTACTCTGGGGCATCATGTTCTGCTTCTTTGCCATATTATCACTTTATCTTTGTTTCAGCCTCTTAAAAAGCTGAAAAATGATGCACGTGCCGGGAATAGCCCACTTTCTGTCGTCTCCTCACCGTTTAAGGTGAACGGAGGCGGTGGTATCTGTCTAAGCGCTTCAAGAGCTTGCACCCCAAGTCGGCCGCTATTTCACCCTTCCGGCATTCACTGCTCTTTCTTGTTTCATCGCTCTGTACCGGATGGTTGTTTTTCTGTGCGCACCGCTGGCTTCTCAGCCACTGCCTCCCGGCAGCATGTTTTTTTGGGTGAGTGGAACTTCCTCACCGGGCCGCCGGTTATGGAGCCCAGCGAAACCACCTTCCCGGCTCGCGCAAAATGAATATGGATGAATGGTTTATAAAGGTTTAATATCCTTTAAACAGGACAGAATTCGTGAATTCTGCTCTTCGCTCTGTGTCGTTATTCTGATGAAATCGTTACCTAGATGAGTACTTTGCGATCTAGGATTCCTCACAAAAACGTTCTTTGAAGCGAGGGTTTTTCTGACATTTTCCGCATCATTTTTCATTAGTTCGACCAGAAAGAAATTGCAGGCAGAATCGTATGGTTTCAAATTTTCTATTCTTCCGATTTCACTGATGAATTTTCTCTGGATATCCTTGGTCTTTGATATAATTTTAGTATAATAATCTTCATTTTTCAAGGCCATTATTCCTGCCAGCTGACCAAAGGTTCCGATTCCCCACGGTGGCAGAAATTTGGATATTTTATTTATGACATTTTTGTGAGCAGAAGCATAACCGACACGCACACCACTTAATGCGTATTCCTTCGACATGGACTTTAATACTATAAGGTTTTCATACTCACTTGCGGACTTTTCCATTGACTCCTTCTTTCCTATGTAACCGTTGTATGCTTCGTCGACCAGAAGATATGTATTTTCCGGGATTTCACCAAGCAATTTTTCGATTTCGGTTTTTCCAAGATATTGACCTGTAGGATTGTTCGGATTTACTATTGTAATGATATCTGTTTTGGAGCTGATTGAATCGAGTATGTCACCGACCTTTATTTTGAAACCGTTATCTTTGACCTGTTTAGCCCTCTTCACACTTCCGTTGAGTATGTTTTCCGTGAGATGCTGATATTCCCCGTACATGGGATCGAGAGTCACGGTATTGGTACCGATTTTCAGCAAATTCTGAAAAATGACATACATTATGTTACTAGAACCGCCACCAACTGCTATGTTTTCCTTTTCTATTCCGCGGGTATTTGAAATCGTTTCTATGAGCCCCTCGGAGTGAATTTGTGACGAATTTCTAAGTAGCCATGTAGTATGATTCCTTATCATTTCCGATACTTCTGGCGCTGGGTCGTATGAGGCATCTGCAACATCGGATCTTATTACGTCTTTGCTTCCTACACTGGAGAAATCCCCTCCGAATGCATTGATGGATGACCCGCCATGTAAACAATGTTTTCCCGACATCATGAACATAAAGTAATTGTATGTAATGATTAAATGCTTATAGAATTTTCTCATACCCAAGTTCGGCAAGCTTGGGTACTATGTCTGCAAAAACCTTCCCGCAGAGCATGCCTCCTGCTATGAACTCTTCCTGCGTCACATCGGCTATGCAGAAATCCGGCATACTGAAAGAATCCTTCTCAACATGGTCCTTGAATTCGAAATCAGCGAGAACCAGCCCTTCCATTGAACCCCTGAAGACGTCTATTTCCGCGGTTTTGCCTTCATGCTCGTAGAAATACCGGATCTTCTCGACCCTCTTGCCCGGGAGCTTGGAAAGCGCTTCGAATTCCTCTTCCGTGAGCGTTATGGTCTGCTCCTTCATATGCGACGAGTCGCCTTCATTCACGGGTTCCTTCTTCGTCAGCTCGTACTTATCCCCGTCCTTTCTGAGTCTTAGAACAGGGTGTTTTGCAGTTTCCGGGTAGTATATATCGATTATTTCCTTGGACTTGCATTTTTCAAGCCCTTCTGGCAGCGCTTTTACCAAGAAAGTCCTTTCAAGTTCTATCATGAGTATAAACGGGCTAATGACAATTTAAGTCTTAATGTGCGAAGAAAAATGCCCAGAAATTCTCGTTTATACAGTAGAAGAAGCCTCCTCCTACCATGACCCTTTCTGCGCACCATATAGGCATGAAGCTAAACGTCAGGAAAGCGTACGAAGCAATTATTGCCCAGAACCACCATTTTTTGTGCATGCCTATCTCCACCAGAACCAGTATCCTGCTTGAAGTGAGAAAGAAACCCCCGATTACCGTTATGACAGACAGCATGAACGTGGGAAAGGACTGCAGATTCCAGTAAATCAACGTTGACAATACTATGAGTGACAGTCCTGTGATCATTTCAAATATGGTACTCTTTTTCTCCATCATAAAGTCTTGGTATTATGTGAATAAGAATGTAGTAAAAGCCGCGGCTGGCTGTAAACTAATAAAAATTAGGAAATAGGCGAGTCGTTTCTTTAACCAGGGTCGTGTTGAGCTTTTAGTAACCGTAGGCTGAATATCTCGTTGCCTTGATACTTACACCCCGGTCCTATTAAACCGATAGTCTATCGGGCTCTCCTCTCCGAACTGAAAGTTACCAATCAGGTTGGAGAACGACGAACTCTTTTTAGGATCGGCTTCGGGCTTAGATGCTTTCAGCCCTTATCCGAAACGGCGTAGCTACTCAGCAATGCTTTCACAACTGATCCACCAGAGGCCGCAACGCACCGTTCCTTTCGTACTTGATGCATTTTCCCCTCAGTTCGCCAACACATCCAGTAGATATAGACCGTACTGGCTTATGCCTCAACTTGGATACCCTTTCTGATCAAAGATAATCTCATGCTCTTCTCCGGATGGAGAGAGCCGATATTATCAAAGAACTTGGCAACTTCCCTGATACCATGAATTTTCAGACGGTAAACCGGATTTGTGTACCCCTTTTTGAAGTAAGGTCCACAAATATTCCCGGTCTTGATACCAAAATCTGAAATGATTTGTTTTAATCCCTCCAAACATTCTCTGTTTGATTGTGTGAAGTGTATTCTGATATTCTTTGGTTCGACGTTTCCGCATTCTACATGCGGAACGCCTCCCTCAGAATCGAAGAATCCCTTCACGTATTCTTTTTGTATTTCCAGAGGAGCATCTAATACAACTTCCGGTGTATTCCATTTGCTTTGTGTACCCGGATAATTGCTCATTCTGGTAATCGCCTCGTAAATATGCCTGGAATTTATCATCAAACTCCAGACATTGTCCCTCTTGTCGAGGGTTATAAGAGGCTTCTTACCAAACAAATCCTCTGAAATCTTTGCCAATTCTTCAATCCACTTCTTATTTTTCTGGTATATTCTGATCCTGTATGTTGAGTTTTTGACGTTTCTTATGAAACATCCGTCTCTCATAGCACCGAGAAAATATGAAAGCATTTTCATCTGATGCCTCTGGATTGAAATTGGCTCCATGATTATTGTTCGGGAAACGGGTTTATCTGCTTTTAATGGGGTCTTGAAGGTTAACCATCAAAAGAAGACAAACCCGAATATTGCCAGAGTCCTTATGTGAGATCCAAATTGAGTTCGCACCGTACTTAACCCAGCTAACGTGGCTCTTTAATGGGTGAACACCCCCACCCTTGGGCGCTGCTGCACGCCCAGGAGGAGCCGAGCCGACGGCGGAGAAGCAACGCGCGGGGTCGATATGAACTCTTGCCCGCCACCACTCCATTATCCCCGAGGTAGCTTTTCTGACACACCTGGCCCCCAATAGTGAGGACACAGGGGATCGCTAGGCCACGCTTTCGCGCCAGGTTCCCTTTTAACAAAAATACTTCTAGAAAGGGTCATTTCTAAAAGTTCCTTTTGTCAAGGAACCTGTCAGGCTGGCTTTTGCCCTTACACTCTTCTCGTGATTTCTGACCACGATGAGCCAACCATAGGGCGCCTCTGATCCTTTATCAGAGGCGTACCGCCCCAGTCAAACTGCCCACCTGATGGTGTCCCCCGAAGGGTTGAGCAGTATAGTAACCAAAGGATGGTGTTACATTGACGCTTCACATGCTCCCGAAAGAACATGCACGACGCTCCCATCTACGCTATGCATCGGTCACCATACCACAACATCAAGCTGCAGTAAAGTTCTACGGGGTCTTCTCATCCCACTGGACGTCTCCTGCTTATGCACAGGAAGAGTCAGTTCACTGGGTATCTGTTTGGGACAGCGGAGATCTCGTTAAGCCATTCATGCAGGCCGACAATTAATCGGCAAGGGATTACGCTCATTTCTGTTACTTTAGTGACCTCATTGATGAGGCGGATTACCATTTCTGATAACCTCCTTATGTCTCCATAAGGTTCGGACTATCTCTTCACCTTGCGGTGTCTGGCATATAGTCTCTGAAGATTCTTCTCCGTGTGGAGAAGTCTTTCCTGCGGATTGTCTCTATTCTGTGAATTTTTAGGGTTCGTCTCCGAATCACTTCAGAGATATCCTATCACAGATCTAGCGAGATGTTCCCGCAAATAGCCAGATTTTATTAAGGCAACGTACTCACCTTAAGACGGTCAGAGTTACCGCCGTCGTATACTGGGGCTTAGCCTCCTTGAAAGAAGGTTTCACCGACCAGCACTGGACAGACCTCAGGAGCTATACGCACGCTTTCGCGCTAGCAGCCCCCTACGTTTTTGTTAAACAGTCGGACCTCCCTTGTTACTGAGACCTACCCTTCCCAACTTAGTCAGGAGGGTAGGCATCCCTTGTACCAAAGATACAGGACTAATTTGCCTAATTCCCTAAACAGATTTCTCCCAACACGCCTTCCCCTTCTCAGGGCGGGACACCAGTGACGGTTCTCGGTACGAATACAGAAGATACTTCCATGCTGATTTTTCAGGGGTTATAGGAACCGATCAAACCCCCATACGGGGGCCATTCCGGCATTCACCTGGTTCTCATCATGAAGATACTCCCCAGGCTTCAACCGTTAGCCACTCGCGTGGTTGATCTATCCTAAAACATCACCAGCACAGCTTGCGTCACCGCACGTACTCCTGTAGCGGAGGAATATTAACCCCCTTCCCTTTCGCCATACTCCGGTTAGGGTATGACTTAGGATCGGCTAACCCTCAGTTGATTATCATTGCTGAGGAACCCTAGCCCTTCAGGCGGCTGAGTTTCTTTCCCAGCTTCGCTGTTACTATCGACAAGATTCTTGTTTTCACGGGATCCACCAGAACTTACGGACTGATTTCTGCTCCCGCGAAACACCTTCCTACACCCTCTTTCGAGGTCTGAGGTATCGGTAGACTATTTAGCCCCGTCCATTTTCGAGGCTCCTGACCTTGGTGGGTGAGCTATTACGCACTCTTTAAAGGATGGCTGTTTCTAAGCCTACTTCCCCACTGTCTGTGGTCAGAAACACTCTTCGTCACTTAATAGTCATTTTGGGACCTTAACCCCAGTCTGGGTTCTTTCCCTCTCGGAAAACGAGCTTACCCCGTCCCCTCACTCCCGCCTTCTACAGTGATAAAAGATTCGGAGTTTGGCAGGGAAACTGGGGATTTCTCCCCTTGGTTCCCCAGTCAGTATCTCTACCCTCTTACCAACCTCTGGCGAGGCTGAGCTAAGACTCATTTCGGAAGGAACCCGCTATTGCCGGACTCGATTGGCTTTTCACCCCTAGCCCCAGGTCACCCGAACCATTTGTGACTGAGTTTCGGTAGCGAACCTCCACCCCGCTTTCGCGAGGCTTCATTCTACCCAGGACTAGATCGACCGGCTTCGGGTCTTACCCCCGTGACTTGGGCGCTTTCACACCCACGTACCTGACAGGACGAACCTGCTGCGCACGATTTGCTTTCGCTGCGATTACCTTTGTTAACCGATTCGCCACGGAAGTAAACTCCTTGTCGCGTGTTTCTAAACGGACGACATAACTTCTACACCCTTCTCGTATTGGTCCTTGCGAACCTTTCCTTCGAAGGGACTTCAAAAAGCCATGTCTAACTATAACTATGTGGTTTCAGGATCTTTTCAGCTCCTGTTAAGGATACTTTTCAACTTTCCCTCACGGTACTAGTGCACTATCGGTCTCAGGTTATATTTAGAATTGGGAGCTATTGCCTCCCGCATTCCCGCTCCATATCCAAAGAACGGTACTCTGGATACTTGGTATTAACTTTCCACAGTTCCCCTACGGGGCTTTCACCCTCTATAGCACTGCTTTCCAGCAGACTTCAGGTCTCATGGTTAAGCCAAACCCAAGTCCAAACCCCACATCTCCCTATCCTTTCGGTAGGGATTCGGTTTGTCCTGTTCCCTTTTCAATCGCCTTTACTAAGGGAATAGAGATTTCTTTCTTTTCCTGCGGTTACTAAGATGTTTCAATTCACCGCGTCCGCGATCCTTACGGATCATCTCGAAGAGATGGGAAGTCCCATTGAAGCATTCCGGGTTCAAAGGCTGCATGCGCCTACCCCGGACTTATTGCAGCTTGCCACACTCTTCATCGCTACCCGAGCCAAGTCATCCACCACATAGTGTATTTTGACCCTGTTGGTCGAAACGACTCGCCTATGAAATCATCATGGAACTCATTTGGTGTTCACGTCTTCAACGGCACGCCCAACTTACGGGTAATGCCTCGGAACTATTTACACTCAATCATTATTCCACTATCGTCCACCCTCCATCGTTGACAGAGAGTTTCATCTCTTCTTGAAATGAACTACACAGAATCAGATACCATGGTCTTCCACGTTTCCGCTACCAACCACTTCCCGCATCCGGAAATGATCGACTCTGTGTAGCTTACAGTCAAGCATTATACATATGCCAAAATACTTATTTAAGCGTTTCAGCATTTACGAGCTTGAAATGGACCGAGTGGGATGTCCATTCACACCAATTAGTGCAAATTTTGAACCCACGGCCTCTCGCTGTTTTTGACCATTTTCGTCGCATCTTACGAAAACTGCCATGCAAAGCGAGCGATCTTCCGCTGATCTATCGGCCCAATAGCTCGATTTGTTCCTTGTGAAGATTTTTTGAAAAATAAGGAGGTGATCCAGCCGCACGTTCCCGTACGGCTACCTTGTTTGTCGAGCAATGAGATGATTTAGTCTATACTCTGTGCTATTTGGAAGTTCCAAAGTGCACACAAAGTACAGTCATAGCAGACAGTAGTCCGCTCATATTGCCCATCTCATCACTTTACGACTTAGCCCTCCTTGCAGAACTCTGACTCGACTCTCACAAGTTGAAAGAGCCTCATCAAAGATCCACTCAGATGGCTTGACGGGCAGTGTGTGCAAGGAGCAGGAACGTATTCGCCGCTGGATGCTAACCAGCGACTACTAGGGATTTCGGCTTCACGAGGGCGAGTTGCAGCCCTCGATCTGAACTGAGACCGGGTTTCGAGATTAGCTTCACCTTTCGGTGTTGCGTCTCATTGTCCCGGCCATTGTAGGCCGCGTGTAACCCAGAGGATTCAGAGCATACAGACCTGCCGTCGACCGCACCTTCCTCTAGCTTATCGCTAGCGGTCCCTCATGAGTGCTCGCATACCGTAATACACGATAGCAACATGAAGCGCGGGTCTTGTTCGTTAGGCTCGGTATGCCCGTTTATTTACAAGCTTTTTCAACCCCTTTATTTTCTCCGTATGTTTAGCATGAATCATTATCTCCTTCGCGAAAAAACGCGGCTTCAATACTCTTAATCTAAGAGCCTTTTTGCCACATGGTCCGCAGGAAGTCTTGAAACCGAGAGATTCTATCATAAACCTGTCAGTTTTCATTTCCTCCACCTCCGAAACACCATAATAGATGCAAAGTAGACTTCTTTTGAAGTCCACAGTTCCATCGCCATCGAATCTTCCTGCCAGAAACGCAAGTTTATTTTCACTTGAAAGGTCGGATCTTTTTTTGACCAACTCTTCTATGAATCTTCTTGCTGGCAGTCTTGTAAAGTAAACCTCATACGTTTCCCCATAACCGGATATCTTTCTCTCACGAAATTTCGACAAATCTATGTCAAAATTTTTCAGTGAGAGCCTTTTGAATGCCTCCCGAAGGTTTGAATCTTTATTGTTAACAGCTACAACACCTTTTGCTGTACTGCCTCGGTCTGCACTCCATAAACCTGATATCCATGAGGTCTCGAAGTTTACCTGGTATTCCATACGGAGATATTTTATTTGGGTCTTAAAAGCTGACGGTCATACCAATTTACCTGACTTAACAGGACATCTTTACCGGAATTATTGGTCATCATTTCGTGCCAAAAATTCTCACGACACGAACTGACGACGGCCATGCACCACTTCTCAGCGCGTCTGGTACGCTCTTCAAGCGGACCTTCACTCTGCTGTCGCCTCTGGTAAGGTTCCCGGCGTTGAATCCAATTAAACCGCAGCCTCCACCCCTTGTGTGCTCCCCCGCCAATTCCCTTAAGTATGCTGTAGAAGAAGTCTGAAAGACGGATCTTACAGATCATTCTAAATACTAAGTTAATTTCCCTATCCAAAATTCCGATTGAGTTAACCGTCGCAAGTAAGGGATTGAAATCATGAATAAATCAGACTCCTTCCATTTCAGCCTTGCGACCGTACTCCCCAGGCGGCCCACTTAACGCTTTCGCTACGGCACTGACAACCCCCTTGAGATTGCCAATGTCTAGTGGGCATCGTTTACAGCCAGGACTACGGGGGTATCTAATCCCCTTTGCTCCCCTGGCTTTCGTCCCTCACCGTCGGATCCGTTCTGGCATGGCGCCTTCGCCACCGGTGGTCCCCAAAGGATTACAGGATTTTACCCCTACCCCTTGAGTACCCCATGCCTCTCCCGGTCCCAAGTCCAGAAGTTTCCCTAGCAAGCCCCGTAGTTAGCTACGGGATTTCACTAAAGACTTTCTGGACCGGCTACGAACGCTTTAAGCCCAATAAACGTGGTCATCACTCGTGGCGCGGGTATTACCGCGGCGGCTGGCACCCGTCTTACCCACCACTTATTCTCGAAGCTTTTTACACTCCGCAAAAGCATCCCCTAAACGGGAATGCACTCCAGATCCCTTCCTCACACTTGCGTGCATTGGGAAAGTTTCGCGCCTGCTGCGCCCCGTGGGGCCTGGATTCTTGTCTCAGAATCCATCTCCGAGCTTCCTCTCTCAAGGCTCGTACGGATTATCGGCTTGCCAGGACGTTACCCTAGCAACAACCTAATCCGGTGCAGTCCAATCCTCGAGCACCGAGGCTTTGGATAAGAATACATTCCAGTATTTCTTATCTATCTGGTATTAGCTTCAGTTTCCCGAAATTATCCCAGACTCGAGGGCATGTTAACTACATGTTACTGAGCTTTCTGCCCTAACATTCGAAGAATATCAAGACTTGCATGGCTTAGTCGGATCCGGATAGCAATGACCTCCGGCAGGATCAACCGGAATTGAGATTTTGGCGGTTCTCCTTTATTTTCCTTTAAAACTTACACAAGGAACATACTTCAAACTCGAAAACATGATTTCCAAGCTCACATCTCATGTTCATCGCTTAGTCGCCTAAACTCGCAACTATTTATTATCCAATGGTATTTATAAAGGTTCGCGTTTCATGCTGAAATTGAGCACTGATTTAAAAGCAGAAAATGATGAAATAAAGTTTATGTTTATCAGAGGATTTTTTGATTCAGAGGGTTCTGCCGTAGTTTCTAGCAAAACAGTCAAGGCTGCCAATAAAAATCTAACAATATTGAAATCCATCAGAAAATTATTGAATGATACGGGTTTCAATTCAGAGAACATTAGCATTAATCGCAGTCATGATAACGTATATGCATTGTGTATTTACAGGAAAAACTTACGCTTCTTCAAGGAAAGAATAGGTTTCAGCATAAGAAGGAAAAATGAAAAGTTGAATAGCATCTTGAGGGCCGCACCCGGGATTTGAACCCGGACCAGGGGCTCCACAGGCCCATATGCTTACCAATTACACCAATGCAGCCATAGCTTCTATCTATTGAACTGGATATAATTTAAAATCTATCGTTATTGCTTATTTAATCTGCCATGTTCGCCACCGTGCCTATTTGTTATTTTCCGGCATTTCTCAGCTTATCGTCCTTGAATATGTCGGGAATCGGATACTTCTTGAACTTCTTGAGTATGTTCTTTCCTGAAGCTACCCTTGCCATCGCTTCTGCAGTCAGTTCAGCGTCATCCAGCGCGTTGTGTGCCCCATCTCTGGGCGGAATTCCCACCATGTGAAGAACAGCATCAAGGCTCCATGGCATCCCTGCTGTCAGTGGGGATATTTCATGGAGTTCGACTATTTTTTTATTAAACGGCCACTTCATCTTGTTTTTCTTGAAATTCAGTTCCAGGAATCCTATGTCAAACCATATATTGTCCCCTGCGATTGTCTTATCTCTTATACCCTGCATCCACTGTACAAAAGCCTCAAGAAGCTGCTTTGATGTCGGTTTTTTAGGATTCTTTATCTCTTTCTTCGTGAACCCATTTATCTTCAATGCGATATTGCTCACTTCGGCGCCCTCATCGACCCTGCACTCTCCATAAAAAGTCTTTCCTGGATTTTCAAAGTCGAGAGCGCCTATGCTTACTATGCTGTTCTTGAGAGGCTCCATGCCGGTGGTTTCTATGTCCACCACTATCATATACATTATCTTTCGCGCATAGGTTTTTATTTCATTGATACAAAATACGATATGAGAGATTACACCGGAAAGGTGAATTCTTCTGATGTCAGTGGATTGTTGAGTGATAATAACAAGCTTGTGATCGAAATTGGTATAACTTTCAACAATGAACTTGGAAAATGGGGATTTTATAACGAAAATGGCGCATGGGAAGATTTCTATTCAGGTAAAAGGAAATAGAGTGCGGGGGGCAGGATTTGAACCTGCGAAAGCACTGAGCTACAGGATATCTAAGGGCTATCTCATCGAAACCAATGTTTCTCGACACTTAAGATAATCCTCTTAAGTTTGGCATGAAATGACCGTTGTGGTCATATCAACCTGCCCCTTTGGCCAGGCTCGGGTACCCCCGCACGATTGAGTATTTGGCGCGATTGATTTAAAAATCGGGTAAGAACTTGTGAACCTGGTCCTCAGCCTTCTCGCGCTTCTCCTGATGTTCAGTAAGGAACTTTTCAAGCTTTTCTATGAGTATCTGCTTCATCTCACCCGAAAGCATCTTGCCGGATTCGTAGTCTTCCTTGATCTTCTTGATCTTCTTGTCGTCGGACTCAAACTGCGCATAAAGGTACTGGTAAGAAACATCAACACACGTGTCGCCGCCGTGCTTTCTGTGCTCCTCGACGGTTTCCTTCCCGCCTGAGAATGCGTACTTGTTGACCTTCTTCTTGATCGATTTCGGATCGTCCGTGAGCGCTATGTAGGATGCGGGGTCAGAGCTTGACATCTTTCCCCCGCCAAGACCTTTCATGAACTCGTGATATGTCGCTCCGGGAAGCTTGAAACCAAGCTCCTTTTCAAACCTTGCGGCAATGTCTCTTGAAAGCCTTATGTGGGGATCCTGGTCTATACCGACCGGAATCACGACGTTTTTTATACCTCCGAATTCTGGAAGTTGTGGATGGAGGATGTCGGAAACCTGGGTCATCACGGACATGATCTTTCCGGGAGAAAGCTCACCGTAAATGGCCCTCAGTTCGTTCATCGTCACCTTCTTTCCAGCCATGCCGCAAAGCCTGTAAAAGGCGTTTGCCTTGCCTGCGTCTTCTGACCTGCTGCTCTGGAAATAGAAATCGCAGTTCTTTGGCTCAAGGCCAAGCGCTATGTAATTCAAAAGGTATTCTTCAATCGCAGTCTCCCTCAGCTTTTCCATGTTTGCAAGCCTCATGTTGTATGCTTCAATGTCTGCAACGCATAAGAACACCTTTGCACCAAGCTCCTTTTGGTGATATATTATCTGGTCTGCAAGGGTCTTGTGACCAAGATGAAACTTCCCAGAAGGCATGAGCCCTGTCATCATGGCATACCCTTCTTTTGCAGAAACTATCCTGTCAAAGTCCCTGTGGCCAAATACAATGCCCCTTCTCATGAGAAGATGCGGATTTTTCAGTTTCTTCATGACAGAAGAAAACGAAGAAATTCCAAACTCCTTTGATATCTTCTCATAGTCCTTTACTCCTTCCTTACCCCAAGGATCGATTTCTTTTGCCATGGTAATCATGTGGCTATTTCGCTGCGCTGAAACTCTTGACCTGATCAAGGAGCTTTCGTGCTTTCGGATTCTTCTCAAAGCGTTCCCTTGCAGGTTTTACAAGATCGTTTATGTAAAACGCGGCAGCGTTTTTCAGGTCCATCGGATGGAGGCCGCCGTCTGAAAACGACCTTTCAAGTTCCTTGTATGAACCAAATAGAAGGTCCCCCCCAAACTTTGCAGGCCGCTCTATCTTCATCTCTTTGTACCTTTCAAATATTATGTATCTGCAGTATTCGAGGATAGGATTTTCTTCAACCTGCTTTTCCGGGCAGTAGGCTTTTGACACCTTCCTTTTGATGTCAGCTTCGGTGTCGTCCATGAATATCGCGGAATCGGGCTTTGACTTCGACATCTTCATTTCAATTGCGCGCTCGACGTTGTTTCCCTGCGTATGTGGTGGCTGGGAAAGTCCCATGAGCATGTGATGGCTTATGACAACAGGCTTCCACAGCCCAAGCTTTGGACCAACTTCCCTTGCAAGCATGTTAACCTTCCTCTGGTCCATCCCAAGCTGCGTGATATCGCATTCGAGGCCGAATATGTCTGCTGCCTGCATGCATGGATAAAGTATCTGGGAAGCAGAGAGTGCGTCAGATTCGCTTCTTCCCATTATCTGTGCGCACCTTGTTATCCTCTTGACCGTACTGCTTCTTGCAATCTGCATGACGTTTTTCCAGTATGAGTCCTGGTTCAGGAGATCCGTTGACCTGACGAATTCGACTTTGTCAAGGTCCATCCCCGTGGCCTTCCACACCTCAAGCATGTAGTCTCCTGCAACGTGTATCTTTTCAAGGTCCCCGCCAAGCTTGTTGTTTGCCCAGCCGTGCCAATCTGCAACAAGCATCTTGAACTTGATCCCCGCCTTGATCATCTTGTTGACGTTTATCGCCCTTAGTATCCCTTGCGCAACGTGTATGCGCCCACTGGGCTCGAATCCATCGTATGCTATTGGCTTTTTCTTTGTATCGAGAAGTTCTTTCAGCTCTTCTTCTGTTACTATCTCTTCCCCGACTTCCCTTATGAGCGCAAGTCTTTTTTCAGTATCCATGCTAGTCACAAAGATTTAAAACACGCCTGTTTACTAAATAGTATGGACTTTGAACATATTAAATTAGTAAGCACGACAGCTGATTCTCTCAGGGAGATTTATCCCATTTAACGTGTAAGTCCATGGAGGTATTGTTATGCAAAACATACGTGACTACAGTATAGAGAAGGGCATGTTGGTGTCGGACCTTGTCGACCAGATGACATCTTCAGGTTTCCAGGCCAGCGAGATAGGTGAAGCTGTCAGGCTGGTAAAGACCATGAAAAAGGAAAAGGTTACTTTGTTCCTCAGCTTCACGGCTAATATGATGGCTAGCGGACTGAGGGGAATCATAACAAAGCTTGTGAAGGAGAAGTTTGTGGATGTTATAATCACGACAGGAGGCTCGATAGACCACGACATAATACGGGCAGAAAAACCTTACATTCTTGGAGACTTCAACCTTGATGATACCGAACTTCACAAGGAAGAGATAAACCGCCTGGGAAACGTACTCATACCAAGCGACCGTTACACTCACCTTGAGAAGTTCATGCAGCCGCTCTTCAGGAAGCTTTATGAAAAAAAGAAATCCTGGACGCCGAGTGAAATAATCCACGAGATAGGACTGAAGATTGAAGATGAGAATTCCTTCCTGCACTGGGCTTCCAGAAACAAAATATCTGTATTCTCACCGGGTATAACGGATTCTGCGATAGGACTTCAGACGTACTTCTTCAAGCAGGATAACAAAGATTTCCAGATAGATGTTGCAGGTGACATGAAACTCGCAGACACTGTGATAAATTCTGAAAAGACTGGTGGTATAATTCTTGGAGGCGGTATATCCAAGCATCACACAATAGGAGTCAACATACTAAAGGATGGTCTCGATTACGCTGTATATGTGACCACATCTTCTCCGTGGGACGGCAGCCTTTCAGGCGCAACGCCAAACGAGGCGAAGTCCTGGAGCAAGATAAAGGAGAAGGGAACGGCAGCAACGGTGTATGGCGACGCCACGATAATCTTCCCTCTTGTAATGGCAAAGGTTTTGGAATGAAGATAAGCGTCACTTGGGGTACGGGAGAAGGTCCGACTAGGATAGCTGCGTTTGACCGTGCCTTGTGGGACGCAGGCATAGCGAATTACAATCTCATAAAGCTCAGTTCTGTCATACCTGAGGGCGCGGATGTTGTCGTTGAAAAAGTCGACATGAACGGAAAGGACCACGGACATAAGCTTTACGTCGTCCTTTCCGAATGCTATGAAACCGAGAAAGGAAAGAGTGCGGTCGCCGGTCTTGGATGGGTAGGCTCAAATCATGTGAAAGGTAAGGGAATTTTCGTCGAGCACTTCGGAAGGAACGAAAAGGAAGTAATGGCGTACATCCAAAAAACGATAAGCTCCATGACGTCCTACAGGTCAGAGGAACATGGTGACATAGAGATGAAGTCCACCGAAAGGGAGTGCAAAGGCGGTGTTGCTTGTTCCGTAGTGGCAGCAGTTTACAAGTCAGAGGGATGGGAGTGATAACGCTCATCGTAGTGTCCTTTCTGATAGGTTTCTTCAGCAGGTCTGCCGACATGATAGCTGATGAAATCAAGAAGCCGCGCATTCTTGCGGGGCCGGTCATTGGCGCAATCTACGGATCGTTACTAGCCTTTGGGATTTCTTACTTTGGTGACGTTTCATCGATGATAATTGCAGTACTGGTCGGCGTAATTATCACAAGAAAAATAGACCATAGAGTCCACTATGTCGGCATGGTGGTGCTGATAATAATGCTCTCACTCTTTGGAATACCCGAAATAAACTTACCAATCCTCGCCGTTTTCTTATTTGCAGGAATTGCAGATGAAATGGGCAGCGACCTTTCTGATGAGAAAAAAATCAAAGGAAAAATTTCAAAATTCTTTTCGGCAAGGCTTACAATGGATGTTACCGCATTTGCAATTTCAGCCTTTACGGGAAACTGGGCATTCCTTGCTGCAATGATTGCCGCGGATTTAGGTTACACCCACATGTTCATGTGTAGCAAGGTCAGCAGTTCAATTGAAAAGATATTTACGTCAAAATAATCTTGTGGTAAAATGAAAAGCCTGCTTGAAAACACAGTACTGGTTTTCGGTGCGACCATAGTTGCAGGCCTTTTCCTCCCGCAGCTGTCAGAGTCAGTGGCGCCTTACATAACCGCGCTTCTGGTCGTCGCCATGAGCCTTTCGCTCAGGGAGATCGTATTCACGAGAAAGGACATGACAGAAAACGCATCCTCGTCCTTGAAGGCGTTTCTCATAGGCTACGGTCTGCAGTCATCACTCATACTCACGCTTGCATATTTCCTCGTTCCGGACCCTTCGTATTTTGCAGGCTTCGTCATCATAGCCGCGATGCCGCCTGCAGTGTACGTGGTCCCGTTCACCTTCATACTGAAAGGGGACATGAAGGTGTCCCTTGGCGGGCAGGTGACCAGTTACCTGCTGGCTCTTCTCATGGCGCCGCTGATAACGATACTTTTCCTCGGCCTAGGTGTTAACGTTCTTGAGATAATGAGCCTGCTTCTTATACTGATAATACTTCCTCTCATAATATCCTTTGCACTGAAGCATCTTCCAAAAAAACTTTTCTCCGGATCGAAGTCAGTGGTCAACATTTGTCTTGCGCTTGTCATATACAGCATAATAGGGCTGAACCAGTCTGTGATCATTTCTGACCCCGTCAACATTCTTCCCTCAGTACTGGTGCTTGCAACAAAAACGTTCATACTTGGGTCGATAGTCTACTGCGTCGCAAGCAAGGTATGTACGCCAAAGGAAAGAGCCATAAGCTACACGCTGTTTGCAAGCTTCAAGAGCATAGGAACGGCCGCGGCTTTTGCCATAGTGCTCGTCGGTTCTTCGGCAAGCCTCCCGGCAGCTCTGGGCGGTATAGTGGAACTACTCTTCCTAATGTTCTTCCAGCGCCTTGTCAAGAAGAAAATCTGCACGTGCTGCTCAGTTTGCTGAAAGCTCTTAAGAATCGGGCTACAATGATTCTTATGGAACTGAAATTTCTTGGCGGCTGCCGCGAAGTGGGCAGGTCGTCCGTTCTTCTGAACACTGGGAAGGAAAAATTCCTGATGGATTACGGGATAGAAGTACAGGACGGAGGAAGGCCTCTGCAGCCCCCGCTTGATCTTGATGGAGTCTTCATAACCCACGCTCACATAGACCATTCGGGCTTCGTTCCGGCACTCTACAGCCAGGGCTACCAGGGAAGAGTGTTTGCGACTCCCGCGACGTTTGACATATCCCACATGCTCCTTGAGGACTCGCTTAAAGTGCAGCGAAAGAGGGGAATGGAATCGGGATTCACAAGCCAGGACATACAGCGCATGGGAAGGAAGGAGAAGATAATGAACTTCAGGGACCCCCAAGAGATAGGGTCGAGCACAGCTGAGCTGTTTTCTGCGGGTCATGTACCGGGAGCTGCGTCTGTTTCCATCGAGAGCCGCGGAAAGAAAGTGTATTACACCGGTGACTTAAAATTCGTCCCGACCGATCTCATGTTCGGGGCAGATGACAGTGTGAGGGACGTAGACTTGCTGATTTCCGAATCCACGTATTCATACAAGGAGCACCCGGACAGGAAGACACTCAAGGAAAAGCTGATCTCCATAATAGAGGAGACATGCCACAACGACGGCATAACACTTCTTCCCGCCTTCGCAGTCGGCAGGACACAGGAGCTTCTCGTCATGCTCAAGAACATAGGATTCCCCATATACGTCGACGGCATGGGAATACGTGCAGCTACAAGGATACTCTCGCATCCTAAATCATTCGCATGCCCGGGAGAACTCTCGGAATCTTTCCACAACTCTCACAGGATAAGGAAACAGCCCGATAGGGAGGAGGCGCTCAAAGGACCGTGCGTTATCATAACCACCTCAGGCATGATGCAGGGGGGACCGGTGAGTTTTTACGTTGAGAGACTTGCGAAGAGGAAGAACTGCAGCATGGTTCTGACAGGTTTCATGGTGGAAGGAACACCTGGAAGACACTTACTTGAAACGGGAATATATAAAAATGATCAAATGAAAATGGAGATAAGGCCGGAGTTTCCCATACACTCTTTTGACTTTAGTGCACACACTGATAGAAAACATTTGATAGATTTTTATAAGAAGGTCAATCCAGAAAAGATATTTTTAGTTCATGGGGACAGAGCACAGGAATTTGCAAAAGAGTTGAATGACAAGGGATTTGACGCTGTCGCACCAAAAAATGGGGACATTTTCCAAGTTTAGGTACTCTCGATTGGGTTTCATGGGACGATAAAAATGAACTTTGAAAAAGAATACGCTGAATTGTACGGATATATATTAGGGGACGGTTGTTTCAGAGATGCAAAATTCAAACAAATGACATTTTACAACTACGATTTAAAATTAATAGAATATGTAATAAACATTCTCCAGAAAATAACGAAAAAAACTGTAAACATTTGCCAGCGAAAAGAAGGAGATAAGACTGAATACTGTATAAATTTTCCTTCAGAGATCACACACAAACTTATAGAATTGGGATTCAGCAAAAGCAAACTCCCGGCTTGGCTCATGGAATCAAGATTCGGAATAAACTTCCTCAAAGCTTTCTATGAATGTGAAGGTAGCCTTAATGGTAATCAAATAATGATTTATCAGAGTGATGAAAAAATATTAAAATATTGCGTGAAAATAGCCAATAAATTCGGATTGAGTGCCCATGTTCACAGGTCAACATTGAGCAGGGAAAGAGATTTTTACTTAGCTATAGAAAATTTGGATGCTGTGAAAAATAAATTCAAGCCGGTCAATAAATTACCCAAATTCACAAAACCTAACAAGGGACGTTATTATAGTACCAAAAGGGAAGTTCTGAGAATATTGAATGGTAAAGAACAATTAACTACGACAGAGATCTTATTTGAATTGAAAAATCGGGGACTTAAAATGAAAAAGGAAAGCAATTCTTTGTTAAATAATCACCTAAAACCACTTTGCGAAAAAGGAGTCCTGAGTAGAAAAACTGGATACCAGTTTAGAGGCGAACGAGGAATGTTTAGCGGCGTGGAATCAAAATGGAAATTGGAGAAAAACTTCACAGAGGCGCAGATTATTAACTATCCATATTGTGAGGAATGAAATGGAGAAGAAACTTGTCGACATAGACGGTTCGGTCATGGAGGGTGGCGGTTCCATAGTGCGCGTCACATCAGCACTCTCGGCAATGGCAGGAAAGCCACTACGACTCTACAACATACGTTCAGGCAGGCCGCAGCCGGGACTGCGAACGCAGCACCTGAGGGGCTTTGAGGCTATTTCGGATTTGTGTGGTGGACGTCTCGAAGGGGCGAAGATAGGCGCAACCGAGGTACTCTTCTATCCCCGGAAAGTCTCAGGAGAGCATGTTCACGTGCCGATAGAGACCGCCGGTTCTGTGGGTCTCGTTCTCCAGTCGCTCATGATGGCTTCTGTGAAGACGAAGAAAAATCTGACCATTGACATAGAAGGCGGCGCGACATTCGGTAAATACGCACCGCCATTGCAGTACATTCAGTTCGTACTGCTTCCACTGCTCAGAAGAACGGGATACCATTCGGAGATAAACATAATAAAGCACGGATTCTATCCAGTCGGAGGTTCTGTTGTCAAGGTGACGATAGACCCTCCTGAAAAGCTTAAGCCGGTGACGTTTGAGAAGCAGGGAAAGGTGACATCTGTTGATGTCGTGTCAGTTGCAAGCTTGGGGCTGAAGAAGCCAAGAGTTGCCGAGAGGCAGGCGCGTCAGGTTGAGGCGAGGCTGAAGAAGATGAATTACGATCTTAATGTCAAGGTGAGGTATTCGGAAGCTGCGTGCAACGGTTCAGGAGTTGTACTCATAGCACGGACGGATGAGGGTTGCATACTTGGTTCTGACGGTCTCGGTGAAAGGGGAAAATCCGCAGAGGAAGTCGCGGATGAGGCTGTCAGCAAGCTGCTTGATACTATCGGTTCTGGTGCTGCGGTGGATGAATACATGAGCGACCAGCTGCTTCCCTACATGGCCCTTGCATCGGGTAAGTCAGCCATCACTGCACCCGTACTGACGAGTCATGCCCAGACGAACATTCACATACTCGAGAAATTCCTGTCAGCAAAATTCGATGTCAAAGAAGAGAGCGGACGCACAAGGATAGAATGCAACCCCTGATCACTTTTGTAGAAAAAAGTATTTGAAAACGCGAGGAATCTGCGTAAAGGCTTCTTCGAAATCAAAAGAACCAGTTTTTCCAACATAAAAAGAAGCATTTTCTGCAAATTTGCCAATGTCATCGACAGCATAAGATATTTTTCCTGTTGTCGGAGAAATCCTATATCCTGATGAGAATTCAGCATCTTCGGTGCTGTGCCCCGAAATAAGGAGTACTCCACCGGGTTTAAGTATTTCATAAAATGAATCCATATATTCGGGCCACATTTCTTTATCAATGTGGTGCATCACGCCATAGGCAAACACGCCATCGAAAAATACATTTTCTCCTAAAAATATTGAAGGACTTTCTGCCTGGATGAGTTGCACGTCTGGAACTTTTTTACGTGCAGAGTTTAACGCATTTTCAGAAATGTCCAATCCTATTACATCAAGCCCGGCTTTCGTAAATAAATGCAAATACCGCCCCTTGGCACACCCATAATCTAGTATCACACTCTTCCTGGCCTTGAAGGAAGATATGAAATCATTAACCAAATCGTCAGGAGCGGGATTTTCTATCCAAGGAAGTTCATGCCCTTCATAGACTTTCTCCCAGATCTCTTTTTGGTTATGCATATTGGTTTTTTAGAAATTCATAATAAAAATTTTATTTCAGCTTCTTCAGAGTCTTTATGGGAACGCCGCCGACAAGCGTGTTTGGTTCCACGTCCTTGTTCACAAGGGAATAAGCAGCCACTGTCGAATTGTCACCGATTTTTACTCCCGGGAGAACGACGGTCATCGTCCCGATAGTCACGTTCTTGCCAATCTTTATCGGACCCCTCCTCCATTGGCCGGGGAGGAATTCGTGTGTGAGTATAGCAGTCTTGTTCCCGACAACAGAGCCGTCGCCTATCTCTATCATTTCTGGAAAGAATATGTCGAAATTGGACCCGAAGAGGCTGACGCTCTTACCGATCTTCATACCGGTTTTCCTGTAAAGATTGTTCTTCCACTCAGTGTCGGGAAGCACTTTGCATATTGACATTATTATGAAATTCTTTGCAACAGTTCTCCTGTTTCTTATCTCTGCCCATCTTTTGAGGGATTTGTCCTCAGTACTGTAACCGAACGCTTCTGTCATTCTTTTCTGATGTTTCTTTTCCATGCAGTTTCACCACCGGCTTTTATTTCAGTCACTCTGTGGAGGGGTATCGAAGTTTCCCTTCCATTGATTTGATATGAGAAGTAAGACTTTTTAATGGCTGTTATGTCACCACCGCTTATTTCCTTCACGTCTCCGGGAGCGCCCCTGTGGATCATGGTTACGATACACTCACCAAGCCTGCCGTTCCACTTGAGCTTGTTAAGAATCTGGAAAACCATCTTCCCACTCAGACTGTCAAGACTTCCATGGTCTTCATGTCGTTGAGATCAAAAACCAGTATGCTTCCCTTCCCGGGGTTGATTGAGATACTGTCGCCGATAGCATCTTTCCAGTTGCCTGTCATCTGCGGTGATTCGTGTATATGCCCATGCAATGTCATGAAAGGCTGCTTCTCTTTGATGAATTCCCGTATAGCGCTGCTTCCCACGTGTTCCCCGCTGAATATCACGTCGAGATTCGTGCCTAGCGGCGGCGCGTGCATGGAGTATATCGTTTTCCTGGGATCGCTGAGCTTTGAGAGCTCTTCAAGGTCCTTTTTGATATTCTCTTCGTTCTTCTCCCAGTCCTTCATGAGAAAGGGTGCCTCGTTTATGTAAGAATAACCTGCGATGAACTTGTCCCCTATCTTGTGAACCTTCTGGTTCAGCAATGTGAATGAACCTGATTTCTCACCTTTCTCTAGGAGGTCCATGTTGAGGTTTATGTCATCATTTCCCATCATGATGAATACATCTTTTCCGGTCTTCTCCCGGAACTGCTTCATCCTCGGTATGAGATAGAATTCTATGAACTCCCTCTGGTACGTGGCTACGTCTCCTATGGCCGTAAGGAAGGGGCTTATGTCGCCGCCTATCACCACGGCTTTCACGTTCTTTCCCGCTCCTACCTCAAGGAGCCTCTCGTAATTGTGTATCTCTCCGTGAAGATCCGTTGCAAAGACAACTGCATCTGTCATACATAACACCTTTATTTACCTCAGTCACTCTTCCTTCCCAAACCAGTCACCGAAGATGACCAGCGCAAACGAAAGCGTGATCGAGAAAGTAAGTACTGGCAGGATGTTCGCTGCTGATATGCCTGTCGTTATCATCCATACAAACGACAGCAGCATGGCTGCGATCACTAAAAGACCCACCTTCTTTTCGTCCCATTCCATATTGACATGTCCTCCATGGACCGGTCGGGATTTGAACCCGAGGCCTCCCGATTGCCAACCGAGCGATCTACCGCTGATCTACCGGCCCTTTAACACCTTTCCAATTGTCTTTATTTAACTTATTTAAATAATTAAACTTTATGGACTGGGCGACGCTTATTGCCGCTTTCTTGGGCTGGTCGGAAGGAATTATACATACATTCGGCTATTTAGGAGTCTTTGCCGTTAGCGTTTTCTCTTCAGCTTCCATCTTTCTGCCGCTTCCTGGTTTCGTCTTCATAATCGCTGCAGCGCCTTTCCTGAACCCGTGGCTGCTGGCACTGGTATCAGGCGCAGGTATGGCCATAGGCGAGCTTACAGGGTATGTTATCGGGAAGGGTGGCAGTCAGGCAATAAAGAAGAAGGACAAGAAGTGGATAGAGCGCGGTGAGAAATGGTTCCAGAAGGACAGGGGATTCTTCTTCATAATAATATTTGCAGCCACTCCGCTTCCAGACGATGTCACTGGCATACTTGGTGGCATGTTCCATTACGACTGGAAGAGGTTCCTGCTGGCAGCTTTCATAGGAAAATTCATTCTAAACATCCTGCTAGTCTTCGCTGCTATTTACGGAATAACATGGGCACAAAACATCGCAAATTTCTGATATTTAAATCTCAATGTGAACATAATCTATGCTAGATTTGTCAAAGAAAATAGACTATGTTCCTTTGAACCCCGACTTGAATGACAGCGATGTTCCAAAATGTGACTGGCAAATGCCGCAAAATAGACCACAATTTTTCCTCGCAGATGTTCCAGAAGATGTGGTTTGCAAGCCTCCATACATTTGCAGAAATTGCATGAGCAACAAATATAATCTTCTTTGCAAATTCTACGTTCCTGCCAAAAAAATAGAATTTGATTGTTTATAGAGTGGGCCGAGGAGGATTTGAACCTCCGATATTCGCCTTGTATTCGCCGTTTGCAGGCTTACGCCTGAAAACTAGGGCGACGTCATAACCACTAGACCACCGGCCCGCCCTAACTTTGTTTAACAGGAAGAAAATATAAATCTATTGCCGTCCACGTTTAATCGGGTGTTATTGTGAAAGTACTCATGATCAATGGAAGTCCAAGAGTGGGCAATACAGATTATGTGATGGAATCTGTCAGTAGAGGACTGGAAGCTGGAAACGAAACTGTGAAACTTCGCGACCTGGACATACGCCACTGCAACGGCTGTCTTGCCTGCGAAAAGGACGGTAAATGTCCTATCGATGACGGTATGCAGGGACTTTATGAAAAGATGGAAAACGCAGACATCCTGGTAATAGGCACACCAAACTATTTCGACAACGTTCCCGGTCTTCTCAAGGATTTCATAGACAGGACAAACACCTTCCATAACAGCACCAAGCTCAGCGGAAAGAAAGTCGTCTTCATAGTGGTTGGCGGCGGAAGTTCAGGCGGAGATACGGGAAGAGTGGCTGACCAGACCCTCACTTATTTTGCGAATGCCAACAAGCTCGAAATTGCAGGAAAATTCATTTTCACCGGTACTGACAAACAACCTCTCTGCGACACTCCTGAAGCTGGAGATAAGATAAGGGAAATCGTCGAGAAGGTCAATTCCATTTGAAAAGTATGCGCCGGCCGGGATTTGAACCCGGGTCGCAAGCTTGGGAAGCTCGAATCCTAACCAGACTAGACTACCGGCGCATGTAATGTTATAGAAACTCATGGATTTTAAAAATAAAGAAGCGCTGAGGGAGGGATTTGAACCCTCGCATGCCGGAGCATACACGGTTAGCAACCTTACGCCCCAATATCGATAACGGTATTGGATGTGCGCCTTTAACCTGACTCGGCCACCTCAGCTTTTACGGTTTACTTTGTTGATTTCATTATTTAAAACCTTAAAGCTCCAATGGATTTTTATATCTGCAGATTATAATTTTAAAAACCCTTAATCTCAATAACAATTGACTGTTAATTAGGAGGTACAATATGGCAATACAGGTTTCCAGCATATCAGACACTTACGCAAAGGACGTCTTCACGGACAAGGGATTCTTCTGTGGAAAGGTTGAAGACGTTGAGTGTGACCTCAAGAGGTTCAAGATCAGGTCTCTTGTGATCAGGGCCATCAAGGGCTCATATCTCAGCAGGATGCTGGGTGACAAGAAAGGCGTCGTAATCCCGTTCCCGATGGTTCACGCAGTTGGTGACATAATACTGATAAAGCACATTTCACCGCCGGCCGCAGCCGAAGAGGCAACGCCGCTACCGGAACCGGTACCAGAAATGGCAGCCGAGTAGAATCCTTATTAGTCTGCCCGCGGGCAGGCATTTGTAACTTTACTTGTCATGAATATATTCAGTCGGCAACAATTGTTGTATAGGTATGGAAATTCTAAAGCTTACAGACGTTCTGAAGAAAGCTGACGTGAAAAGGAAAGTCGTTTCTGCGATAAAGGTCGGTAAGGTATTCGTTTATCCAACAGACACCATATACGGAATCGGCTGCAACGCAGAAATTTCAGGTTCCGTGCAAAAGATCGCTGACGCAAAGGGCAGAAGCGAAAGCAAGATGTTTTCCGTCATAGCTCCGGGCAAGGAGTGGGTATGGTCGCACACAACAATCAGCAAGGCCAACCGGGACCTTGCAGAAAGCCTCCTTCCCGGGCCTTACACTCTCATACTCCCGTCCAGTTCGAAATCCCCAAAACCCGTCGTCTCTCCTGAAAAAACGATAGGTGTTCGCATACCAAGGCACCCGTTCACGGACGTAGTCGAAGAGGCAGCTGTACCATTCGTCACCACGTCTGTCAATCTCAGCGGGCAGCCGCCTGTGAGCAGGATATCAGAAATACCAAACGAAGTTAAGAATGCCGTGGACATTGTCATAGATGCCGGCCACATCAGTGGCCATCCGTCGAGGATATTCGACATGAGAACCGACGACGTCAAGGTAATAAAGCGCTAATCCTTTTCGACAGATATCCTGTCAGCAGTCTTTTCAAGCGTCACCACCACTGCAAAGCCAGCCACCCCGCAGGCGATGACAGCTGGTATGTAGAACGTGTTCGTCAGTATGTTCTCGTAAGGCATACGGAGCGCTCCCAGCATGAGTCCGAGGAGAAACGACATTGTCATGGATTTGTGGTTCTTGAGAAGGTACGTGAGTACCCTTGCTATCCCGACGAGCCCAATCACCGCCCCGGCCATGAACGTGGCAACCGTCGGTACGTCAAACATCAAAAGCATGTTCAGCATGTATTCGTACTGTCCGAGGAAGAACAGTATGAACGCACCCGATATGCCAGGAAGCACCATTGCGCACACCGCAACCATCCCCGATATGAATATGACCGGGAGTGTGTGTGTCGACTGGAGGGTTTCTATCCCAACGAACATGAACGCGAAAAGAAAACCCAGCACACCAGCAATGATTACCTTTAATTCTAGTTTTCCGACGAACTTGTACACGAAGCCTGCGGACGCCAGTATGAGGCCGAAGAAGAATGCGTACGTATTTGCCGGATGCTCAGCCATGAGGAAGCGTATGACCCGTGAGAGTATGAAAAATGCAGTCATTATTCCTGCAAAGAGCGTTAGGAGGAATTTCAGGTCCATGCTGAAGAGGTGTTTTTTAGTGTTTTCCCAGTCGCCGCGTATCAGATAGAGCAGGAATCTCACATTGAGACCTTTCAATGCGAAAATAAGCCTTTCGTATATGCCGGTTATGAGCGCTATCGTTCCCCCGGAAACTCCCGGCACGATGTCGGCCATTCCCATGAATAAACCGCGGATGAATACGAGCAGCCATTCTTTCATAATCTTAATGGATCCTGTTATTTAAAACATTTAAAAACACTGCCTGCAATTATCTTCTCAGGCGATGAGCATGAAAGCTAAAGTACTCAATTTCAGGCAGGGCAGGAACACCCAGAAAACAAACCAGCTTCTGCTTTCCGTAAAGGACGTCGATAACAGAAGCACCGCTTCCTCGCTTATAGGAAAGAAGATTTTCTGGAAGACGAAATCCGGAAAGATAATAGCGGGAAAGATATCAGCTGCGCACGGAAACAACGGTGCACTCAGGGCCAGGTTCTCCAAGGGGATATCAGGCGAAGTTATCGGAAAGGAACTGGAAATACAGGAATAAAGAATAACTTTTTCTGTCTTTCGGTCGAAGAGAGATGTATGAATAAAATTACAGAAGGCAGTGCGTCGGTCTCCGTTCCTAGGCAGGACTTGACAAGAAAAGCCGAGGCGTTCTACAATCCTGCAATGGAGTACCAGCGCGACATTACGCTTTCGGCACTCCGCGTTTATAAAAAAGATTGCGAAAACAGACTTTCGGTATGCGACCCGCTAGCCGGGACAGGTGTGAGAAGCATACGCATGGCAAAGGAAGTTCCGGGCATTTCAAGGATCATTGCAAACGACTTAAATCCCCGCGCCGTCACCGTTATGAAGAAGAACGTCAGGTCTAGCGGCCTTGGAAAGAAGATAACCGTCAGCAACGTGAGTGCGAACAAGCTTTTCCTGGAACATCCTGGAGCATTCGATTTCGTGGACATAGACCCTTTCGGCTCGCACATAAACTACGTGTTCAATGCAGGATTTGCACTGAAGCGCAAATCCATGATCGCATGCACGGCAACCGATACCGGCGCGCTTTGCGGTGCATTTCCCTCCACTTGCTTCACCAGGTACGGCATAAAGAACTCTAAGACCGATTTCTACAAGGAGGTCGGTGCCAGGGTGCTCATAACGTCGACTATGCTCGAGCTCTCAAAGCATGATATATCAGTCGAGCCTCTCTATTCGCACGCGAATCACTATTTCAGGTTCATAGGAAGGCTGAAAAAAAGCAAGAGCGGGATAACGTCCCAGTTCAGGGACATAAGATTCCTGGTTTACTGTCCGTCGTGCATCTACAGGTCTTTTGACATTTCAGAAAAGTGTCCGGTTTGCGGAAAAAGGACGCAGGTTATCGGGCCGTTATGGTCTGGAAAGATCCATGACAGGAAATTCTGCACAGGCATGCTAGGCGACATGAAGGCCGCAGGATACAGCAGGACAAAGGAACTTGAGACAGCTCTTTCAGAGGAAGAAGTCCCTTTCTACTATGACATCCACCGCATGCTGAAGGTAAGAAGGTCGGCGCCCAGGAAGTTAAGCGATATCATGGAAGCCCTGGAGAACAAAGGATTCAGTGCATCGAGGACTCGTTTCTGCGGCACCGGCGTGAAGACCGATGCCCCTTACGAAGAAATTGCAGGCCTTGTCTAAGCCTCTTGCTTCTCTTCATCCCCAGACGGCGGCTTGTCTTCCTTCCCAAATCCCGTCCTCTTCACCATGCGTTCGGTCTCTTCCTCGTCTCTCATGCCTTCCAGCATGGCATCAGGGGTCGTCACAGTCCTCATGTTGTAGTTTTCCTTGCACCAGTTCATGAAGCCGTCAATGTAGTCCCTGCACATTGCAGTGTACCTTTCCCTGAGCTTGTTGTAGAACATGTAATTGTAAAGCACCCATATGTACTTGGTGAACCAGTTGCTCGGCTTGAACGTGTGCTGGTTTTCCCCTGTTATCTCAAGACTGAAATCACCGTCCTTCTTGCTTTTCGAGACATATCCGAGTGCCCTGAGCTCGATTTGCATGTTTGTGAACCTGCTAAGTTCTTTTTTCACGATCCACTCGTTGTAGAAACGGATGGGATCGCCGGTGTAGTCCCATAGGAGCTTTCTCTGGCGGCATCTCGTGGTTGAAACGTCAAACTGGAAACGAAGAGTTGTTGGGAAATTTTTCAGAAAACCTATTGGATCAGGCCCCTTGTAATACATCCACGTGAGCCTTCTCGGCACGAGACATTCGTCCGTGATGACAAGCTTACCCATACTGTTCCCTTAAGTCCCTGAAGTAGTCGGTGATCTGGTGCTGAAACATCGACAGCAGGTTCCTTCCCTCCAGTATGTATTCCCTTCTCCTGTTGTGGTAGAACGCCCTGTGCCAGAAAACCCTGATCATCTCGTAAAATATGGTCCTCTGCCAAAGCGTGTCCTGGGGGTACTCTGTCCTGAGTAGCGGCCTTATGGTTACAGAACCCTTGCCTGACTTTTCATTACCCTCTCCCTTGATGTCAACCCTGATGAAAAAATAAGTGAACTTGTCTATGTTCCTGTGAAGGAAGTACCTGACACGGAACTTCTCCTTCTCACCCTTCGCCCAGTCATATATTTCTTCGTGGAGGTCAGCGTCGGTCGCATTGAACACGGATTTGATCAGTTCCCTTGATTTTGGGTACAGCTTCGCAGGGTTTGGCCCGACATAGCTGTGTATGGAACGGGGAGAACCTTTTGCAGTGCCCTTTGGAGGATAAATCTCCTCCTCTATGAGCATTTTCATTCTTGCGAGTATAGGCATCAGTCATCAAACCCCTTACTTTTATTAATTTGCAGATAGATTATTAAATATGTTTGGACTGTGGGGCCTTGTTATCGGTGTACTGCTCCTTCTTTTCGGTATATTCTGCGTATTCTTCTTCCCAAGTTCGGAGAAGCACCAGGAACAGGAACTCGCAATAGGCGGCGTATTCATAGGCGTGGTTTCCCTCATTATAGGCGCTGTTCTGGTTTTCATGTGAAATGACACCTCAAGTAAACATTTTATTACTTTATGCCAATAAGTCTATATGGCAGGCGAAACCGACATAGACGTCAAGTTGCTTTCAAAGACAGACGAGCCGAAATTGCTGGTTCTTGAATGGCTTGATAAGTGGAAGGAGGACCATAAGGGAGTCGTCAATGGTGGGGAAGCCATATGCAACCAGCCGGAAGACCAGAAGGTCATGCTCAACGCCACCACCCCCTATGGCCACGGGAACCTGCTTTACATGATGCTCACATACACCATGCCAAAGCTTCGTTACTGCCTTTCAAAGGTCGATGAACACATGGCTGTTTCTCCGGCATATCCTGAGATGTACGGCAGGATAATTTCCAAGAAGAGGGAGGTAGAAGGGCACATAAAAAGCGGCCTTGCGTCAGCCGCGCAGTCAGTTGCGGATTACGAGCTCCTAAAGCACGACGAGAGGAAGTACAGGGAGATACTGGATTATTTCAAGGACGGCCAGAAGGACGAGCACGTCCTGAGGGCGCTCTTCGTTGACAGGATAGACGCCCACACGGGCGAAGGCTACTCGATGATAAGCATGACGAAGAGGTGGCCGACGATAATAACGGATTTCATACGCATGTCCAATGTGGAAAAGAAGGAAAGGGACAAATCCTCAAAGATCAAGGAAACGCTTGCCATATCAGAGGCAGAGGCAGTCGTCCTCAAGACCAAGAACAAGGTGTATGAGGAATGGAAGACCATATTCTTCCCTGACATAAAGGAGCGGTATTCCAGGGTCAAGACGCTTGTCGATGCAAGAAGAAAGTCCATAGACGAATACAGGGAATGGCTAAAGCCTTATGTAGCAAGCCTGAAGATGATGAAGGACACACTTGAAGTCAACCCTTCCGAACTCTTCACCGTGTCAGTGCAGCCCTGGCAGAAGCCGGACTCCATGTACTGGGTGAGACTTTTCATGTGGAAGGTGCTCACTGCAGAGGAGGTCGGAAAGCCTGGTCTGACAACGGGTGAGATAAAGCCTTACGACGACTTTGTCAAAAGGCACGCAAAACAGATCGAGAAAAGGTACGGAGTGAAGATCGTAGAGACAAGGAAGAAAGCAAAAAAGCTCATTGAGAAGGGCCTGAGTACGCAGGAAAAGCATAAGGGATCAAGGGTATTGACAGAAGACGATATCATCGTCGTTGATGAGATGCTGAAGAAATGGCACGAGCCGGAACATTATGAGTCAGAGGCAAAGCTCAGCCCCAACAGGTACTATTACTGTTTTTACGACATGGACGTGTTCAGCCCGCTTTTCAAGATGGAAGGTGGTAAGGAAGAGATAGACGACTGGAACTGCATGCTTACGCCATACCTCGTTTCGCAGAACGTGATCATGCTGGTACTGCTTGAGATAACTGCAAAGGAACGGTGGCTGAACAAGTACGTAAAGGAGCTGATAGGTGTGCGTGAGGTCGAAGACAAGGTCCGTGCTGAGGTCGAGAAGAGGTACAACATGACAGAAGACGAGAAGAAATTCTTCATCAGGCGATGGGTGGACAGTTATAACAAGAGGAAAAAGAAGATGACCGACAGGTACGACAACTGGATGCTTGACAACAAGCCCAAGATGAGGGGCGTGCTGAAATACTTCATGCGTATAGGTCCTTACGAGACCGTCACAAACGAGAGGCTTTCCAAGGTGTATGGTAGGTACATGGGCAGCGGTACCACGGACCCTCTCATAAAGTACATAAAGCAGCAGTTTGGGTCGCTTTCCGGGCTGCCGCCGCCTTAGGTGTTTTTTATGCCGTTCAAAGTAGGAGTTACGACAGGTCTTTACTATATTGCACACGACGTCAGCCTTGCAAGTACCGTAAAGAAGATAGGCTACACTCTCACAAGGGGTACAGACGTCGTTGAGATATCCGGTGACACGCCGCACGAGATAACGGAAACTGAAGGCATCGAAATAAGAAACGTTGCCAAGAACCAGGGACTCGACGTGCTCTTCCACGGCAGCCTTACAGTTCCCATGTGCATGCCCGAAAGGACCGACTGGAGGGATGCCCAGGACCACATGGAAAAGTCCGTGAGGTCGGCCGTAAACGCCGGCTGCAAGTACGTGCTCTTCCACGCGTGCCTTCACTTCTGGGTGGAGCTTCTTACTTACACCGGTACAAAGCTTACAATCACCATGTGTGACCATGCAGGGAATTTCATTTCAGAGATACTGTACAACGAGAAGCGTCTTCGGGACTGGTTCATAAAAAATCTCAGGGACATAGGAGACATACCATATGACCAGTACATATTAAGCGAAGAGGACTATCACGACGCCGTCTCAAGAGCCCACGGCCGCATGAGGGCGTGGGAAGGAGCGACTGTGAAAGAAAGGGTTGAAAAAAAGGAAATAGAGCTTGGCGTGAACAAGGCAAGGGATAACTATGAGAGAAATCCCACAAAGGAGAACATGGACAAGGCGCAGCTACTTCTAAACAAGCTGAAGGAAGAGCAGGAAAAGATAATGGAGGAGGTAAGCGAGGAGTCCGGTACCGAAGAGTCGCGCCTTCGGAGAAAGTATCTTGACGACATGGTGAAAAAGAAGCTTGTCAAGAAGACGTACGAAGAAAGGCGCTGGAGGATCGACACCATGGGAAGGCTGGTCGATGTTTACAAGATAATGGGACACTACCTTTTCTTCACAAAAGACCCGCAGTGGCTCTCCATGGCCGAAGTCTACAAGGATGTCCTCGACAAGTACAAGATCGACTATAATGACGAGAACTGGCTCGCGAAGACATGGGACAAGTCGGAGAAGAACAACGACGGCGAGTTCAAGCAGTTCTTCTATGCCGTGGTGGGGGCAAAGTTCCTGGAAGGTCACTTAAAGGCGCTCCTCGAATGGATAAACGGCGATTACATAAAAAAGGAACTCAAGGACGATCCCGAGCGCCAGAAGATAGCAAAGGACCTGCAAATCACAATAGAGATTCCCGACGCCAGGGATCCAAAGTATGCAGGACGTTACATGCTTTCTCACCCAAAGCAGATATATTCCGCCATAAAGACCGCAAGAAATGTAATCAATACCGACAGGATATGGATGACCATAGACAACGAGCATCTGGCAACGCAGGGATACGATCCTTGGATAGAGGGAAAGAAGATGATGAAAAAATACCCGGATTTCGGAAAGATAGTGCATTCCGTGCATTGTACGTATCCGACTCCTCTGCATTCGCATTATCCAATTGAGCTCGGCCAAACAGAGGTTTATGAACTTCTCTGGTACATCCGGCAGGCGGGTGCCGGAAGGCACAAGACACGTCCGCTATACCTCATATTCGAGAGAGGCGGAGGTGACGATCCGTTCAGGCAGTCTGTGGACGCCTTAAAGCTCATGGCAAAATTCCTCGAAAAGGACACCCATCCAAAGGAACTCCCGCTGGAATTCTACGGCCTTGAGAAGACCGCATTCGATGTTACCAGGCAGAGCCAGATAATGATGGACCACCGTTTTGACGTGCTAAAGGACCTTTTCAACGTTCCCGAGGAGGAATGGGGACTGCTGTCAACAGAGGCCGTGAAGAAGGGCAAGAGGGAAATATTCAAGAAGGAAGAGCTGAGGTAGCACGTTTTCTGGCAGGGGACACATTTTTATTCTTTGAGGCGAATAATTGGAAATGGCATCCAAAAAATCGATAAAGGCGGGCAATTCCGACATACCGGATGACAGCGGTTTCGTGGACAACGACTTCAAAGAAGAGCGAAAGCGCGATGAAGAGCATGATGAAAAGGAAGAGAAGATAGAGGAAGTCAACGACAAAAAGGAAAGGATAAACATCCTCAAGAAGTTCACAAAGGAGCTTTTGAAGAAATACGGCCCCGTAGTGAGGTCTGTTGTGCTTTTCGGTTCTACTGCAAGGGAAGAATGGAAGGGCAAGTCCGACATAGACGTCTTCGTCATAGTCGATGACACCCGCCAGAAGATAACGCCCATGGCAAAAGACAAGATAGACGGTGACATGGTCAAGATATCAAAGGGCATTCATTCTCAGCTTTCCGTCCAGCAGCCTTACCTACTCACGGAATTCTGGAACATGGTAAGGCTCGGCCACCCGATAGTATTCAACTTCATAAGGGAGGGCGTTCCCATATACGACAAGGACACGTTCCTTCCGATAAAGCGTCTTCTCCAGATGGGAGAGATAAAGCCAAGTAAGGAAGCTGTCGAAAAGTACATAGAAAGGGCACCAAAGAGGATAAAGCGCGTCGAGAACGCAAAGACCTACATGGTTGTTGAGGACTGCTACTATGCCATGATGGAATCCGCACAGGCAGTGCTCATGTTCCTTGGGGAAACGCCGCCAAGGCCTTCGGATGCGGCTGAGGCACTCAGGAGGGCGACTATAAAGATAAAGCTTCTTGAGCCCAAGTACGCTGACTGGCTCGAAAACATAATAAAGGTGAGAAAGGACGTCGAGCACCGAAAGAAGCAGTCCATGCCCGGTGCAGAACTTGACATGTGGATAAAGAAGACAAAGCAGTTCGTAAAGAGGATGCAACAGCTCATAGTAAGAATCGAGGTCATGAAGAGGGAGAACATCATAGAGAAGTCATACACGATCATGGAGGAGACCACGATAACACTTCTGCAGACATTAAAGAAGCTCCCGCCAAAGAAGAAGATAGCAGACATTACAAAGCTGTTCGAATCAGAACTCGTAAAGACCGGACTCATATCGGAGAACTACCTTGAGGCTTTCAAGGAACTAAAGAAGCTTAGGGACATAACAAAGGACGGAAAGACACTGGAGCTTCCAAAGCAGCACATACTCCTTCAGAGGGAATACGTCAGGAAGTTCATCCGCGAAGTTGGCAAGATAATAAAGGAAAATAAGTAGTTCACTTCTCGAATTCCTTGGCGCCATCAATTATCTTCTGCGCCACCTCTTCTGGCGTCATGTTGGTCGTGTTTATGACGATGTCGTAATGTGACCTATCGTATATGTCAACCCCGTCATGGTACTTCTTGTACCTTCTGATGTCACTGTCGATACGCTTTTTTATGGCAGCTTCGGTTTCCCCAACGTTTTTGTAACGGCTTTCGTTTCTGTTGCTGACGTTGCTCATGACATCGTCGTAGATGCGCTTTGCACCAACCTGGGAATCAACGTCCAGGAAAACCTTGAATGAATTAGGTATGAGAAAGAAGCTGGTCCTGCCCTCTATTATGAAATTGTCATCCTTCTCGCCAAGCTCTCTTTGGAAATCGTCGACTTCCTTGTCGGTCCAGTGCTCCTTCTCGCCGACTTCGTTGAGCTGTTCTATTGTCATTCCCTTCTTCCTTGCCATCTCACGCCGCATCCCGCCCATGTAGTGCCTCTTCATCCCAAGGCGCCTCGAGAGTATCTTAGCAACAGTGCTTTTTCCAGAACCAGGCATTCCCGATATGCTTATTATCATCTTACCATATCCCCGAGTTGGTCGAGCATGGTCACTATGTTCTTCTCCCTCTCGGGTTCTTCGAATATAATGGTACCGCTCATTCCATATGATAGTGCGGTTCTTATTAAATGTTCCAGCTTCAGGTCCGATCCCATGAACGACATGTGACCTATCTCGCCAGAGGGACCGTATTTGACACCTGAGAAGAAGAAATAGGCATCCCTTATCCACTGCTGCCCTACGCCCTGTCTGACCTGTTCTACGACGCTTTTGAAGTCATCAGGAGTCTTTAGGCATCCTGCACCTCTCGCATGCAGGTGCGCCCAGTTTATCACAGGCTCTGTGTTGTGCGTTCTCTTGCATATCTCTATGACGTCTTCCAGGCTTCCAAGTTCACCGAGTTTTCCTGTGGTCTCTATGCCTATCTTCGCTTTCACGCGGATTTCGTTTACTATTTCGTTTATCTTGTGCACCGTCAGCTTTAGTGCCTGCTGCTCGGGCATCCTCGAATAAAACGTTGGCGGTATCGTGAATATCCTGCAGTCCATCACAGATGCAACAGTTGAGAATATACGAAGGCTGTTGTCTGGTATGTCACCAAAGCTTGTCTGGCGAAGAGAAAGCTCTATTCCGAACTTCTTTGCGATGTTTTTGAGTCTCAGAAGGTCTCCGTAGGCTTCCTTGTACAGGTCTGTAGTATCGTTTATGCCCTTGAAGAGGTCCGGCGGAAGCACAAGCGCTCTGAAGCCTACCTTGTAGAGCTCACGCAGAACTTCCAGTGCCTCGTCTATGGTCTTTATGACAGGGATGGAAGAAATTCCGTACGTGACGCCAATCTTCATCCCGAGCCTTTCCTGCATCTTCAGAGACTTTTTTCTGATTAACATGTAATATATATATTGGGGCTTGAAAAATAATAGCTTGCCTCGATAACGTCCAAAAACAGCGAAAAATACCGAAAAATCGACAAAAGTCGGCGAAATCAGGCGGCATTTCTGATAGGCGCTACCGGATGTAGCGGAATCACGTTATCATTTCTGTTTTCCTGAAGGTCCTGCCCCCTGTAATTCATGAAGTTATGGATATAACTCTTCATCAGTCCGGGATTTTCCACCCAATCGCTGTAGAACTGGAGCGCATTGTCATATCCCATCTTGTCAAGCGCATAGGCTGCAGCTTCTGTGAATTTGTCATACGTGGTCAACCCGTTGGTCTTCTTATTCTTGTGGATCTGGTAGTTACTCTTTCTATTTTCAAAATTTTCCGTGGTCAGCTGGTTGATCCCTTCCACCATTGGCGTAAAGTACATGAATGCAAGGAATGAACCGAAATCATCGAACTGTGAACGCAGGTTTTCATCTTTCATGTACCGGCTCTCGAGTTTCTCCATGCTCTTCATGTAATGATTTTTCGTTTTGGAGTTGAGTCCGTATCCCCTCGCAAGGTCCTTGAAGTAAAACTGCAGATCTTCTTCGAGTGCATCCGCAAACGTCTTTTTGGCAACTTTACCATTCCTTTTCTTTATCTTGTTCAACTGGAGTTTATCGTGCCACTTCTCGTGTTGTATAGTCTCCTCCACATTGTACCAAGCGTTTTCAACATTTCCGTATATATCCTTCACACGAATGGTCCAGTCATCGTACCTATCGGGAATGGTATCAAGTAACATTTCATAATATCGTGTTGTGGGTATTATGGAAGTGTTGATTTTCATTCTCTTCCCGTTGGTTGATGCATTCAAAATACCGTTCTTCACATCAGTCTTTATGTCTACAAGATACATGTTCGTGGCATCGTCAGTGGAAAGCATACCCTCTTCTCTCATGGCGTTTTCCATCCCAGCATTAGCTAGTCTGGTCCTGAGTTTCAAATTATCTTTTAACTCACTGCTTACGTTTCCTTCGACATTTACGAAAGAATCCTCAAACAACCATTTCGTTCTGTTCATACCGATTGTCGACACTGACATATATCCACTTCCCGATTAGAAATATTGCATGCAAACTTTTATAAAGGGTGGATAAGAAAGGTAAGACGAAAAACGATATCTTACCCAGCCATTCTCTTCTGTTTTTTTGCAAAGAGAAATAGTTCCCCGAGTTGTTCCATCATCTTGGGTTCTGCAGCTATGACGTCCTTTGCAGTTACTATGCCCATGAGCTTTTTGTTGTCGACGACCGGAAGCTTCTTTATGTTCTTATCTGTCATCATCTGTGCGGCATCCTCAAGCGTCTTCTCGGAATCTATGTGTACGACTTCGCTTACCATTATGTCACTGATCTTTGTCTCTCCGGGCTTTTTGTCCTCACTGACGACCTTCTCAACGATGTCCTCTTCGGTCACTATCCCCACCAGCTTGGAGCCCTCGACCACGAGAAGGTAGCCGACATCCTTTCCCTTCATCATCTTGGCAGCTTCAGAAACCGTTGTGGAAGCAACGGTCTTTTCGACTTCTTTTTCCATTATATCTTTGACTATCATATTCTCACCCCGACTTCTTCTCCCACCTTGGAACGAATATCCTGTACTTGTCCTTGTCCTCAAGCTCTGACATCACCCTTCTCACTATGAGCTTTTCTGGGTTCGGCAGGAGCGGCACCCTCTTTTTCATGTCATCGAATGACTCGAAGGGACTCTTCTTTCGCTCTCCTATTATCGCCCAGAGGTGCCTTTTACCTATTCCTGGTAACAGTTCGAGCTGGTGGAACCTTGTCGTCACCGGCCCTGACTTATTGAAGAAGTTTATGAACGTGCCTGGGTTCTTGACAACTATCGCCTCTATGATATCCGTGAGCTCTTCTTTTGCAGCAGCCGTAAGTTCGCCGTAGTTTATCCTCTTTCTTATGTACTTTACGTCTGTCCTCTTTCCTTCGCCTATGTACACCCTGTCCTCGGTTTTGAATGCAGCATTTTCCCTGGTTATTATTTCCAGAAGCGAGAAATACTTCTCGCCTATGACCTGGGCTACAGGTTCCGACCTCTGCATGCCTGAATGTCCCCTTGCGAGGAAATCCAGCACAAGTGCCCATTCATCCTTCTTTATAGGTTTGACTGGCATTTTTCTCACTTCCTATGATTAGAATGTTTCGGTGTTTTATATTATTAATTGGCAACAGGCGGGGAAGTATAAGATTTATAACTGGTCCCGACAATTAGATTTATGGCAACAAAAACTGGAACATTGAAAGGCATAAAACCCGGCCACTATCTCATGATAGACGACGAGCCATGCAAGGCCCTCAAGATATCCCTTTCAAAGCCCGGAAAGCACGGATCGACAAAGGCGCGGGTGGATGCCGTGGGCATATTCGACAACAGGAAGAGAAGTCTTCTAAAGCCTGCTGACGCGAACATACAGGTACCGATAATAGAGAAGAAGAAGGCTCAGGTGATCTCGGTGTCAGGCGATTTCGTCCAGCTCATGGACCTTGAGGACTACAGCACCTTCGATGCGACGATACCGGATGAGAAGAAGGGCAAGCTCGAGTCAGGCGCGGAAGTCGGGTACTGGAAGATAGGAAGCAAAGTACTCGTGAAAGATTCCTGAAGCGAAATAACTGAAAAAGTCTTAAAGTACGTCAAAGTACTTTTTCTTTTCCCACTCAGTCACGGCGATCCTGAATTCGTTCCATTCCTTGGCCTTTGCCATCGCATACTTCTTGAAAGTCGACCTGCCAAACAGCTCTGCCATGATCCTGCTTTTCTTAAACTCGTCAAGCGCCGCCTTGAGCGAAGACGGCAGGCTCCTTATGTTCATCTCTTCCAGTTTTTCGTCACTGAATTCGTATACGTCCTCTTCGATAGGATCAGTCAGCTGCGTCTTGTTTTTTACACCTTCCAGCCCGGCCTTCAGCATGGCAGCAAATGCAAGGTAAGGGTTGCAGCTTGGATCAGGGCACCTCAGTTCTGCACGCACGCTTTTCTCCCTGCCTTTGGCGTATTTGGGTATCCTTATGAGAGCTGACCTGTTCGTGTTTGCCCAGCATACGTAGACCGGGGCCTCGTAACCCGAGACCAGCCTCTTGTAGGAGTTGACGGTAGGGCTTATGACAGCCGAGATCTCTCTTACGTGTTTCAGCTGCCCTGCAATGAAGTGCTTGGCAGTCTGTGAGAGGTTGTATTCATCCTTTTCTTCAAAGAACGCATTATTTCCGTTAAGCGTGAAAAGGCTTTGGTTGACGTGCATTCCGGATCCATTCTGGCCGAATATAGGCTTTGGCATGAACGTTGCATGAAGACCCATGCCGTGGGAGACGGCCTTTGTTGCGGCTTTCAATGTTATCGTGCTGTCGGCTGACGTGAGCGCGTCGGCGTACTTGAAGTCTATTTCATGCTGTCCCGGGGCCACCTCGTGATGGTCCATCTCTATCTCAAGTCCCATCTCTTCCAGCGCAAATACTATGTTCCTCCTGACATCTGATGCAAGGTCTCTTGGCGCAAAGTCGAAGTATCCTGCAAAGTCGTGGGTCACGGGCTCTGTCGTAGGTTCACCGTTCATCCTGAAAAGGAAGAATTCGCACTCAGGTCCCGTGTTATAGACAAAACCCATGCGTCTGGCCTCTTCCATGGTCTTTTTGAGTATGTGCCTTGGGTCGCCCTCGAATGGTTTCCCGTCGGGCCTGTATACGTCGCAGATCATCCTTGCAACAGCCTTCTGCTTTGGCATCCATGGTACAAGTGAATAAGTGTTCGGGTCAGGCATTAGTATCATGTCAGATTCGTGTATCCTTGCAAATCCCTGTATGCTGCTTCCATCAAACCACGTCCCCCTGCTGAGGCTCTCGTCCAGCTTCTCGATCGGTATCGTTGTGGATTTGACGTTCCCAAAGAAATCGGTGAACCACAGGTTGACGAATTTCACGTCATCCTTTTTTGCCCTCTCTAAAACGGTATTCGTCTGCTCGTTTTCCACACAAAGCACCCCCATGCCGCTTTCAGAATAGTCGAATTGTTCTTCTTGTAAATCATCTTTGTTTTTCTATTTATGCTAATATAAAATTTTCAATGAAAAAGTTAACATTATTAAATAATAACTGGTAAAAGAATAAAATTATATAATTTTGCATAGCGTTATTGTAACAATGGATGGTGTGATGTTAACATGAAAATCGACAGCATTGACGAGAAGATCATAAACGAGCTGACAAAAAACTCAAAGATAACCGTCAGGGAACTGGGAAAAAAGCTTGGTGTAAGCTTCGTCACGGCCATGAAGAGGATAAAGCGCCTTGAGAAAGAGAAAGTGATAGAAGGATACACTGCAAGGATAAACTACGACAAGCTCGGTTACGATATCCACGTCATAATAGATGTGAGGATATCGAAAGGAAGGCTGTTTGAACTTGAGAAGAGGATAGCAAGGCACCCTAACATTCACACGGTTTATGATACCACGGGCGATTCCGACGCTCTCGTTATAGGAAGGTTCAGGTCCACAAGGTCCATGGACAGCATGCTCAAGAAACTTCAGACATTCGACTTCGTCGAGAGGACCAACACAAAGCTGATTCTAAATACCGTGAAAGAATGTAAGATGACAACGGTGTCCTGAAGTGATACATATTTAAACCACTGTGTAAATCTAGAATTAATTGAGGTTTTGACATGCGCTACTTCGACGAAGAGGATGAGGACAAGGTTGACGAGACTGACGACGAAGAAGGCGAAGACGAGGACTGGTAATCCCCACCACCCTTGTCAGGACTTTCCCGTTGTTTCTTTTAGCTGTATCAGGCTCGTTCTAAACGATATACGTAAGTCATGCGTTCAAGGTTCTAAGAAATATGTTCACTGACCCCAAAGGTTCTCGAACATGTGGCTTAATATGCCGCCCGAGACATGGCTGGAACCTCCCCAGAATGCGACATCCTGGGTGTGGTGGACTTCCTTGCTGTCCGTCAGTGAGATCATGAAGTGCTCGCCGTCCACGGAGAATAACCTTCCCATGGGCCTGGCGAGGTTCTTCATCTCCGCAACGACCGATAGTGCCTTTGCGGACTTTGAATCAGTACTTGGTGCGAGTATCTTTATCTTGGCACCCTTCTTCTTTGCACTCTTAAGGGAGTTCATGTGCTTTGCATGAAGTTCTGCAAGGCCCTCGTCGTTTGTGATCACGTTTATGTGGCTCTTTGCATTCTTGAAAAGTGATTTCATTTGCTGGTTGATCGAGAAACTGCCTTTAAGCGTTCCTGCAACGTCAGCAGGTTGTATCATGCTGAAACCCTGGCTGTATATGGCCTCAAGCTCAGTCATGACAGGTGACTTGGACATCTTGTCCATCCTGTCGAGAGTATCAGTATGCCTCTTCTGCATGTTGTCCTTTGCCCTCTCCAGTGCGTCCTGCGGTGCAAGTGCAACATACTTGATCGGCTTTGAAGACTGTGAAACTACGAATCCCTTGTCTGCAAGTGATTCCAAAACGTCATAAGACCTGGACCTTGGCACTTTTGCTATTTCAGAAACTTCTCCTGCGGTTGCCACGCCCTTTGCGATGAGTGCGACGTAAATCTTCCTCTCGTAAAGGTTAAGCCCGATGTTCTTCAATGCGTCAAGGATTTCTTGTGTTCCCAACATGTTATCTCCAATTTGTCACTGCTTACTAATTAACACGGGTCTTTTTAAATGTTTCCCGCGCCGCTAGCAAGCTGTAACATTTTTTGATAAACTAAATATGACAGTAAGTTATTTAAATATATTGTCACTTTAGAGTAGTTTCAAAATACTCACAAATCCCTTTTATTATATTGCAATATTATAGAGTAAATAAAGGCGAGAGATATGTCACGATTACAGCCTCCAAGGGGAACGAGGGACTTCCTTCCGGAAGAAATGTCCAGGCGCCAGTATATAATAGACGCTGTACGGAAGGTTTTTTCCAGCTTCGGGTTTGAGCAGCTTGACACGCCTGCGTTCGAGTCATGGGAGCTTTTGTCAAAGAAGGGCGGTGGCGGCTCCGAGGTAAAGGACGAGATATACTACTTCAAGGACAAGTCTGACAGGGAGCTTGGGCTGAGGTTCGACCTCACTGTACCACTCTCCCGTGTCGTGGCAAACAATCCCCAGATGAAGCTTCCGTTCAAGCGCTTCCAGATCGGAAAAGTGTGGCGCTATGACAGGCCGCAGGCAGGCAGGATGCGCGAGTTCATGCAGATGGATGTTGACACCGCCGGTACGGAAAAAATGACCGCTGACGCCGAATGTATCGCAGTTGCATTCGAATCACTGCGAAAGCTTGGTTTCAAGGACTTTGAGATCCGGCTCAACAACAGGAAGGTACTAAACGGGCTCATAGAGTTCGTAGGCATACCTTCAAACCAGTCAAAGGCGACATTCAGGGTCCTTGACAAGCTGGAGAAGGTGAGCAGGGAAGAGACCGTAAAGGAACTTGGCAGGATAGGAGTTGATGAGTCTGCGGTGTCAAAGCTCATGAAGATGATCGAGGTTAAGGGAAAGCCATCTGAAATAATTGAAAAGACGAAGAAGCAGATGGGTGACATCGCAGTTGCCGCAGAAGGTCTGGGAGAGCTTGAGAAAATAGCAGCGCTTTCAAAGTCATACGGCTTTGACAGAAACCTTGTCGTGGACTTCAGCCTCGTGAGGGGACTGGAATATTACACTGGGCCGATATTTGAGATATCGGTAAAGGCGGGAAAGAAAGTCGGGTCAGTCTCAGGCGGCGGCCGTTACGATAACCTCATAGGACTTTACGGCGGAAAGGAGACTCCTGCAACGGGGATTTCCCTTGGAATAGAGCGCATATATGAGATAATGAAGACCGAAGGAATGTTCAAGGGCGCCGGTGATAGCTGCAGCATATTCGTAGTTTCAGTAAACGACTCTGTCAGGAAGAACGCACTTGAGATCGCAAGGAAGCTTAGGCAAGGCGGGGTCAGTGCAGAGACAGACGTGATGGGCCGCGACATGAGAAAGCAGCTCGAATACGCAAACAAGAAGGGCGCATGCTGCACGGTGATAGTCGGCCCAAAAGAAGTCAAGGAAAAGAAGTACACGCTCAGGAACATGAAGACAGGAAAGGAAGCAAAGCTTTCCATCGATTCGATTGTCAAAAAGGTCAACTGTTCACTTTCTCAGAAATGACATGTACGCCGTGTGTAAGAGCCCCTTCGTCTCAGGCCTTGTTCCCGTTTCCCTCACAAGCATTTCCCGCACGTGGCATTCCACAGTCTTTTCGTGCTTCAGTCCTTCCTTTTCGCAGGCGGAAACGAATTTCTTCACCTGTTCTATCGTCGGAACGTACCCGACCAAATAACCATCTTTTTTCAACACCTTCCATGCATTCTTCACTGCATGCCACGGCTCAGGCATGTCCAGAGTCACGACATCCACGTCCTTTTCGTCAATGCCATCAAAGATGTCCTTACACTTCACTTCCACATGCTTCTCAAGCCCCGCCTTCTTGACATTCCTTGCAGAAAGCTTTGCAAAGTCCTCGCGCTTCTCATAAGTTGTCACTTTCCCTTCGGGCCTGACGATGTTTCCCATGTAGATTGCAAGGAATCCAGAACCGGCTCCGGCGTCCACCACCTTGTCCCCGGGCGAAAGGCCGGTAAATGCTGAGATCAACGCAGCGTCCTTCAGCGTTATTATCTGCGGACCGCGCGTGAGCTTTCTGAAAAGGTCTGGCATTCTCATGAAAATCATCAAAATGAACAAAACTTGCTCATGCCCTCCACTATTTCCTTTTGCCTGTTTATTTTCGTGAAAATCATAACGAATATATTTTCCTTACCGAAAACAACGTCAATTGTGTACTCATCATTATCGAATCCGAATCTCTTGTCGACATAGTTCTTCACGTCATCTTCCTTATTCTCATCAGGTTCACCGTGTTCATCAACCGGTCTTCCGAAGCTATAAACGCCGACATCATGTTCATCGAAGCCTATGTCTACGAGGAATTTTCTGAAACCTGATACGAATTCCTGCACCTTCTCAAGTCTAAAGTAATTGTGTTTCTCCGATTTACTGATAGCGAGAATCTTAATCATACGCATCTTTTAAAAACTATACATTTATTAACATTATCCAGTATAACTACAGATACTGTGATGGCCATGAAGTATCCAAAAAACAAGAACACCTACTGCCCGAAGTGCAAGAAGCACACAGAACATGTAGTCAGCACAAGCAGCAGGAAAGCGAGGGGAAAGGCTCATCCGCAGTCAGAAGCCCAGAGAAGGTTCAAGGCAAAGCTTAAGGGATACGGTTCGTTCCCAAGGCCAAACCCTAAGGGTGACGGAAAGCCCACGAAAAAGATTGACATCAGGCTGAAGTGTAAGGACTGCAAGAAGAGCCACACCATGAGCAATGGAAGCTTCAGGGCAAAGAAATTCGAATTAACGGGTAAATGATATGACAGGAGAATTTGTTAAAGTAAAATGTGAAGGCTGCAAGAACGAGCAGGTAATATTCTCAAAGCCGTCAGGCGACGTCAAGTGCCTCGTCTGCGGTGAGACCCTGGCAAAGAACACCGGCGGCAAGGCAGAAATCCAGAGCAAAATAACCAAAAGCGTTGAATAAGCCGCACCGGTTCAGCTTTTAAATATCCCTTTTCTCTATGTTATCGTATGAGAAAGAGAGGAATGCCTGAAAGGGACGAGATGGTCGTCTGTGAAGTGACAAGGATCAATCCAAACTCCGCTTTTGCAAAACTGCTGGAATATAACAAGACAGGGATGATACACGTTTCTGAAGTTGCCAAGAGATGGGTACGTGACATAAGGGAGTTCGTCAAGGAAAGGCAGCTCATCGTCTGCAAGGTCACGCGCGTCGATGACCGTGACATATCGCTTTCAATAAAAAAGGTCAACAAGAACCAGGCTGACAGGAGGCTTCAGGAATTCAAGAGGGAGAGAAACGCTGAAAAATTCCTCGTTCAGATAGGAAAGCAGTTCAAAAAGAACCTGGACGAGACTTATGATGAGATAGGTTACGAGCTTGAGGACAAGTTCGGTTCGCTGAATAAGACATTCGACATTGCCCTCCGGAACCCTGACCTTTTCAGCGAGAAGGGTATTGACAAGAAATGGGCAGATGCAATCGTTGAGATTGCAAAGAAGAACTTTGTCGAAAAGACCTACGACATAACAGCCAAGCTGACCTTGAGGTCATTTGCTCCGAATGGAACGGAGGTAATACAGTCTGTACTCAAGGACGCTGCTGACAAGGGACTCGATGTGAAGTACATATCCGCGCCGAAGTACCAGATAACAAGCAGCGGAAAGGACATAAAGACGGTCAGGGAGCAGGTCGAGTCGGCATGCGAAAGCATAGTCAGCGCGATCGAAGGCTCTGATGGTGAAGCAAGCTTTACAATCGAAGGCAAGTAATTCATTTACTGGTGAAGTGGTATGGTTCTGGACACGTTTGGGGATTCGCTAAAGAAGGTATTCAGTAAAGTCACTGGTTATTCTCTTGTAGACAAGGAAAAAGTGGAAGCGCTCATAATAGAGCTGCAAAGGGCGCTCATACACGCGGACGTTGACATAGAACTCGTTGCCGAACTCTCTGAAAGGATAAAAAAGCGCGTCCTGAAAAAAGAGCTCCCAAAGGGCATGACCATGAAGGAGGTGCTCGTCAAGGGACTCTACGACGAGCTTGTATGGTTCCTTGGTGAGGACAAGGCCACAATCGATCTCAAGAAGCAGAAGATACTTCTCATAGGACTTTTCGGTGCAGGAAAGACCACGGCCTCCGGAAAGATTGCAAAGTGGTTCCAGACAAGGGGCATGCAAACGGGAATGGTTGCATGCGACACATACAGGCCTGCTGCGCAGGACCAGCTTGAGCAGATAGGAAAGAGGATAAGCGCTCCCGTGTATAGGGACGGCAAGAAGCCACACGACATAGCAAAGAACGCACTCAAGAAGAGCAAGGAAGGCGTACTCATTTTCGACTCTGCTGGAAGGGACGCACTTGACAAGGAGCTTGCAAAGGAACTAAAAGACTTGAGCAAGGTCGTAAAGCCTGATAATGTTTTCCTCGTAATACCTGCAGAGCTTGGCCAGGACGCGGGTAAGCAGGCATCCGAATTCACAAAGCTTGTCGGCATAACCGGCATAATCATAACCAAGATGGACGGGACAGCCAAAGGCGGAGCAGCACTCGCTGCATGCAGGGCAGCCGGCGCCAGTGTCAAGTTCATAGGGGTCGGGGAAAAAGTCGCAGACCTTGAACTCTACGACCCCAAGAGGTTTGTCGGAAGGCTCATAGGATACGGCGACCTCGAGGGCTTGATGGAAAAGGCCAAGGAAGCGGGCGTAGACGAGGACGCGGCAAAGAGGATGCTCGAAGGAAAATTCACAATGGATGATTTCAAGGAACAGTTAAAATCGATGAAAGGCATGGGTTCCATGAGCGGCATGCTTGACATGCTGCCGGGCGCATCTTCTGCTATCAAAAAGAAGCTTCCTGCAGGTTTCATGGACATGCAGGAAGGAAAGATGAAGAAATGGGAGCATGCGATAAACTCCATGACAAAGAAAGAAAGGGAAGAGCCAGAAATGATAAACTCGACGAGGATAAAGAGGATATCGTCAGGTTCCGGACTCAAGCTAGACGAGGTCAGAAGCCTCATGAAATCCTACAAGCAGATAAAGAAGGTCATGAAGATGACCAAGGGCGGCAAGGCTTTCAAGCGCGGACCGTTTGCAAAGATTGCAAAGCAGCTCGGAATGGGTGTATGATAGGCAAAGCAATGATGATAGTAGCGGTATTTTCTTTAGTTCTATCTTCAGGTTGCATAAAGGAAGATTCAAAAGACACCGTCTGCATTGGAGAAAAATGCTTCTCTGTCGAACTTGCGGACACTCCAGATAAGCGTACCAGCGGCCTCATGGGAAGAGACGGCCTTGGAGATGGCGCTGGCATGCTCTTTGTTTTCGATAAGGAAGGGAACCACTCGTTCTGGATGAAGGACATGAGGTTCGAAATAGACATAGTCTGGATAAACAGCGACCGTGAAATAGTTTACATAAGTAGCGACGCAAAACCATGTGAACCCATTGGTCCGTGCCTGCCGATAACCCCGCCTGAAAAAGCGCTTTACGTGCTCGAGGTGGATGCAGGCAAAGCCTACGGTCTCAAAGCCGGTGACACTGCGACGTTTTCCAGAGACTTTTAAATAACCTCGCTTGTATTTAATTGAACCTATGAAAGCGAAAGACACAAAGCCATTTGGGAAGAAGGAAGTACTGGAAGTAGCAGAAAGGGTACTGGAAAACGAAAACCTATGCGATCACTGCCTCGGGCGCCAGCTTGCCCAGGTATCCACGGGCTTTACAAACGAAGAGCGTGGATCCATATTGCGAAGGCTGCTCAAGGCAAAGCCATTCTCAGGCAAATGTCCAGTATGCATCGGCACGTTCGACCAGTTGGGCAAGTACGCAGCAGATACTGCCAAAAGGTTAAAGAAACTCGAATTCAGCACGTTCCTTGTCGGAACGGTCCTAAACACCGACCTTGTTTCAAGGGAAGAGTCACTATGGGAGAATGTCGGGATCGAATACTGCGAATCCATAAAAAGCGAGCTCAACCGGGAGCTGGGTAAGCTCATATATGATCATATAAAAAAGGAGCATGACTCACTCAACCCAGACGTCACTGTTATTCTCAACCTGGAAAAGGAAAGGACCGACATCGAAGTAAGCCCGCTGTTTGTGAGGGGAAAATACCAAAAGCTTGTAAGGGGACTTCCCCAGACCAAGTGGGACAAGTACGACGAGACCGTCGAAGGCATAATCGCGTCGCCTTTCATGTTGGCCACAAAAGGCGACGGTCATTCCCTTCATGGAAGCGGCAGGGAGGACATAGACGCCCTCTGCCTTGACGGAAGGCCTTTTGTCATTGAAATAAAGAACCCCGCGAAGCGCAGCGTGGACCTGGACGATATGGCAGTGAAGATAGCAAAGTCAAAGAAAGTCAAGGTTTATGACATGGAATTCACGGACAGAAAGGGGGTAGTCGATGTAAAAAGCATGCAAAACGACAAGACATACCGCGCCCTGGTTGAGTTTGAGAAGCCCGTGAAGGATATCGAAAAGCTGGAGAAACTAAGCGGCCGCACGATCGATCAGCGCACACCTCAGAGGGTCGAGCACAGGAGGGCTGACAAAATACGAAGAAGGGACGTTATTTCCATCTCATGGAAAAAGATAACTAATAAAAAGTTTGAGTTACAAATAAAAGGACAAGCTGGGTTATATATCAAGGAACTGGTAAGCGGTGACGACGGAAGGTCGAAGCCTTCGGTTGCCGGTTTGCTCGGTAATCCGGCCGTCGTCAAGGAGCTTGACGTAATAAAGATTTGGGATTGACATGGTAAGGTCATCAAGAGGACTGAAGACAGGAACTCGGAGGAAGCTGAAAAGCGGTCTCAGGGACAAGTTTACGGTAACTCCGTACCTTAGGGAGTTTAAGCAGGAAGACAGGGTAACTGTCATGCCTAACCCTGCTTCTCACAACGGCATGCCGCACATAAGGTTCAAGGGTGCAGCCGGTACTGTTACGGGAAAGAGGGGAGATGCGTACATGGTCGAAGTCAGCATAGGTAACAAGAAAAAGACCATAACTGCAAGGCCGGAGCATCTGGCTCCAGTAAAGGTGTGATATTATGGAAATAAAGAGCGAGAGGATAGTGACTTCATACGAAGCCAAGAAGATAATCAAGAAAAGAGAGAAGGAAAACGAGCTCAATTACGAGCAGAAGAACGCACTCGATTACCTGAGCAAGTTCAGGAAGAAGGCAGAAAAGGATGTTCAGGAACTCTTAGAAGAGCTCGGGAAGATAGAAAAGCTCCACGACAAGCACATCATTGCAATAGCAGAAACCTTGCCGCAGGACGAAGATGACTTAAGGCTGCTTTTCGCAAACGAGAGGGTAGTACTTGAGGACAATGACAAAAAGCAGATTATCAGCGCGGTCAAGAAGCTTTCTAAATAGTCAAAAACCGTTACTGTCCATTGAATGTTCCGGAATTAAATATATACTCCAGTACAGATATCTTTATAAATAGAAAACGAGAAAGAATATAACTATTTATTGTATAATCACTGAAGAGGAGTAAAATGGAAAAGGAACAAAAGGCAAAGGCGAAGTGCCCTGAGTGCGGAAGCGAGAATATACAGTACGACGCGGGCAAGGGCGAGTCTTCCTGTATGAAGTGCGGTCTTGTTATTGACGAGTCAATGATCGACGTCACCCAGGAGTGGAGGGCGTTTGACGAGGACCAGAGGTCAAGAAGGGTAAGGACCGGCGCTCCGCTTACTCCGACAAAGCACGACCAGGGCATAACCACCGAGATGGGAAAGGGCCGTGGCGAACTTTTCAAAGTTGCTCCAAAGAAGAGGGCCCAGTACTACAGGCTTACAAAGTGGCACAAGAGGCTGATAAAGTCAAAGGACAGGAACTTGTCCTTTGCGTTCTCAGAGCTCCAGAGGCTCATATCATTCTTAGGACTTTCACAGGCCATCCACGAAAAAGTTGCAAAGCTTTACGAGAAGGCTGTGGAAGAAGGACTTGTCAGGGGAAGGAGCACGGAATCCATAATCGCGGCTCTGCTTTACACTGTATGTCGTGAAGAAGGCGCTCCGAGGACTCTTGACGAGATATCGAAGGCTTCCGGAATAAACAGGCGTGACATAGGAAAGACTTACAGGTACGTCGCAAGGAAGCTTGGGATGAGGATACTTCCGGCAAAGTCACAGGATTACGTGCCAAGGTTCGGATCACTTCTTGGACTTTCAGAAAAGGTCCAGGTCAGGGCCGTGCACGTCCTCGACGAGGCCAGTAACTTCGACGTGACTTCAGGTAAGGGTCCGATAGGCGTCGCTGCTGCTGCTCTTTACATAGCAGCTGTACTTGGCGGCGAGAAGAAGACCCAGAGGGAAGTCGCTGATGCCATAGGCGTTACAGAAGTGACCATCAGGAACAGGTACAAGGAAATAGTGGACAAGCTTGGCATCAGGGAAGAGGTCGAGGAAAAGGTCAAGGAAGAAGAGGAAGAGAGCCAGAGCAACTGAATTCCCACCTCTGCAGCTTTTCGAACAAAGATTTATAGCCCTTATTTACAATTATTTAAATCGCTATGAGACAGAAAGATTTTGCATTCCACGGTAAGCAGGCAATTATATACAGTAATGCTTCTGTTCCGGAGACGTCACCTGAAGTGGCGCTTTCCCCGATGTTTAAGGACGTTCTTGGAAAATACATGGACCGCCTGAGGGAGAGGAAGTCCAGCCTCTTTTCCATTTTCCCTAAAGGCATGTCAGAAAAGGATAAGAAAGAATCCATGCTTGACTTGCTCCAGAAGCTTTCTGTCAGTAGCAAGGAAGAGATAATGGAGAAGCACCCAGAAACCTCGGTCTTCTTCAAGGACACCTACAAGCTCCACCAGTTCGTCGAGCGCTTTTACAACTACTGGAGAAACTTCGAGCGGTTCTTCGTATGCCTTTCAGAAAACAGCCTCAAGACCCCGCTGGACCAGAAGCCTTACAGGACGTTCAACGATACGGTAGAGCGCCTCAACAACATGATAAGAAAGATCTACAGGGACATCTGTGAGAACATAACGGGAGACCACCCGCGAATATACAGGCAGGTCGCTGCAGGCTGCCACGTCGGCGTCATTGCAGCCGAAAGAGACTGGGAATGCCCCCCGGTTTACAGCAAGACATCAAGGATACCTGTCATAAGGCAGGTATTCATGTCACCGCCTCTCATATTGGACCCGCCGATGAACAAGCGGGAGGGCTATTTCAAGAAAGTCGATAAGAATCCATTGGAAGGTATTGATTTCGACAACGGTGACTGGCTCTGTTACCCTGCAAAGGTGGGGCACAGCGTCATCTTGTTATTCTTCCATGCAAAGTTCATGGGACTTGGTACGTCTCTTGCTAACCTTTTCGATCTTGCCACTGATGAAGATCTGAAGCGAAAGCCTGATGCAATATACGCATATGGCGTCCCGATGAAGCACCTGAAGAAATTCGGCAACCCGCCGACAGTCTTTTACGATGACAAGAAAAACGACATGCTGATAGCGGCGGTTCCCGGCGAAGACAAGTTTGGCTACTTCGGCTACATAAAGAAGATGATGCTGACACTTTACAATTCAGACGCCATAAGGAAGGGTCTTTTCCCCATACACGGCGCCATGGTAAGGATACAGATGAAAAACGGCAATCAGGCCAACGTAATAATATGGGGGGATACTGGTGCAGGAAAGTCCGAAACACTTGAGGCTTTCCGCGTGCTCGGAAACGAGTACATCCGTGGAATGAAGATAATCTTCGATGACATGGGTTCACTTGAGATAGGAAAGGATGGAAAGATACGTGCATATGGGACGGAGACTGGCGCTTTTGTCCGCCTCGACGACCTCCAGCCGGGATTTGCCTTCGGTAACATGGACCGTGCAATAATCCACAGCCCGCAGAAAATTAATGCCAGGGCGATCATTCCGGTGACTACCATGGAAGAAGTCATCGCAGGTCACCACGTAGATTTCATACTTTATGCAAACAACTACGAGGAAGTCAACGCAAAGCAGAAGATCATGGAAAGGTTCAAGACAGTCGAAGAAGCAATGCCTGTTTTCAAGGAAGGTGCAAGGATGGCAAAGGGTACTACCGGCGGGGAAACTGGCATAGTCACGTCATACTTTGCCAACCCGTTCGGCCCGCTTCAGTACGAAAATGAGTACGAGAAGCTCTCACAAAAATTCTTCAAAAAGATCTTCGAAAAGAATATATTCGTCGGCCAGATCAGGACGCGGCTTGGTATTCCAGGATATGAGACAAAGGGTCCGCAGGAATCTGCAAAAGAGTTGTTCAAGGTTATTTCTGGAAAATGAATCACTATGTTCTCATGAGCCTTTCCAGAACTGAGTCGAAGAAGCCGTTAGGGATAGTTTTCCCGGTTTTCGGTGGACACCGACAGTTGAATGTGCCCGCTCTTTTGTAGTTCTCAGAACCTTCCCATAACCCTTTCAGCGGCTTTTCCTTAACGTTGCCGAAAATAGTTATATCATCACCGGGGCACCTCAGCACTGTGCCATCGAGTGTCACATAAACGCCGCATCCTACCTGATTACATGGAGCTTCTCCTGCATAAGCTGAGACACCATCTCTTATGATATCATCGATTGTTTGTATACCGTTTTCGATGTTCCATTTGTATATTTTTGTATAAAGTTCAATCTTTTGATTGTCTGTTATGTCTATAGAATTGAGATAATCCTGCTTATGGCACAGTCCGCTGATCATAGTAGGTGTCACAACGACACCGATGTTCCTCCTCTTTGCAAGCCTGTATATTTTAAACGCGTCTTTTAGGTTTTCTTTTGTAGTAGGTAGAGGCGTCAGTCCCATCCGTGTGGGGTTATGTTTGTTGAAACCCATACTCGTTAGTATCTCAATTGCACGGTCCCTTTTTTCTGAATAGTTTTTCATGCCAACGTTTCGGTCTTCCATTCTCGAGTCGAGATACCTGAAACCTATCATAGGAGTTACATTATATTCCATGAGTTTTTCTGCGAGGCTATGGCCGCTTTCCACTCCTGCATGCCCATGGTATTTTTCTGCGAGATTATCATCACCTATTATATGACCCTTTGTGAACAGCACTGAGGCGATGTCTTTGCTTTTCAGATACTTAAGCAATTCGATGAATCTCGGTTCCTGAAGAGGTTCTCCTGCCCCTAGAAATTTAATTGTTTTCAGTCCCAGCTTCTTTGCTTGCTCAATTATATCAATAATATCACTGAATGACATGTCATGTTTCTTGTTTTTATCAAGGAGTCCTCCATGTCTGAAGCAGTGGGGGCAACTGAGAAAACAGCTATTCCCAAAGTCTATATCCATCGTCAGAAGCTTCCCTTTGTTTTTTTGCAGTTCCTTTTCTGTGAAATCCCATCCATGGATTCCTATTCTATAATCTGAAGGGAACATGCCTGGATACACTTCCGGGATTCTGTCGAATATCATGATATCACCTATTCTTGAGGATAGGGATCCCACGGAGGTCCATCTTTTACGTGGCTTCCACGTTCCTTCCTCAGATTTGAATTGTAGCGGTACATTCTGAATTCACTTTTAAGATTTTTCATTTCCTCCTCTGTCAATGTAAGACTGTCACTCACACCATTGTATCTCTTATCCGAGACATACTCATTCACTCTCTGATTGACACCGTTGTTACACCCTGTCAGGGCGGACAGTGCGATCATGGTTCCAATCATAGTCTTGTATATGTTCATTTTTCATCACCTTCAAATTGTTTTTGTTACTAAAGAGTAATTTTTTATATATATAAAAATTGAAAGAAATATTTTTAACTAAAATAATTTAAATAAATAGAAAACTAAAATAATTAAAATGTCACTAACTTTAGACGAATGGGACAGGAAAATACTCTATGAGCTCGACAAGGATGCAAGTATTCCTCTGAAGAAGCTTTCGAGAGTAGTCGGAAGGTCGAAGGAGTTCGTTCACTACCGCATAAAGAGGTTAGAGAAAGAGAAAGTGATAAACGGTTACACAGCCATAGTCGACATGTCAAAACTCGGGTATTTCACTTTCAGGGTATATCTGAAGTTCCAGAACGCGGATGATGTAAGGATTGACGAGATAGTCGAGTATCTGAAGAAAGAGGAGCATGTTTGGACGATAGCGGAATTGCACGGGAAATGGGACTATGGGTTCTTCTTCGGCGTGAAGAGAATAAACGAGTTCCACAAGATTTGGAAAGATTTCCTTCTTGTTTTCAAGGAGAATATAAAGGAAAATAAGATAGCTATCTATTCTCCAGTACACAATTTCAACAAAAGGTTCTTCATGAAGGATGGAACGGGGGTTGTCGAAAAAGTAATAGGAACCGGAACCGACGAGAAAGTTGACGAGCTTGACATGAATATAATCAAGACTTGGGGAACCGATGTTCGTCAGTCTTCAGTTGAGGTTGCACACAAGCTTGGAACGACTCCGAATACTATATCCGAAAGGATAAAGAAGTTGAAGGAGAAGAAGATAGTGGCTGGATGTAAGATAGATATAGATCAGGTGAAACTCGGATACCAGGGATACAGGGTCGACCTTCATCTCAACAATACTGAAAGAAGAAACGAACTATTTTCCTACTGCAAGAACCATTTGAACATATACCAGATAAACGATTCCATAGGCGGTGCAGATTTCGAGTTTGAGATAATAGTAAGAAATCTCGAAGAGCTTCTCGGGATAATGAATGACATGCTAGTGAAGTTCAAGGGAACGATATCAAGTTATGAGTATTTCAGCTTCTCTGTCTTCCCGAAGCTTACCATAGTCCCGGACTAGAAAAACGTTATCATCCAACGTAATAATACTGACCTTTCCCCTTCTGTTCGCTGTCTTTCTGGGAGCCTGGCTTGTTGGCTCTCGCACGTCCGGTCTGCGGGTCGCGCCTGAATGTTATACCGATGTTCTTGAGGAACATGTTCATTGCGTCCCTGGAGCTCATCGGCGAGATGCCGTGACCACGGACGCTCCTCTCGCCTTCGAAAAGCATGAGCCTGTCTGATATGGAGTCGAGTATCTGCAGGTCGTGGTCTACTATGAAAGCAGCGACTTCCTTGTTCTCGACTATCTCCCTGATAAGTTTTGATACACGAAGTCTCTGCTCAACGTCAAGAAATGCAGTCGGTTCGTCCATGAGCAGTATGTCGAAGTTCTTGCCAAGCGTCCCCGCTATTATGACGCTCTGCATCTCACCGCCGGAAAGCGTCGAAAGCTTCTTCTCCATGAGCCTTTCAAGGTCCAGCATGTGTTCTATCCTCTGCTTCATGGACTTGTCTTCCATTTCCTTGTTCAGGTAAAGTCTCACCGTGAGCTCTTTTTCGCTATCGTCAAGTTCTATCCTCTGCGGCTTGTAGGCGAGCTTGAGGTCCCCTGGAGCTTCTCCCTCGTCAGGCTTGACGCTACCTGTGAGCATCTTTATGAACGTGCTTTTTCCCGTCGCGTTTGGTCCCAGTATGCCTATTATCTCGCCCTTGTAGAGGTTTCCCGAATCCGTCTCCAGGGAAAAGCTCTCGAACTTCTTGGTAAACTTAGGAAACGTCAGGAAGTGCTTTGTCTTCATGCTCTGCGCAGCGGTCTTGCTGAATATTATGCTCTCGTCCCGAAATCTCACGTTCTCTTCTTTTATGAAACCTTCAAGGTACGTATTTATGCCGACGCGAACGCCGTAAGGCTTCGATATGATGCCAAATACCGCAGGCTTGCCATAAAGCATGTGCACCTGGTCCGCAAGATAATCCGCTACGGCAAGGTCGTGCTCTATCACCATCACCATGTGGTCTTTTGAAAGCGTCCTTATCGCTGCGGCAACCCTCAGTCTCTGCTCCACGTCAAGGTACGAGCTCGGCTCGTCGAAAAAATACAAATCAGCATCCTTCATTAGTGTCGCAGTCACCGCAAGAAGCTGCAGTTCGCCACCGGAAAGGTTCTTCACGTCCTTGTCCAGCATGCCCTTTATCCTGAGTATGTTCTTGAGTTCCTCAAGCTTTTTCTCGTTGCCCATCTTTGCAAAAAGCTCCACCACCTTTCCCGTCCACATCTTAGGTATCTCGTCGATGTTCTGGGGCTTGTACGCAACCTTTACAGTTCCCTTGCCGAGGTCTGTGAAATAGTTCTGTAGTTCGGACCCTTTGAACATTTCCATGATCTCTTCCATGGGAACGTCTTTTTCCAGCATGCCGAGGTTTGGCTTCAGCTTTCCTGAAAGAATCTTTATCGCAGTCGACTTTCCGACACCGTTTTGTCCTATCAGTCCAACGACCATCTTACTCTTGGGTATCGGAAGCCTGTACACCTCAAACTGGTTCTTGCCATACTTGTACACTGGAGCTTCGTTCAGTTCACCCGGAAGGTTTATGACGTTTATGGCCTTCGTCGGGCACTTGTTGACGCAGATGCCGCATCCTATGCAGAGGCTCTCGTCTATGTTGGGCTTGTTGTCCTCACTGTTTATGATTATGCAGTCCTCGTCGGTCCTGTTCACTGGACACACACGTTTGCAGAGATGACTGCAAACAGTGGGCTTACATGTCTCCCTGTCTATCACCGCTATTCGTTTCGGCATGGTATCACTCACCAGCTATTTCAGCGCTCTTTCCGTAAAGAATGTTCATGAGGCTGTTGAAGTCGTCTGAAGATATGCGCTGGCCGCCCTTGCTGACCACAACCTTCATTACCTCTTCACCATCCTTGTAAACAGTGCTCGTGGAAACCACCCTCGCAGGCTTCACGAGATTGGAAATGAATTCCTTCATATCAGAAGATTCCTCAACGATCATTATCCTTTTGCTGATCTCTTTTTCAAGCCTCTTGACAGTATGGCCTCCGGCTCCTATGAATTTTGCAGTATCCCCCTTTCCACAGACTATCACGACCATTTTGGGAGATTCCAAAACCCTCTTGAGCGAAACATCCTTTGGAATCTTCTTCTCTTCGGAAAGCTTAAGCAGCAGTCCCGCCACTTTCACTTCGGTCTCGCTCACGCTACCGCCTTTCACCTTGTCTTCACAGGACCTGCATAATATGCCAGACTTCAGGCATATCTCGCATACTGGAGTTTTCATACCAAAAACCTTTTACAATTAGATTTATATTACATTGCATTTATTGGAGCAATTTATAAGCAAGCCTCCCAAACATGTAATATGACCAAAAAGTGTGACAATGGCATGAAAAAATGCATGCGTGAATCACTCGCCACGCTATCGGAGATAAAGTGGGTAAATCCCATAAACCCAAGCCTCAAGTTCTCTGTGTCACCAAAAAGGTTCCTTCCGTTTCTTTTCTCTGACGCTGCAATACTGCTGATCATGCTGCTCATGGCAACAAACAATGCTGCCCTGCTGGAGGCAGCGATTGCCGGAGAGACCGTCTCCGCCGAGGGACTCGGCCTGATTTTCACCGGCGTTTTCATATTCGGCCTTTGGATGATAGTCAACATATGGATAACTGGTGCAGTGATCCACCAGTCAAAGAACACAAAACAATACGATGAAAGCTGGAGAGTGGCATTCAGGTGCATGCCAACGCTCATAATGGCACTCATAGTGGTTTCCGTATTATCGTTTTCCGTTTCCGTGGTTCCTTACATAGGAACGCTACTTTCAATAGTGATTGCGCTTATGTTCCTTTTCCTCAATCAGTTCATCGTGCTGGACCGAAAGAGCCTCATGGATTCCATCAGATCCAGCATCGGCACGTTCAGGGGCAAGATGCTTGGAACGTTCTGGGCGTGGCTTGTCAGCGTGGTGATAACGACGCTGATGATCATGGTTTTCACAATACCCCTCATTTTAGCGTTCTATGTACTGGGCACCGAATACACAGGTGAAGACGCCATTACAAGCATGATGATGCATCCTGACGCCACGCTCATTTATGTAACTGGGCTTGTCATGCTTCTTGGAATCGCTTTTTCCAGGGTCTTCGCTCTCAAGTACCTCACGGAAATTTACGTTCAGTTCAAAAAGAAGAAATGGCTTTCAAAATGAACGTTTTCTGCACGAATACCAACAGTTAAGTTTATAAATACAATATTTTAAATACTAGCAAGTAGTTAAAAAGTGATTATTATGGTAAATGAAGAAAGTGCCATGAAGAATATGGATCATGCATTTCAGCTCATGGAAAAACATCTTACATCCGAGCTCATAGACGAAATTCTTATGCTTGATTGTTTAGAAAACGGGGAACCGTTTTATCCAACGTTAAGCATGGATAATTTCAAGAACCCCGGTAATAGAAGGCAAAATGAAGTGGGACATCCAAAGCTTACTGAAAATCAAAATTTTATAACCAAGCAAGTTGAAAATGAAGTTTACAAGTCTGGAAAATCAAATCTTATGCGTTATTTCCAAGTTCCAGAAGATATGAGGAAGGCAAAGAAATTGGACGATCTGAAACTGATCAGCAGATATCTCAAATTCGCTTTTGATTTAGCAGAATTGAAAAATGGTCCGTACATGCTCGTTGAAAGTGAAGTAACTGAGAAAGCATCTGGACCCGAGTACGAGCTTTTTGATTGCACACAGTCGTTTGAGGATTTGTTTCAGACGTTTTACGGTGCTTCAAGCAAACTAAAGGAAGGAAATGCAGAGATTGGATATACAATCGGTACCACTAAATTTAAAGATGATGCTCAGAAATCCCCTAAAGATGTCAATTTCGTTATCGTAACAGCGCCGAGTGATGAGAAAGCTAAGGAATCGAAGTATGCCGGTTTAGAAATTACTGACGTCACGGCGATTGGTGAAGAGTATACTGACACCAAAGTAGACAGCGGCATCAATCAAATTGGTGAAGAAGAGTATACTGAAACCAAAGTAAAAGAATTCAACAGGTACGACAAGAAGCACTGGAGCAAATTCGCAGTTGACGACGTCCACAATGTTAGAAAAGACCCGAAGAACTGGGAAAAAACGAAGAAAGGGTGGGAAGATGGTAGGGCGCTTGCAAAAGAAAACCCAGATAAACCATTCTTCGAAAGCGTCACAGACCCGGCTTACATAGAGAGGCGTGCGAAAAGAATTGCTGACACCGAAACAGGATACAGAATCAAATGTGCAATTGAAGGATTAATTGGTACTGGTGTCGGAAAAGAGTACAAGATGAATGTAGACTACAACAGCGCAGTTGCAGCGTAAGCTCACATTTACCTTTTTTATATCCCTACGGAAAGTTTACTCTATGCTACTAGGAATAGTCGGCGTACCAAGCAGCGGAAAATCAACGTTTCTCAAGGCAGCAACACTTGCTGACGTACAAATAGCAAGTTACCCGTTTACCACAATAGAGCCAAACCAGGCAGTCGGGTACGTGAAGACTGAATGTCCGTGTAAAAAGCTTGGCGTCACATGCAATCCCAACAATTCTAATTGTACTGACGGTACGAGATGGATACCTGTAAGACTTCTTGACGTTGCAGGCCTTGTCCCCGGAGCCCATGAAGGCAAGGGTCTGGGAAACCAGTTCTTAGACGACCTGCGCCAGGCAGACGGCCTTATTCACGTCCTTGACGCTTCTGGACTGACAGACTCCGAAGGAAAGCAGTGCCAGCCAGAAGACCCGTGGGACCCTGAAAAGAACATAGAAGTTCTTGAGACAGAGATAGACGAATGGCTTTTTGGAATCATACAAAAGAACATAGAAAAGGTTGAAACGCTTGCCAGGATGAAGAAGATACCAGTAGAACGCCTTCTTGGTGAGAAGCTTTCCGGCCTCGGAATAAACGAGGACGACATAAAGCGCGCCTGTAGAAAGGCCGACATGAAAAGCCGAGAATTCGCAACCATCTTAAGGAAGGAATCAAAACCGATAATCATAGCAGCAAACAAGATCGACAAGGAGATTGCCCAGGCAAACTACGGGAGCATGAAAAGAGAGTATGATGACATGATACCGGTTTCCGCCGACCTGGAACTCGCACTCAGGGAAGCTGCAGAGCATGGCATGATAAAATATTCCCCTGGGGATCCTGACTTTGAACTGGTTTCGGACAAGCTCAATGACAAGCAGAAAGCTGCACTGGATTTCATACGCGAAAATGTCCTGAAAAGGCAGGGAAGCACAGGTGTCCAGCAGGCGCTGGATTCCATGGTTTTCGACAAGCTGAAGTATATCCCGGTCTATCCCGTGGCGAGCATAAGCAAGCTTTCGGACACCAAGGGAAACGTCCTCCCCGACGTCCACCTCGTCAAGAAAGGAACCACTATGAAGGAGCTCGCAGCAAAAGTCCACTCCACTATGGCTGACAAGTTCATAGGCGGCATAGACCTCGACAAGAAGAAAGTCGGTGCCGACTATGAAATAAAAGCCGGCGACGTTTTGGAAATAATTTTTTCAAAGTGATTTCTAATGCTTATCTGTGGAAAGTACAATTCTCTTACCTTCCACTTCCCTGTAAAAGGTCCAAAAGTATGAATCAATGTCAGTCCAGTCCTCTATTATTCTATCACCTGACTCTAAAAAGAAATACCTTCTCCCTCTTGAGGAGTATGTGCATTCGCGGTCCAACAAAAATCTGAATGCAATTTCGTCTCGTGCAGATTCTTCGCCTGATGCCCAACATTCGAGATCACGTTTAGAACCTCCATATATTTCTAGATCAGGCTTCGGCTCGTATCCGAAAACATATTTTACGGAACTTCAAAAGGATATCCACCAGCTTGAGCAATCGTCTTAAAATTCATTCCAAACAAATATCCAAAATATAACTAGAACTCCTCTTCATTCGTCGCGTATTTTCCCTTCGCCATGTACTGGTCCGAGGACTGGTAGGTCATCCTGGACTTGTACACTCCGCCGAACTCTTCACCCTCATCAGACATGTTCATGTCGTAGCTCTTCTTCACATCTTCAGTGTCTTCCTCTTTTGGGATATTGAACTCTATGTAAGTGTCTTCCTCGAACGGCGACTGGTTTGCGGTGCTCGTCATGAATTTCCACAAAGGCTCGCCCGTGTGAATGTTCAGCGCGTGCATGTGGCAGTCCCATGAGCCCGCATAGACTATGTCGCCGTACACGGGCGTGCTCGCCCATATGGGACCATTGGTCGCGTATTTCCACAGGAGTTTCCCGTCGAGGCCGACGCAGTACACGTTCTTGTCAGAGGACGCGAAGTAAATGGAATCATTCGCTATCACCGGCGTGATGCTCCCTATCTTGTCATACGTCTTGAACCTCCATAGCTCCCGGCCTTCAGTGCTGATGGCATACAGGTTGTAGTCCCAGCTGGCAAAATAGATGACACCTTCGTGTATCGTAGGCCTTGTGACGACGCTGTCATAAGTCTTGAACTTCCATACCTGCCTGCCGGTATCCACGTCGGCTGCGTAAAGGTTGTTGTCGTGTGAGCCGAAGTATATGATACCATTGTCCACAAGGAACGGATGCTTGTTGGTTATTGTACCCTTCGTGGTAAACTTCCATACAAGCTGTCCTGTGTCCTTGTCGAGTGCGTAAAGGTTGTTGTCGTAGCTTCCTGCGAATACCATGTTCCCGTGGATTGCCGGACATGAGGCTATGGTGTCGGCTGCGGCGAACTTCCATACCATTTCACCTGTCATGGCATCCAGGCAGTAAAGGTTGTTGTCCTTTGAGCCGAAGTAGATGCGGTCACCGCTCGCCGTCGCTGACGCGAATATCTCTCCCTGGGTCTCGAACATCCAGAGCAGCGATCCGTCTGAAACATTGACTGCATGGAGGCACCGGTCGTAAGACCCTATGTACAGCACGCCATTATGTATCAGCGGCGAACAGCCGGTTATCACTCCGTTGGTCTTGTATTCCCATACCTTCTCGCCCGTGAAAGCATTGACCGCATACACTATGTAATCTGCCGCACCGAAGTAAAGCACGCCTTCATTTATCACCGGTGCGGATCCAATGTTTCCACCGAAGCCGATGGTCCAGATCATGTTGAAGCGCTTGCGCTTCTTGACGACCATGTCCCCAAGCTCAAGGTCGAAATCGCTGTCTGTCGCCATCTCGTTTGCTTCGAGTTCGAATTCGTCCATGATGATCAATCTTGACTTGGATGCAGCCATAAAATACAAGTGTCCTCCTGGAAAAGGATAACAATAAAAAGAATTTCTGCGAAACATGAATCATGATAGAGAAGATGCTGGAGAGGGCAGGGCTGACGGGAAACGAGTCCAAGGTCTACATAGCACTGCTTAAAAGAGGTATGTGCACGGCCGGGACGCTCGTCAAGGAGTCAGGCCTTCACAGGTCGAGGGTATATGAGAGTCTAGAAATGCTGTCACAGAAAGGACTCGTGGGACACGTCGTCAAGGACTTCAAGAAGCACTTCCAGGCTGCAAAGCCCGAAGTTTTACTGGATTTCCTCGAGGAAAGGAAAAAAGTCCTGGAAGAGACTGGAAGGGAAATAGAGCATGCACTGCCGCAGTTAAGGGACATGCAGAACACAAAGAAAGAGGAGATAGACGGTGCCGTTTTCAAGGGCAAGGAAGGGCTGAAAGCCATACACTCCGACATGCTCAAGCAGGGAAAAGATGTCTGGGTGTTGGGAGCGAAGGGACTGATATTTACAGAGCTGAAATACTTCATTACAGGCTTTGAACGTGACCGGGTCAAAAAAGGCATGAAATGGAGAAGCCTCTACGATAATGCAGACAATTTCAACAGGATCAATAAACCCCTTTTCGAAAAGAGAATGATGCCAAAAGGCTATGAAAGCCCAGGTGTCGTGAACATCTACGCTGACCGCGTTGCAATAGTACTATGGAAAGAGAGATACCCTACTGGTTTTCTCATAAAAAACGCCCAGATAGCTGATGCCTTCCGCAAATGGTTCAACATGATCTGGGAAATATCCAAAGACCGGCCGTAAACGAAGAATTTAAAACGTTTGGCCCAATTTAACGTATGCTCTACCTCATAGGACTCGGTATAGGAAGCGAGAAAGACATAACCTTGAGTGGCTTGGAGGCTTGCGAAAAGGCAAAAGAGGTCTACGCCGAGCTATACACTGCCAGATGGCCCGGTGACATGAAGGCGCTTGAGAAGAAGATAGGAAAGCCCATCACGATAATACATCGAAAGAACATGGAGGAGGAAGTCAAGCAGCTTGTAAAACTGGGCAAGAATAACGATGTTGCAATACTCGTACCGGGAGATCCGCTAAGTGCCACAACCCACCTAAACGTCCTCATGGAAGCCAGGGAACAAAACGTCAAAACCGAGATCATCCATTCCTCTTCAATACTAACTGCAGTTGCCGAGACGGGACTTAGTCTCTACAACTTCGGAAAGACCGTCACTATCGTCAGGCAAGCAAAGGACTATTCGCCGACGTCTTTTTATGACGCAGCGGTCCAGAACAAGGAGCTTGGAATGCACACGCTTTTCCTCCTGGACATAGACATGGACACAAGCGAGGGTCTCGAAATCCTAATGAAGATCGAACAAGAAAAAAAGAAAGGACTTATAGATTCTGACAAGCGCTTCATAGCAGCACATGGTATCGGTTCTTCCGAAAGAACGATAATGTACAACAAGGCACTCGAACTACTCAAGAGGCCACTTGATCCTCCGTCAGTCCTCGTACTTCCAGGAAAAATGCATTTCACTGAGGAAGAATTTCTCCAGTCTTTGTAGTTTTCCACGTTTTGTAAATAGCGCCTCTTGATACCGATTAATAAATCAGCGAAAAACACCAAAAAATGGCCATTTTTGAGGTCAAAATCGATAACAAGCGACTAATGATAAGGTTTATAAACCTATAAATTAACTATTATTAAGTGATAATAATGAACTATAGTACTGAAAATCTTGTACAGATCGGTGGAAATAACCAGAAGGTATATCGTTCTGGAAATAATTACGATAGTGTTATCAAGGTTCTTAATAATGATTTCCGTGGCGACAGTCCTCACAAACACTGGAAAGTAGACGAGAGAATAGACGCTTGTGTCAATGCTTACAGGGAGTTCCCGGAATTCTTCCCGGAGACAGAGAAGATAGCAGACGATGCGATAAGGCAGGATTACTTTAGCGGCGGCATAAATTTTGGCAAGGCTTTAGAAAATAATGATTACACATCTTTGATTGAGATTTTCGGTAACCTGAAAAAAGTGCACAGTGAGGGTTACATTCATGCCGATCTCAAGGGAGACAATCTTAGCACAGGTAAGCTTTCAGTTGACACTGAAACTTTTGGCAAAGGTGATTACATGTATGATCTTTCAAAAGGAAGCAGGATTGCCGCGAAGAAGGGAAGATCAGGATTGTATAATACTGTGATATCAGACGTTTACGGTGACATAAGCCTGAATTAGGGCAAAAAACACCCGTTTTTCGGGGTGAAATCGACAACAAGTGACACATAACAACCTTTATAAATACTTAAAATAACTACTATACAGGAATGAAAATAGTTAGGTGTAAAAATGACAGGAAAAAACGTTACTGGGGATGGAAGCTGGGTAAAGGATAGCACAGGCGCTCTTTATGAAGACGGAATTGATCCTACTGTCGTAAAACCAAGGATTGTCAAGGATATTGCCACAAGTGCAATAAAGACAGGTAGTAAGATTCTCGGTGAAATTGCAAATCGTGGTGCTGTTGCCAGGGTCGAGAAAAAATATGTCTTCTCGAGACCTGGTAACATGGACAGTATATACCCTCTTAACGACAACGAAACGATAGGTAGACCGTCCATTTATTCCGATGATGGCAGATTCAGCGAAAAATACACTCCAAAGCGTGCTGGACAGACGTGGCTTCAGAAGATGACCGACAACATGGGCAGATACGTCTACGGTGCTGCTGTGAGAGCAGGTGAATACCTTGGAATACACATAGCAGACGATCTTATGGATGACAAGGAGGAATGTGAGAACAAGTACCACAGTGGATCTTGGAAAGATGCAGCGAAGCTTGCAAAAAGGTACTGGCAATATCTTGTCACATGGGGACATGAAAGAGCACACATGAACGGTGTTGATGACGAGAATGACGCGGAGAGGGATGGATACATTTTCGCCAATAATGAAACAAAGACGAATAAGGTGGCCAATTTCGTCTACAGGGTCCTTAACAAGAGAAACTACTTGAATGACACGGGTAGCGGTGGCAAGACAATAGAGCTCGATCCTGCGATAAGGGGCCCGAGCATAGGAAGTCACAGGAACTACAGAAACGTTGGGTAGGGATGATATGATGAACGTAAAGATGCAAAAGGTCGCGAAAAAGAAGTACGGAAAAGATGTAGACCTACTGCTATCTCTCGTCACCCAGAAGGGTCTTGACCCTTTCGCAGAAGAGAGGAAAACCAGCATGCTCTATGCTCTCGAAGCAGAGGAAATCAGCTTAAAGCAGTCGGGAGGCCGCGCTTAAGGTGTGATTATTATGAAAGTGCCAAATGAAAAGGACCTGTATTCAGAGGAGAACCTCATCTACGGGAATAATAAGGTCTCAGCCAATTCAAAGTCTGGCAATTACAGGCCTACGAGCGTAAGAGGTAACAGTTTTTTTAAGATGCTTGCCTATGGTATGGGCGAGAAGATTCTCAGGAAATCTCCGACTGCAGATAAAAGCAGCGTTATCGGCGGAATTTACAATTCTCTTAGGAGCGGTCTTATCCAGTCAATGAACGCAGGAAAGCACACGAACGGACAGATTGCGTTCCAGAACAACATACCGGGCCTGAAAAAGGTCATACAGAACCTGTACTCATTCTACCACCTGAAGGACGGTGTCACCACGATTGATGAAGTTTACACTCTCAAATGCGGTGCAAATGGCGGAAAGGAATATATGCTGATGATCCATGGAGAGAAGGACCCAAGCGTGCCCACAAACGGATTGCATGCGGTCGCCTCGAAAATAGTTGGAGACGAGTTAGCATTAAAAGAGCGTGCCGGAAAAATAAGGAAAGTCGCCATGAGCGATGAGTATGTTTACAAAGAAGCCGAGAAAGCGGGAGTTTACCACGAACTTACAGACGGTGACATAATGACAAAAAAGATCAGGGACTTTAACAGGATTTCACCTTTGTATCATAATGCAGAGCTTTCACTTTTTGGCGCAAAGGGCAAAAAGTCGGTCGTGGCTACCGGCACGGCCAATGGTCAGAATTATACAATATACAAGTATGCAAAGCCTTCGGCAGCCGAATATTGGAGATTCTACGCGGAACTCGACCTCCTTTACAGCGCAACGGGCATCACGGCGGGTGCGGCAGAGAGGATGCTTAGGGGAATAGGGGGACAGAGGATATATCTCACAGAGATAAACAATGTAATAAACAGCGTAATAAACAGGTACGGGGGCAGCATGAACCCACTGTCACCTACCTATTAGCATAGAAGCTGGTCTAAACTTATTAAACTTTCGCAGGCCATTATTTATTATGGCCAGCGTTCTGGATGTGCTGCAGCAGTTACTCTGCTACGGCAACAATGCCTGCATACAGGAGTTTCAGCAGTACGCCTACAAGCCAATTGAGGGTATATTCTATGCGGTATTCTTCCCGATAGTCTTCATACTCTTGTTCGTGTACATAGTATCGGGGGCGATCGGTTCGCTGCGAGCAAAGGGGTTTAGGATCCTGATAGCCGTTGCCATATTCGCATTCATAATCATTCAGGGACTGTACCATCTCTTCCTGGTCCTTGGGCAACTTTGGTTGTATGTACTCATCTTCCTTGGGTTCTTCTGGATGCTCATCCACACTTTCGTTGGAAGACGGGATGATGGCGGAGGTGCAAAGGGAAGGGTCGCTGGCATGGCTGGTGGCAGTGGAGGAGACTCGAGTGTGTTCGCAAGGGCTGCAAGTAGGGTAAAAAAAGACCTTACCGGTGAGACGAAAACACTCGAAAATGAAATAAAGATGGCACTTGAGGAAGTGGCAATAGTCGAGAAAGCTGCAAAGAGAGGCGACGTGCAGGCATGGAGGTTGGCATCAGACCTCATATCAAGGCTCCACGAACTCAGAAGGCAGTACCTAGAAATACTCAGGGGACCGATGGGCTTTAGGTTTGGCGGGAAATTCAAGGATGTTGAAAATGATATGAAAAATGCCATAAAAAAACTCCAGAACGTGCAGGGATCATCCAAGCAGGCGGCATGAGGTGACTTATGATACCTTTCAGTTTCATGACAATGGAGACGCTTCTACCTTTCCTTCTAGTACTCGCTGTCGCTTACGGTGGGATGGAAAGTGCAAATATATTCAAGAACAAGGCGATAAAGGCAGTTGTCGCCGTCGTCATAGCATTCTTTGGCGTGAGCAGCTATTCCATGGTCCAGTTCATAAACAGCATACTTCCTTACATTGCCGTGATATTCCTGCTCGTTTTCATCGTGGGATTCGCCAAGAAGTCGCTTAGTGGGAGTGAGAAGGACAACACCATGATAATAGTCATGATGGTGCTCTTCCTCCTTCTTGTAGGATCATTCGCCAACGCTGGAGGCGGGCTCGGGCTGGTGCAGTACACGGAGTTTCTGTGGCTCATAGGCGTCGTCATAGTGCTGGCTATAATATTTGCGGCATACAAGATGAAGTGATGGGATGGCTGCGGGACCGTTTTCTGCAATGACAGAATTCTTAAGCAGCGTCGGGTTCTTCACATACCTCGCCTATTTCCTGCTTCTGATACTGCTCTACTACCTTTTCAGGCACCTGATAGGAAAGTACGCCGAAAGTGGGCTTGAAAGGCTGCAGAAGAAAACGAGTAATGTGAAAAAGAAGCTCATCTACAGGATAATAGGCTTGATAGTGGCTTTCATATGCTTCGTTTTCCTCTCATTCCTGGGAACCTTTGTTGCCGCCATAATAGTACTGGTCGTCGGTGCAATCGTCCTTTTCATACTGTACGTGGCCGATACGAGGATGCTTTCAGTGATACTTTCGGTTGTGGTCACGGTTGCATCGTACTTCATGTTCGCATCATTTGCCGACACGGCAGCCGCATTCATCACGACCGTAGTATTCGTCCTGGCCATCATAATAGTCCTGGTTGCAGCTGTCGTGAAACTCGCGGGTGTAGACGTTCTCTCTTTTTTCCAAAAGTAGCATCATGGGCCTTACAGGAAAGGTTTATAAGTGTTATAGGCCAATAAAATGTTATGGGACTATTCGAAACAATGGTTCAGAACATGCAGAGAATGGAGTTCTTCCAGTACCTGTTTCCGTTTCTTCTGGCATTTGCACTCCTCTACGGGCTGATGCAGTATGTCTTTGGAAAAGAGAAACTAGGTGGCAGTAGGGTCCATGCACTGATAGCAATCGTCCTGGCATTCTTCGTAATGCTCTACTCCAGCTACAACACGTGGCTGTACACATTCCTGACCAGCGCATCGGGCGTCTGGCTTGGATTTGCGACAGTCGTGCTCATGTTGGTGCTGGTACTGGCGCTTGCTGGTGTCAACATCCATGACCTTCTTGGCGACGAGAAGAACAAGTGGATAAAGTATCTGGTAGTACTGATAATAATCTACTTGGTGCTCATGGCAATCCTAGGCCAGGGAGGCCTGTTCTCTAGCTATCTGCCTTACTGGCTTACCGGTAGCGACCTGTGGACTGTGGTCTTTGTGATCATAATCATAGGCGTAGTCTTCTGGTTCGTCGGTGGTGAGGACAAGGGCGGCGCTGCTGCTCCTCCTGAAAAAGGCGGAGACAAGTAATTTTTCCTTTTTCTCTTATTTTAGAAACAGACGTAGTTCTATTCTTTGGAAGCTTGTGGTGAATACCTCGGGGGCATGGCTGACGCAGCTTCCGGCTGCGCTGTCGGTTGTTCAGGAGGTTCGACTTCAGGCGCTTGTGGAAGTGGAGGCTCAGTCTTGGCCTCGTTTTTGGGCGTGGCAGAAGATTCCTGCGCCTTTGATATCCTGTTGAACTTCTTGACAGAATCCACCATGGGTGCAAGCGAGCTTTTGACAACATCCTCAAGGGAGTCTATCCTCGCGTTGGTCTCTTCTATACCCTCTTTGAGGTTTGCCATTTCATTCTTGACAGCGCTTAGCTCCTTTGGTGAGCCCCCGCCTTGTGCCTGTATGGCACTGTTTTTCATGTCACCTGAAAGCTTGTCGATGTTCTCCTCGACCAGCTGCACCCTGCTCATGATGTCCTTCCATTTCTCCTCGGTTATCTCTTCGGTCAGTTCCTCTATCTCCTTTCTTCTCCTGTCCTTGAGTTCCTTTGCCCTGTCATCCTTTTCCTTTGGAAGCGGCGTCTTTGCAAACGGAAGTGGTTTTGGTTCCGCTCCGGATGTAGGCGCAGTTGGTATATTGTCATCTATGCTCGACATGAACGAGTCGGGCCCAGCCTTTTTTTCCTTTGGGAACCTGCTCATGTCCATGTCCAGGTCATCATCGGGAAGATCGTCGTCTGCTCCCCAGTTGGTCGGTGCGAACTTGTTCTGCTCACCAAACTGTGGTCGCGGGGGTCCAAACGCTGGTGCAGGTGGCTGTGCCTGCTGTTGCGGATGTTGAGGAACATGTGGTTGTGGTACTGCAGGTTGAGGTGTGACGGGAGCGGCCGGTTCTGCATGCGGTATTGGAGCCTGCTGCGGATGGGCAGAAGCGGGCTGCGGGGCAACTGCAGGCTGTGCCTGCGGGTGGGGTGGCGCTGGCTGCCCCTTTGAGCCTGCACCAGTTCTCATGGCATCCTTCATCGCCCTGTCGACTTCGATAGGGCTGTGCCCTTCATCCTTGAGCCTTTTGACAATTTCGGGTTCCGAAAGTCCCTGTGAAGAAAGAGACATCACTTTTTGAGTGGGTATTCCCGTACCGCCAGGAGGTCCGGCGGGCTTGCCGCCGCCTTTCTTTCCGAATCCTAACATAATCAGCATCGACCACTTTATATTTCTCTTTCTCTCTACTTAAATCTTTACTGGCCCTTCTGCTCTGACATCTGGTTTCCAAGTTGGGTTAGTATTGGATCGACAAGCTTCAGCTTCTCCTCGACCCTTTTCATATCACTCTTCTTCACAAGAAACTGCAGCTGCTTTACGACTTCTTTAAGCGTGTTCTGTACAGTCGTCACCTTCTCATCCAGTGTCTTTATTTTCACATCCAGGTCCTTCCTTGCGTTTTCGAGCACTTCCAGCTTGTTTGCCACAGTCTCGTCCATTGAGCTTATACGGTTAGTGAGAAGCCTTTCCCTCTGCTCGAGGAGCCGGAGCCGCTTGGTGTTGTCATTTACCCTCCCAACGATCTCGTTTACTACGGGAACCGCGCTTCCTGATCCCTTCTTTTTCTGCTCTTCACTGAAAACTGGCATACCAAATCACTCCGGGTATTTTTATTTAGAGTCTAACAATATAAAATATTGCACAGCGCTTTAAATAGCATACAAGGTCGTGACTATGGCCGTAGGTGATTATACTTATGACGAGAATGAGGAAAAGCTCAAGATAAACTATCTTGGTTCCATTTTTGGCGCGAGCATAGAGGATTTTGCCGAGTGCATGGCAGACGTCTTCGACAAGATACTGGAAGTAAAAAACGTCAACACAATAATTCTCACAAAGGACAGGGAGTACGAGTACGGCCCGGACCAGACGAAGATGCTCGTGGAGATAGCAAAAGTAATAGAGGATGTCGTACACGAGAGGCTGATGTCGAGGGTAAAGATCTCCGACAACCTGCAAAGAAAGCTCCTCCCGGAAATGAACGCGAGGGTGCAGGACATTGTTTTAAACACCCTCAGAAGGGACCCTGTAGGAGCATACGTGGAACTGGTCAGGGAGACAAGGCGCGTCAGGATAAAGATGAAGAGTACTCGCTACAAGAGCGCCCACGATTTCTATGGAGATTACCTCAAAAACGTTCTTGACGTCATAAAGACAAAACTAGACAATACCCAGCTCATCCAGGTGGCAAAGCCCCACATCGCAGGCTACCACATAGGAGACAGGTCCATATACAGGGAGATATTCGTCCCAAGCGTGAGGCCAAACTTCATGCTCACAAGGTACATGATAACGCCCCCTGAGAACGGCAAGTCCGTCAAGCGCTACAACGTGGGCGACATAGAAATAGAGATATTCAAGCTCACAGACACTGCCGAATACTTCTACTACGTGCTCCCCCCCGAATTCGTGCTAAGCGAGGAAAAGTACGCAGTTCTCGACGCGGCAAGAAGATACATGGCAACCCACAAGCCAAAGGAAGCAGAATTCGTCAAGACAGGAAGGATAAGGGAAGTCTTCTTTAACATAGGGCGCGACATGATACGCGAGGTCGCAGACCACCAGAAGGTCTACCTCACAAACAAGGAGCTTGAGCAGCTTGCAACCATACTCACAAGGTACACTGCAGGTCTTGGCGTGCTGGAGCTTCTCCTTGCAGACGAGCAGATACAGGACATTTACGTCAATTCGCCTGTGGAATCCCAGCCCATACTAATCACGCACGGAGAATTCGAGGAGTGCAGGACGAACCTCATACCAACTCAGGAGGACGCTGAAGCATGGGCGACCAGGATGAGGATGGATTCAGGAAGGCCCCTTGACGAGGCAAACCCCGTCCTCGACACTGACATGGGCGTTCCCGGAGGGCAGGCAAGGTTCTGCATAATCACGAAGTCATTGTCACCGCACGGGCTCGGGTTTGCCATAAGGAGGCACAGGGACAAGCCATGGACGTTCCCTCTTTTCATCAAGAGTAAAGCCATCACGCCTCTGGCTGCCGGTGTCCTTTCGTTCCTTATCGACGGTACTGCGAGCATGCTCGTCGCCGGCGGCAGAGGTGCAGGGAAGAGCAGCATGCTTGCAGCAATGATGCTTGAACTACTTCCAAAGACCCGCGTGGTGACTATAGAGGACACTCTCGAGCTCCCAACCGAGCAGCTGCGTGCCATAGGCTATAACATAGAGCGACTGAAGTCCAGATCCGTGCTTACAATGGTCGAAACCGAGGTCGCATCGGACGAGGCGCTGAGGACCGCGCTGAGGCTCGGCGACTCTGCACTGGTTCTCGGTGAGGTGAGGTCCACCGAAGCCAAGGCGCTCTACGAGGCCATGAGAATCGGCGCACTGTCAAACGTCGTTATGGGAACCATACACGGCGAATCCGCCTACGGTGTATTCGACAGGGTCGTAAACGATCTTGAAGTGCCAATGACTTCCTTCAAGGCAACGGACATAATCCCGATATGCAAGACCCTTCGTTCTGCTGACGGACTCCACAGGTTCAGGAGGATGACAGAGATCACCGAGATCAGAAAGAAGTGGGAGAAGAATCCCGAAAAGGAAGGTGGGTTCGTAAACCTTTTCGAATACTCGTCAAAGGAAGATGCCCTGAAGCCGACAGACACCCTGGTAAACGGTGAGTCCGAGACCCTAAACAGGATAGCAAGCTATGTGAGGGAATGGCACGGTGACTGGCAGTCGGTCTGGGATAACATAAACCTGAGGGCGAACATAAAGAAGGCCATGGTCGACATGAGCGAGAAGCTGAAGAACCCGGCTCTCATGGAGGCAGAATGGGTGACAAAGTCCAATTCACAGTTCCACCTGCTTTCAGAGATGGTGAGAAAGGAAACTGGGACAGTTGATTCAAAGCGCGTCTACGAAGACTGGCTCCACTGGTTCAAGAGCAAAGTAAGGTAATTATCCAACATTAAAGAACTTTGCTACAATTATTTAACATGTCCTTGTTTGGCGGAAAAAAGAAAGATGATGTACCGCAGGCTCCCCGTAACATAGCAGGCGGTCCGGGCATGGGAAGGAGGATAGACATAACCTCCAGGGAGTACAGGCTCTTTCGAAAGACAGAAAAGCAGAGTTTTTCTTGGTATGAGATCATCGCCCGTTTTGCAGGAAGCATAATGGACATAAGCTTTGACAAAAAGACCACAGACGACATGAAGGCCGCAATAGATTTCACAGGACTTAGGATAAAGCCAAACTCCCCTGTATCGCTTCTCATACTGAGTACGATAATCTTCTCTTTCGGCGCGGGATTTCTTTTTGCAATAAGGATGATAACAAGTCCCTTTGGCATAGTCATAGCAGCTGTGCTTGGGCTCGCCTTCGGATTCTACCTTTTCAGGTACCCGATAAGTCTAATGAAATCAATGCGAATAAAGGCAAGCTCCCAGGTGGTCCTTGCAATACTCTACATGGTCGTCAGCATGAGGATAACGCCCAACATAGAAAAGGCGCTAAAGTTCACGTCGTCAAACATATCGGGAGTGCTTGCATGGGACATGCGAAAGCTCCTCTGGGACATAGAGATGGGAAAATACTACTCTGCAAATGAAGCCCTCGTAGACTACATAGCCAAGTGGAAGCCCGAAAACGAGGAGTTCTCAGAGTCCCTTCGCCTCATAATGGAATCGCAGAGGCAGATCCCGGAAAAGGGAGAGAAGACTCTTGACGAGGCACTGCGCGTGGTGCTTGAAGGTACAAAGGTCAGGATGAAGCATTACGCGCAGGACCTTCAGATGCCAGTCACTGTGATACACATGATGGGAATAGTGCTTCCGATACTCGGATCCGTCATGGCCCCGATGGCTGCAGTCTTCATGTCAGACGTCGTCACGCCCTGGCATTTCCTAATAGGATATGACGTCGCACTTCCGCTGATACTCATCTGGTTCATCAACAATACGTTAAGCAAGCGTCCAGTGACCTTTTCCAAGGTCGACGTTTCCAAGCACCCAAGCCTTCCACCGAAGGGAAGTCTCCTTGTCAAGACAGGAAAGAGTAAGGTGGCAATACCTGTGCTGCCGATCGCCCTTCTTGTGGGACTTCTCATAATGCTTCCTTCCATCATGTACTTTGCAGAGCATCCGGACTACCTGTTCGTGATGCAGGAGGTTAGCGAGGACGGCGTCCTGGGAGAGCCTGAGCTGAGCGATCCCGATCCGCAGCTTTCCCTTATCATGTCCTTGCTACTCATAATAGGCGCAGGCACAGGATTTTCCATATTCTTCATACTGTCCAATGTGCAAACGACGAGGATAGAGGACTCGGTATACAAGATGGAGTCGGAATTCGAGCTTGCGCTCTTCCAGCTTGGAAACCGCATATCAGGCGGCACACCGCTTGAGATAGCAATAGAGAGGGCAAACGATGACGTAAAGGACCTTGAGATCTCGCGCATGTTCAACATAATAATGCGAAACATGCGTAACTTCGGCATGACATTCGAGCAGGCGCTCATGAACCCCCAGAGCGGCGCTCTCAGGTTCTACCCAAGCAAGCTCATACAAAACGTCATGAGGACGATAACCGACACTGCAAGAAAGGGAGTGCAGTTCGCATCAGAGTCCATGCTTACCGTGTCTAAGTACCTAAAGAACGTAAGGGAGACGCAGGAATACATGCGAACGCTGCTTTCGGAAACCACAAGCAGTATGCAGTTCCAGGCATACGCCATGGCACCGCTTGTAAGCGGCCTCATAGTCGCGATGTCGCAGGTAATAATACAGGTACTCGTCTTCCTTGGAGGAAGGCTAAACGAGATGGGATTCGACGAGACGTTTGGGATAGACGCAAGCCAGATACTGGGCACCACGACGTCCATAACATCCACCATGTTCCAGTTGATAGTGGGAGTCTACCTGATAGAAGTCATAATCATCCTTGCGATGTTTGTCACAAAGATCAACAGGGGAGACGACAGCGCCATGCAGTGGGCGCTTGCAGGCAAGATGATAATAGTCGCGATAATAATCTACGCTCTCGTGACGGTCGGAAGCACCATGATGTTCGGCAGTATGATAGAAGGTGCCATGCGGACGCTCACGTGATCGCCTTTTTATTCGAAACTGTCATAATATATTAATATGACAATAATGGGCTTGGGTTCTACAGGCCAGCTCATAATAGTTATAGCTATGGTGTCACTTGCTTTGGGTGGGATGACCCTGATGAGGGGCAACATCATGGAGATTATCTATGGAGCTTGTGAGAAGAACCCCACGCTGCCGCACTGTGATTATGAAGATATAAAGGTCAAAAGCTTCCAGAACGCTGAGTATTCAGTGGAGGCACTGGTGTGCGCGGTGAATACCGTCCTCACTGGTTCTGAATGGGCAGGATTCAGCAGTGACGGAAAGGATGTGAAGTGTTCCGATTATTACGTTGAGACTGCGGATGCAGCTGGGGAAATTCCACCCGACGGTTCCGGCTGGAACAAGGTGACCCAGTACATAAAGAAACATGATGACTGCAATTCCAAGTGCATTGCCGATCAGGAAGAACTTTGCGAGGAATTCAAGACAGCCTGCAGGGTCACGGGCGGGAGGTATGTCGAAAGGGACACGCGTATCATTGACCTTAAGTCGGACAAGTGCGAATGTGACATCTACATACCGGACAGGCCTCTTGTTAATTGCCAGCCAGGCGAAGACGACGATGGCATGGAATGCCAAGTTTACAATTTCCAGCTTCCACAGGAAATAGATTCGCTAGAAAAGTGGATAAACTATTACGGGGATCCCCAGTATCTCGTGTACTGGCAGAAGTTCCCCCTGACTGAAGATACGTGGACGCTCGACGAGGACGCCCGTCTGGGATACACGATAGCCATTATAGGCTTTTCCGTACTTCCTTTCGGGAAGATGGCGAGGTTATTTGGCAAGGCGGGCTACAGCGCTGCATCGAAAGCAGCCGTTAACGGTGCAAGTAGATTAAAGTCATTCTTTACAAAAACCAAGGCGTCAGGTTTCGTTTCCACAAGTACGGCCAAGGCTGAAATAAGATATATAACAAAGGAAGCGGCAGAGGAGGTGCAAAAAGCTGTGGCAAAGGACATGGTAGAGAAGTTCACCGTAAATGGAATATTCAAGGAGGGTGGAAAGAGGCTCCTCAAGCCTTCGACTTATATCAAGGGCGGAATAGGTATAGGTACCCTGACGGTCGTGGACATAGTTGACAGCTGGCTTGGCAAGCTGAGCGGCGAATATCCTAACAGGATGCTTCTCAAGTACGCTGGAGAAAAATACCCCGAACCTTACCCGCTTGAAGAAGAATTGTCTTCTCCGGTGTTCCTCAAATACCGTGGTGGTGCCCTGTCAAGTGATACGGTAACGCTCATGCTAGCTTCACCATGCTACATAAACGAGATGACCGTAAGGGCCGCCGACGGGGCGCTCTGTGAGCAGTTCATCTGGGAATCTACAGACAAGGGCGACGTCATCAACTGCATTGGCGCCTCAGAAGGAGGGGAGAAGTATCCCTCCTGTTATGAACCTGATAAATATCTCAAGAAGGGGGGTGGCAACAAGCTAAAAGAGGACGCCGAAGATCCTGTGATAGGATACGTCTACAGTTTCAGGGAGGAGATACCTAAATATGTTGAAATAGGCAACGGCAGCGCCACCGTCGTAATTTCAGGTATAGGTACTGATGGCGCTGAAGGTGAGTTTACAGGCGGCGTCGCTTTCAAGTTCAACGCAAGAGACGGCAGACATTTCGATGACGCTTATCTCATATTCGACACCGAGAAAGGCATAGAAAAGATACCCGTAAGGCCCATAACAGCTGAGGAGGCAAAATCGGACAATTATCATTCAAGAGGGGAAGATCACAAAGGCCAGTTAGGTGCGGCAGATTACAAATCTGCCAGGATAGAATTCTTTTTATATGACTCTGGAGATGAGAGGAATGCACCGGGATGTGGCGTGACTGATGAAGGTATTGAGAACTTGGCCAAGTTCAATCCTTCCTTCTTTAGCCAAGACAAAAAACCGAGTTTTAGTGAACTTGATGGTGTCGGATGTCTGGGTTCTTTTGCTGTCGTGGAAAAATGCGATAAGAACGAATCCGACGATATGTGTGATCTCATTAAAGACCTTAAGTTCAGAAGGGAAGCTGACCTCAACCCGGGTACCTTTTACAGAAACGGCCTTTTCAGATACGGCGACAACTGGACTATTAGTTGTGTGCTATCTGAGCCGGATGAAACCATTTTTCTTGACGTTGAATACTGGGTAGAATTGAGCGATATGAATGGTGATAGTTTCATAGACAAGATAGGAATAAACAGTGGTGGCGGATTAACTGGTGGAAGAAGGCAATTTATAGAGTTCTATGACCAAAACGATAACTTCAGAACATTCAACATGAAGAATTGCCACCTTCCAAAAGCGGTGATCGTGGAAGACGTCGTGAAGAGGGATGACATCGTGGGTGAGGAAAACTACTGCTATGCAAGCCTCACGTCCGGTAAGAGAACACTGAGGATAGTTGGAATGACTCTGTCAGCAGTTGCGATCACCGTAACCGGGATAGTTAGTTTTGGCGGCTCGTTTGCAGTACTTGGAGTTTCAGCAGGTACCATAGCTACTGGCGCAACTGTTGCGGGAGCAGCGGTGGATGCTATAGCTGTACCAGACACCAAATGGCCAAGGTCAGGAAAATGATATTATGGAATTCACGCTAAAGACAATGGTCGCAATCATAATCCTTATCGTCACATTGCTTGTTATATCGACCGTTATCCTCGACTGGCACGAAATGCTGATGAACTGGCTGAATATGGCATTCGCCATGTTTAATGAATTCCTGGGACTTTAGCAGGCCTTAAACGTAAAAACACGTTATATTTTTAAGGTCGCAGGGTCAATATTATATTCATGAAGGGGTTATCGCTGACGCTTACGATTGTCATAATAGCCATAGTTTTGCTTGTGACCGCACTGGTGATAATGACGATATTCGGAAGCCAGATGGCCCAGGTCATCGGAGTTCTCAATCCATGGTCATCATCGATGCTTGAAAGTAGCCTATGTCAGCAGAAGTGTGCCACATGGTGCCAGCTGAATCCTGACAAGTCAGGACCTACTGGAGGATGGGGTGCATTTGAGGTAGAAACCAGTGATGGAAAACCAGAAAATTGCGATACTGTTATGGCGAGGGCAGCAGGCGATGATGTGGGAAATTGCAAATGTCTAGGGTTTAAGCCCAAAGACGATTAGAATACCACCACTGCACGAATCATGATTTTTATTCCATCCTGTTCTAATTATTTATCATGAGAGGAATCTCCGAGACCGCCATGATATTCCTGATAGGTACGCTTGTCATGCTTATGATAACTACTTACACCTTTGCAAACAGGGGAATTGATACAAATTCTACGGCACTCGATGGTAGGTGGAATCAAAACTCCTTCATTGACCCGCAGTATGACACTGTCATATATTCACAGTCCGAGCCGCAGGTAACAGAAGAGCAGGTGGTGGCTTACGTGCGCGATATAGGGGGAGACCGTCTGAAGACCAGGGGAAAGGTTTTCCATGAAATGGGTGTCAGGTACGACATCGACCCTGCTTTCGGAGTTGCAGTCTCGCAGAAGGAGACAACACTCGGTACTAACACGTGCCAGAACATGAGCCAGTCATGCAACAACTTCTTTTGCATGACTTATAACGCTACGAAATCCGCTGGCATTGTAGCAGAAAAACGGTGGGGCCTGGACAGGTACTGGGCGTGCTTTGAAAATATGGATGCAGGCATTGAAGCATTCTACGTCTACATTAAAGAGAAATACGTCCTTTACATACATCCGCAGATAAATGAACCCCAGGACACTATATCCAAGATAGGATGTGCACCAGGGACAGGACTCACGGAGCACTGTTATTGCGTTGGTGAGGAGGAAGGAGTCCCCTACTGCCACAAATGGCTGTACGGCCAGGGAAGCGTCCCAGACATTGTAGAGAAGATAAGAAACTACGAATTGGAGCAGGAACCTGTCAGCATCTCAGCTTAATAAATGATTTTGTCAAATATAGTTATGGGTCGTATGAAAGGGGTGCTGCTGGGACTTAACGTTTTCAAGATATTGGGCTTTGCAATCGCGTTCGTTGCCATTATCGTGGGAATAAACATAATTATGACGCTCATCTCCGGAGCCGGAAATACAAATGTAAATCTATTCACATGAGACCGATTCCCACTTTTAAGATTGTATAACTAATAGATATAGATGAAGAAAGCCGTTTTCGGGGACCTCAAAATGTTCTTTTACGCATTCGCGTTGATCATTGTCATTTTCCTTTTCAGCTCATTCACGCTTAACGCATCTACGTTACTGGAGGACCCATGTTGGAGGAAAGTTGGTCTTTCCCTTGGAAAGGTCGAGAACCCGCAGTCCGGTGTTCCGGAGATCGTCATTGATGGTGAATGCCTGAAAAAGATGGTCTTCACAACAGATAACCGCACATGCGAGGCAACCTGCAGGGAGCACGGCAATGAGGATGATACCGTTGACTGCATACAAAAGTGCAGGGGTGTAAAGGAAGGGCACAGCATGGTTATTGCGCTCCCAAAAGAAGGTAGTTTTGAAAAGGCCAGTGAAGAGAGGGATCCGAGATGGATGGGCTGGGGGAGTCCGTACGTTTTCATCATAAACTGCCAGATCACATCCATCACAGAGACCATAGAAGAATGCACTGCTGTCGGCGGAGATTGGATATGCTTGCCCGAATCAGACGTCTATGAGAGAATTTACAAGATAGCGATCAATAAAAAAACAAAGGAAAGCAGAGCCTGTGAAATTGTGGATTGGGCCACAGAAGATACATGAATTTGATGGTGTTGTTCCTATGGAAGCCAACAGGAAGATCATGGCACTCGCCTTCGCCCTCATTATGACAACGTTCTGGTTCATAATGGTCGCGAATTTCACAAACCCCTTTCTTCACCACAGCTTGGCAAAAACCGATGACAAGATAGCCCTTTACGTAGATGCCTTTTCCGTCGTCGAGGAGGGCGAGATAAAGATACCTCTGGGCGAGGGTACGGTTCTTGATATCAGGATAAACTACGAGAAGAAAGAGGACGATGAAAGAGATTACGATATAACAACAGAAGGCTGGTACGCGGTAGTCAATTACGACATGGGTGCTGGGGGTATAAAGAGTGCAAGCAGGATAAACACATATCCTCTTGACATGAATTTCGAAAAGATGTTCTTCGCGCCAAACGACATATGCGTGACAAAGTCTAAAGACACGGTCCTAGCGGAGGTCAGGGAATGTTGAAGGGTCAGTTCGAGCTTGACATGGAATTTCCAATGGCAACCATGTTAGCCATGCTGACAATAATACTGCTTATAGGAGTAGTAGTGTTACCGTCTTTCAATCTCGTTCAGAACGTTTATGGTTCAGAGGGTGACATAAAGTCGGTCGAGTTCTCAAATTTCGTCAAATTCAAACTTGAGAATAACCTTGGTGATGGCGACGGGCTCAAGTACGATAAGATCACTTCCTTCACCGAGGGAGAGCTTTCCAGTTTTGGCCTGGCTGACAACTACGTGACCATAAAAAATCTCGCTTCAGGTGAGCTGTGGGAATACGGTAAAGAGGAAAGAAGAAACCAGCACACGGTCTATACGACGATAGAAAAGAAGTATAATATCATTGATGATGAGAAAGAAGTCGTCATGAAAGGAGACTCTGAATACTTAGTCCACGTTTATGCTATCGACAAGAGCACGGTCATTGACGTGTACTCTGATTACATCTGTGATCAGAAAGGAAGAAAAGAAGGGTTCCCCGGAAGGTACGTAATGATTGGTTGCAGTGAAATGGAAGAAAGCGCCGGTGAGAACATGGGCACGCATCATCTTCTAGGCAGTGTCATTTCTCCAGTGGTTAATCAGGCAAAGCCGTATCTGATCCAGCGCCTGGTCCCTGGAAGTGACATGACTGCCGGCGACATTGTTCCCCGCGGTTCTTCGCTCGGCGACATTGAAGATTGTGAAAATCATCGAAGAGGAAAGGTATGCATCAGGGTCATAGGAAATCATGTTGATCCCGCAAGCATATTCGTGGCACTGAAAAACAACGCGGAATTCACAAGTTATGCAAGGATGGTTGACAGTAATGTGTAAAATGAAAGGCGGGATAGAGATGGCAGGAATGATCATAATATCCCTTGGTCTGCTTGTGATAGTGATGGCTTTCCACTCGTTTCCCATACTAAACAAGACGTTCGATATAAAGTCAGAAGCTGACGTTTTTTTGGATTTCAATGACGACACTGGAAGGATACTGCCGATACTAAAGTCCACTGAGGATGGTGTTTCACACACCGACGTTTTTGCGTGCATGCTGTCCGGTTCATCTGATTGCGGCATGACAGAAGACCAGCTTTCCAGCCTCGCCGAAGACTTCGATACAGAACTACTGCTTTTCATGGAAGACGGTGAAGTGAAAAACTACGGTGACAAGAACTTCGGCGATGTCTTCAGATCCGAGATACCACTTCCAAACGGAAAGACCGGGACGATAGGCGTAGTTGTCAGGATAAGGTCTTCGACAAGCAGGAGCCCGGTTGGTGCTGACTGGTTATGGCCGATTGATACAGGAAGTGGCATAACCGTTCGGCACTGTTACGGTGAAAAGAGGACGAGCAAGATAAGCGGAAGACCGTATGAACATTCGGGAGTCGATCTTGGGGGAAAGCTCATGGACCCGATTTACGCTGTCGATGACGGTGCAGTGCTGTACACATGTGACGGGGCAGAGGACGGTGCGGTAAGCGAAAACGCGACAAGAGTATGCCACGGTTACGGTAACATGATTCTGGCAGAGCACGGAAACTACTATGTAAGATACAGTCATCTGAAAAAGATGGCCGACGGAATAAAGCCCGGTACCAGATTAAGGAAGGGCGAAGTGATAGGGTACATGGGAAATACTGGATATTCGTTTGGCGTCCACCTTGATTTCAAGGTCTACACTTACAATCCGGGTAAGTGGGGATACAACGCAAACATTGATCCCCTGTGCATGTACACGAAAGAATACTTAACTGATGTAGTGGACTTAAAGTACGCAGAAGGTGACCCCGACTGTCAGAAATCAAGGCTGTGTGCAAAGACGAGCCCTGGAAGCTACATAGTCCAGATAGAGGAGGAAATGTAAAATGAGAAAGATGAAAGCAATGGCGATTTCCGTATACACTGCCGGGCTTATACTTACATTGGTAATGATGGTCGCTCTCATAATTTCCTCTACCGTAGAAAGGAACGTGGAATCCGTTGAGGTGAGGGTGGGAAACAGCGTTTACCTGATGAGGGATGCGCTCGACCTGACAAAGTCATACATAGACACGGCTGTCAGGTATTCCGTCTACCAGGCTGCTTTCGATAACGGCATGAGAGGAGGATTCTCCGGTACTGATAGCATGAAATATGTCGATCATGACGGAAACGATCTTGCACTTTGGTACGACGACGGGGACATCTCACCAAGTGAGGATTCGTTCATGGAATCGCTCAGTGAAGAGTCGTTTAGTAACTTTGGCGTCTATGTCTCCCAGGGTTCCGTAATCGAGATATATCCTGTGAAAATACCCCCATATGGCCAAATGTCCATACAAAGCATAAACGGTTACGAGATGCGCGCAGTCATGGATTCCTCATCAGAACTCGCCATAAGTAAGAAAACAGAAGAAACAGATGAGATAGAGATAACCACTCCGGCTGAAGTTGACACGACTTTCCATTTACCGTACATGATGCTTTTCAGCGAGGCCAAGAAATATTTCAGTGAACTGCGTGGAAAGCTTTCCTCATGCAGCAGGCTTGATATAAAAAAGGAAGTTGACACGTTCTGCTGCAGTGTTAAATCTGAAGTAATCGAAAGTGAGAAAGGATCATGTATCGTCAAGGTGGAGGCTTCCACCAAGAAGAAGTACCTGTTATGGAACGGCAATGACGCATCGTTTGAGCACGTAAAGCTGGTTTTCGCAGTCAAGAAGGGAGGCGGGGGAACGGTGACAGTCAAGGTCACGCTGAGTGACGCAGGCTCTCCTGTCAGAGCGAAAGTCAAAGTATGTAATGGCGATACCGGGGTGTGCAGGGACGCTGTCCAAACTGATGCCAGCGGGACAGCTGAGATAGAAGTTGGAGAGGAGGACGATGTCATAAAAGTTACGGATGATGACGAAAGCAAGGATTCAACCAGCGTGACGATCTGCCCTGAAGAATCATCAGAGGAAGAAACCTGTACAGTTCCAGAAAAGACCGCGCAGACAGGGAATACGGTAGAATTCGACATACCAGACGAGGTAACAGACTCAGTTTCCAAAGAGCAGGAGCCCGTTACATATGAAGTGACGGTCGAAAATGACGGCAAGCAGGCTGAAGGTACGGTCGAAGTGTGTGACAGTACGGGAGATGTCTGCACGACGCCCGTTGAAATCGAGGACGGAAAGGCAGAGGTTTCTGTTTCTTCTGCACACGAGAAGATAAGGGTGACTGAGAAGTTGGTCCCGCTTAAGAGTATAGAAGTGAACCTGTGCACAGATGTGGACGAACAGGAGTTGGCACCGATGTGCGTGATGCCCCAGCTGACGGACACTGAAGGCAAGGTCGACATTCCAGAAGAACTAAAGCCCAAGATACCCTTTGAGGCTGCTATGTCAGCTCCTGCACTTGGACGTGTCGGAGAGCAGGCGAGTTTCGCAGCATCTTCAAACAAGGATAATGTCGAAAGCTATGAATGGGATTTCGGCGACGGGACGGCAACGTCAATAACGAGTTCTGCGTCCATAGAGCACACCTATGAAAGCGAGGGAACGTACACCGTGGAACTGACTGTTGTCCTTGATACATGGGAGACCGTGACCGTCTCAGAGGAGTTCATTGTCAGGCCCGGTCCTCTGGAGACGGTGAGAAGAATAGAGTTTTCCTTTGAGCCCGAAGAAATATCAATAGTCGAGAATGTCATGGTTTGCGACACGTCAGGCATTGTTTGTGATGACCCCGTGGATCTGGACGACGAAGGTAAGGTCACACTTGAAGTTGACCAGACCGATGTGGTGAAGGTCAGGGCAGCCGAACCGCTTGCACTTCTGGAACCCAAATATTGTCTGATCGAGACGAAAGCTCCATCCTGCGGCCTGGCCACGGTAAAGAAAACCACCATCATAAAGACGGAGATACCAAAAAACCTTGTAGACGAAAGCAACAAGATTGAAGTGGGGTCCCTCGTGCCATCCGAAGGTTCGGTGCAGTCTTGCAGCGAGACGGAATGCAGCGAACCCGTCAATGCAAACGAAGAGGGTGAGGTTTCGATACAGACGAGTCCCGGTGACAGCTACGTGAAAATAAACGGCGTCAGGGACTCGATCGAAAATATAGCCCCTCACATCTGCACGGATGATACCATAAAGCCGCTTTGCATAGTCGAGGACATTGAAATAGATCAGGAAATGCAGATAGAAATCGACAAAATTTTAAGCGAGATGGAGGCTGTTATCGGGAGGATATCATTGGAGACGGAAATTGGTAGGATCGACTACCTCATGCGTGATAGATTCATAATAGATGATAGTGAACCTGTGATGATAGTCCACGGCTCGGCACAGAAGATGTACATACTTTCAAGGAGCGGCGAATCGGTAAGTATAGACAAGGAATACGACATATCCACCGGCATTGCGGGTTTTGGTAATGTGTACGGGTCAGGGAAGACACCGATAGGTGTTCACAAAATAAAAGAAAAGATTGGTGCTGGCAGTCCTCTTGGCACGATTTTCAAGGCCAGGGCGGATACCGGAAGGATTGCAACGATATACACGGATTCCACGAATGTGCCAGAGGACCTGGTCACCAGCAGAATCATGTGGCTGGATGGCGCTGAAGGGAGGAGCGCCACGACGGGTCCAAGGCAAATATACATACACGGTACGCAGGAAGAGGGACTCATCGGTGAGCCTGTTTCACACGGATGTATAAGAATGAAGAATGAAGATGCCATGGAGCTCTTTGATATCGTAGAAGATGGAACCTACGTCAACATCTTCGAAAACCTTCCCATAGGGTCTGGTTCACAGCTTGTAGTGATAGATCCGGGTCATGGCGGCATTGACCCAGGTGCAATCAGTTCGTCGGGGATAAAAGAAGAGGACGTCAACCTCGCCATTGCCAAAAGCTTAAGAGACGACCTCATGCTGTCAGGAATTGATGTGATTCTCACAAGGGATACCGACACGATGGTAAACACAATGAGTCACGACATCAACCGCGACGGAGATTATACAGTAAGCGACAGGCAACTGGCAAGGACATACGTGGCAAACGAAAATGACGCAGACATATTCATAAGCATACATTCAAACTCCAATCCGGATTCAAAAGAGACGGGAACCGAAGTCTACATTTTCTGCTACGCGAATGAGAAAGCTTATGGTAACAAGATGCTTGACTATTCATACCCGATCTCAGACTACTGCCGTGAGCACGCAGGACCTGCGGGCTTCTCGTCAAACTATGCACTAGCAGAATCTGTCCTGCCGAGAGTCACGTCAGTAGGGATAGCTGACAGGGGCATAAGGGGAGCTGACATGACAGTTCTTGAAAACGCCCAGATGCCTGCTATATTGATAGAGGTCGGTTATCTGTCAGATCCAGAAGAAGCAATTTTCATAAACAATCCAGCCAATCAGGAGCTTATAGCAAGTGCCATCTCAGACGGCGTTAATTTATTTTCTATTGGCGTGGAACAGGATATATACGCCGATGCGCAGTAGCATATAACATTTAAAAAACAACTTTCCCAAGATAATATCACTGCCGCCGCAACGGCGCAGTGTTACAGTAAAACGCAAAAACGGAGGTGTTAGTAATGTCAGAAGAGCAGAATGCACTAAACGATGTGCTTAACGAGAATGCGCAGGAAGAAAAGCCTGCAGAAGAAACTCAGGAAAAGCAGTCCGAAGCACCGGAGCCTGAACCTGAGAAAACAGAAGAACAGAAGCCAGCAGAAGAGAAACCCGCTGAAGAAAAAGCGACAGAGGAAAAGCCCGTAGAAAAGAAAGAAGAGCCAAAGAAAGAACAGAAAAGTGAAGAACCCAAAAAAGAGTCACCATCAAAGCCGGTGAAGAAAAAAAGTATGGACAAAAACGTCGTCTTTGTCGGAAAGAAGCCGACCATGAGCTACGTGCTCGCGGCAGTGACCCAATTCTCAGACGGCCTGGACGAGATACACATAAAGGCTAGGGGAAGGAGCATAAGCAGGGCAGTTGATGTCGCAGAGGTCGTCAGAAACAGGTTCATTCAGAACCTCAACACGGACGTGAACATAGGCACAAACGAGGTCACTGACGACAACAATAACAAGATAAACGTTTCCACGATAGACATAGTGCTTAAGAAGTAGTTTTCTGGGAACGGTCTTTATTTATTTTTCAATCACGTAGTCCAGGCTCCCGGAAATTTAATAAACAGCGAGATAATATATACTATTTCATTAATTTGGGGTGATTTCATGGACAAATTCAAGATCGAAAAAATAAAGGCAAGGGAGATTCTCGATTCCAGGGGAAATCCCACTGTTGAGGTTGATGTTTACACCTGGGCAGGCATGGCAAGGGCTGCAGTCCCAAGTGGGGCCAGCACAGGAAAGCACGAAGCTGTCGAGCTCAGGGACGGCGGCAAGCGCTATGGTGGTAAGGGTGTGCTCAATGCAGTCGAGAATGTGAATGGCCTGATAGCAGGAAGTCTTAAAGGAAAGGACGTACGTGAGCAAGCCAAGATAGACGAGCACCTGATAGAACTGGACGGGACGGAGAACAAGTCAAAACTCGGAGCAAACGCGCTCCTTGGCGTCAGCATGGCCGTCTGCAAGGCCGCTGCCATGGGAAAAGGTATGTCACTCTTCAAATACATTGCGTCTCTTGCGCAGACAAAGGACATGAAACTTCCAGTACCTTCGATGAACGTCATAAACGGAGGTGCTCATGCGGGTAACAAGCTTGACATCCAGGAGTTTATGATACAGCCGTTTGGTGATACGTTTGCCGAATCCATGCGGATGGGTGCAGAAACATATCACGTTCTCAAGAAGATAATAAAGGAAAAGCACGGCCAGGACGCCATCAACGTTGGAGACGAGGGAGGTTTCGCAGCGCCGATCAACAGTACCACTGAGGCACTCGACATGATAACAAAGGCGATAGATGAGGCAGGCTATCATGGAAAGATAATGATAGCGCTTGATTCTGCAGCTTCGGGATTTTACAAGGATGGCAACTACCATCTTGACGGTAAAAAGCTCACAGTGGAAGAACTCGTTGATTTCTATGCAGACCTTTCAAAGAAGTACCCAATACTTTCAATGGAAGATCCATTCGACGAGGAGGACTGGCACGGATTCGCAGCGCTCACCGAGAAGATCGGAAAGAAGGTGACGGTCATAGGAGACGACCTGCTTGTAACGAACGTTAAGAGGATAAAAAAGGCAGTCGAGATGGATGCGTGCAACGGGCTTCTTCTGAAGGTCAACCAGATAGGCACAGTCACAGAAGCCATGCACGCCGCAAAGTACGCGATGGAAAACGGATGGAGGGTCATGGTCTCGCACAGGTCAGGAGAAACCTCTGACAGCTTCATCGCAGACCTCGTCGTGGGACTCAACACTGGCATAATCAAGACCGGAGCTCCGTGCAGATCGGAAAGGAACTCAAAGTACAACCAACTCATCAGGATAGAAGAAGAAATGTTGGGAAAATAGGTGCATAAATAATGCAACCCAGAAAGAAGGTAATGGTAATAATACGCGATGGTTGGGGTTACAGCAAGGAAGAGAAAGGAAACGCTGTTCTGGCTGCAAAAACGCCAACAGACGACACTTATTATGAGAGTTGTCCTACATCAATAATACAGTGTACAGGAAACGATGTAGGCAATCCGAAAGGTGTCCAGGGGGGCTCCGAGGTGGGTCATCTCACACTTGGTGCAGGCAGGATAGTCTGGCAGCCTTATGAGCTGATAAACAGGAAAATAAGTGACGGCTCTTTCTTTGAAAACAAGGAAATTATGGGTGCAATTGATAATTGTAAAAAACACAATTCGGATCTTCACCTGTCGGGACTTTTTTCAGACCAGGGTGTGCATGCAGACATCAATCACATGTTCTCCTTGCTAGAGCTTGCAAAGAATAAATCTGTAAGAAACGTCTACATACATCTCTGTCTGGACGGAAGGGACGTCCCGGAGAAATCCGCACTTTCATTTCTCAAAAAACTCAATGATAAAATCATGCAATTAGGTATAGGAAAGATAGTGAGCGTTGCTGGAAGATATTACGGAATGGATAGAGACAGGAACTGGGACAGGACAGCCAAATTCTACGAAATGCTTACAGAAGGAAAAGGTTTCGAGGCATCTAGTGCAGAGGAAGCAATAAGAAATGCCTATGAACGCGGGGACAAGACGGACTACTATGTCAGGCCGACTGTCGTCATGGAAAACGGGAAACCTGCCGGTACGTTGAAGGATAACGATTCATTCATATGGTTTAACTTCAGGAGCGACAGGTCAAGGCAGATAACGGCCATGATAAACAGCCTCGACTATTGCACCGAGAAGCCATCAAAACCTGTCAATGTACATTACGTCTGCTTCTGCTCATATGACGACAACTGGAAGCTTCCAGTGGCTTTCCCGCAGGAAAAGGTTACAAATAACCTTGGAAACATCATAGCTTCCAGTGGCATGAAGCAGCTGAGGATCGCAGAGACTGAGAAATACGCTCATGTGACATTCTTCTTCAACAGTCAGGTTGATACTCCAAACAAGAATGAAAACAGGATACTCGTCGATTCACCGAAGGTACCTTCTTACGACGAGAAGCCCGAGATGAGTGCTTACGAAGTCACGGAAAAGATTCTTCCTCAGATAGGAGAATACGATTTCATAGCACTCAATTACGCGAACCCTGATTTGGTCGGACATTCCGGTGTGTTCAGTGCAGCCGTAAAGGCTTGTGAGGTCGTTGACGAGTGCTGTGGAAAAGTGATAAAGCAGGCACTCGAAGAAGACTACGTCATTTTCCTGATGGCAGATCACGGTAACGCCGATCACATGCTCTACGATAATGGCGAGTCTGATCCGTCGCACGGTTTCAGCCCGGTGAGGCTCACGTTGATATCAAACGATGAGAAGCTGAAAAACGCAAAGCTCCGTGACGGTGGCATGAAGGACATAGCACCGACGATACTTGACATAATGGGTATTGAAAAACCCAAAGAAATGACAGGTAAAAGTCTGATCAGCTGATTTCATCTATTTCCTTTATCAGTACTATGTTGGGCGGAGTGGACTTTTCCCTGTTGCATGGCTCCCCGCTGAGCATCTTGTTTGTCTTACGTATGAACTTGTTGAGCACACTTGAGGCGAACTTCGCTTCAGGCGACCTGTGAACTATCTGCTTGACAACATTTATCTTGGTAGTGTAATTCACAGTGACGTTCGGTGACAAATCGTTACCTTCCATTAATATTTCAAGATCATCTCCATTGAATTTTGCATCGAACCTGACACCGTCTATTTCCACACCGTCAATTACTTCTGCGAGGTATTCTGTGTCAGCGTCATTGACTTCTCTTGCAAGAAGATTTCCCTGCGGGTCTATTGACCCGAAGCGGGATTTCAGCAGTAGTTTCATATATAACTCCTGCAAATCAAGCAATAAAAATGTCACTTTCAAAGCTTGTCGTGGACTTTTTCATCGCCGGCGGACTCATCGCAGTTGTCCTGGAAATCGCCAATTTGATGGGTCCGTTCATTGCGGGAATAATTGCCGCACTGCCATTGAGGGTATGGATGACGCTTCTAATAGCAGGTACAACGGAAAGCCCGGAATTCATCATGTCACTTCTCAGGGGGATAATACCCGGGAGTTTCGGTGCTTGGACATTCATGATCACGCTTTCATTTTCTACAAGGAAATGGGGCATATGGAAGAGTTTCGCACTGGCATGCATAACCTGCACGTGCGTGACGTTGATAGGACTCGTGGTATTCGCATGAGAAGCAAAAGGAAGATAGTAAGAGAATTCACGGAGAACTTCTTAGCCGGAGGCTTCCTGGTTGCAATCGCCCTGTGGATAGCATACACCTCCAGTCCAGTGATAGGTGGATTGATAGCAGGCCTTCCGTTGAGATTTGCGGTCACTTGGATTCTGGGTGCCGTCAGGAAAGGTCCTGAATTTGCGCAAATGATGGCAAGGGGAAGCCTGAGAGGGATGACCGCGAATATAATATCTTCACTGACGCTTTTCTATTCACTGTTCGTACTGGGATTTGCAGCAGCGTTCGCTCTGACACTGGTTGTTTGCTTTGTAATAATACTCGTACTGAGGTTTACCTTTCCAGAATGAAGTATTTCGGATGGTGGGTCTTCCTTGGTATCTTCTCAAGAAGCATGTCATGCTTTTCACCAACGCCCACAGCCCTTGATTCCCTGGCTATCCTCAGTGCCCTTTCCAGTTTGTAGTTCTTTTCAGCGTATATCTCAAATAGAGTGTCACCCTTTTTGACACCTTCGCCTATCTTTTTCTTAAGAATTATACCAGATCCCTTGTCTTTTGGCGTCCCGGCAGCTCTTGATATTTCGACTATCGCGTGGTTGTCCACCCAGCTGACGACACCCCCGACATTTGATTTGACTTCAGCCTTTTCAGTGCCTACAGGGATGTCATCGGGCTTTATGTTGGGGTCCCCGCCCTGCGCTTCTATTATCTCCTTCAGCTTTTCATAGGCCTTACCAGTCCTTACGAGCCTCATTGCCTCCTTGTATCCACCCCTTCCCATCTTGAAGTCCAGGAGCATCCCGGCTATGTCGCATACTTTGTCAATGGTATCTTCAGGACCCTTGCCGGTCTTTAGTATTGAGAGTGCCTCCCGTGCCTCCAGTGCCGGGCCTATGCCGCAGCCTATTGGCTGTTCGCCATACGTTGATGCACCGACGGTCTGTATGCCTAGTTTCTTTCCAAGATCTATGAACTGTCCTGCAAGTCCTTCAGCTTCCTTTGTAGTCTTGACCTTTGTATCTTCTCCTGTTGGAATGTCTATGACAAGATATTTGGCACCCACTGCTTTCTTCTTTGACATTACCGATGGTAGCAGCAGTGGGTCTATCGAGAGCGGATATTCTATCTTTATGAAAAGGTCGTCTGCCGGTGCCAGGTCGACTGCGCCGCCCCATACAAGGCAGCAGTTTATCTTATTGACGACTTTTTTGATTTCATCGAAATCGAGTTCCACAGGCGCAAGACATTCGAACCTGTCCGCGGTCCCTGCAGGAGACGTTATTGCACGGCTGGATGTCTTTGGTATTGTGAGTCCGGCAGCCCCTATTATCGGGACGAGTATCATCGAAGTCTTGTCACCCGGCACTCCTCCGATGCTGTGCTTATCGTATATCTGCTTCTTTCCAAGGTCAAGCATTTTGCCTGTGTACGCCATGGACTTTGACAGCGCCGCGACTTCTCCTGTGGTCATGCCGTGGTTGTAGAGCGCCGTCACGAATGCAGTCATCTCTATTTCCGACAGTTTCCTGTGTACAGTATCCTCAACTATGTGGTTTATCTGCTCTCCTGTCAGAGTCTTCCCGGAAAGCTTTTCCCTTATGTGTATGAGCGATGACGGGGGCTCCGAAGGCATCACGGCTATCATGTCACCGGCCTTTGCTCTCATGTGTTCCATTATTTCCCCGTAAAGCCCTATTTCACCCTCTTTTATGAAACGGGTAGCGATGTTTACTATAGCGGTTCCTTTCTGCTTTCCGAGTACAAGATCTACCCTGTCAAGCGTCCTGACGTCGATTTCTTCAGCATCTTCCTTGTTTAATATGACGATGGGCTTTTCAGCTTCAAGACCGAGAATCTTTGATTTCAGTTTCATTAAGACCACTTCTTTAGTGCCTCCGCAAGCTCATTATTAGTTTTGGCATGGTCCTTTAAATCAATTCCATTCATGACCGCGTCCACTGCCTGTCTTATCGCTTTCCCGCCGGCTCTCGTACCTTTTGGGTGGCCATGACAGCCGCCACCAAATTGCATCACTATGTTCTTTCCAAGTATCTCCATAAGATCGTCAATGTGTCCTGGGTGAAGACCACCCGAACAAACCGCAAACACTGGTTTTATGTCACCCCAGTTATCACCGAGCACGTGATCATGCTCCTTTATCATCGTGTCTTCCATTTCATGTTCTATGTCGATCACTTCAGCCTTCTTGCCCTGCATCTTCCCGACAACGGTTCCTATGTGTATCTGGTCGACTCCTATCAGTCTTGAAGTTTCTGCAAGCACCATCATGGACACGCCGTGCTTTGGATTTCTCGTAAGAGCTGCATGTCCCGCCCTGTGTGCATGCATCACAAGCTTTAAGTCTCGGTTTTCATTTCTCAGTGACTGAAGGCCTGCCCATCCTGTTGCGAGTATGTCTACCATCAGGTACTCGTTTCCGCTGTCCTTGACAAACCTAGCCCTCCTAAGCATTTCCATGGTCTCGGCTGTAACGTTTGGCATGTACATCTTCTTTTCTCCAGTCTCCTTCTCAGCCTTTTCTTTCATCCTGACAGTTTCCGTGACCCTCTTTTCGAATTTGTTGAACTTCATGTGGGAAAGGTTCTCGTCATCCTTTACGATGTCGAGTCCGCCAACCCACGCTTCATAAGCAACCTTTGCATGCTCCTTTTCATTCAGTCCGAGCTTGGGCTTGACTATCGTTCCTGTAAGTGGCCTGTCCTTGACTTTTGTTATTCTTCTGACACCATTTATTCCAAACATCGGTCCCCTGAAGGATTTCATGATGCTTTTTGGCCAGTGTATGGATTCAAGCCTGAGCCCGTCTATCATCTTCATCCCAAAGATGTTTCCGGCAATTGAGCTGTGTATCTGCGACATGTTGCCTTCTTCGAAAAGTTCAGAAGGGTATGCAATCTTTGCCCAGTTGCCCTTTATTGAGAAAACCTTGGCACCGATCTTTTGTATCTCCGGGCTCATTGTGCATACGTCAGTCCATGTCCCGATGCTTGATTCGGCAGCCACGTGTTCAGCCGCCTTCCTAACACTCAGCCCCTTTCCCGGGTCTATGTAGAATTGACAGACGAGATCATTTGCTGTCGGCTTGTAGCCGAGTTGTACATAGCCAGAAGGTTTGATATGTTTCATCAAGACACCAATATACATATATCGCAAATCTGAAATAAAAGTTAATCCGGAGTGGACTAACCAAGCCAGGGATAAGCCTTCCGTACTTCCTGTATGAACACGGATGGCGGGAAATCGCCAAGCTCTGATATTATTGCGGTTATGAGTTTCGGATCCACTCGCTCAAAGGCAAGGTTCATTATGTCGACTCCTTTCGGTGACTTGTCCCATACTTCCTTTGAATCTCGCCTCTCTATAGGCTCCCTCTTTCCAAAGACCGTCAGTGGATCGTATTTCCACGAGTCGGTGCAGCAGTAAGTGTCGGTGTCGTATTTCTCCGCGATCTCGGCAAACATCTCGCTTCCAATCTTATTGATGACTTTTCCTTCACTTGTCACAGCGTCGCAACCCATGAAGAATACGTCACTGTCTCGAAGCGCCATCCTTGCACCCGAGTCTACCCACATCGTGACAGGAACGCCAATGGATGATATCTCTTTTGCAGTTTTCCTTCCCTGGAAAAGAGGCCTGGTCTCAGTGCAGTATAGCTGGAATTTCACACCATTTTCCTTTGCCTTCTTCAGGACGCCCATTACAGCTGACGAATGACAGTGCGTGAATACGATCATGTCGTCTTCTACCTTCTTTGCTCCGTATTCAAAAAGCCTGTCAGAGTCCTTGAAGTGTTGCAGTGCCTGCGGACCCAATGTTGCAGGATCTTTCTTTACAAACTCTACGGCATTCCTAAGGCACGGTTCTGTTACCCTGAGCGATACCAGCTTTTCGACAGCCTTATTGTCGTTTCTTATCATCAGCGCTTTCACTGCCGCTTCGGCGACCGCTTCCGCACCCTGTATCTTGACGGACTTTATATCCCTGCATATCTGCTCGAACTTGTCCATATAATTAATTTAAAACTCTTTCTATAAATTAGAACCACGCGGAGATGGCCGAGTGGCTCAGGCGATCGGCTGCAGGCGGTATGGAAAGGCACTTTTGCCGATGACCGAGAGATACCGATTCAGAGGGGTTCGATTCCCCTTCTCCGCTTTCTGATCCCACGCTTAATCAGAGTACAAGCTCGCCTTTGTCCTTTATGTGATACTTTATCTCTTTCAGTTCGGCTTTTATACCTTCCATCTCCTTTAGAAGTCTTTTCATGAGAAGCGTGTCGTGATTCATGTATAATGCTTGTAAACGCTCCTTTAAATACTTTACATGGGAGTAAGTTAGTTACTTTTATTGTATGGAAAATGATTTGTTTAAAGTTACGAATGCTATTATATATGAAAAAGAAAGACGACGTTCTCAACGTGCTTTCCAAGAAATATTCTTACGAGATGCTTAAGAACCTCAGGGAAAGTCCCAAGAGGTTCAAGGACCTTTCTTCCGTATGCTACATCGAAAAGATGCGTGCACAGCGCCTCAAGGAGTTCGAAGACTTAAAGCTTCTTGACGTGAAAGTCAAGCGCGTCGGCAGGCGTGCAGTGTCGATATACAAGCTTTCAGATGTAGGTAAAGAGACACTCAAGCTTGCAGAAGACATAAAAAAGCTGCAGAAATGAGTCAGATGATGCCCATTTCCCTGAAGCTGACGTAGCCGTTTCTTCCTATTATTACATGGTCCACTATTTCTATTCCGAGAAGTTTTCCCGACTTGATGAGCTTTTTTGTAAACTTCACGTCATCATCACTTGGGGAAGGATCTCCTGACGGGTGGTTATGAACGAGTATCATGCCTGCGGCAGAATCCCTCACAGCTGTTGAGAAAACTTCCCTTGGATGTACGCTGTTTGTGTTGAGACACCCTATGCTTATTATGTCGTTTCCTATCATCCTTTTCTTAGCATCCAGGTATATGCCCCTTAGGAACTCTTTTTTCAGGTTCCTCATCCTTGGGATCATGAGCTTTGCTATGTGGTCCGGGCTTTCTACAGTATTTCCTTCAACGTTCATCTCGCATGCGGCCCTTCTTCCAAGCTCGATTGCCGACAGTATGCTGCATGCCTTTGCATTGCTTAGGCCCGGTATCTTGTTTAGTTCCCTCACACTCGCGTTGGACAGTCTTGGAAGGCTGTATTCGGATAGTATCTTTCCCGCGAGCTGGAAGACACCACCGTTCCTGCCGCCTGAGCCTACTATCGCGCAGATGAGTTCTGCGTTGCTGAGTGATTCTGCGCCGTGGCTGAGAAGTCTTTCCCTTGGTCTCTGGTGCAGCGGGACATCCTTCATCTCTAGTCTATACCCTGGAGTATCGTCTGTCATAATCAATCGAGAAATCTCAGTCCCTTACGCCTTCCCCAAGTACCCTGAAGACGGCCTCGCCTTCCGGCAGTGACGGCGAGTCTATGAGCCTTCCTATCCTCTTCTCGCCTTTGGACTTCCTAAGGTAGACCCTGAATGTTGCCTGGTGGCCGAGTATGTGACCACCTATCGGTGCCGTCGGGTCACCGAAAAGTATGTCAGGCCTGGACATCACCTGGTTCGTTATGTATATTGCTGCGTTATAGACGTCTGCCAGTTTCTGAAGCTGGTGCAGGTGCCTGTTTAGTTTCTGCTGCCTGTCTGCAAGCGTTCCGCGGCCTGTGTAATCGGACCTGAACGCTGATGAAATGGAGTCTACTATTATGATCTTGACGCCGCCGGTCTTTAGAAGCTCTTCAGACTTCTCAGCAAGTATCACCTGGTGGTCGCTGTTGTAAGCCTTTGCAACGTAAATGTTCTTCAGTGCGGTATCGGGGTTTATTCCCGCGGCCTTTGCCATCTGCTGGATCCTTTCCGGCCTGAATGTTCCTTCAGTATCTATGAAAACGGCCTTTCCGCCGAGTCCGCCCTTGTCTTTTGGGAGCTGTACATTGACTGCAAGCTGCAGACCTATCTGAGATTTACCTGAACCGAATGCACCATGCATCTCTGTTATGGCCTGCGTTTCTATACCGCCGCCAAGCATCTCGTCCAGTGCCTTTGACCCAGTCGTTATTCTTCCCATCTGCTGCCTTTTCTTAAGAGATTCAGTCGCAGGTTCAAAACCCATCTTGAGTTTCGTCCTCGCATCAGCAATGAGTTTTTCTGCAGTGTCGGCACCAATGCCTGCAGCTGCGGAAAGGACACCCGCTGATGAAGCAGCTATGCTCATCAGATCAGTGAAGCCAGCTTCCTTGAGCTTTTCACTGGTCTTTTCTCCTATGCCATTCACGTCTTCTATCGAACCTTCTGTCATGTCAACCAACTATCTAATTAAATGAAGCTGAGATTTATAAACTCCGCGAGTACGCGCTGCCCCCTCTTCATCCGGAACCTTTTGTATTCCATGATATTCTTGAATTTTCAAACCCATTTAAAGGTAACGGAAGGGTAGCATTCCGCTATTCCGCTAGAATAAAAGCGATATGAAGCTAACACGCACGAGCTTTCCGGTAAAATCCAAATCAAGAATGAACGTTCTTTTGTGCGCTAATTTTTGACCCTGTCAATATCAGCTGCCAACCTTTGCGAGAAGTGCATGGCATTCGCCTTTGACGTCGACGTCAGAAACGCTGTTTGCAACGATCTCGGGTTCCTTGCTGAGGTCATTTGTTTTTACCCTGCCTTCTATCATGATCTCCTTTCCTGTTGCAGGGAACTTGTCCCAGAAATCATCATGACCTATCTCGTTGAATTCTTTCCTGACCTCTTCTGCGCCTTTGCCAAAGAGTTTCTCCGCCTGCTCCCTGAAGAACACGACCCTTATGTTCGCGGTGCCGTCATCAACTACTCCTGTAAGAAGCAGGTTTGACATTGGTTTCACTATTCCGTGTTCCTTGCACCCAAGCCCGCCTTCCTTCTCTTCAAGCTTGCCGTTGCATTGAGGGCATGTCTCAAAGTAAGGCCTCTTCCTGTATACTTGCACTATGCATCCCCTGACTATCACACTCATTCCGGGCTGCGCTGCCTTTATCTCAACTCTCTGCGCCGCCTGCTGGGGCTGCCCTTCTGTTGAGTTGTGTACCACTTCATCCTCGTCGGGCCCGGGATCGTCACCCTGCTCGACTACCTTTATCTTCCCCCTCTTTCCGAGACGAAGTTCTACCCCGTCCCTGTAATTATCCTTCTTGGCCCACGCGCCGGTAACCTCAATCTTGTCTCCCCTCTTGAGCCCAGTCGATGCTATTAGACCCACTTCGTCGTTCCAGAGCGGAAACCTTATCGTCCCGCTGTCGTCAGAAAGTATGATGCTTGATACCCTCCCGGTCTTTCCGTTCTTGTTGAACTCCCTTACATCGAACACGCTTGCAACCCTTGCAACAACATCGACGTTTCTCATGTCTGGCACGATGTTTACTATCTTCAGGTCGCGCTTAGTCTCCTTTATCAGTTCCACTCCGAGCTCCCTTCCGACTATGTATGCAGCACCTTCCTCGGAAACAAGATCGGAAAGCTCCGTCTGCTTGTCCTTTATCAGTTTCCTTATCTCTTCTTCGGCCTTGCCGGTTTTGCCTGAAATTTCACTTATCAGCTCGTCAACAGAAAGCATGACTATTTTCATGTCATTCAGATTTAAATGGTTTGCGGAAAAAGGTGGAATTTTGAAATTTAATAAGACAACGGGTCAATAATCAATAGAAGAGCATGCATCCTATATACGAGAGGATATCCAAGGCAACTTTCGGCTGGCTCGTTGAAAAGTACATAATCAACTTCGAGCCGCTGAAGCAGCACCTGAGGGGTGCCAGGATAAACGTCCTCTTAAAGACGTGGGTATCTGTCATATTTTTCACAACGCTTGTGACTTACATAGCTTCACTTGCAGCGATCATTGCAATCGGTTTTTTCATCGAAATATACATACTCCTCTACATAATAATGCTGGTATTCATCCCAATACTTGCGGCATCCTTTGCCTTCCTCGTATTCTACATCTATCCCATGCAGATGGCAAAATCCCGGGCCAACTCGATAGAGAACAACCTTCCTTTTGCAATAACCCACATGGCAGCTACTGCATCTTCGGGCATACCTCCCGAGTTCATGTTCAACCTCATAGCAGGGTTCGAGGAATATGGTGAAATATCAAGGGAAGCGCAGATGGTTGTGAAAAACATAAGGACGTTTGGGTCTTCCAGCGTTGCTGCGATGAAAAGCGTCGCCTCCCAGACCCCTTCAAAGGAACTAAGAGAGGTTCTCCTTGGCATAAGCTCGACGATAGAGACTGGTGGGAACCTCACATCATATCTCAAGGAGATGTCGGACAAGGCGCTTTTCGATTACAGGATAAAGCGTGAGAAGTACCTGAAAACACTTTCGACGTACGCTGACATATACACCGCACTCCTCGTTGCAGCACCACTTTTCCTCCTCTCAACTCTTGCGACCATGAGCATCATCGGCGGCGACATAATGGGATTCAGTACGTCAGAAATAGTGACACTGATGACATGGGCGGTGCTACCTCTCATGAACATAGGATTCCTCACGTTCATACACGTCACATATCCGGGTGTCTAGATGGAACTGAAAAAATATATCATAGAGATAGTAAGCGTGATAATAGGTTCAGTCATAATACTGCTGAACATATTCGTTTTTCCAGCTGCGATGCCAGAGTTCATATTCGATATCATCCAGCCACTTATGAACATGGTGGGTGCCATGATAGCAATCATACCACCAGTCCTTGTATTCTACAGCAGGTACAAGGAAAACAAGGAAGTTGAAAAGGAGTTTACCATCTTCATGTCGGATTTCACAGAAGCCATAGACTCCGGGATGACACTGCCGATGGCACTGAAGTACTGCAGCGGCAAGGATTATGGGATATTGACAAAACATGTACAGGCGGTGGCGTCTCAGGTCAACTGGGGCGTGCCTTTCAGGGAGGCCCTGAAGATATTCTCAAACAAGATAGAATCGCTGCCCGTCAGGAGGGCCATTACAACTATAATAGAAACGTATAAGGTTGGCGGGAAGATATCAGATACGTTGAAGGCAGTCGGTGAGAGCCTCATGGAAATAAACAAGATAAAGGCCGAGCGGTCCGTGTCCGTCCAATCGCAGATACTGACGTCATACCTGATATTCTTCGTTTTCATATTCATCCTTGTCATACTTCAAAGCTTCCTGATACCAGCGCTGACGCCGCAGGGCGGTATGGGAGTGCCTACGATGAGCGGCGGCGCTACACCGGAGATGTTTCCTCCAGAACTGTTCGTCAATTTCATTCTCATCCAGGGATTCTTCGCAGGACTTGCCACAGGGAAGATGGCTGAAGGTTCAGTCGTGGCCGGCGTGAAACACTCCATAGTGCTGACGGTAATAGGGTACAGCATATTCTCTGTTGCATCACACGTCCAGTTCAGCCTGTTCTGAGGGAATATTTAAGTTGACGCGGGATAATCTATAATATGACAAAAAAGGGCATATCGCCTGTGGTCGCGGTAGTCGTTCTCATAGGAGTCGCGGTTATGCTCGGCGGCCTCGTTTCTTCATGGATGAACTCTTTTGTCACCAAGAGTACGCAGCATAACACGTGCGCGATTACTACCATGTACACAATATCCAGCGCAACCGTAAACGAAACCAGCGGAAGACTCCTGATAACGGTGAAGAACATTGGAAAGAGCACGGTCTATAATTTCACCTTCGAGGCTGATAACGGGACCGTAATTGACGTGATGCAGGCAACTTCGCCAGCGGAAACGTACACACTTGAGCCTGGAAGGACACAGTACGTGGAAACCAACATATCCAATTACAACGTATCGAGGCAAAACATAACCAACATAGACACAGTGACTGTTCTTACGGAGTCATGTCCCGAATATGCACCAGAACCGATAAAAGTCACAAATATTTAAAAGGAGCCAGAATCAATAATAAAAAGGGGAATAAATGAGAAGAAAAGACAAAGGTATATCACCTCTCGTCGCGGTTATAATGCTTATAGCATTCACGATGATCGTTGCCGGCATTCTCGCAGGGTGGGCAACAAGGTTTGCCACCGAGCAAAGGAGCATGCTGGAAAAGTGTGTGAGGGCAAATCTTGTCATAAAGAAAGCTGTTTATGATTCTGCTGACGGCAACCTGAGCCTGATGCTTTACAATGCAGGCACGGTCCCCCTGACGGACTTCCAGGCGCAGATCACCTATAACGACAACGGGCCGCCTTTGCCGGATACGTGGAATATACAGTCCACATTGGCAGCCAATTCCCTCGAGACGTTCGTGCAAAACATCACTGACACCAACATAGACTATATCGAGATAAGATCGGCAGAGTGTCAGGGAGCATACGACCTCATCAGGGGTTACGACGTCGTCTTCTCCTAGCTTTTTAGAAATCACTTGATTGATTTTATTCCAGTCACGAAACCGGAAAGCTTCTTGGTCTTGTCTTTGGCCTCGTATGGATGCACGTTCTTGTCCACAAGTTTCATGAGAGTCTTTGGATCCCTGTAATAGAGCGATACGAACTCCGCCACGTTTTCATACCTGGTAACGTCATGTCTCTGCATCCACTCCAGCACTTTCTTGCGGTTTTCAAGCTCCTCTGTTATCTTCTGGTAGTTGAGGCCTTTTTCAAATGATATCTTTCTCAGGAGCTCTGATTCTGCGATCTTGCTGTCGAAACTATCGGTTGCGGGATTCCAGGTAAAGCTTTTGAGTGTCTTTGCCCTCCCGCTGTCGCTGTCGACAGACTGTATTTCAACGACTTCCTTGACCCTCCTGGCAGACTCTCCCCTTTCCCTTGATTTGATCATCACTATGAGAAGGTCCAGTGACTCCACGAGACTTGGCGATATCTCTATTGGTGGCGTCTCAAGCCTCTTTATGACGTCATCCACGGAACCGGCGTGTATGGTGCCTATGCTCGGGTGGCCGGAAGCCATCCCCTGGAACATGACGTAGGCTTCCTTGCCCCTGACTTCTCCCACTATCACGTAGTTTGGATTCTGCCTGAAAGACTCCTTGAGCAGCTCAAAGAGCGTGACCTCACCGTACCTTTTCCCAGAAGCGTCCGGAACGCCAAAGCCCGCCCTTGAAACGGCAGGTATCCAGTTGTCGTGTGGTAAATTTAATTCCCTAGTATTGTGCAGGATTACGTTTGAGCATATAAATTTTTCCGTTCCCGGGACGGATATGTCATAAACTGTCCTTCTCTTTCTGGGCAGCTTGCTGACACTTTTCACCTTGTCCCATAGTATGTCGGAATGTGAAATGTCATTGAAGACGGATCCCTCCTTTGCTATTTCCTGCAGGTATTCCCTTCCAATGTTCTGCTTGCCCTGAAGATATGGCCAGCATATCTTATGGTGGTCGTTGACTTCAGACATCTGGTTTTTGGTAAGGGGAATAACATCCGAGCATGTATGGTGCGGTTTCTTGAGGCATATCTCAGCAAGTTTGGAATTCTTCCTTTCCTGTAGGAATCCCACATCTTTTTTGAATTTCATGACATTGTCGTGTGATGACACCGACAAGTTTATGCAGCCGTCCTTTCTTTTGAAATCTGAAATCCTTGAAATTATACCCATCCTCAGGAGTACAGTCTGGATGTCGTGAAGCATCTTTAAGCTTTGCGAACTGCACGACACTTCGTTTTTCTTCACCCCACCGTCTGCACTGAAATAACCCTTCAACACTTCCCTCAGCTGCCCGTTGCTGAGCCTGAATAGCAAGTCGGGTATCCTCTTCGTGGCTGAATACCCGTCAATTCCGAGTACATTCTTCATAAGTTTGTACAGCACTGTGCTGTTTATGCCCATCGAAACCCCGTCATTCATCAAGGACATGTTCAGCCCCAGTTTTTCTGAAAATTCCGATACTATGTTCCTGCATTCCTTGTCACTGTTCGATATTATTACCCTGTTTGCGTTGTGGTTGTCATAGCTCCCATCACCGAGCCACAGCCCTGCGAGATTCAGAAACGTCCTGTCCAGTGGGAAAATCACGGGAACTGATCCCGTATTCTTGCTTTTGATACTCAACTGCACGAGTTCGCTTTTCTTAAACGATATCCCAGCTTCCTTGAGCAGTGGCACCTTTATTATCCCTCTTCTCTTGTACCACGCGTGGGTAGACTTGTTGATATTGAGGTCTTCGTGGCTCTTCTTCTGCAGCAGTTTCCTCACAGGTTCTCCTGTCAGGAAATCGTCGCTGAATGTACCGGCGAAGTCGAGCAAGTTTACGGAGGCCCTCCTTTCCCCGTCTATTGGCAGCATCCTCGGGACCGCGATGAACCTGTCCTTGAGACCTTCAGGTTTCGTCTCTTCAATACCTTTCTCACCCCACGTGAACAGCGAATGGTCGGATGTGACCTTCACTATCCTGCCTGTCGAAGTGACTATTTTATAGATGTCCTTTTCCACGGAATGCTTGATGAGTTTTGAAGGCTTGACGAATCTTATCTTGTGATCTTTGCCCAGCGTCAGTATGGGGAGTCTGATATCGGAATCCACATATTCTTTTATAGTAGTCCTTCTTATCCCACCATCCTTTACTAGTATTTCCGAATCTTCGGTCACGCTATCCTCAATCGATACGATTTTAGCCTCAGGTGGTATGAAAAGCGTTATTGCATTGAGCAGGCTGGTCTTTCCGGTACTGACACCCCCGCACGATAGTATGGATACCCCGGACTGCATGACAAGCCACAAGTACGACATCACGTCGGAAGATGCGGTCCCGAGGTTCATCAGCTCTATCGGCGACAGCGGGAACTTCCTAAACCTTCTTATGGAGAATGTCGGGCCCCTTGTCGTGACGTCCTTTGCAAGCGATGCCTGTATCCTGGACCCGTCCGGAAGCGACCCGTCCAAAAGCGGTCTCGCATAGGATATGTACCTGCCGCAGCGTTCCGCGAGCTTGACGACGAAATTGTTCAACTGGTCTATGTCCTTGTAAATGACGCTGGTTTCAAGCGAACCGAACCTCTTGTGAACGACGTATATTGGTGTCCCGATGCCGTCGCATCCTATGTCCTCTATGTACGGGTCGTGCATCAGGGGCTCTATCTCATTCACGCCAATGAAGTCCCTGAATATGTAATACATTATCTTTATGTACTCCTTTGTGGGAATCTGTATGTTCTCCTCCTCGAGTACCTTTTTGACCTTTCCTTCGAGATATGACATCGTGGCTCCCTCTTCGTCCAGCTTGGTAAGTTCCACGTCTATGAGCTCCACGAGATCCTTCTTTATGTTGTCAAGCTTTTCCTGTTCGCTTTTTGTCAACACGGGTTCAATTATGTGATATTTCAAAGACTTCTTCTCAGGCATCCATTTGATGTTTGCCGATGCCAGAGGTTCCAGAAGCGGATAGTTAATGTCAAGATTCTTCACGTCATCCGTCTTTGGGAGCTCTATGAGATACCCAGGCTCCTTTATGACGAATTTGGGGTATTTCGTGGCTTCATGTTTCTTGAAAATGTTATGGACGGACTTGAGTTCTTTGAGAGAACCAAGCGCTTTTGTTGATTTCAATTTCTCTAAATAATTCAGCTTCGACGACTTCAGGTTTTTCGGGGATTTCATGAACCTACCTTTTCTTTCTTCTGACAATGTGCCTGTGCCTGGCGCAGCCAGGGCATGCATACTGCTTGCTGTTCATCAGCGATACACCCCTGCCCTTTGTTCCGAGTTCTTCCTTCAGCAGAGGGTCTGTTATCCTGAAACCGCGAACAACCGAGAATGTCTTGTACTTCGGGACCTTCCTTCCGCAGAACGTGCACGTGACGAGCGTCTCTTTTCCTCTCCCCTGCCCGTGCTTCCATCCTCTCGAATATCCCTTATTGACTGGCATATTTTCACCTATCCTATTAATGTTGTTTCTGAATATTAAAAGTGTATATTATTATATTTAACCCTTGATCACGCCTACAGGTTCCATACGGCACACTTTCTTGCTCACATCAGCCCCATGTACGGAGTCGACAACCGCTTCCACGTCCTTGTATGCAAGTGGCGCTTCTTCTGCGAGGCTCTTTGGGTGTGGGCTCTTCGATTCTATGCCTTTTCCTGCAAGTTCCTGCTTCACTTTGTCGCCCCAGAATTTCTTTATTGCAGCGTGCCTGCTCATAGCCCTTCCTGCACCATGTGCTGATGAACCGAATGTCTTGGAGAGTGCAGTTTCCGTTCCCCTGAGCAGGTAAGAACTCGTTCCCATTGTTCCTGCAATTATGACAGGCTTGTCCGGGTATGATCTTGTTGCGCCCTTCCTGTGTACGTATAACTTTCTCTTCTTTCCATCTATATCGAATTCCTCAAGCTTTACGATGTTGTGTGCTATTGCATAGACGGTCTTCATGTCCATATCTTCCCAGGTCCTTCCAAAAACCTTCTCAAACACCTCGCGTATCCATTTTGTCATGACAGCCCTGTTTGTGAAAGAATAATTCACTGCAGCCTTCATTGCAGAAAAGAAGTCCTGGCCTTCCTGTGACTGCGCCGGTGCACATGCAAGCTGCTTGTCCGGAATCCATATATTATGCTTCTTCACTGCCTGTTCCTGTATCTTGAGATAGTCAGATGCTACCTGATGACCAAGTCCCCTGGACCCGCAATGTAGCATTATCATAGACTGCCCGGGCTCCTTTATGCCCCACTTCCCTGCAGTATCATTATCGATAACATCCGTTACATTCTGTATCTCTAGGAAATGGTTGCCCGCACCGAGCGTGCCAAGCTGTGGCGCACCTCTCTTCTTCGCAAGGTCCGACACCTTCGAAGGATCAGCTCCTTCCATCCTTCCACCCTCTTCTGTTGCGGCTTTGTCATCCTTTGTAACATAACCATTGTCGATCGCCCAGTCGACGCCCTTCACGAGCACCTCGTCCAGCTGTTCGCCTGAAAGCTTCAGCTTCCCCTTGCCGCCCACACCGACCGGTATCTTGTTGAACAGTTCGGATACAAGTTCCTTCTGGCGCTTCCTGACCTCTTCGGTGCTAAGATTCGTCCTTATCAGGTTTATTCCACAGTTTATGTCTTGGTCGACAGGAACATTATTCCCACCTAAAACCACATAAACCTGCGGAAATTATACCTTCCTTGTCATCGAAAGCCGAGACGGCCCCCATCGGCAAGCCATTTGGAGGTAAGACAGTATTTCTACTATCAAACAAACCCCAGTGCATGTCGGGGAGACCAACTACAGGTTCGACGACCCCAGGTAAGCAAGCAACATTTGTTAGCTGCTGTACCGCGTCTTCTTCTATGGCATCGAGAATTTTTTGGTTTGCAATTATTCTCGCATTCACTTTCATCTCTTTGCGTACAGTTTTCGGCAGCTTCCATTCAAAGTCGCTCACTTTTTCAAGTTTTTCCTTCATAATTCCTCCATCGTTAATCTATTACTCACTGTTTATAAATTTCATATGTCAAGGCTCACCCTTGCAACGTACCCGTCAGCGGTCTTTTCGAAATTGTATTTGTAATAAGTAACGGCCTTGACTACGGTCTCGCCCTTCTCTGGAACCATCTCCTCCCCGTATATCTTGGCCTTGATATGGTTCTCGTCGATTTCGGTTATCTCGAATTTCGAGAAGAACATGCTTTCTATGTCCACGAGGCCAATGAGTTCCTGGAGCCAGTTTATCATAAGTTCTTCTGCGCTTTCAGCCTCGACCGAAACTTCTATCGTCTTCTCCTGTGAGACCTTTTCCATCTGGCATATGACGCTGAACATGGCTTCCGCTGCATTTGTGAATACCTCCTTCAGATCCTTTCCGAAAGCCTCGAACATCACGTCCGATGTCAGGTCGTCTATGAACTTGTACTTCATGTTCACACCTTCACGTAATCATGATTTGTATATCCATTATTTAAACATTTATCAGAGTTTACTGCATTGCTAGTTTTGGGTAGAAGAAGTGGTAACCTCCATTTGAACGGTATTTATATGCGACATCATTTACACAATCGGCTTTGAGATTTTCATTTATATTATTACTATTTTCATCCATCTTTACGGTCAATCCTTTTGGTACTCTTACACTTGTCCCAGCTTTTAATGCGTAATATATCGTTCTTACGATGCACCCGTCTTCCCAAGCACCTATGACCTCTATATATGAATTTCTTGGCAAGTCATCTTTTACACTTTCTGCATTTCTATATAAGGATGATTCTTCGATGATTCTATCCGTGATACGATCTTTTATTTTACTGTAACGTGAATCGGACAAGTCTTGCAAACCTATAACAAATTGCCAATCTATCATAAGTTTGAGTCTGTATAGAATTTTTATAAATAGTACGCTTTATGCCTTTCTCATATTGTCTTCCGTACACTTTTCTTGAAAAATACCACTCTTAGTTAATACGAATCCGTTAAGTCACCACTTATTTAAGCAGTAATCCAATTAATTATTGATTTCAATGGTGGTTGACAGACTCAAAACTGGCATACCGGGACTCGATGAGATAATGAACGGCGGCATACCGCGCGGCCAGACCGTCCTGATTTCCGGCACATCGGGGACAGGCAAGACCATACTTTCTTCCCAGTACCTTTACGAGGGAGTCAAGAACTTCAATGAACCGTCTGTGTATCTTTCTTTCGAGGAGAGGCCGGAATCTATAAAGAAGAACATGCTGAACTTCGGAATGGATTTTGGGCCGCTTGAAAAGAGCGGGAAGTTCGCGTTCGTCAAGTACGACCCCTACCATGTGGATGACATAGCCACGAACCTTGAGGGAAAGATAAGGGATATTGGTGCAAAGAGGGTTGTTATCGATTCCGTCTCGGCGCTCAGCTTCTACTTAAGGGAGGACGACAACTTCAGGAGGCTGCTGTTTGCCATTTCCAATATTCTGCAGAACCTTGAATGCACGACATTCATGATATCTGAAGTCCAGCCGGAGACTCTGGGACTTTCCAGAAGCGGCGTTGCAGAATTCGTTGCAGACGCTGCCGTAGTCCTTTACTACAGGAGGGTGGATTCCACGTTCTCCCGTGCGATACAGGTTTGGAAGATGAGGGGAAGCAGCCACTCTGAAAGGCTGCATCCATACAAGATAACAGAAAAGGGCGTAACGGTCTTCCCAAAAGAGGAAGCATTCATTGACGTAAAGCAGGGATCGACCAAGCTCTAAAGCTTTTGCTTAGGAGAAATGGAATCTTAGAGTATGTCAGTCTCGCTGACTATTATGAAATCCCCGACGGATTTCACTGCAGAGAACGGGACAAGTATCCTGCTCTTCTCGTCCTGCCTTAGGTTCAGGTCCGAGATGTGCTGGGTGGGTTCCACGAGAACTAGGTTTATCAGCTCACCGGATTCTATGATGTAGTCGAGGTCGCCAACGACGCCGAACTTCTTGCCGGATTCTTCAGAAATGAGAATCTTTCCGACAAGGTCCTTGCTTTTTACTCGCTCTTCCATCAAAACACCTGAAACTTTATGCTTAATATAGAGATATGCTATTTAAAAATTTATGCGTTCACGAACATGGTTTGGAGCTTCGGATCGATTTTATACTTGTACGCTTTGCCCTTCCTTTCCCTTATGACCATCTTGTCAGTCATGAGTCTTCTCAGTATGTTGTTCACAGATCTCACTGCATTTCCCTTGCTGTTGTAATCGTCAGGTCCCATCTGCTTGACTATCTGTGAAGGAGTCATGTCTCCGCCTGTTGAAAGAATCTCAAGTATGTGCTTTTGCCTGTACGGAAGCTCGTCGACGCTTTCCATCGAAGCCCTCTTCTCGGTGCACTTCACGTCCTTTAGGAAGTCCGTGTCGATTGAGCTGATGTTCTTTTCAAGCGCGTTCTGTACAAGGTCGTTACATATCCTGAGTACTTCCCTTGGGAAGCCGCTTGTCTTGTCGTAGACGAACTGGACACTGTTTGATGTGAACGGTTTCACGTCTTCACCGCCCATCCATTCCACCCTCTTTTTGATCAGTTCCCTAGTCTCAGCAGAAGTAAGATTCGTAAGCTCTATCCTGTTCTCTATCCTTCTCCTGAATGTCTCCAGTTCTTCCATGAGCTTCTTCTCAAAGACGGGAAGACCGCCGACGACCAGTGAAAGATTGTCCACCTGATCTGTCAGTGTTCTCAGCCATTCCAGTGATTCACGCGTTGATTCATGGCATTCATCGACGAGCAGGAGAAGCCTCTTGTTCTTGGATCTCTTGTTTATCCACTCGCCAACTTCGTATATGGTAACGTCCTTCATCTTCGTCCGGAGAAACACCCTCCTGAAGAATCCGGGCTTTACTATCTCCGTGAATATCTTTTTCCACCCTTCGGGATCGTTTGGTGGTTTGGGTACGTAGAACACCCTTCCGTAGCCCTGTATCTTGTTTATCACGTTCTTCATCATCGTTGTCTTTCCGGAACCAGTCGGGCCCAGTATGAGCGTGAACTTGCAGCCGTTTGAAAGGTTTTCTATTAGAGAATTCACTTCCTTTTCATAACCTACGAAGAGGTCTGGAAGTATCTTGAACACGAACGGGTTTCCTTCCCATCCGAACAACTTCATGTATCTTTCACGCGACCGTAATTCTTCATTCATAGTTTCACATAATTATCGGTAGGTTTTATAAGTCTTTTTAGGAGTAACCTAGACTATGGACGAGGGTCAGCTGAGGAAGCTTTCAGTTATAGGGTCCGTAGCCAGCCTTTTCGTGCTGTACGTTATCGTTCTTTACGTGGTTCCGGAGAGCGTGAACATATGCGACATAACGTTCGAACATGCTGGCAGGATAATCAACGTCACGGGGACTGCCAAGGACGTGATTCACAGGGATGGTAACGTCTTCTTCACGCTGTCGGGTGATGGATGTGAAATAAGGGTAGTGTTGTGGAAGAACGTTGTATCAGGCATTGAACTGAGAGGAACCAATGCTTCACTCATTCAGGAAAACGTCACCGTAAACCTAGCGGGTGAAGTTGACGTTCACGGTGGATACCTGCAGATAGTCCCGACGAGACCTGAAGTAAAACTGATATCATGAGAGCATACTTCACGTTTGTTTCACATAATGTGAACATTCAGATATTCAGTTCTCAGAAATATTTGTTCGCGCTTCCGACCAAGTTCACGCAAAGCTTCACGCAGTTCTCGATGTCCTTCATGTCCGCAACTTCCACTGGTGTGTGAACGTACCTGGACGGTACGGTGAGCGCTCCAGAAGGCACGCCTTCCCTCACGGTCGGCGTTATGGAAGCGTCAGTTGCGCTTCCTTCCATGACTATGTACTGCAGCTTCACTTTCGCCTTTTTTGCAGTCTCCTTCACCCATTTCTTCACGGCCGGATCGATGACGCTTATCGCATCCTTTATGTCGAGTGTGGGCCCTGACGAGAGCTTTACCGGAGAATCCTCAGGCTTCATCCCAGGCATGTCACCTGCAATGTTAGTATCAAGCGCGAGGACGACATCGGGGTTGACGCTGAACGTGGAACTCCTTATGCCTATGAGTCCCATCTCCTCTTTCACGGTCCCCACAAAGTACACAGTTCCCTTGAAATTCTTAAGTCTTTTTGCGGTCTCGATAAGCGTTAGGCAGCCGATCCTGTCGTCGAAGCCCTGCCCCGTCACGCGGGTGCCCATAAGCTTTTGGACTTCTCCCTGCATGGTTATGAAGTCGCCGATGCTTATGCCAGCCTTCTTCACGTCAGCTTCACTTTTAGCTCCGATGTCTATGAACATCTCTTTTGCCTTGAGACTCTTCTTTGATTCTTCCCTGTCCTGCATATGTATGGGCTTCATGCCGATGACACCAAGGACAGGACCCTTGGATCCGTGTATCATGACCTTGGCCGTTGCCAGTATCCGGTCGTCCCAGCCGCCTATCTTGTCGAACATGACGAACCCTTCCTTGTTCACGTACTTTACGATGAGCCCTATCTTGTCCATGTGTGCTGCAAGCATTATCTTCGGTGAACCCTTTCCCTTCCTGGCGATCACGTTTCCAACCTTGTCGACCTTCACCTCATTTGTGTATTTCTTCAGCTCTTTTACCATGATCTTCCGGACACTTTCCTCGTAACCGCTTATGGCGTCCGCTTCAACGAGATTCTTTAGCATATCGTACATGAATCCACCTATATTCAGATTGGTTTTACATCCTTATTAACTTTGATTTCGTGAGGAGTTCGCACCCGTTCTTCTTCACGAGTATGGTATTCTCAAGCCTGCAGCCACCAACGTTCCTTTCATAAACACCTGGCTCTACTGCGAGTATCATCCCGGCCTTCAGTTCTATCTCAGTGCCGCTGAGCGATGGATACTCGTGTACGTCCATCCCGACGGAGTGGCCGAGCGAATGTTTGATCTTGAACCCCGCAGACTCCACGGCTTTCTGGTAAATGCCATGGAGGCTACTTGTTTTCACGCCTGATTTTATCTTCTTTCTTACATCTTCCCATGCAGCCATGACAGTGTCTACTATCTGCTGTTGTCTCTCGTGAAGCTTACCGTTTGTGAAAGGTACTGTTATGTCAGTAGAATACCCGTTGTGCACTGCACCGAAATCGACGATACCAAGGCCGTTTTCGATCGCCTCTGTAGATGCAGGCGGGCTGGGATGAACGAAGTGTGACCTGATACCGCTAGTCACTATGGTCTCAAAAGGAGGGTACTCCGAACCGGTGATCTTCAGCACCCTCTCGAGTTCGGCCGCAAGTTCACACTCTTTCATACCATCCTGAATGAAGCCTTCCATAAACTTCACACCCTTGTTGCATATGGCTGCGCATTGACGGGCGGCATCGATTTCCTTTTGTTCTTTAACCATCCTGCACCTCTCCATCACCGTGCTTATGTCATCCAGGCTGGAAAGCTTCATCCCGGTCCTTTCCGCCATCTCGACAGTGAAAAGGTTTTTCATCACGCCTATTTTTCTGTATTTTTTGCAGTGGTCCTTGATGGACTGGTATAGCTCCAGGCCGCTTTTGCATTTGAATATGTCATCAACGTGCGCGTGCTCTTGTGCCCTATCGTAGTCGAGTTCCGTTGTTATGAGCTCCAGCTTTTCCGGGCTTACAAGCAGCGCTCCGCTGAGCATCCCTCCAAAGCCGCTGATGTATGCAATGTTAGAATCCAGCACCGGCTCGTTGTTCACAAAAAGCGCAGCATGAAGTCCCTTCTCTCCGATCTTGTCTCTCAATTCTTCTATCTTCCTGCTGCCTATGAGTCTCATGTTATCCCAGTCTACTGGAGATCTTTTTTGCACAGTATGGCTACCGGGGAATGGATATCTTCCTTCTCCATGCCCACGAGGAATTTCGTGCCTTTGTCCATTGCCACGCCGTTTAGTTTCTGGTCAACCGTGCCATCGAATATTATCGTGTGTGGACTGTCTATTGTGCGAAGCGTGTTGACAAGCTCGCTTACCGGAACCTTGCCTAGCAGCTGGTTCTTCGAATCGAAGATGCACGCGGCTCTCGTTCCGACAAGGTCAGAAAGCACCTTCTTGAAGTTGTCCTTCTGGGTCTTGCTTATCCTTGGAGCCCTCTTTGCCATCTTGACTTCCTTTGTCCTGCTGCTCCTGGGTGAAGACTTTTTCGAATCGAACTTGGAACTCTTTGGATAGGGTTTTGTGTCCTTCTTCTTGTAATCCGCTGTCTTCATTTTTTCCCTGAGTGCCTTGAATATCTCCTTCTTGCTCAGTTCCTCTACTTCCTTACCATCGGGCGCAAACGCCACGAAGTCTATGTCAGCGGTCTCCATCAGTCCCTTGAGATTGAGCTGTCCTCCCCTGTCGCCGTCCATGAAAGCTGTCGTTTCCTTCTCCTTGGACGCTTCCTTGACGGGATCGGGAACGCTAGCCCCTTCTATTGCTATTGTGTTCCTTATTCCATGCTTGAGCAGGTTTATGATGTCTGCCCTTCCCTCGACTATTATCATCTCGGAAGAATCCTCCATGTTGGGTCCGCACGGCAGTCCATGAAACGAAGTTATCTCATGTGACCTGACAGCTTCCTTTATCTCTTCAGATAGTCCGTCAGCATCCGGAACTCCCTCGTCCATCATGCCCTGCAGAATCTCCTTTGCCTTGTCAACCACGTACTTTCTCTTGTCAGAACGCGTGTCCTCGACCGAAGTTACCGTTATGGTCGCATTGCACGGACCGACCCTTTCGATCGTCTCAAGCGTTGCCGCTATGAGTGCAGTCTCTGCAGCGTCAAGAGAGCTCGGTATGATTATCTCACCTTCGCTCTCACCGCTCTTTGATTTTACAGTGACTTCAACCCTTCCGATCCTGCCGGTTTCCTGTAGCTCCCTTAGGTTGAGATCAGAACCAAGCAGACCTTCCGTCTGACCGAACACCGCTCCTATGACGTCCGGTTTTTCAATTACTCCTTTTGCCTTTATCGTGGCCTTTACCACGTACTTTATTGACGTTGGCGCCAATTTTGCCATAAATATCCCCTTCCTTAAACCCTTCAATGCAACTCTTGCCGAATTGTGCGAACCTTTTCCTCATCCTCGTATTCACTGCAATTTTATGCTTCTTCAGCAGCAGTTCCAGCTTTGCCGCAATCCGTTTACCTTCAGAATCAAAATCCGTGAGTATCACTACTTCTCTTACTTCCGGATCATTCAGTGTCGTTATAGACCTTGAAACATGAAAGGTAAATTCAGCAAGTGGCATACCGCCAAGTTGCATAATATTCTTTACACCGAGGCTTTTTAAAGACCTACTGTCTTTTGCTCCTTCGACAATGACGAGCTTGTCATCTAATTCGCTGACGCATCTTTTGAGCTTTTCACCGTCTATTCCCTTCAAAACTCGACCACGTCCACTATGTCCCTTTCGGTGATTATCCCAATAAGCTGGTGGTCCTCGACGACCGGAAGCCCGCCGACTTCCTTTGAGACCATTGTCTGTGCTGCAGCATGGATGTCAGCGTCGGGCCTTACCGTCATGACATCCTTTTTCATGATTTCTGTGACAGGCTGTTTCTGCTGGTCTATCTTGCCAAGCAGGCCCTTCCCGTTAAGGAATGTCAGCAGATCGCGGGACGTTACAATACCTACGAGTATGCCATTTTTCACAACCGGAAGTCTCCGAAAGCCGCCAACAGAAAGCATTCCGGCCACGTCGGCCACTGAGTGATGGTCCTGTGCCACCATGGGCCTTCTCACCATGACATCCGACACCTTCACGCCGGTCTTTCCCCGTATCTGCCTCACGATATCCCATTCGGAAACCACGCCCACGAGACCTTTCCTGTAAGTAACCGGGTATGCTCCCTTCCGGTGCTTTTTGAAAAAATCCATGACATCACTAAGCTTCATGTTCTTGTCTATGTGCATGACATGGGAAGACATGACGCTTTTCACCTTCACGTCTTCATGTTTCTTTGCCCGGTGCTTCTTCTTGCCCTTGCCTGAAAGCATGCGCAGCACGTCAGTTGAAGAGATCACGCCCCTCACGTGACCTTCCTTGTTCAGTACCGGAAGCCTCCGGTGCTGTTTGGAAAGTATGGAGATCACTTCACCAAGTTTCTGGTCCATCCTGCAGCTTACAGGGGCCTTGGATGATATGTAAGTTACAGTTGCATCTTTCTTCACCCATTTTGATATCTTCAGAGTCTTCCCGACACCGAGTTTTAGCATGATATATTCTTGTTTGCGGAAAATAAAAATCCGGTGCACATATTAACCAATTTCTCCAAACAATAAGCATGGGCAATGCCGAAACCGTTCTCAAAAAAGTTCTGGAGAAGATAACGCCTGATGATACCGAACGAAAGAAAACCGATGCAGCCCTCACCTCTATAAAGAAAGCCACCGAAGAGGTCATAAAACCGCTCAAGCTCGACTACACGCTTGCCGGGTCTTTTCTCAGGGACACATGGCTTCCAGACAAGAAGGAGTTTGACATATTCATAATGTTTCCTGAGACTGTCAGCAGGGAAAAACTGGAAAAGACAGGAATTGACGTTGGGAAGAAGATAGTCAAGGCACTGAAAGGTTCCTACGAGATAGCATACGCCGAACACCCATACATACGCGCAGTCGTCGGTGAGTATGCAGTGGATTTTGTTCCCTGCTACGACATAAAGGATGCGGGAAAGATAAAATCCGCAGTTGACAGGACGCCCCACCACAACAGGTACATATTGAAGAACATCACGCCTGCGCTTTCGTCAGAAGTCAGGCTTCTCAAGCAGTTCTGTAAAAGCGTTGGTGTGTACGGATCCGACCTTCGGGTCGAAGGATTCTCAGGCTATCTTTCCGAGCTGCTCGTTGTCAGGTACAGGAGCTTTTTAAACATCGTAAGAGAGGCAAGCAATTGGGATGCGGGTAAAGTGTTCATAGATCTGAGTGGTCATCACAAGGACGAGAAACCCGACGTTCATAAGAAGTATCCCGGACAGCCCATGATAGTCATAGATCCCGTTGACAGGAACAGAAACGTCGCAGCAGCCCTTTCGCCGGGAAACTTCGAGAAGTTCAAGGAGAGCTGCAGGCTGTTTCTGAAGGCGCCTTCAGAAAAGTACTTCAGGCTTGAAAGGAAGGTAAACGTCAAGGGACTTTCCAAAATATTCAAGGAAAGGAAGACCAAGATGATATCAGTCGTTTTCAAAAGGCCTGGCGTCGTAGACGACATCATCTTCCCTCAGATGAGAAGGAGTACAAGGCGCATAAAGGGCATGCTTGAGGACGGCGATTTCCGCGTCATCGGAAGTGATGTTTGGTGTGACAGTGAAGAGTGCGTGATGTTCCTGGAACTTGAGGTGTGGAAGCTTCCGAAGATAAAGAAACTCACAGGCCCACCGACGTTTTCCAAAAAGCACAGCGAAGAGTTCACAAAGAAGTACAAGGGACATGGACGCATATGGGTCGAAGGCAAGAACCTTGTCACGGAAATTGACAGGAAGTTTACGGAAGCTGACGAACTCGTTGGAAAAAGCCTTAAGGTCGGCAAGAAGGCCCTGCTCGACATGGGCATCGCCTCACACGTTGCTTCTGGCATGTCCAGTGGATTCACACTGCTTTCCGACAGCAGGATCGTGAAGAAGGCTGAAGGAAGTAACGAACTTGCCTTCTCCCTGAGCAATTACTTTAAAAACAAGATACTCTAAATAAATCATTCAGATTAGAGGTGTTGACATGAAAGCTGTGTTTTTCATAGAGAAGGATAAGTACGGTGGCGCAAAGAACAAGCTTTACGCTGACGATGTTGTCTCAAAGCAGTCAATAACAGTCAGGGACAACACTGCTGTCGGCAAGGACAAAGACGGATACTACGTGCTGATAGATGGCGACGATGAAGCAGTCAAGAAGGCCGAAGAGATACTAAAAGACGTGTCAAAGAAGCTTTCGGACAAGGAAGCCGGCGAAATAGAAAAGGCAATCGAGAGCCAGGAATCGAGCGCTGCTGACGGATTCGGCGCGATTTTCGGCTGAGTTTTCCCCTGATTTATTAGCTTTTGCCGGGAATTATTAACATGGTCCTCTGCAGAACAGATTTTACTGCGATTCTTGGCAATTTCTTCTGGACCATGAGGTACATGGGGCTCATTTTCTTCGCTCCAGTCATAGCCTCCCTTTTGACCCTGGAATTCTCTTTCGCTTCGGGTTTTGCTTCCATAGGACTCATGGTAGTACTGACTTCCCATTTCATGAGGAGCAGGATGAAGACGACTACCGGGGGGACACTCAGGCATGCGATGATGACCGTTGTGCTCGTCTGGGTAGTGATGAGCATACTTGGCGCTATACCATTCGTTCTCTACATGAACCTTCCATGGATAGATGCTCTATTCGAATCAGTTTCAGCCTGGACGACCACGGGTTTCACTGTCATAGCCGATGTCGAGAGCGCACCGATGACTATGCTGCTATGGAGGTCCCTGATGCAGTGGCTGGGTGGCATAGGGCTCGTCGTGGCCGTTCTGACCGGAATGCTCAGCATGGGCGGCTCGCTTTATATAGCCGAGGCAAGGGAAGAGCGCCTCAGGCCCAACATAATGAACACTGCAAAGAGCCTGTGGTGGATATATCTTTCGTACACGGTCCTCGGTGTGGTGCTCCTGATGATAGCAGGAATGCCATTTTTCGATTCAGTGAACCATTCCATGACATCTCTTGCAACCGGCGGCATGAGCGTGAAGAACGGGAGTATAGGAGCTTATGATAACGTTTTCATAGAGATCGTGGTAATGTTTCTCATGATGCTTGGGGGCATCAGCTTCCTTTCCCATTATAGGCTGTTGAGAGGTGAAAGGAGTAAATTCATAAGGGACAGCCAGCTGAAAGGTATGATCATAGTTCTTGTTTTATCATGCCTTCTGGTATCTCCCTGGCTGGATCTGAGGTATTCAGCGTTTCATTCAATATCCGCGATAACATCGACGGGATTCGGTACGCAGGAAATTGCAGGCTGGAACGCGCTCCCCGTCTTTGTCATAATGATCATCATGCTCATCGGAGGGTCCTCGGGCTCCACCGCAAGCGGCATCAAGATCTTCAGGATAGGTGTCATGCTGAAGTCGTTCTACTGGAACCTGAGGAAGATTTCGACACCACATATAGTCCTGATCAAGAAGTTCGGGATGCAGAAGTTTAGCGACGATGCTATAAAATCCATATTGATATTCATAATGTTGTACCTGATTTTCATAGCAGCCGGAATCGGGGTTCTGGTCTCCCAGGGATACCCCCTCGAAGAAAGCATGTTTGACGTGGTTTCAGCACAGGGCAACATGGGATTGAGTGTGGGGCTTGCCAATATCGACATGACATTTATAGGAAAACTAATGTTAATTATTAACATGCTCGCGGGACGCCTTGAGATATGGTCCGTCCTTGTTTTCGTGAGCGCGTTGCTGACGAGGAGATAAAATGTATGTTATAGTGTGCGGCGGCGGGAAGATGGTCAACAGCCTCGTTGAGGATCTGGCTGCTGAGAAGCATGACGTCGTCATCGTAGAGAAAGATCATGATACCGCAGAAAAGCTCGCCGAGGAGCTCAACGCGACTGTCAGAGAAGGCAACGCCACTGATCCTAAGATAATGCACGAAGCGGGTCTTGAGAAGGCCGACGTGGTGGTTGCCGTTACCCCAAACGAGAGCGAGAACCTTCTAATATGCCTCACTGCGAAGAAAAGGAAATCCTGCAAGACCGCAGCAAGGATAGAGAGGGCGGAGTCCGAGGAAGTGTTCAAGAACATGGGTATAGACACGGTAATTTATCCCGAGAAGGCCGCGGCCCACTACCTTGAGGAGCTAATAACAAAGCCCGAGGTCGTCGACTTGGCCTTCATAGACAGGGGGGAGGCAGCCATACTCGAGTTCAAGATAGATAAGAAGTCAGGTGTCGTCGGAAAGCAGATAAAGAATCTTGAATACCCAAAAGGTTCCATGATAATAGCAGTCTATGAGAAAGACAGGCTGGTTATACCAACACCCGACTTCCGGATAAAGAAGGGTGACAATGTCTTAGTCATCGCAAGAAACGACGTCATAAAAAAGGTCACAGGAATCTTCAACTGACCGGAACTTAACTTTATTAATAATATGCAGTTATAATACACTAACGTGCGTCGGTAGTTTAGTCTGGCCATGACACGGCGTTGCCAACGCTGTAACCCGGGTTCAAATCCCGGCCGACGCATTTAGTTCTTATTTATGAGAAACGATACATTTATATATAATATGGAACAAAAATGTATCATATGATACAAAATTATAGTATATGGAAGGTGTTGAGGGTATTCTTCGACGACCCCCAGTCAGCCGAGGGCTTCACCATAAGATGGATATCAAAGGCAATAGGGCTCGCTGCAACCTCAGTAAAAATACATCTGGATGAACTCTCAAGGGAGGACAAGGAGGGATTTCCCCTTGTAGTAAGAACCGAGGGGAGGAGTTATCCTGTATACAGGGCGAAAAGGGAGAGTGAACTCTTCAGGTTCTATAAGAAAATGGACGTGATTTTCAGGCTCGAGGAGACAGGTTTAATAGAGTTCCTGGAACGTGAGCTTTCGCCTGATGCTATAGTTTTGTTCGGGTCCGCTTCAAGAGGCGATGACATTTCAGGAAGCGACATAGACCTCTATGTGCAATGCAATGAAAAGAGGATGTATCTCGATAAATATGAAGATGTACTCAAAAGGAAGATAGAACTTCATTTCAGCGACAGCTTCAAGAAACTCCCAAAGGAACTGGGGAATAACATAATAAACGGTACGGTCTTGAGCGGATACCTCAAGGTGTCATGATGGAAAATTTCATTAAAGTTACTCCGGACAGGGAAATGGCAAAGAATCTTCTGGAAACAGTGGACATAAGGCTGGATGCGATAGAACTTCTCACGAAAACCGATGCAGCGAAGTTCGCTTCAAAGATAACAGAAGAGTATTACGAGGCGATGCTAGAGATAGTGAATGCAATACTGTCAATAGACGGATACCGGACAAGAACCGACATTGCGGGAGCTCACATTTCAAGCATAAGCTATATGCGAAGATACCCTGAAATAAGCGAGCGTGACATACACCTCCTGGATGACATGAGAAAAAAGAGGTCAGGCGTCAAATACTACGGCCGTCACGTAAACTACGGTTTCATAAAAAGGAATGAGAATGATCTGAAATCACTGATAAGAAAGCTGAGGTTAATCGCTGAGAAAAGACTTGATGTATAAATCAAATCCCGGCCGACGCATTCATTTTTTCAAACCTGGTCGAATCTCTCTTTGTGTGCATCCACATGGTATTTGCCTTTCTTGATGTATGCCGAGCCCATCTGGTAGGTGATCTCTGATTTGTAATCGCTTGTGTTCTCCTCTTCCTCTTTGAATTCAAAGTCGTATTTTTTCTTTGGAATCTCCTCTACTTCCTCTTCCTCGATCTTAATTTTCACTTCGAACGACTCGTATGCGGGCGGCTTGTAAGAAGGTTCCCCATCGGCCCGGAACTTCCAGAGAAGGTTCCCGTCCATGTCCAGGCAGTACATGTGGCAGTCCCACGAGCCGAAGTATATCCTGCCGTCACATATGAACGGACTGAGTACTACCGACCCGTTAGTCTCGAATTTCCATACCTCCCTGCCGTCCAGGTCAATGCAGTAGAAGAACTTATTCCCCGACCCGAAATAGATGAGGCCTTCGTGTATGAGCGGTATATGGACGACTTCCCGCGTGGAAAACCTCCACACTATCTTCCCTCCAAGTGAGATGCAGACCACGTCCCCGTCCCTCGTTCCTTGGTAAATGTAGTCTCCATGCTTGACGGGGCACGCCGACACGCCGTAGTTTCCGACCCTGGTTTTCCAAAGCTCTACTCCGTCTTCTATCCTAAAAGCTCTCAGTATGTTGTCCGTGGCAGTTACGTACAGTATGCCATCGTCTATCAGGAACCTGTTGATGTTGTGTACCTCTCCCTGCGTGCTGTATTTCCTGATGAGTTCCCCGCTTGATGCATTGATTTGGTAGACGTTCCTGTCATACGAGCCGATGAAGACGCTGGAATTCCAGAATGTCGGCATGGATGCTATGTCATCATATGTTGCGAATTTCCAGATGAGCTTTCCTGTGACAAAATCAATCGCATAAAGGTTTCGGTCCTTTGATCCTGCATACACGATGTTATCGTGAACTTCTACCCGGGCGTATATCGGACCTTCTGTTCGGAACCTCCATAGTAGGGAACCGTCTTTTGCATCGAGGCAGTATATGTGATGGTCATAGCTGCCGAAAAGTATACACCCTTCATGGTACACCGGTCCCGAGCCACCTACTCTGTCACGCGCCTCAAACCTCCAGATTTCCTCGCCGGAGGTCGCATCGTTTGCATAGACGTTGTGATTCATTGACGCAAAATACAGTATCCCATCGACAACGAGTGGTGCACTTACTATGCTCCCCCCTGTTTCTATCCTCATGAACCTGTCGAACTTCTGCGTCTGTACGACTTCATATTCCCCGATCTCCACGTCGAATCCTTCCACGCCCGCAAAATCGGATTCACTCATAGAACCTTCCATCGCTGCACCACCGAAATAGCGTTAAATAGCGTATAATATAAATATTTGTTGTAATATTATATAACAACAATATGGATATAAAAAGAATACTTAAGGAAGCAGGGCTTGCCGGAAACGAGGTGAAGGTTTATTTAGCCCTGCTTGAACTCGGTTCCGTTACCGCCGGTAAGATATCAGGAGAATCCGGAGTCAATAGGACCAACGTCTATGACGCTTTGAGATCACTCTCGGAGAAGGGACTAGTGAGCCACATGAAGAAGGCAGAAAGGCGCTACTTTGAGGCAGCCTCTCCGACCAAGTTCCTCCACCATCTCGAGGAAAAGGAAGACGAATTGAGAAGGAAGCGCGCAGCATTCGAGGATGCTGTACCTGAAATGGAAATGAAAAGAAGTCTTTCAAAGGAAGATCACGAGGCAACCATATACACCGGACGAAAAGGGCTGAAGACCGTCACAGAAGACATCCTAAGGACTGGAGAAGAGCTCCTCGTCTTCGGTGCGGAAGGCAAGTTCATGGAGGTTTTTAGGACGTATTCGAGGAACTGGCAAAGGAGAAGGGCAAAGGCAAAGGTTCATCTAAAGATAATATACAGTAGCAGTCACATGGAGAAGAAAACAGGAAGGGAGATTCCATACGCGGACATACGCTTCAACGACAAACTCTACGACACGCCTTCCACGACCTGGGTCTACGGCGGCAAGGTCGCTGTCGTGGTCTGGTCGGACCACCCGGTTGTAACTCTCATAAGAAGCGCAGACGTTGCAAAATCATACAGGATGTTTTTCAGGGAGCTTTGGAGGTCGTCAAAAGGAAGGCTCCAGTGAACATTTAAAAGCCAGAAATCGAAAGATAAGGTATAGTTTTGGAGTTGTTGAAGATGCCAGCGGATTTCGAGGAAAAGATAAAGAAGGCAATACAGAAGCCTGCGCCCAGTGCTCCTCCCGGTGGTAAGAGACACTCACCTCCCGTATTCATCAAGATAGAGCGATACAAGGAGCTGCTTGACGACGTGCAGAAGCTAAGGTCTTACACGCTCGGTCTCAGGGACGCGCTCGATGCGATGGGAGAGATCGAGAAGGAGCTCAAGACAGCAATGTCGCTGAGCAACAAGGTCCTTGATAAGATCAACATAATCATATCATCGCTTGACATGAAGCTTCTTCAGAAGTCCGGGCCAGCTGTTGACACGGAGCACCCGATAAAGCCGCCAGAAGACGTTGAGAACTACGTCAAGGGGATATACGAGCAGATCGAGAAGCTCAAGACCGAGCTGAAGGCATTGTCCTAAGCGCTCCTGTCTTTTTAAATTTCTGACCGAATTTATTACTAGCACGCGGGGGTAGCGAAGTGGTCAAACGCGGCAGATTCATCTTGAGCTCTGAGGGTTCTGATTCTCAGGCTCGTTGAAGTCGATGCTCAAGACCTGCTCTCTTAGTGAGTTCGTCGGTTCGAGCCCGGCCCCCCGCATTCCTTTCTTTTAACCCGAAAATATCAATATTTTTAAACCTTTCCTGTACAAATAATGAGATACCGGTTAACCTATGCATATAAAAAGCATGGGTTAAATATTAGGAAGAGAGTGATTGACATGAAGGTCAGAGGAAAGAACCTGCTCTTAAAAGACCTGATAGTGAAGCTTGAAGAAAAAGGCAGGCAGGAGAATGTGCCTTTCTGGACGTCACTTGCAAAGAAGCTCAACAGGCCGCGAAGGAAGGCCTATGAAGTAAATCTTTTCAATCTCGCAAAGAATGCGACAGGAAAGGAGACCGTGGTCGTTCCTGGTTATGTCCTTGGTTCCGGCGAGATAGCAAAGCCGCTTACGATTGCTGCAATTAAGTTCACAGGAAAGGCTGAAGAGAAGATAAAGAAGGCTGGCGGAAAGGTCCTTGACATGGAAGATTTCGTCGATAGCAAGCCCAATCTCAAGACAGTAAGGATCATGGGATGATTGTTATGCTGAACATCGACGCTGACGGAATGGTTCTTGGGCGCCTGGCGTCGATTGTTGCCAAACATGTTCTTAACGGCGAAAGCGTAAACGTGGTCAATGCAGAGAAGCTGGTAATAGTTGGAAGACCGGAAGCCACGCTTTCCGAGTACAAGGAAAAAAGAGCCAGGGGAGACCCATATCACGGACCATTCTTCCCAAAGAGTCCTGAGATGGTTTTCAAGAGGACGGTAAGAGGCATGATTCCATACAAAACGGCAAGAGGCAGGGAAGCTTTAAAAAGGCTCAAGGTCTTTATCTCTATACCAACCGAGCTCAAGGGAACGCAGTTCAGTGTAGTTGAAAACGCAAAGAACAAGGGTGAACAGAAATACATGACGCTAAAGAAGGTTGCTGATCTCGTATGACAAAGAAAAACGAGGACGCTGATGTGAAAAAGGAAGAGACAAAGGCAGCTGACGCAGTATTCTCCACGGGAAAGAGGAGAAAGGCCGTTGCCAGGGCGAGCATAAAGCCCGGTAAGGGAACAGTCACGCTCAATTCCATGCCGGTAGACATGATTGAGAACAAGACCGTCCAGCTACTGGTCAAGGAGCCGCTCATGCTTGTAGGTGACGCCTGGAAGAAGTTCAATATCAAGGCCACCGCCAGGGGAGGCGGCACGATCGGCCAGGCTCAGGCAGCAAGGCAGGCCATCGCAAAGGCACTGGCAGAGACGCTCGGACCTGACGCAAAGAAGATATTCATGGACTATGACAGGAACATGCTTGTTTACGATCCAAGGAGGACCGAACCCCACAAGTCGCCGAGGTCTTCACAGGGACCGAGAAGGGCAAAACAAAAGAGTAAGCGTTAGACCTTTATTAAGACAGTGGATATAAACGTAGTATGGATAAGGACCTACAGGATATAATACAAGGAACACTACTTGGGGATGCTTGTATTACGGTGTCTTCTGGAAAATATTTCAATTATAAACACGTCGCGAAAGATAGAAAATATCTGGAATGGCAATCTAAGTTTTTGGAGAATTGTGGAATAAAATACCATATAGGCGTTGAGAATAAGATCAGCAAGACTCACCGTTTAAGTTTTTATATAAATTCCAAGAGAAACGAATTTTTAGACTCTTTGCATGAAAAATGGTATAAAGCGGAGCGCGGGAAAAATATAAAGCAACTACCATCGGACATCATAATTACGCCGACAGTTTTGTCGCACTGGTATCTTGGTGATGGCAGCCTGATTCGGCAGAGTGGTAATAGGATACCCAGAATAGTCTTAGCTACGAACAATTTTTCAGCGGATGAAATCCAAATTCTAATAAATAAACTGGATGACATTGAGCTGAACTTTTACCCACTTTTATCATTAAGCGGGTTCGGCAAAGGCTCAGAGTGTGGTAGAGTCTTAGTTTCTAGAACAAATGAGGGAACACCCTTCAGATTCTTCAAGATGATAGGATTTGATTGTCCGGTGCAGATAAAGCGGTGTTCAACTGGCAGAAAAGGAAAGGGGGCCAAGAAACATTATTTCAAAGACAAGTGGCCGACAGAAGAAGACTGGCTGAGAATATTATCGAACGTGGAAGAAACGGGCAAAATAGTAAGGAAAAGGCGGGAGGATTTATCTGTAGATAGGAAAACTATAGCACTTCACACTGGTGTCACTAAAAAACACATAGAACGTATCGAAACAGGAAGACGTTATCCCAGCGTTGAAGTTTTTAGAAAACTTTTAAATATATTAGACATAAATGCATATTACCTTTTAAAGGAGATAGTGAAGTGATATCATGGAATTTGCAAGAGTAAAGCTCGCAGGAAGAAACTACAGCGAACTGGAAGAGATATGCGACATGATAAAGGGTATAGCAAAGAAGTACGGCGTAGCCGTCAGGGGACCGATGCCGATGCCGACCAAAAAGCTCAAGGTCACCACACTGAAAACTCCTTGCGGTGACGGAACTGGTCATGGCAATGCGACGTGGGACAAGTGGGAAATGAGAATCCACAGGAGAATCATTGACATAGGCACAAACGACAGGGCACTCCGGCAGGTCGTCAGGCTTCCAATTCCGGAAGGCATAAAGATAGACATAGAGTTCAAGGAATGAACTTTTTCTAAACAGAAAAACAGCAAAAAATACTCCTAAACAGTGGTCGTTTATAAAACTTCTTTTATAATAACATATACACCGGTCTTAACGGTTAACCAATAATAATAAATTACCTGTATCCAATTAAAACCAATAACGAAAATGCAAAAACCGGTTTTGCATTTAACCGCTGAAGGAATCGGGGCACCTAAATGGTCAATCTAAAGGGTTTAACGTCAGGCAGGAACATTTTGCTCATTCTAGGCGTAGTTGCTCTCGTTTCCTTCCTCGCTTTCTACCCGGCTTTCATTTCAGCCGCCGACCCGTACGTGACAGTGAGGGTCGCAAACATAGTCAATAACGACAGCATACAGTATGCTAACGTCAGCCTGATAAACTGTTCAGACGCACACGAGCTCCTCGGATACGGCCTGACCGCGGCCAATGGTTCGGTCTGGATAAACCTGTCGGAAAACGGCGTAACGGAAGCGAACATAACCCCAGGCTTCATGATCTACGTGAACACCACGGGCCTTATGACATCCCCGGAATACTATTTCAACGCAAGTGACGACAACAATAGCGTCTGTTACAATTTCACGACAGATGCTTTCACAGAGGAGATGTATCCGACGGACAAGGGAAGCTTCAATATCACGGTGAAGGATTATGTGAGCGGAAGGCCCGTTCCGAATGCCCGCGTCATGGTTTATGAATATTACAACGTCGAGCATTCCCAGGCAGACAACTACAGGTGTGACAGCGGTGAATGCACCACCGACGATGACGGCAACATAATGCTTTTCGCGACAGCCGCCCATAGCGGGAGTACGGTCAACTACTTCTTCAGCGTTTCCCACAGTTACTACGATAACTGGAACACGACCATGCAGACATATTCATACGATGGCGTCGGAAACCCGCAGTTCTCCCCGGGCATGAACAGGGACGAGGAGATACGGGTAAACGGGAGCACGACCGTCAGCGGATACGTCTTTGATGCCTTCAACAGCCAGCCCGTGGCTGACGCGGACGTGACTTTGGTACAACATAACGACAGCACGCACAGCACTCAGATAGGCTTTGACAGCACATATTTCTACAACGTCACGACGGATGCGGACGGTAAGTATGAAATAAAGGCTCCAACAGACCTTCTCAACTGCACCTTGATAGTCCAGCTCGACCTTCCAAGATACGACATCAACGTCACCGCAGATGGTTACATAAGCAGCATTGACAGGAACCCGTCAGATGGAAGTAACGGTTATTGTGGTTCCCAGAACATAGGCGACATCCATCTCACAGGTGAAGTAAATGTCTCTGGTACAGTACTGGATGATACCACAAAACAGCCCATAGAATCCGCATCGGTGCTCGTTTATAACGAGACCATCAACTACACCGCACTTACTCTGTCGGACGGGTCTTTCCTAGTACCGATCAAAAACGTCAGCAACTACACAATTTCGATCACAATGTCAGGATATGAAGACAGTGGTGTCATAGTCTCATATGACGGTTACGATGGCAACTATGATTTGGGCCATTACAATCTCACGGGAGCCGCAAACATAACAGGAAGGATACTTGACGTCAACAGGAACAGCGCCAACCAGTACATATTGTTGCCCGCCAACGTAACGTTGTCCGGAGGGACATACCCCTACACCGCGTCCAGCGGTTCTGATGGTAACTTCCAGGTTTATGTGAGAAGCGGGGTTGCTTACGTTCTGGATGTTTCGCGCCCTGGTTACAACACGAATTCAAGCTCGTTTACGGCATCTGATGGACTGAACTATCGGGGAGATATAACACTGGAAGGAAAATTCAAGGTCAATGGAACCGTCAGGGACGTCGAGGATTGTACCTCAAACGGCTGCAGGTATGCAGGCGGCGTCCAAAAACCTGAAATCAACGACGTCGACGTGTACGTTTTCGACCTGAACAACGTGAACACGTACAAGGCTGAGACCGATTCCAACGGAAAGTACTCCGTGAGCATACCTTCGGAAGACCCGTCTCTGTATACGGTCAAATTCTACGCAGAGTATGTCAAGGACGGCTACCACAACACGACGCTCGACAACAACGGGAATGGCTTCAGCGCTTCTGCTTACCCGCTTTACAAGAAGCTTGATGCCTACCTGCTTGGCGATACCACGATTGACGGCAAGGTCAGGGATGCATATTCACCTTCCGGTTCAAACATATTCATTGAAAATGCGAAGCTGGAAGTGCTCGACTATAATAGCGGTGTCAAACTCTACGAGATCGAGACAGATCCTGACGGTTCCTTTGCAATAGACATGGGGATAGGATCGAATTACAAGGTACTTGTAAGCAAGAGCGGCTATGGTAACAGCCAGTACGGCCACGACATCGGAGGTTACAGTGCTGCGCAGGACATAACATTCGGTCCAAGCGACGCCGGCTACATGCAGCTGACGGGACTGGCTAACGTATACGGCGTAGTCAGGGACACATTCAGCGGATACCCCGTGAACATGGTAACGGTCACGGTAAAGGGTGAAAACGGGGACGGTGTGGACCTCACATACCTCAACAGCTCGATTAATGGAAGCTATGGTTTCTGGATAGACAGTACGATACTCAACGACCTTCCCTACACTGTGTCGGGGCAGGCGGACGGTTACACGAAGAAGCTGTTTGAGATAAACAGTTCAGATCTCGACATGGAAAGGGACATAAACCTTACCGCCTATTTCCAGACCATAGTAAAGGACGCAGAAAACGACTGGGGAATCCAGAACGCGAAGGTACAGCTCTACCACTATTACAACCAGACGGATTTCAACCCGCTGACATCACCAAACATAACCTACCTCAACGAAACAACCCTCAACGTCACGGTAAGCTGCGGGGGAAACAGCACGTTCAGCTACATAAATGTGACTCTAGTAAAGGATTCGTGCCCTTCAGGCTCTTCCGAAGACCTCGCCGGTCTTTGCTACCGTTCCCAGAACACCTCCGGCGGCTACACGTTCTTTGAGACCGTTGCCATAGGAGATTACGACGTGACTGTTGATGGCACTGTTGCTGGTTGTTCATTTTCCACAGAAACACTGTTGATTACATCAAGCGCTGCTGGTCTGGATAATGAGGTCTCTTATTCCTTGGATGAGACAAGTCTTAGTGTCAGGGTAGTTGATCCTCTGTGGAACCTCGATAACTCTCTTGGTATTCTCAGCAACGCAGATGTCAATCTTTACTTCCCGGGCCCCGGACCTTACACTAATGCCACTCCGGACAACGACGGCAGCGGCATATACACGTTCCACTTCGTCAGGTCGGGCTTCAATGACGTCTCTGCGGACGACCCGTACCACTTCTGGAACCAGAGCCGGTACAACGTCACCCCCGGGCAGCTGAACGACTTCACAGCCACCCCCATAGTCCTGGAGCCGCTTCCGGCCAACATGAGCATACACGTGACCAACATGACGTCTGATGCTGCGGAAGCCGTCAATGTCACGATAAGCGGTGTGATAAAGTCGATATCCGAAGTTTCATGGACATTCAAAACTGGAGACAACGTACGATCATCTCCCGCCATAGCAAGCGATGGTACGATATATTTTGGTTCCAACGACGGTAATCTCACGGCCTTATATCCAGACGGGACCCAGAAGTGGAACTACACCACTGGAGGCACTGTACGGTCATCACCCGCGGTAGCCTCTGACGGAACAATATACGTAGGATCAAACGACAACGTCCTGTACGCAATATACCCAAACGGGAACCAGAAGTGGAACTACACCACTGGAGGCACTGTACAGTCATCACCCGCGGTAGCCTCTGATGGAACAGTGTATGTGGGGTCAGAAGATGACAATCTGTACGCAATATACCCAAACGGGACCCTGAAGTGGAGCTACACGGCCGGCTCTTTTATACTTGAATCATCACCTACAGTAGCCTCTGACGGAATAATATATATAGGATCGCTTGACAATAACCTTACGGCGTTATACCCAAACGGGACCCTGAAGTGGAACTACACCACTGGAGGCTCTATACAGTCCTCACCAGCGATATCATCAGATGGTATCATCTACATAGGCTCCAACGACAATGCTCTGTACGCAATATACCCAAACGGGACCCTGAAGTGGAGCCATATAACCGATGGTTATGTAGATTCATCACCCGCGGTAGCCTCTGACGGCACGATCTACGTGGGTTCAAACGACAATAACCTTACGGCGTTATACCCAAACGGGACCCTGAAGTGGAACTATAAAACCGGTGGCGAGGTAGAGTCATCACCTGCAGTAGCCTCTGACGGAACAATATACGTAGGATCAAACGACAACGTCCTGTACGCAATATGGTCAGATGGGACTCTGAGATGGAGCTACACCACTGGAGGCTCTATACAGTCCTCACCAGCGATATCATCAGATGGTACGGTCTATGTAGGCTCCGACGACGAGAATCTTTACGCGATTACTCCGTATTCGATTGAGAACAGCACACTTACCGATTCCAATGGCTGGGCGAATTTCACAGATGTCTACCCATCGGTTTACTGGAACATCACGGTGAACGGTACTGAACGCGGATACAACTACACGATATTGACCGACATGCTGCTGGGAGCAGGAAACCTTACTGTCGTGAATTCCACACTCCGTGAGAACACTCTGCTCGTCCATGTATACGCACTGAATGACAGTGTCATTGATGCCGAAGGGGTCAATGTGACCCTGTTCAACCAGACGGGCGTTGCCAAGAACGCTACGGGCAGCTGGCTGTCCGGACTGACTAACAGTACGGGAGAAGTCTTTTTCACAAGGATAATACCCGGCCTTTATAACATATCAGTAAACGGTACGGAACAGGGCTACAACACCATAGTCAATGTCACGATGGTAATAGGAATAAACGAAAACTATGCAAGTCCTGTACTAAACGATAGTGATGCACCCCAGCTTGCAAACAACTTCACCGGGTGGTGGAACAGTACAGACTGGGTTTACAACATCACGAAGATCAACCAGAGCGAAACGCTTGTCATATACTCTTACTGGACGGAAAATTCCATGCTCAGTGAGGCCATACTGCAGGTAAACGACAGCACCGGAAATGAGAGGAACATCAAGACGAAGAGTATAACGGGCACGTCATCCTGGAGCAACTTCACTACAGAACTGGATTCCACCTACACCAATACCCATGCAGGAGAGGACATATACTGGAGGGTCATTGCAAGGGACGCCAATTATAACTGGAACTACACCCCATGGAACCTCATTCACATAAACGATACCATCCCGCCCGCGGTTTCTGTCGATCATTCACCAGTCAGTGTAGTCGCCGGCCTGGAAGTGCTTTACACCGTAACGGTGACCGACAACTATAACGTATCGACAGTGGACCTTGCCGTTGATTACGACGGGAGAGCAGGCGACACTGACTGGGAATGCAACGTAACGACAGATCCCGTGGACAACAAGAACAAGATGGCTGTCTGCACGTGGAAGAGCACGGGATATGCAATCGACACGGTTCACTATTATTTCGCAAACGCTACGGACGCTGATGGTAATGTTGGAAGGGACCCTGACGAGGAATACATCACAGACACCGGTTACGACCTGCCCACTGGTAGATCATGGGGCGCAGGAGTTGCTGTCAACAATCTCTACCCGGAGAGGATATATGTCATAGGTGGCCATGGTGGCTCCGGTGACGTGAGGAGTGAGATACTCAGGTTCAACCCAGATTCACCAGGACAGCCCACTGCAGAGGCGTCGCTTCCGCAGTCCAGAAGGTCGATAGGAGCCGCATACCACGAGGATAACTCCAAGATATACATCTTCGGCGGCTTCGACGGTGCGCTGTGGTATACTTCCACATATGAATATGAACTCTCCTCAGAGACCGTCACTAATGTCACCAGCGGTGCTACATGGCTTGTTTATTCCGACCAGGTTAACAGCCCCGCTGCAGTCTATTTGAGTACGAACATATACTTGTTCGGCGGTGACGATGGAACCAGCACATATTCTGACAGGATTACTGCATACAACTCTGGCGGAACCAGGAGCAGTCCTGTGACTTTGGCCGGGACTAGGTCAAAGGCAGCCGCAGTTACCGCCGGATCGGACATTTACATAATAGGAGGCGTCAACGGCACTGGCGAAGTCCGTGCAATAGAGAAGTTCACCCCTCCAAACACCGTAACTAAGGTGGCGGACCTTCCACTCGGCCTTGAGGGAGTTTCCGCTGCTTATCACGAAGAAACCGGCATGATATACATATTCGGCGGTTATGACGGGCCTACCACTTACGAGAACGCCATAGTAGAGTTTGATCCGTCAACTGATTCCATACTCAGAAACGAGACCAACGCTTCCCTTCCGACAGGAAGGGCTTTCACTTACAGCGCGTTCTCAGGTTACGATGACAAGTTCTACATCTTCGGCGGCTTCGACGGCACGACTCATCTAAGCGACATTTTGAAGTACGATCCAATTTACGGAAAGAGTTTCAAAGTGGGACTCGTTCCAGGAAACCTCACGTTAAACATTAATGACTCATCTTCCGGAAGCCTGATAACAGACTGCCTGGGCGGATCAAGGCAGACACGAGTGAGGCTCTACAGGGACAGTCTTCCGACGGGTCATGATTATTCCGAGATCGAGAATGCCACAAATGGGGTGGTGACCTTCTACAACCTTTATCCCGGTCTCACCTATAACGTTGAGGTCAACGGCACCATGGTAGGTTACGGCGAGGCAGGTTTCTCATCTGCAGAGACCGTTTACGTCGGCCAAGGTTCCAATACAGACTACGTGGAACTGGACCAGACAAAGCTTGGCGTTTATGTTTACAACAGCAGTGATGGTAACCAGCCGATCGAGGGTGTCAGCTTCCAGCTGTATTATCCGGGCGGATCAACGCCTGCGGTTGACTGCGATAACGGCCAGCTTCAGGGGTCCACTGGCAGCAACGGTTACATCAACTTCACAAGGCTCCTTCCATGCTCTGGCTGCGTTTTCGACCTGGACGCCGCAGGTTCAAGCAAGGATCTGGACGACGCAGCAGTCAGTGACTATGACGGGACCGATGATGGTAACATAGAAGCAGGCGACGATTTCGGCATATCCATAGACCCGCCGCTTCCGGGCGCATCGCTTGGCACCGCGGATTCATATTACGTGGATACCGTGGGGGACCGCAATACCTTAAACGTCAGCGTGTGGGGAAGAAACAGCACGGATGATCTGGTCGCGCTGGTATATGCCAATGTAAGCTTCGTAAGGGACGACGGTATCATTGCCGACAGCAACATAACGGACGCAAGTGGTCTCACCACAATAAACGTTTCTGACGGCGTCTACAACATAACGGTTGACGGTGAAGGCATCGGTTACATGTCAGTTATGGTCGAGAACGTGAAGATAGGAAAACTCGTCTTCGCAGAAGGACTCACTGATTCCAACGGCCAGTTCTACGCAGTAGTCGACGGCCAGCCGACGTACACGCCGCTTTCCCCAAGTCAGGCACCTGGCAGCGGTTACTATGCTGTGATAAAGGCCGCAGGCTACGGTGTTTATGACACCTATGAAAAAGGAGACGACATTTTCACAGGAACGTATTACGACAGCTATACATCTCAGGGGTTCAGTATTGATGAAAGCTTCAGAAAGGAGTTCTATGGGACCGTGATGATAAGCGGCCACATCGGGGATAACAACTGCCAGTCCACACAGTGTGAAGATGTTGAGGGTTCGGCTCTCACCCTGAAGATCCACGGTCCGGGCACCACAAGATACACTAACGTCACGCCTCCGGACGGCCAGTACATTATAAACGTAAGTCCGTACACCCCGGACTCGACGTGGGACTCTCCTGTCACCCAGCCATACGACATGAACATAATACTTTCAGGCTGTTACAATGATTACAACACCATGAACGACGGCTATGCAAGCGGCATGACATTCTCAAGCGGCCAGACTGTGACAAAGGACGTTGACCTTGTCGGTACGGGTACCGTGTGGGGCCACGTCTACAGGCAGGGAACCACGCTTGGAGTTTCCGGCGCCAACGTCAGCCTGCTTTATGCTGACACGTGGACGTATTATGAAAGCGGCCCGTCTGAGAGTGACGGGTATTTCAATATGACGATTAATCCATGTCATAGCCCCTACAGCCTTTACACCCACCCACCAGGTTCGGAAGCGTACACTTCAGGTTACTATTCCGGATCGCAGAGCGATGTCGTCATAGGACTTTTCGGAACAGGTCAGGGAGGATTCCTGCTAGTCGTGAAGAACGAGACCGGGGACGCACTTGAAAACGCAAACGTCAGCCTCGTCGGACCGCAGACATACAACCTTGTCACAAACTCAAGCGGAATGTCGTACATATCAAGTCTCCTTTCATTCGCGGGAAGCAGCTACTACGATTACAACCTCACAGTCGACGGGAGCCACCTTGGCTATTACATAAACAGCAGCATCATAAACATACCACTCGGTTCCGTAGGTACATACAACTTAGTCCTCAATGCAACACAAGTCAACATAACGCTGAGTTCCGACGAGGGGGACGGAATCGACGGGATGGGGGTCACGATGAACAGCAGCAACTTCTATAACACCACAAGCAACGGATCCGTGCTCTTCTCGGTCGTCCCGACTGGCGTCCACACGGTAACTCTTTCCGGTGACAAGACACTCGTCTACTTCAACGGAAGCGGAAACGTCAGCGGGCTGCAGTTCACGATAAACGTCACCAAGGCCGACGCCGGTGAGGTCAGGCAGGTCGGGTATACTTTCAGCGAGACCATGGCAGTGGTAAACATCACCAACTCCACATATTACGGACTTTCCAGAATAACGACAACAATTACAAACGGTTCAGACTCCTACACTGTCGATAGCAACGCCACGGGTTATGCAGTCTTCAGGGAGGTAGTCCCTGCATCAAACTACACCGTTACATTCAACAGCACGCAGCTTCAGGGCATGGGATTCGTAGTTCCGCAGACCTTCAGCATCAATGCTGAAGAAGGAGGGGACGATGATTCCGGTAACATCATAAGCGCCGCGCTCCAGGATGTGCAGGTCCGCTTTAACATAACGGATGATTCATCAAACGGTCTCACCGGAATCTATGTGGCACTCGTAAACGAGAGCGGTTCAGTCGTCAACAATTCCTACGGTACTTACCTCAACGGAAGCACTTCCAGCGGACTTCTGACTCTTCACAACGTGCCTTCCGGCACTTACACCTACTACATCGACGGCAACAGCAGCGGCTACGGTATCTGGAACAACAGCCAAGTAACTGTCCCGACAAATGCCATAGCCATGGTGAACGAGACACTCAAACCAATAACTCTGACAGCCTACGTATACGACTCGGTGGCAACTCAGGTCAAGGAAAACGTTAACGTGTCGGTACTATATGCCACAACTTCTGTTACGAATTCCTCCGGCGATACCCTTTCCCATAATGTCACGTCAACTGGTAGTGGCGTGGACTTCACGAGCATGTATCTGTACCAGGGCAACTACACGGCCAACGTCACGTCACCAAGATACTTCAGCCAGGAGCAGAACGTGAGTTTCGGCACTCTCAACCCGGCCGAGACAAACAGGACGGTGCAGTTCACCCTGATCGAAAGGATGGTAACAGTCAACGTGGAAAACGGCAGTGGCAGCGCCCTTGAGGAAAGCGTGAATATAACGATCCGGGACGTTTCCGGTGCCATACTTCTGAGCACCAATGAAAGCTACTACCTCAACGCCACGAATGTCACAAGCTCCACAGAAATCACCCACATACCGGATGAATCATTCTCGATAAACGTAACGTCGAGCCTTTACTTCAACGGCAGCCAGTTGTTTAACGTCACGAATATAACAGATGGTATAAAAGAGTTCAACTTCACGATGGTCGAAAGGAGAATCTATGTCATCCTCAAGAATTCGACAGGAGATGACCTGACACAAAACGTCACGGTCTATCTCAATAACACAGACGGAAGCGCAGTCACCGACACGACAGGGTCTGAAATAGCTCCGATAGTCAATACCACCCTGCCCCTTGTAAACTTCAGCTACGTTCCGGACGGCAGCTTCTATGTCAACGTGACTTCTGACCACTACTTCCTCCAGTCACAGTCAATAAGCAGCAGTGACATAGCCACGGGAACAAACAACACCCTCACTTTCACAATGTACGAGAGGGAGGTTGCCGTAAGCGCATACGACTTTTCAGACAGGACGCTGATAACAACCGAGACCGTCAACATAACATTCTATAACGTCACAGGCGTTGCAGCCAACACGACCGGAGACAACATTACCGCAAGCACCAGCACCGGTATGGTGACCTTCACAGGAATACTCGACGAGACATTCAACGTTTCCGCAGAAAGCGCTAATTACACCGAGACCAACGAGACGTTCGATCCGTCAAGCGGCCAGGACACAGATGTGGGCATATACCTGAAGAAGCTGAACCACGGATACTTCAACTTGACGGTCCTTGTCCAGGGATCCAGTACCCTAATAAGCGGCGCAACGGTGCAGCTGAGGAATGCAAGCGCGTCAGGAACGGTGATAGATTCAGGAACCACGGGCGCGGGAATGGTAGTACTTGGAGTAAACACCAGCGAATATGACCAGTCGGAAAAGAACATGACGTTTGTCGTTTCCGCAAGCGGTTATGTCACAAACAGCAGCACGGGATATTTCAACGTATCTGATCAGGGCGTGGAGGGAGTCAACATAACACTTGTTGCAGAGACACCGCCCAGTCCACCACCCGATGGCGGTGGTGGCGGGGGCGGCGGAAGCTCAGGCGGCACTGTGTCCTCGGAGACCCAGAACATGGGAACGATTGAGCCAGGCGTAGAGAAGACAGCAAAATTCCTTCTATCAAGCACGCTTAACGTAATGGAGGTGGGCGTCATCACAGACGAGGCAGCAACCGACGTCTCGGTCAAAGTCAGCTCCTCAAGCAAGCCTTCCGGATCGTCAAGCGTCATATCGGCACTGGACGGTTCGGTATACAAGTACCTTGACATAGACGCAACAAACCTTCAGGACTCCATAATAACGAGTGCCACGGTCAAGTTCAAGATACCTGAAAGCTGGATTGACTCTAACGGCATAGACCCGGATGAAGTCTACATGTACAGGTATTCCGGCGGCGCATGGAGCAAGCTCGCTACAATATACCTTTCAACAGACGGCACGTGGCACTACTACAAGTCCACGTCACCGGGGTTCAGTACCTTTGCAATAGTGGGTTACTATTACAGTGACAGGGACATGGAGCCGACGCTTTACACCACCTACATCGACGCAGGGGAGTGCAAGACGGTCTACGTCACTGTCAGTAACACTGGCGGCGCGACTCTCACAAACATACACGTCGAGGCACTGGAAGCTTCGTGGGGAACCGTAACGCAGTCCCGGGGCATCGCAAGCCTTTCAAGGGGCGTTCAGGACAGGGTATCGCTTAAGATATGTGCTGACAGGCTGGCAACAAAAGGCTCTTACGACTACAGTATCGAAGTCATATCTGACAGGCTGAGCAGGACCGTGTCCTCAAAGGTCCAGATGACGAAGACTTACGTCGAAGTTCTCACGGAGCAGATAGATGAACTCGAATCCATGCTTGAAGAGATAGGTGTTGGAATCGACGCTGCTGCAGTGGAACTTTACAATTCCGCAAGGGACAGCATAGACAGTGCAAAGGAAAACATAAACGAGGGCGATTACGACGAAGCACTCGGAAACATGAACAGTGCCCGCGAGGACATGCAGCTGATAAGCGAGATGGAACCTTCACCGGGAATCCTTAACATGTTCGTTGAATGGATAGTTGCCAATTACATCCTAACCGCAATAATTGCAGCCATAGCTGCCTCGGCGTTCTCCGTAGTGCTGTTCAGAAAGAGGATAACAAAGGAACTGCCTGAGATACCCACAGGCGGCGAGGTCCTCGGCGGTGTCATGAAAGCTGGACAGGAGACCATAGGTAACCTCATGTCCATCGTAAGGGAACTTGAGACGCGCGTGGAAGGAATTGACATTGAAAGCCTCGGCGAGAACGAGAGGAAATGGTACAACAAGGTCAGGCTGCAGATAGAGAGCGTGAAGAGGAGCATCGACGGCGGTGACTTCAAGAAGGCACACAGGCACGTAAACGACGCCGAACTGTACATGAAGATGCTTGAATTAAACACCGCAAGCTCCTAAAGCGGGAACTGGTTTTGGAGGAAATCTTATGGGCGTAAACCTTCGCGAGATAGTCACTCCGGAAGAAATAGACATGTCTTCGCTCAACGGAAAAACTATAGCAATCGATGCACTAAATATCATATACCAGTTCCTTTCCATAATAAGGGACAGGTTCACCGGAGAACCACTCAAGGATTCTGAAGGAAACGTTACTTCCCACCTTTCGGGGATATTCTACAGGATTACGAGGATGCTTGAAAGCGGCATAACGCCAGTCTTCGTCTTCGACGGAAAGCCTCCTGAATTCAAGAAGGGTACTCAGGAAGAAAGAAAGCGCATAAAGGAAGCTGCGCAGGAAAAGCTTGAGGAGGCCGTAAGGGAAGGCGACCAGGCAAAGATACGCCTTTATGCCCAGCAGACATCCAAAGTAACAGAAGGCATGCTCGACGAGGCAAGAAAGCTTCTCGACGCCATGGGAATACAGTATGTCAATTCGCCAAGCGAGGGTGAGGCGCAGGCATCGTACATGAACAGGAAAGGGCTCGTCTACGCATGCGGGTCCCAGGACTGGGATTCACTTCTTTTCGGCTCCAGTATGCTCTTAAGAAACCTCGCCTCCACGGGAAGGAGAAAGCTTCCTGGAAAGGAGACCTATGTCAAGGTCAACCCGGAAATGGTGGACCTGTTCAGCGCTCTCTCTGACCTTTCCATAAACCAGGAACAGCTGATAACCCTTGGAATGCTCGTTGGTACTGACTACAATCCTGGCGGCATAAAGGGGCTTGGACCGAAAAAGGCACTGGAAATGGTAAGGGAGAAAAAGACATTCGAAAACGTCATTTCTGGCATAAACTGGGACTTTGACACTCCTCCTGAGAAGATATTTAACTTCTTCAGGAGCCCTCCCGTGCAGGACGTCGAAGTCGTGAAAAAACAGCCTGATCCTGACGCTGTGAAAAGCATGCTACTTGGGCACGATTTCTCAGAAGAGAGGATAAAAAGGACCCTTGAAAAGCTAAACGATTCACTGGGAAAGAAGAAGCAGTCCAGCCTGAACAAGTTCTTCTGACCATTTTTTAATCAAAAGGACAAATAATCAACATGGCAGAGGGAACCATCTTCATCATACTCGAAATGATAATGCTTGTCATAGAGAACAGTGTAGGCACTCTTTTGTCCCTTTTCGGCATGTCCGGAAGCCTCATGGAGTCGCTTTCGGTCATCTCAAACGTTGGCGGGGGACTGGGCCTCATGATAGTTCTTGTCGTTATCGGCGCAGTAGGCTTTTTCGTTGTCAAGTTCGTCCTTGGGACCATGAAGACGCTTGCGATGCTTACGCTTGCAGTGCTCGGTATAGTAGCGTTCCTCTTCATAGGAACGGCTCTAGTCTGAAAACTAGAGAATCACCTAAAAACAAGCTTTGAAGAAGTCATTCTTACTTCTTTTTTGGCGTTATCTTTGGCATCGGCATTGGAGGTGGAAGCTGAAGATCGTCTGCAAGGATCGATGCCTTGAGCAGGCAGTGCCTGAAAAGATAGTTCAGTATCTCAAGCGATGCCTTCTCGGGAAGCTTCTTGTTCTTCTCGAACTCGTCTACTATCGGCTTGTTCTTGTCAGTAAGGTACATGAGGTTTCCCTGTATCGTCACTGATGCAAACCCCGGGTCGTACCTGGTCAGGAACTCAAAACCTATCGACAGTGCCTTCTTGGTAAGGTTTGGTACAGTAACCTCTTTGACACTTGATATCATAGGGGTGCTGTTTACCTTTACTTCCTGTTGTGCTGCTCCGCCTTCCTTCTTTGCCTCTATTTTGTTGAAGTTTAATCCAATTATTGGCATTTTTTCACCTACTAATGATTGGCTTATAGTTATAAAAACTTTTGCCTTTTATGACTGTTTTTGGCACTATGCATTTATATTCCGGTCCCATAACTTAATTGACACGTATAAACGTGCATTTTTAAATCCAAAATCTATAAGGTGATAAAATGAACGTGCTTGTTCCACTCGCGGAAGGTTTTGAAGAAATAGAGGCAATGACCGTCGTGGACGTGCTCAGGAGGGCTGGAATAAAGGTCACCACATCAGGCCTTCCCGGTACCATAGTCGAAGGAAGCAGAAACGTCAAGGTCCTTGCAGACACAAAGCTTGACGACATAGTGGAAAAGGACTATGATGCGGTTGTTCTCGTGGGAGGTTCTCCCGGATACACAAACCTTTCCAAATCCGGAAAGATCATGAAGATAATAGGTGAATACCACCGTGACGGAAAGCTTGTTGCGGCAATATGCGGCGCACCCACATGCCTTGCGGAAGCGGGCATTCTTTCAAACGTCAAGGCAACGGTCTATCCGGGCCTTGAGAAGTACATACCGAAGCCAAGGAACGTAAGAGTCATTGCAGAAGGCAATGTAATAACGTCCCAGGGACCGGGAACATCCATGGAATTTGCACTCAAGCTCGTTGAGTACCTGGTCGGAAAGGAAACTATGAGGAATGTGAGGGACCAGCTGGTTTTCAAGTGATCATTATGATTGACGAAAAAGAGATGAAACTACTGGAAGTTTTAAGCAAGAAGCTCCTTGCAAAGCCGAGTGAAATCACTGCGGAGATGGGCGAGGGAGACGGTGTTACGACAGCTCTACAGAAGCTGCAGTCCATGGACTGCGTCAAGGCAGTCGAGCCCGTTGGCGAGAAATGCTTTGTAATAACCCAGAAAGGCACGAGACTCTTAAGGGAGATGAAAAATCCTGAAAAGCGCGCGGCAATGAGCCAGACCCGCCAAGGATTCCTCACTTCATAAGGTTTTAATACTCCCTTCCGTATTCTATTAACATAGCCCTGTAGTCTAGCGGCCAAGGATGCCGGTCTTTGGAGTTTTGCTCTGAAGATCTGATGCCTTCGGGCGATGAACGAGGAAAACCGGTGACGGCGGTTCGAAAGCTTGCCAATAAGAAGTCTGGCACAAGTCGGAAGTCCGCCCAGGGCTACTCATACTCTCTTGATATCGATTTTGATAAATATAGAGAAGGTCTATTCTTCATAAGTAAGTTTCAGGTTTTATCCTTTACGAGATTGGATAATCTGATTATTATACCGTTTATTCTCGATTCGTTTCTTTCTATGTATTCAGATTTCACTGAAAATCCCTCGTATGATATCCTGTTCCTGTAGTTTCGCATCTGTTGCAGGAACTCTCTTTCTGTTTCACTGATGTTATAATTTTCGCATACATGGTCTATGAGTTCGCAGTGTGCGCCTTCACCTTTCATTTTAACACCCTCCAGAAGAGTCAGAGCTTCCATCAGCTGGTGTATGATGTCGTAATAGTCGTCAAGCGTGTTACTCGGATATTTCAGTTTGTCTGTCTCATTGAGACGCTTATGTGTCACTTCTGCTCTCTCAAGAAGCGATAAGCTTTTGCTTTTATCGACTTTTGTTTTCACCTTCATTTGAATGCCTCAGTGGATCCGAAAAGTGTAAATCCATTTATGATATTGTTTTTGAGGTTTCTGGGGTATAAGTTTATGTTCTCTTTGGAATGAATTTGTATTTTTCTTTTGAGGATAATTTCGAACTTCTTGACATCAGTGGTTTTTTCCTTTGCCTCTAAAAACAGGTCAATATCACTGTCTTCAGTATCTTCCCCTCTTGCGTATGAGCCAAAAAGTATGATAGAATTCGGCATGGTTTCGTCCCTCAAATAGTCAATCAGCCCCGAACTTAGGATGTCGAATACATTATTGACTATTTTCTGCCTTTTGTACGAGTCTGAGTTTTTGTCGGCCACATAAAATGGAAATATTCTTTCGCCGCGCTTTTCTCTGATCTCTTTTACTATCCCATCCTTTTTGAACATTTCAATGTATTTTTTTACAGACGTATGCGCCAATGAGGATTCACGGGAAATTTCCTTGAGATTGTGCCTCCCGGTAGGCTTAGCAAAGAAAACCCCGGCCACTTTCATTATACTACATTTTTGTAACATATGTTATATTATTGTAACACAGGTTTAAATTAATTGTATACTACATTTTTGTAACATATGTTATATTATTGTAACACATTGAGGTTGTTCGCATTTATCCCTATTTTATAAAACGCGACATCCATAATCAGCCAACTCAAACTATCGGTACTACGGATACGCTCATGATATCGATTTTGATAGTTTATTAGGATGACTATAAATTTTGAAAGTTTACTAAAAGTACTTAAAATTGGCTGGCATTGATAAATAATGGAAGAAACAGCCGGATCTTTTGACGAATTCTCAATTGAAATGGAAGATTTCAGTTTCAAGCAGGTAAAAAATTTTGACAGAATATTCAAAATTGGGCAAGGAGGAAGTTTTTCCCAAGAACCGCTGATTCATGATGGAGTAGTTTATGTAGGATGCATGGATCAGCATGTATATGCAATAGACGCTGAAACTGGGAATCTTAAATGGAAATTCAAGACTGACGATGGGATCCTCATTTCCTCTCCAAAATATAGTGATGGTGTAATATACATCGGCGGTTATGATCAAGATCTAAAGGCAATAGATGCAAAAACAGGAGAATTGATATGGAAATTCCATACTAACGGAAAGGTTATGGCAAGCGTATGCATAGATAAAAATAAATTATATTTCGGTTCCAATGACCAGAATCTTTATTGCCTTGATAAGAATACGGGTAAACTAATCTGGAAATTCAAGACACAGGGAGAAGTTGTTTCCACCCCGACTGTATACAAGGAAAAGCTATTTTTCGGCTCTTATGATTATAATGTTTATTGTCTGAACAAGGAAACTGGTAATCAGATATGGAAATTTGAAACCCAGGGAAACATAATGATCCTGTCCTCATTTCTTATTCATGATGAAAAAGTGTATTTTACGTCATTTGACAATTATCTAAGAGCAGTCGATATCAATACAGGTAAGCTTGTCTGGAAGTTTCTTACCGGGCATTATGGTGGAACCCAGACATCGCCCGAACTTCACAATGAAATCTTATACCAGACTAACAGGGAAGGCGTTTTATGGGCACTTAACATGGAAGGAAAGGAGCTTTGGAATTTCAGGATAAATCATGCCATAGGCGATTCGATTGTCCATGAAGATAAAATTTATTTTGGCTCCGAAGACCATCACTTGCATTGCCTGAATCTCAAAGGAAAAGAGCTTTGGAAGTTTGGTACACAGGGAAATTTGTGGTGGAGGCCGTCGATTTCAAATAACAAGCTGTATTTCAGTTCATATGATTGTCATATATATTGTGTTGATGTAAAGACACAGAGACTTGTTTGGAAATTCAGAGGACATGGAGCACCGTCATATGCCCCGCCAACGTTTGAAACCCACGAACTTGTCACAAAAAAAGACACAGAGGAAACAAAGGAAATGGAAAACTTGGGAAAGAGATATGATCTTGGTGTAACAGAAGAAGGAGAAAGTACGGGTTTCTATAAATCCAGGATAACATACCAGGTTTCCACACAATATGCATCCAAAGGAAAATATCAGATAGATTCCAGAGAAGAAGAGTTCTGATTTTCAAGTCCAATACCTAGAATTCAGCTAGACTCCAAACTAACTCGGCACTACGAATGCGTCCAGTGCTATATCATCCTCTTGATAGCTTTTTTGAGAAAATCATAATTATGAATGAGCTTGTATTGCAATACAAACGTTTATAAATAGGTTAATACTCTAGTTAACATATGTTCGGAATATATTCCGAACATATATAAACTACAAGACCCAAGTAAATCATATGATTTCATCAGAAAACCTTCTCAAACTTCTCAATGATTGGAATTTATGGGAAGGAGAAATGGAGACAGGGATAGAGAGAAAACAATATGTTAATCGATTGATCCCGCTCTTCAGACGAAAAGAAATAATTGTGATAAAGGGTATAAGAAGGTCGGGAAAGTCGACTATCATGAGACAGATGATGAAAAATCTAGTCAAGAGCGGTGTACAAGAAAAGCAACTTTTGTTTCTGAACCTTGAAGACTACAACCTGAAGGATTCGCTCAGCATAGAACTTCTTGAGAATACACTGGAACTTTTCAAATCCAGAATTAACAGCGGGAAAAAGACTTATTTTTTTATTGACGAGGTCCAGCTTGTTCCCGAATGGGAGCGCTTCCTTAGGACCAAGTACGATCTGAATGAAAACATAAAGTTCATTGTGTCAGGTTCAAATGCGTCTCTTCTTTCAAAGGAGTTATCGACATTACTCACTGGACGAAACATAACAATAGAGGTAAAACCTCTTAATTATCTGGAATTCAAAGACTTCAGAAGCAATGGGAGCATTGAAGAATTCTTGACATTTGGAGGTTTCCCGGAAGTTGTTCTGGAGAAGAATAGGATCACAAAAAAAATAATTCTGCAGCAATATTTTGAGGATATAATCAATAAGGATATCATAAACAGGCACAGGATCAGGAATAGAGAGACTGTTTTCGATCTGGCAAGATATCTTATCGAAAACAGCGGCGGAAAGCATAGCATGAATAGGTTATCCAAGACACTCGGTGTTGACGATAAAACGGTGAATGAATACGTAAGTTACATGGTGGATGCATTTATCATAGTCAGGGTTCCATTCTTTTCTTATTCATTGAAAAAGAGATTCAACAAGGCGACGCAAACAAAGTATTATTCTGCCGATAACGGCTTTTTACAAATAACTAGTCTTAATTTCACAAAAGATAAGGGAAAAAGATTTGAAAATGTCATGGCGTTGACAATCAATATGATTACGAATGATATCGCATATTGGTCGGAAAACTGCGAAGTTGATTTTGTTTTCGGGAACAGTGCGGTAAACGTTACCGTATCGGAAACCTCGATTCCCAAAAGGGAATCAGAAGGGTTGCTATGTTTTAGGGATAAGAACAAGATGCATAAACTTTTTCTTGTCACACCGCTTGGAAAAACAGCAGCGGTTGATACCATTGAAGTCATGGCATTTGAGGACTTTTGTAAGAAAATAATCCTCAATGAAAATAACTACAGCTACTAATCAAATAACTTAAGCCTTTTTTCATTAAAAATTGAAAGTGGAATTTCAAAAGCGAGTTTAATTTCGACGGAGATGAGAACCTTCTGGTGGTTCCGGACAGTGTTTTCTCGCTTTCATATAGCAGGCTTGGATTCCCCCTTTTTATTTCACCCGCGCGATAAATACTCATGGCAAGGAAGAAGGCGTACAAGGGCACAAGCGTCAACATAATCAGGATATTCAAGATACTCAAGAAAGCAGCCGAGGAAGAGGAAGGCTTCCTGACAGTTTCAGAGATAGCAAAGCGCGCTTCCCTGCATAAATGGACGGTCTCGCGCACACTCGACCTCTACATGGGCCCGATAGTCGAGCTCGTGCAGCCACCTGAGTTGGAGGCAATCGGTCTTCAGGTGAAGCTCGTCAAGCTCAATAACCCAAAACTCACCCCGGATCAGGTGATCAGCTATTTAAGAATGAGGAGCAAAATAAACACATGAAAATCGACAAGCAGTTCGTATTCAGCCTGTTCGTGATCCTGATGATGATTACGTGGGCTGCCGGAATGGCCATGAGCTACAACATCGATGTCTCTCCCGAAAGGGTGAAGATAGAGAGCATCTACACCGAGCCGCTCACGGGCCAGGAGAAGGTCGCGATCCTTCGCACAGGAAAGATGCTAATAGAGTACCTTTACGTTCCCGGTGAGGAAAGCCTGAACAAGGTACCCGTCTACGAGAGTTTCGTTTCAAGGTTCAGCGATTTCGTGGTCCTCCAGCGCGTTGAAGTCTCGGCAGAAAACGAGACCCTCGACCAGATGATAGCGCCAACTGGAGACGTCATTCCGCTTGACAACGTCACCGAAACAAACCTAGTTGACGTCTTCTGCGAAAACACCTACGTCCAGCCGAAGGAATGCCTTCTTAAGAGTATATGAATCTATTATTTAACATGTCAATCCAATATTGATAATATGTCGAATGCCCACATGATTTTCGTGGTTTATGGTGCTTCAGGGTCAGGAAAATCAGCAATTCTTAACATGATTAGTGATTTGTCTGATAGGGTTTCGATACACAGAAAAGATACGGACAGAAAACAGAGGCCAACTGAGAAAGGGAAATCATTAAAAGAACTGAGATTTGTATCGTCATTGAAGCAGGAAGATTATGCGCTCATTTATGAGCAATTTGGAAACAAATACGGTATAAGGAAAGACATCTTGTCGAAAGCGTTCGAGAACCACGAATTACACTTCATTATAATTGGTAATGTCGAATCGATTAAAAAAATGAAGGCGTTATACCCGTACATGAAAACTATCTATGTACATTACTCTCCTGAAGAAATACCCAAAAGATTCTTGGAAAGAGATCCATTAGAATATGAAAAAAGAAAACTGAAAATAGAAAAACAATATGATGATTTCTTGAAACACAATACTTTTTTTGACCACATTATTATTAACTTCTGGGATTTGGAGACTTCAAAACGGCAAATCAGGAACATAATGCGTTTGTATTCCAAGGAATTTGATTTTGATATAAACAACAAATAAAGACTAGAAATTAACACTTTTCAATTCAGAGACTTTCTCGATCTTCCCCTGCGCTAGGTGTCCTTTCCCGCCGCCCTTTCCGCCGCACTTGGCGGTCACTTTTTCCATCACCTGCGACGTGTCACGAGCGTTACTCATGACGACGACTTCCCCTGCGCTGTTACTGAGTACGACTGTAAGCTTCGGATCCTTTGAAAGTAGCACGGCTGCAGTCTTGACCATTTCCTTCCTGTCGCTGTCCAGTATCTCGACCAGAAGGCCGTCTTCCGCTCTCTTGAGAAGATCCGCTGACATGCTGCCTGCGGCCTGCTTTCTCGCATCGTCCAGCGCCTTCCTGTTCGCTTTCCAAGTCTCGAACACATAAGACATCGCGGGAAAGAGTTCATTGAAGGTTACCGGTTTTGCATATATTTTTCCTGTCTTCAGATCCTTCATGAACCTTTCTGCAGTACTTGCGAGCATGTCCATGCCGACCGAGAATTCCTGCGAAGCCTTCCTGAGATCCGAAAGCATCATGAAGTCGTCTCTGGACGGGACCTGGCCTGAGAATCTGACGAACTCGCAGCCGTTTAATATGGAATATAGGTTGGAGGCTTCCGATTTTGCACTTTTTATGTACTTCTCTGCAGCTCCTCCTGCGACCAGTGAAAGCCTTACGACGCCGTCCTGTATGCGCTCAGAAGACGTTATCGCTATCCTCCCGCAGTCCCTAGTGTTTGAGAGATGCGTTCCCGCGCATGCCTCCACGTCCCAGTTCGGGGTGTTCACAATCCTTACCATGTTGTCCGGTATGGCCCCACCCTGGTATATCCTCATGCCATGGAGCTTCTCGGCCTTTGGCCTTGGCATGAACTTCTTTGTTATCGGGACCTTTTTCCTGACAATACCGTTTGCAAGCTCCTCGAGTTTTGATATCTCGTCTATAGTCAGTGCTTCGTAATGCGTTATATCCAGGTGCGCTTTTTCAAGACTCTTCCCGGCGCCTGCCTGCCACACATGGTTTCCAAGAAGCTTCCTCGCAGCACCGTTTATCAGGTGGACCGCTGTGTGATGCTGTGCGTGTTGGCGCCTTCTTTCACGATTCACTTCACATTTCACTCTGTTCCCTTTATTGAAACCGGAAGCATCCGTCATGTGGGCAACGACGCTGCCGAACTTCTCGACTTTTGAGACGTCTTTCCCGTTCATCGTCCCGGTGTCGAAATCCTGACCGCCGCCCTCGGGATAGAAAAGCGTCCTGTCGAGCACGACCCACGAATTCTTCCCGTCCTTTATGACCTTGAGTACTTTGGCAGTGAACGTCATCTCATCTTCATTGTCATAGAACATGAGTTTTGTTTCAGGGAGACCTTTCACGTCGACTGCCTTCTTGTCATCAGCGGTTTTCGAAGCCTCCTTCAGGTGACCTTCCGAAAGCTTCTGGTAGAAATCCTTTGGTATCTCAACGTCAAGCTTCTCCTTTTCTGCTACGTTTTCGATAAGCTCCGGTGTTATTCCCTGAGATTCGTACATCTGGATGAGCTTTCCAGTCTCAAGCTTCTTCTGCTTCTTTAGTATTTCCTTGACTACGGATACGCCCTTGTTGAGTGTAGTTCTGTACCTGTCCTTCTCAAGCTCAAGTATCTGTTCCAGTTCGGGAAGCGACTTCAGCAACTCGGGATTCAGTGGCTTGAGGTATTCAGCGTGCTTCTTGCAGACGTCGAAAAGATCTATGTTAAGGTTGTATTTCTCTATGAAATTGAGGGCTCTTCTGAATATTATCCTTAGGTTGTAGCCGCCACCAACGTTGCTGAGGAGCCCGCCGTCGTTTACTGCATAAAGCAGCGTCTTGGTGTGGTCGGCTATGGCATAAAGCGCCTGCAGCGGCTCTACGTTCTTGTTCAGCTCTTCCAGCGAAATACCGAGCTTTTTGGCGATCTTGGCCTTAATTTTGGCAGGGTCGCCGTCTTCTATGTCCAGCCCGCCGGCTATCGCAGAGTAGTCCCTGAATATGCTGTCGTTGAAATCCACGGTCTTTTTGAGACCTTTCATGACAGGGCCGTATACAGCGTCATATGCAGTAGCGGTTCCCTGTGAAAGCCACGTGAACCGTTCGAGGCCGGCGCCCATGTCTATGACACGGTAGCCCATCTGCTTGTACTTTTCAGGCGTTCCGACGAATTCCGTGAAAACTGCATTGCCGAGTTCAAGGCCGCCTGCATAATATTCAAGCGAGTAGCCAAACGCATTCGGTCCCACCCATACGTCCTCCATGAACGATATCTCTTCAGGCTTCAAACCGAGAGCTTCCGTTAGCATCCTATAGTCGAGTTCTATGCACGTGTCCTTCCAGTACCCCTTCTGCACTCCGTTGACCTTCTCGTATAAGGAGTGCTGGCCTATCATTATGAAGTTGGTCATATGCCTCCCCGTGACGCCTACATTCTCTATGTCAGGAAACCTGAGGCATACTTGTGGTATTATCACCTTTTCTGCAGGCATCTCGAATACTGTTTTCCCGGCAACGGATCTCTGAAACGCCACTATACTGGCGACAGTGAAGAAAAGTCCGGGGAACCATCGGCATACTACTGGATAGGAAGGCACGGATTCGTGGCCGTTCTTGATGAAGAACTTCTCTATGGTCTTCCATGTCTCTATGTAGTCCATGCCCTTTATCGGCGGCTTTCCTATGAAGCTGTAATCGGCACATGGTGGGTTTGGGCAAACCTTCCTGTCATTCTCAAGCGTCCAGAAGTATGACCCGCACTTGGAGCACTTCTTCCTTTCAAAGCCAACTTCCTTGAAAAGCTTGACCCTGTAGTACTTGTCGGGATTTGCCGAAAAATCGCGCTTCAGCTTCTCTTTGGCGTTCATACTATATATTCGATATATTTTGATTTAAATGTCCCCGGATACCGAGAATAAGTTAATTGAACAGGTAGAAAAACAACTAACCCTACCTGCCTTGGAAAATCGTGATAGTGTCTTAACCGAAAAGGTTTGACAATCCGCCGGCTGCTTCTTCTGCCTTCTTTTCCTGCTCTTCTGCGCTTTCTTCTTCCTTTTTCTCCTCAGCAGGCTTCTCCTCTGCGCCACCAGCTGGTGCCGCTGCCGGAGCCGCCGCTACTGCAGCGTTCTTGATCGCATCTTCTATCTTTACGTCCTTCAGGCTGCCTACGAGCGCCTTTATCTGCGCGTCGTCTGCCTTGATACCTGCAGCTTCTACGATCTTCTTGACGCCCGCTTCGTCAACGGGCTTCTCGGCTGAGTGAAGCAGCAATGCCGCGTATACTAGTTCCATAATATTTCCTCCGTTTTTCATTGAATGTGGTAAACCACTTTCAAATATTACTCCTTTTTCTCCTCCTGGTTTTCTTCCGGGGTCTCTTCCTTCTTTTCCTCAGGCTCCGCCTTTTCGTCACTTTCCTTTGCCTCTTCGGCTGGTGCCTCTGTGGGCTTCTCCTCTTCCTTTGGTTCCTCGCTCTTTTCACCCTCTTCCGAAGGCTTTTCTTCGGACGCTTCCTCAGTCTTTGTCTCTTCAGCCTTCTCCTCGGCTGCCGGCTCGGCTGCGGGCTCTGCCGGTGCGTCCTTTATGTGGACCTTCAGTGCGTCTGCCTGCGCGGTTGCCTTTGCGAGTATGTTGCCTACCGTGGCTGATGTGATTATGTTGGCTTCCATTGCGAGTGCGACTGCTTCCTGATGTGCCTTGGTTATGAGCAGCGGCACCGTCTCAGCCGTCACGTGGCCGATGTTGATTGCCATGTTGAATGCCTGTGCGTATGCAGTCTGAAGCTGTCCGATGTAGTGCTCCTTTGGTATGAACAGGATGTCCCTTCCAAATACCATGCCGTCGTCCCAAGCCGCGACCAAGTTGAGTGATATCTCCATGGGCTCTATGTCAAGCTTTGTTAGGAGTTCTGCAGTCTCGCCGGATATCTCCTCGCCCTTCTTTACAACGACTGCCTCTTTCTTGACGACGATCTTGTCACCTTCGACTCCTGCCTGTATCTTTGCCCTCTGCAGTTCTCCTATGGCAGGACCGGGCGGAAGGTTCGTCGGTCCTTCCGGAACTATGATGTCTTCCGGTGCTATGTCACCGGCCTTTGCAGCGGCTTTCGACTTTGACGCTGCTATCACCTGTGCGAGCTCAAACGGGTTTCCTTCGCTGAAAAGCATCGCCGGCTGGTTTTGTATGCTTTCTGAAAGCTTGGATATGCCGGATTTCTTGCACTGCTCAAGCGCAAGCATTATCACCCTCTTCTTGACCATCTTTATGACAGCCTTGCCCCTGAGCTGGCCCTTTATCTGGTGAAGCTGCCTTGCAGGAAGGTTGTGCATGTCCACTATGCCCACTACCGGGTACTTCTCTATCTCTGAAACCAGGTTCTTGAGCGTCTCTTTCTTCCTTTCTGATACCATAATCATCACACTTCAATCTTTACAGGCTTTCCCATGGTGAGCTTGAGCGACACATTCCTTATGTTGTTATTGCCCTTTGGAAGCTTCTCCTCCAGTAAACTTAACGCAGCCTCTATGTTCTTTGCTACCTGGTCGTCTGTCATGGACTCGGTTCCAACAGGTATCTGTATGACAGGAGTGTTCAGGAGCCTTATCTTGACGGACTTCTTTGCCCTCATGAGAATGCCCTGCAGGTTTATCTTTGGCGGCACGGGCTTTGGCATCTTACCCCTTGTACCAAGTGTTGCACCAAAAACCTTACCTATCTGGGGCATGAGCGGTGCTTCACCAAACCACCAGTCATATTCGTTTGCAAGCTGCTTTAACTTCTTCTTGTCCTTGCCAAGCTTTGGTATCTCATCCTTTGTTATGGCAAGGTCTGCATGCTTTTTTGCATCAGCATAAAGAGTATCAGCGACTACGACGGTCTTGAGTTCCTTTCCGAGCCCTTCGGGAAGGAATAGTTCGAGATTGAGCCTGTTCTCAGGCTTCTTGAGGTCCATGTCCCTCAGATTGAAAATAAGGTCCCAAGTCTGTGCAAACTTCCTGGGCTTGGAATTTTCCTTCGCTTCCTTTATCTTTTCCTTTATGTTCATCCTGATCCCTCCTACCGAAGTAGTATAGCGGAATTAACTAAATATGAATAATTGTATATTTAAAGCTTTTTCCTGAGCCTCTTGAGCGTTCCAAGGTTGTGGGTGTCCTGGTTCTTCAGGTAAAGCATCCTCGGCTTGACGTCGTGCTCGACGTTTGGAAGCCTTGCAAGGAACGATATTATGACAGAACCGAGCCTGAGCATCTTGGGGTCTTCTATGTCCTTTGCAAGGTCAAGCTTGCCTTTTCCCTGGAGCTTGTTCCAGAAATGTCTGAACTCGTCCTTTGCAATGAACCTTTCCTTTTTCGTAAGCTCGGAACGAAGTTTTATGCCATTGTTCCCGATTTCAAGAATGCTGTTCTTAACGCCTCTTGAGAGAGTCTCGACATACCCGTCCCTTTCAGCAAGGTGTGTTATCTTTTCCCACACGTCGTCAAAGAAATCCCTGACAGTCTCGACGGGCTTTTCGACAACCTGCATTGGTTCCGGTGCCACCGACTTCTGGGATATCAGAGCCCTTGAGACGAGGTTTAGCCTGTTCTCAACGTCTATTATCTTGCCTGCAAGTTCCCTGTAATTCTTCTCCATCTTCTCGTCAAGCGCGATCTTCTTTTTCTCCATCCTGTGGAACCTGTACTCGTGAAGATCTTTTATGCCCTGTGTGAGCTGGTGCTGGTTGTTTAGCCACCCCTTGACCCTCTCTATGCTGTTTGTGTTTTCATCAAGTATGGTGGAATTCTTCTTATGAAACAGGTGGTCTCCGAACCTGGCAAGTGCAACCGCGATGAGTGCAAAGCCTATGATCACGCCTATCGGGGTGAAGTACCATATGTTACCAAGGATGACGGCTGCCTCCAGCAGAATGAACATCATCCAAAAAGTATTGTCCCACTTGTGCATGAGTCATTATTCAATAGTAAATAATTTAAACCTTACGGTTCAAAACCAGTAGCTTCTAACGCATTATCTGCAGACGGTTCAGGACTCTTCCTTCTTGCCTTCTTCAGAAGCTCCCTCTTCGCCTTCAGAAGCTTCACCCTCGGCAGCGCCTTCCTCGCCTTCCTTCTTCTCTTCTCCGGCAGCAGCTTCTTCTGCTTCCTTCTTGTGCTGCTCTGCAAGCTTCTTCTCTTCTTCAGTGACTGCGCCCTGGCCTATAGTCACGCCCATGCTCCTGCACGTGCCCTTTATCTGGCTCACGCATGTCTCATCATCGGACCCGAACTTGGCCCTTGCAATCTTTTTCACCTGCTCTTCTGTGAGGTCGCCTACCCTGTCCGTTCCGGTAGTTCCGCAGCCTTTCTGCGCGCCTACTTCCTTTAGTATGAGAGCGGACGCTGGCGGCTTTCCGACTTCAAGCTTGAAAGTCTTCTTTCCCATGTCGACTATTACCTTGACTGGTACCTTCATGCCTGCAAGTTCCTTGGTCTTGTCGTTTATGGCATCAACTACTTCCTGAATGTTGACGCCTGCCGGTCCGAGTGCGGGCCCTAGCGGCGGGGCTGCAGTTGCCTTGCCGCCTTCCACTACCACGTCAATAGTCTGTTCTGCCATTATCCAGCACCTGTAGTTCCTTTCTTTGTAACCTTTATGAATTCCGTTGCGATCGTAACTGGTATCGGTATGCTCGCTTCGAGCAGCTCTATCGTAACCTCGTTTTTGTTGCTGTCGACCCTCTTTATCTTGCCCTTCTCGCCCTTGAACGGGCCGCCCATGATTTCGACTATGTCCTCAACGTCAACCTTTATCTCAGACACCTTTGTTTCCATGAAGTGCTGTATGTCGCCTATCTTTACGGGCTTTTCTATGAGACCTTTTGTGTGCATCACGCCGCGAAGCGCCTTGTGTATGTCCGCAGTGGCCCCTTCTATGAATATATAACCCTTGAGTTCAGACGGATGTATCACTGCCTTTACGTCAAGCTTTTCTGCCTTGACCCTGCTGTTTAGCATGTCCATTACTATGTCTTCCCTTCCGCTCGTTGTCCGCAGTGTGTATATCATCACTATTCACCTCAAAGTCCCAGGAACGAAAACGCCAGGAACATCGCAAACCCTATGGCACCGATGATCACTATGCCGATAGTGCATATCTTCGAAGACAGGAAGAACTCATCCCTTCCCGGCTTCCTGGATACCTGGAGTATCCTCTTCCATTCTAGTAACTTTGCCTTTATATCTATTTTCATAGGTTAACCCTTGGTTAGATATAATAAATACTGGATTTGATATAAAAAAGAATCGTCCTGTTGCTACTTGCTGACAAAGTCAATGCCAAGGACCTTTTCTATCTCCTTTTGTTTCTGCTGCGTGTAGGTCTTCTCCGGCCCGTATATCTGCGAAGACTTGACTCCAGTCACGATGAGCATTGTCCTCACGCTGTCACCAAGCGCCTTGTCTATCTGTGCTCCCCAGATTATCTTTGCATCAGGGTTTATCTTGTTGTTGACACCCTCGACGATCTCCTGGCATTCCTTGATCGTTACACCCTCGCCGCCTGAGACGTTTATGAGAGCACCGCTTGCACCCTCGATTGCCACGTCAAGGAGCGGGTTTGTCAGCGACTTCTCAACAGACTCGACTGCCCTGTTCTCGGAATCGGATTCACCCATCCCGATCATTGCAAGCCCGCCGGAGCTCATTACAGCCCTGACGTCTGCGAAGTCGAGGTTTACAAGACCGGGCTTTGTGATAAGTTCTGCAATGCCCTTCACCGCGTTTACGAGTATCTCGTCTGCAACCTTGAATGCCGTAAGTATGCTCACGTCAGGCACGATCTCAAGCAGCTTGTCGTTTGGTATCACGATAAGCGTGTCCACGACAGATTCCAGATTCTCAAGACCTTCCTGTGCGTTCTTGGTCCTCTGCTGGCCTTCCATGACAAAAGGCATCGTAACGATTCCAACTGTCAGTGCGCCGACCTTCTTTGCAATGTCTGCGACAACGGGTGCAGCACCGGTACCGGTACCGCCGCCAAGTCCGCAGTCGATGAAAACCATGTCAGCGCCTTCAAGCGCCTTCTTTATCTCTTCCTTGGATTCCTTTGCCGCCTCGCCGCCAATGCTTGGATCGGCTCCTGCGCCAAGTCCTCCGGTTATGTCCTTTCCGATAAGAATTTTCCTGTCAGCGTCAGTGTAGAGAAGATCCTGTGCGTCCGTGTTGACTGCAACCGTCTCCGCACCCACGATGCCTACCTGCATGAGCCTTGATATGGTGTTTCCACCGCCACCGCCGACTCCGACAACCTTGATTTCTGCCTTCCTTGATTCAAGTATCCTTCTGAGTTCGTCGTCCATCTCTCCGTCCCTGTCTACCCTTTCGGATACAGACACTTCCGGGACCGGTGTCGGTTCCATGGGCGTGGTCTCTGTCTCCAGTGCGGAATTGATTATTGATTCTGCAGTCATAACAGCATCCCTCCAAACTATTATATTGAAATATGCAATTTGGTTAAGATTTCAGGATTTTTAAACTTAACCTTGCACGGCTCCTAATTTTATAAGAATAAAATGGAAGTTAGATATTTAAGCTTGAGCAGTTCCGTAGGTTTTTTGCACACTACCTTTGCATCAGAGTCACCTGCTTTTTGTGAGGTTCAATACAACGCTGAACACCTTTTCAAGATCTTCTTCATTGACCATGAAGAAGTGCTCCCTGTGGCATATCATTGAGTCAATTATACTGACACCGTTCATGGCAAGCTCGTTTGAAAGCGCGGCAAATACTCCGGGTATCTTCGTTATGTCATCCGAATATGCTATGACGAGTTCGCCAAGGTTCTTCTGTACGTATTCGATGTCGCTATCCGAGAACATGCTTTTTATTTCCTCAAGAAGTTCCTCGTCCATGTCTATCTTTATGTGGTTTGTAACTTCCAGTATCTTGAGCGTGCTGCTCCTGTTGAGTTTGACTTTGGAATAGAGCCTCGCTACAATCCTCTGCGTCTCGTCGTTTCTTTTGAGAAGGATCGAACCCAGCTTCGTCTTGGTGGTTATCTTTGACTTCTCTAGGAGGTCATAGATGCTCTTGTAACGTACCTCCTTTTCCTTGTTCTCGTACCTCCTGATTGCACTTATTATCGCATCTATGTTTCCCTGAAGATTCTCCGCTTTTGCTATCTCTCTTGCAAGCGCGCTGGTGTTTATGAGATTCCTTGCAAGGGACTTCCTTACTTCAGTGTTTGAGTCTATGTAGTCCCAGACCTTCTTGTTTATATTTTTCATATGCTAATAATATTTGTCAAAACTTATAAAACTTTGTAATTCTTGTCAATGTTTTTATATGCAGACTACACCGATAGAAGATATGGTAAGTACTGCGAATTCTTCCGCACGGGGACTTGTCTGTTTCGACATGGACAGTACACTTGTCGATGGCGAGACGCTTGACATTCTCGCTGAAAGAAAGGGCGTTTCCGATGAAGTGAAAAAGATAACCGATCAGGCAATGAACGGGAAGATGGATTTTGACGATGCCGTGAAGAAGCGGATCGGACTTCTTGAGGGGATGAAGGTTTCAGAAGTTTTCGATATAGCAGGGAACATACCGTTCATGCCGGGTGCAAAGGATACCATAAGGAGATTGAAAGAAAATGGTTTCGTCACAGGAATGATAACCGGCGGATTCTCAATCGTTGCCGAAAGAATTTCACGTGAGCTTGGCCTTGATTTTTTTGTCGCAAATGAGCTGCAGGTAGAAGACGGCGCTCTCACCGGCGGTTTCCAGCTGCATGTCAACGGAAACAAGGAAAAGCTGATGATGGAGGAGGCCAGGCGTTTTCGTGCAGGAAAGGTTTTTGCAGTCGGTGACGGGATGAACGACCTTGGAATGCTGCTTGCAGCAGACGTTGGGATAGCATTCTGTCCAAAGCCTGCACTTGAAGAAAAGGCGGAGTTCTGCGTGAAGGAAAAGGATCTCACGAAGGTGCTTGATTTCATACGGGAGCATGGGGATGGGGCATTCTAGGCTTTTCATACCAGGTCCCGTCGAGGTGAGTCCTGACGTGCTTGATGCGATGTCGGTACCTATGATCGGCCACAGGACATCTGATTTTTCCGACCTCTTCAATTCTGCTGTCGGCAAGCTTGGAAAGGTTATGATGACTGATTGCGTGTGCCTCATATCGGCATCATCCGGTTCGGGTTTCATGGAGGCTGCCATAAGAAACTGCGTCCGTGATAAAGTGCTAAATACCATATGCGGCGCATTCTCTTCCAAGTGGCATGACATAGCAGCCCGCTGCGGCAAGGAAACCGGAAAAGTCGAGGTGGACTGGGGCATGGCAGTGAAACCTGATATGGTCAGGAAGAAACTGGAGGATGGCGGTTACGATGCTGTGTGCGTGACGCACAACGAGACCACAACGGGCGTCTCAAACCCAGTAGAGGACATATCCAAGGTGATAGCACGCTATCCCGATACGCTGCTTTTCGTAGATGCCGTAAGCTCGCTTGGCGGAATGAAGGTCGATACTGACAGGCTTGGTATAGACTTCTGCCTTTCAAGCTCCCAGAAGGCACTGGGCCTGCCTCCGGGAATATCGGTTGCTGCCGTAAGCGACGACGCTTTCGACCGCGCTGAAGGAATAGAAGGACGCGGCTACTATTTCGACATACTTGAACTCAAGAAGATGCACGCCAAAGGCATGACGCCATATACACCCTCGATAAGCCACATAAAGGCACTTGACGTGCAGCTTGGCCGCATACTCTCGGAAGGTATCGAAAACAGGTTCTTCCGGCATGCAAGGCTTGCAGACATTTCCAGGAAATGGGCAATTGGCAAGGGCTTTGAGATATTCGCAGAAAAAGGCTACGAGTCCGACACCGTCACCTGCATCACAAACACTCTTGGGGTTGACCTGAAGAAGATGCAGTCCATGATGGCAGAAAGGGGGTACGGAATGGACGCAGGCTACCGAAAACTCAACGACAAGCTTGTAGCTGAAGGAAAGCCCACGACATTCAGGATAGCTCACATGGGAGACATGACAGCAGATGACCTGAGGGACTTCCTTGACGCACTTGACGAAGTACTTGCCAAAATGGAGGTGGCATGAATGAAGGTACTATTGACAGACAGCGTGGACATGAAGGCAAGAGACATACTCAAGTCCGCAGGAATCGAAGCGGACGTCCGTCCAACGATGCTTGAAGAAGAACTAAAGGAAGCGATAGCATCTTATGATGCAATACTTGTGAGGAGCGCAACAAAACTGAACGCTTCTGTCATAGAGAGGGCAGAAAATCTCAGGATAATAGGAAGGGCGGGTGTTGGGCTCGACAACATAGACCTGGACGCTGCAAAGAAGATGGGAATAGAAGTCGTGAATTCACCTTCGGGAAACAGCAACGCCGTTGCAGAGCACGTCATAGGCCTGATATTTTCCCTTGCAAGAAACATCCACGGCGCGCATTCACACGTCAAGGCTGGCGGCTGGGAGAAGAAGCTCTTCAAGGGAACGGAAGTGCGCGAAAAGAAGCTCGGGGTGATAGGACTGGGTAGGATAGGAAGGCTTGTATCTTCTGCTGCCGCGGGTCTTGGGATGGAAGTTATCGGTTACGATCCTTACGTCAAGGAGGAGGGCGTGAAAGGCACGGCCATATCTCTTGAAAGCATTGAAAACCTGATGAGAAATTCCGATTTCATAACGATACACGTCCCGCTCACCGACGGTACCAGGAGCATGATAGGAAAAAAAGAGCTTGCCATGATGAAGGACGGCGTGATGATAATAAACGCCGCACGCGGCGGTATAATAGACGAGGACGCCTTGTATGACGCCATAACATCCGGCAAGGTCGCCGGCGCAGCTCTGGATGTCTGGAAGGACGAGCCCCCGCACGAGTCCATGCTCCTTAAGCTTGACGAAGTTCTCGCCACGCCGCATGTTGGAGGTAACACCCACGAGGCCCAGGTAAACGTGGCCGTGGACGTCGCAGAAAAGATAGTTAAGTTCTTCAAGGATATTTGACAGGCGATCCTGCAGAATCATTCAGATGGTACTGTAAAAGGTCTTTCCCTATTTTCTTGTAAATGTTTCTTCTGTGCGCGACATTGAGTACGAGGATGATGAGTTTACCATTTTTTATATCAACAATAATCCTGTAATTTCCTACCCTGAGACTGTAAAAAGGCTTCCCTACAAGCCGCTTTACGAATGTCTCAGGTCTTATTCTTATGCGCTTTAATGAAGAGATTATCCTATCTCTCACGGATTTTTCGAGCATTTTGAACTGCTTTTTGGCAGTTTCTGTAAACTCTACCTCATACATCGAGTTCCCTCTCCACTTCACTGAGGGTGTAGACCCTTCCATCCTCGACATCCTTTACTGCCTGATCAAGAAGCTTCTTTGCCTCATCCGAAAGCTCCATCGTGTCCTCTATGATATCCCATATGACCTCTTCGTAGGTCTCTCTTTCAGAGAGCTTCCTCTTGTTCAGTTCTTTCTGGAGCTCTTCGCTTATCTGTATAGTAGTAGCCATAGCATATTATAGAGTGATATAGTTTAAAAAGTTTATGTAGAATTACAAAACATGTGAAGTCAAAATCAATTACTGTTTTTCGGCTTCCGGCTTCGCTTCTGTCTTGGCTTCAGGTTTCTTCTCAGCAGCCTTCTTGTCTTCTGGCTTTTTCTTGACCTTCATCTCTACCGTGTCGACGCCGTCGCACCACTTCTTGAGCGTCTCGGTTACAAGCTTCTCCACGAACTTGTGCGTCTCGTCAACCGTTATGGTCGCCTTCTTTGCCGCAACCGAAACCTGTGCCGGTACCCTGTAGTAATCGAGAAGCTCTTCGACCCTTTCCTTTGGAGTCTTTATCTGCTCGGTTATCTCAACGTCGTATGCAAGTTCCTTTCCTGCGAGCGGATGGTTGTAGTCGACCCTCACCCTGCCGCCGGAAACAGCAAGAACCTTGCAGTTGCCGCTGTCTGTCTGCAGTACGAGCCCTGGGAACGGGTTTATCTGCTTTTTAGTAAACGTTGAGATCGAAACGACCCTGATAAGTTCAGGCTTCCTGGCACCTGCGCCTTCAGCTGGTGTAACATCAAAGGACTTCTTTTCACCCGTCTTCATTTCCATCAGGTGCTTCTCTACGCCAGGCATTATGAAGCCTGCGCCAAGTATGACGAGTACGGGACCGTATTTCTTCTTTTCGTCATGGAGACCATTCTTCTTTGCATCTTCCTCATTGGTGAGGTCGAATACCTCTCCTGTGGCCTTTATCCTTCCAAGATAGTTTATTTTTACCCAGTCGCCTTTGTTCATGAGAGTATACTTTGGGACCCGAATTTAAAAAACTGTCGCCGCTTCTTCTGTAGCGAGAACGATATTCCATAGAACCACGAGTATATTATGCCTACGATGATGACAAGCCAGTAGCTCACAAACCTCCATAGCAGTATGCCGCTTGTTGCGGGAACCAGGCCAACTCCGAGTATTGCAAGGACGAATATGGTCGATGATTCGTACACAACAAGGCCTCCGGGCAGCAGCGGGACGCCGCCTGCGAGTATGCCGATGCCAAGCACTATCGCACAGCCAGTAAGGCCAATATCCACGCCGAGTGAAAGGAATATCATGTAAAGTGTCAGTATTTCCATTAGCCTCTCTGCTATGCCTATTGCGAGGCTTTTTGCAAGGAGGTCCTTTCTTTTAAGCGACTTCTTGATGTTTTCCCTGAATTTTCTCATGTCAGCAGGAAGTCCTCTCCCAAGCCCGGGCTTTATCCTCGATATCAGCTTTTCAATACCCCTTGACGCATAGTCGAGTGCCCGCTTGTCATAGACTATGTAACCTCCTACCGAAAGCGGAAGGAGGACCACCGTAAGTATTGCCCACAGCGTGAACCAGTCGAGTATGTTGAACATCGAGAGGCTGAGTGTCGCAAAGTAGACGAGCCATATCAGGCTGAGAAACGTTATGACAGAGTCCATGGCAAGGCTTGAAAGAACGTCCCTCTTGTGCCTTCTTATGGTTCGTGCGAGCATGTACGCCTTTATGGGCTCCCCGCCGAATCTCATCATGGGCGTTATGTAGTTGAACACTGCCCCTATGAGCGAGTACCTGAAGACTATGCTGACCTTTGCGTCTATATCCATGCTTTTGAGAATGTATTTCCACCTGAAGCTGTACACAAGAAGCGTCAGGAAAGGCATTGCCAGTATGATTGGAACGAAAAGCGGGTTTATTGTCAGCATCACCCTCATCAGCGCATCAAAGCCTATCCATTGTTGAAGAATTATTGCTAATATGATCATGCTTGCGATCAGAAGGATGAAGATTTTCTTCATTATTTTATTATTGGTCAAATGCTCTATAATAAGAACCTAGATGAATGTGATGTCATCACGTGGTTCACAGTTGTATTTTTGCAATTTTACGGAATATTTTCCCTTGACCTTAAGTATTAGCTTATCGACATCTACCGTGCTTAAACTTTTGTCACCATTGGTGCGAGAATCCAATAGAAGTGTGTCTATATTAATACCATTACGCTGGTAGATGCAGAGGATGTCATTGATGGCCGCACCAGGGTTCCCATATCCGTGTATTATTTCTGCATCGGGTCTGCCAGACAAGCCTGTTTCTGAACCATTCAGCGAGACCACGACATTCGCATATCCTTTCATCTTATAAGAGAGATGCAAAATTTTAAAAACACTAAAAAACTTCTATCCCCGGTTTTCCCGGCATGGCCTGTGCGGCTTTCGGTGACTTCGATTTTTCAGCAAATTCCACAGACACATTGCATCCGAACTGCTCTCCTATGAAACCGCTGAGCTCGCTAAGCAGCGCATGCTCTTCTTTAGAACCAAGCAAGACTTGCGGAATCTTTTCTGGATTCTTCAGCATGAACGGCACGAGCTTACTTACGTCTTTTCCGTAAGGCCTGATTTCCTTTACAGACATCAAGGATTTCATTATCTCTCCCGGATTTCTGGTCTTTTCCATGGATTTCTTCAGCACGTCCACAAACGCGTACTTCCATTCGGGCGCTATCACGATGCCTATCCTGGAAGGCTTCATCTTTGCAAGCTTTATGACATGCTCTATGTCGTCCTGAAGCTGCCTTATCACACCTTCCATTCCTATGGCCTTCCTGTCCACCTTCCTTTTCGTGGGCCATTTTGACGCGGAAACGAGACCTTCCATTCTCATCTTCTCCCAGAGTTCCTCGGAGACGTGGGGGGCAAACGGCGATACCAGCTTAACGATAGTCCTTGCAGCTTCCCCAAGCAGGTTCTTGTTCACATTACCGCTTTTCACGTACCCCTGCATGTAGTTGACAAAGTCCATGATCGTGCTTATCGCCGAGTTGAACTGAAACCCTTCTATTTGTCTGCTCACGTTCTCTATTGCAACGGAGAGTTTCGCTTCAAGTATCCTGTCGACGGTACTTTCCGTCTTAAACTCACCACTGCCCATGAGCTTTTCATTGTCGCACATGAGCCTGTAGAACCTGTTGACGAACCTGTACGTTCCCTGCACACCCTTGTCGTTCCATTCCAACTGGCTTTCAGGGCTTGCAACGAAAAGCAAAAACATCCGTGCCGTGTCTATGCCGTACTTTTTAGACATCTCCTCCTGCGTCACGACGTTGCCGAAAGACTTGCTCATCTTATGGCCGTCCTTGTACACTATGCCCTGGTTGAATAGCTTCTCGAAAGGTTCACCGAACTTGACAAGCCCGATATCCATTAGAACCTTTGTGAAGAACCTCGCATAAAGCAGGTGCATCACGGCATGCTCAGCTCCTCCAATGTACTGGTCAACGGGCATCCAGTACTTCACGGCCTTGTCGTTAAACATATTTTTTGAAGCAGGATCGCAGTACCTGAGAAAGTACCATGAAGAATCTACAAACGTGTCCATGGTGTCGGTCTCCCTCTTTGCATTGCCACCGCATTTTGGACATTTCGCTTTCATGAAATCCTTGTGAGTCTTGAGGGGGTTTCCCTGCCCTGTAAACTTGACATCTGTTGGAAGCTTGACCGGAAGGTCCTTTTCGGGAACCGTCTGCATCCCGCATTTATCGCAGTATACTACCGGTATAGGGGTGCCCCAGTACCTCTGCCTGGAGATTCCCCAGTCACGGAGCTTGTAGTTCACAACACGCTTTCCCATGCCTTCCTTTTCAAGCCATTCGGAAATCTTTGGGAGTGCCTCCATGTTCTTCATTCCGTTGAACTTGCCTGAGTCGAAAAGTACGCCATCATCCGTGAATGCATCGTCATAATCCTTTGGATCTATCCTTTTCCCATCTTTGCTTATGACGAACTTCAGAGGTATGTCGTATTTCTTTGCGAACCTGAAATCCCTCTTGTCGTGAGCATCGCACATCACGATACCGCTTCCGTACATGAGCGCGAAGTTGGCAACGTATATTGGAACCTTCTCCCCGTTGACCGGGTTTATGGCATACCTTCCCGTGAAGACGCCTTCCTTTTCCTTGTCCTCGTTCGTCCTGTCAACTATGCTCTCTTTTTTCGCCTTCTTCACGAAATCAGAAACCTCTTTTTCCTTCCCTGTCCCCCTGGTAAGTTTATCCAGCATGGGATGCTCGGGTGCGAACGCAAGGAACGTGACGCTGAATATGGTGTCACACCTCGTCGTAAACGTCGGCAGCTTCTCATCCGTCCCGTCCAGCTTGAAGTAGATGTCAACCCCGTGGCTTTTTCCTATCCAGTTGTCCTGCATGGTCCTTATCTTGTCTGGCCATCCTTCCAGCTTCTTGAGGTCCCTTAGCAGTTCGTCTGCGTATTTAGTCGTCCTGAAGAACCACTGGTCTATCATCTTTTCATCCACGTCGTTTTCGCATCTCCAGCACTTCCCGTTTTCAACCTGCTCGTTTGCAAGCACGGTCTCGCAGTCCGGGCACCAGTTAACGGGTGCCTCCTTCTTGTATGCCAGTCCCTTCTCAAGGGCCTTTAGAAAGAACCACTGGTTCCATTTGTAATACTCAGGATAGCATGTCGCTATCTCCCTTTCCCAGTCGTAGGAAAGCCCAAGCGCCTTCTGGTTCTTCTTTATTCCCGCTATCGCGCTTTCCGTGTACTCCTTCGGGTGCGTCTTGTGCTTTATTGCAGCATTCTCTGCAGGAAGCCCGAATGCGTCGTATCCCATTGGGTAGAGCACGTTGAAGCCGTTCATCCGCTTGTACCTGGCAACGCAGTCGCCCATGGAATAGTTTCTTATGTGTCCCATGTGAAGGCCTGACGCGCTCGGATACGGGAACATCTCAAGGACATAGTACTTCTTCTTTTTCGGGTCTTCCCTGACCTTGAACAAGCCGGCCTTCTCCCATTTATCCTGCCACTTCTTTTCCATCTTCCCGAAATCGACGTTCTTTCCCGACATTCTTACATTCTCATGTGATATTTCTTATATTGGTTCGTGTTGCTTTTATTTCTCAGTAGATCCACACCTTCAATATCTTGTCCATGGCATCGGTCATCGCGTTCACGTCCGCAGGGACCCCTTTCTCGGCGACCCCGTGTCCCTTGTACTCGTTGCCGAAGAATTCCAACCCTACGATTGCTTCGGAACCGCCATTGATGATAGGCTCTTCATTGTTCTTGAACTTTATCCAGCCACTGTCGAAACCCGCGGCTTTCGAGAACGCCTCGAGTAGCAATTCAGGACTCCTCTCCCCCGTCACCTGGGCATAGCGTTTTGCACAATCCTTTCTTATGTATAGGTTTATCGTGTATTCACCGTCCGGGTCTGACACTGGGTGCTCGGAGTACTTATCGATCTCTATGCCCTGTCCAATGAAGAAACCCTTTGTGTGCTTCTTCGCTGCCAGGAGTATGTCGCTTTCCTCTGCCATGCGGCCGTACTTCTCGGCGACTTCGTTCACTATCGCCGTGAACGCGTTTTCACTGAATTCTTTACCGGGCTCTCCGTAACCGTTCTGTGCAAGCACGTCGCCCACGTAGATTTCCATATTGCGTGGGCTATCCATGCCCCAACCAGAACCGTATAAAGCGTTTTTCACAACTAATCACCTCAATTTCAAAAGCAGTACGAGATTAGAAAGAACCTTTGAAGCTCTTACTGCGGGAGCAGAGGCAGCACTAGTAGTAGAGAGATACAAGAATTCAATTTTGCTACTGCCTTATTGCCCATTAAAAGAAATTGTGATGAAAGGTTTTTAAATGATGCACATAATCTTCCTAAAATATAAAAATCCATTAACAATAATCAAAAGCCCGCCCCTGTAGCCTAGTTTGGATAAGGCGTCGGCCTTCTAGTCTCGCACTAGAAGATTCGAGGTGCTCTGCACCTGTGAGAGAAGACAGCCGAAGATCGAGGGTTCAAATCCCCCCGGGGGCATTGTAACGCGGAAGAAAAATAAACACCCAGTGACAATAATATAATACTGGTCTAACCGGTGTGACAATGGTATTCAAGCTCATCCGCGGTGGAAGAAGAGTTGCTGAAATCGAGAAGAGTCTCGAAAACAACATAGAGTTCTCAAAGTACATGGAAAGAAGAACGGATCATGCCGGGAGGCACAGGCTCCATGATGACATAGGAGTGGTGGCAAAGTACATAGATTATGTCAGGTTCTCAAAGCCAGCGTCACTTCTTCACGACGCCCCGCCGGTTGAAAGTGAGAAAGTCACAAGCCCGGCACTTCCCGTGAGGGGAAAGACCTCTCTTCCGCTCGCATTCGTCAGTGACATCATGGCCGCGCCCAAGAGGTGGTCGGGACGCCATGTCATAATAGACGGTGAACTGGAGCATGTGAGCAGCAACAGAAGCGGCGAGCACTGGCACAGGTTCGGTGACCACACCGGGGCTGTCATGGCAGTTGGAAGCGAAATGATGGACATGCACAAGGGAACGCTTTTTGGAGTGGCCCGCCAGACGGCCGTAGGAAAGCAGCTTTTTCTTGAAATCAAGAACTTCCATCCTCTCAGTGAGGGTTCAGGAAGCGTCGAGTAGCTTTGCGACCTTTTCCTGTCCAATGCTCATTACAAACGGCGCAAGTCTCGGGCCGTAGTCTTTGTCTATCAGTATCCTGTACATGGTTTTGAAGAATTCCTTGGGCTTGACACCCTTTTCCTTGCACGTGTTGAAGAACAGGTCCACTATTTCCTGCTCCTTCATCTCCTTTTCCTTTAGCTTCCCGGAGATGTGGCCTATGATCTCCTTCATCTCGGAGGGAACCTTGAAGCCCGGCTTTTCCCTCAGCTTGAACCTGTACCTCTCCGGCGCATGCATCTCTGCCCAGTTCTTGGCAAGGAGGAGGCGGTGCTTCACTTCTTCCTTCTCCTTTTCGGTTACCTTGTCACCGACGTGCCCTGTCCTCCTGAGTATCTCGACGCCCTTGTTGACGGGGTCATCTCCTGCAACCTGTGCAATGGAGACCGCAAAGTCAAACGGCACCTGAAGCGGCATCTTCTCAGGCTTTTCTATCTGTGACATGGCATAAAGCCTCTTCATGTGGAGCTCGTCGCTCTTGTTCTCTTCCATAAGTGCCCCAAAGTGGACTGCCTCGTGCCTGTCGTAGTCGTCGTACATGTTTGGAAGGTCGCCCCACGAGAAGCTCCGTGTCTTCATCAGCTTCTTGTTGTAGAAGAATTTCATCAGTTCAGGCGTTGCAACTTCAAGCCAGTCCGCCGGATAGACCACATTTCCCTTGCTTGCCGACATCTTCTCGTTGTCTATCATGATGTGCTCGTAGAATATCGGTGCAGGCATCGGGAACTTAAGCACCCTTTCAACGATCTCGCCATTTACCCACCACGCGGAATTGGGCACCTGGTATTCCTTTCCGGCACCTTCGCTGCACACGCCCCAAAGCGCCCATTCTGCAGCCCATTCGCCTTTCCACACGAGCTTTCCGTTGCCCTTCAGTGGGTCGTTCTCCCCTTCGTGGCCGCATCCATTTGCGGTCGTGGTCTCGAACTTGTAATCTTCACACTTGTACTGCGCCTTTCCTCCCTCAAAGCCCGAGACGTTTGTCGTTATTATCTTGCCGCAGCTGTCGCACACTGGCTTCCACGGGCTCCACTTTTCCGGGAGCGGCTCAGTCCTGTACTTGTTTTGTATCTGCTTGACGGTGTCTATATTTTGTAGTATCTTCTTGATGTACGGTGCGAAAGCGCCCTTCTTGTACTCCTCCCTCGTGGAATACTTCTTCATTTTGACCCCGACAAACTTGTCTAGGACCTCGAAGTATTTTGATGTGTGGTATTCAGCATAAGTCTTGTGCGTTCCGCTCGGATCCGGTATGTCTGTGACAGGCATGCCGAGATAGTCCTTGTAGTTTGCAGGCACGCCTTTTGGAACCTTCCTCAGAGGGTCCATGTCCTCTGCGACCCATATGAATTCTGCTTTTACGCCCTTGTCAAGCAGCGATCTTACGACACTCTCGCCCCTTATTGTGTCGCTGAGTCTTCCTATGTGCAGCACGCCTGATATGGACGCCGAAGTCTTCACGGTGAACTTGTCGAACTTGGGAATCTTGTCACCGGTGTAGTGGAATTTCTTCCTCTTCAGTATCTCGTCAGCGATCTGGTCTGCCCAGAACAGTGACCCTTCATTTTCTGCCATGAAATAAAATGGTCCGGGCGGTTTTTATAAGAAAGCTGCCCGAACATGAATACATGAAGACCCGCATTCGTATCATCGCAAGCGGTATCGTCCAGGGAGTATTTTTCAGGTCATCTGTCAGGGAGAAGGCCTTTGACCTAAACGTTAACGGCTGGGTGAAGAACAGGCCGGACGGAAAAGTCGAGGCAGTGTTTGAAGGGGAGAAGTTCGCGGTGATGGAGGTTGTCGGTTTCTGCAGGAAAGGCCCTCCCGGCGCACGCGTCGACGGCATGGAAATCATAAAAGAGGATTACGAGAACGAGTTTTCATCCTTTGACATAAGGTACTAGCCGAATATCACACCGGAGCTTGAGGGTATCAGCTTTTGTATGTCGTCGTTGTTTATCTGCTCTATGAACGGCCTGTCTTCGGGACTCGCCTTGTACACGAGCGAGTCCTTAATCTTCTTTGAAAGTTCCGTTGCGGGCATGTCACCCGGCTTTATGGTTACGAAGTATTTCGAATACGTCCGTAGCGCCATGACCGGCCCGGCTATGGCTTCTGCCTTCTGCTGCTGCCTGTCAACGAGCACGCCTATTGCCATCTTTACCTCGACGTCCCTGAACCATTCCCTGTTGCCATATACCATGAACGAGCCCTTGGGAAGGCTCATGCCGCTTGGCGGCGTCTTCGACACCTGGTCGGGCTTGACAGCGTAGACGTCTATGCTTGCAAGGCCCTTGCTCCAGGCCTTCGAGCACGCGGCAGCTATCTCGGACGCCTCCTTCTTCACTTCAAGCGGTATCTCTTCGCCTTCCATCAGTCCGACGAACTTCGTGCCCCTTGGCACCTTCGTCTTTATCACGGTGAATGCCGAGCCCTGTATGTCCGTATGGAACACAAGATCGCCATCATCCGTGTGCTTCTTGACAAGATTCTCATTTGTCGTTGCATCCTTTCCTGCAACTATCAAAAACTTCTTTGACGATATGAACCACCTGAACTTCTCGTACCATCGTTTCCTCGGCTTCCTCGTTTTCTTTACCTTGAGTACGGGCTTCTCCTCTGGGGGAAGCGTTTCTATCATGCTCATTTCCTCCTCTTTTTCTGCCATTGCAGCCTCGGCTCCTTCGTAGCGCTTCTTTGCGTCCTTGGAACCCTCGTAATAGCTTGCAGCATTCTCCTCTACGGACTTTCTGAAGTCCAGTTCCATCTCCTTGCCCCCGAGGTTGACCACGACCGTTCCATCGTGCTCCTTTATCTCGACTATCGCTTCTGCCTCCGGGGTCGGTTCGCTTTCCGTCCTGCTCTTTATCTCCGACCACGGCATGCCGCTTGCATGCGCCTTCTGTATGCCGTTTAAAACATCCTCGACGAGACCGTAGAACTTGTATATCGTGTCAGCTTTCTCCTTGTCGTCAGAGCGCTTCTCCTTCATCTTCTCAACAGACTTCTTCTGGCTGGTTATGATCCTCTCAAGCTTTCCCTTTTTCTCATCAATTGCCTTTTCCTGTTCCTCCCCTGCTTCATCCACTGCGGCTTTTGAGAACAGTTCGTCAAGCGGTGCAGAAAAGCTCGACCACTTTGCCTTTACCTGCTCTTTCTTCGTCTGGAGGGCAAAAGGCATCACCGTGCCGTCATCATAAGTCACGGGACTTGGTTTTGCGTCACCGATCCTTCTCATGGAATCAAAAAGCATCGGTATCTCTTCATCGGACAGCTGGCCGGACGGCTTGTCTGCAGAAACGTTTGAGAGTGCGCATACCTCGTTTGCATATACCGAACCAAGTCCCATCTTCGCTATCACCGAGACCGTCTTCTCGTCTTCCTTCCTTACAATACTTGCAAACGTCTCAAGCGATATGTTGTAAGGGTTGGTGTTTTCTGGTGGGTACTTGTAGGGCTTTTTTGGAAGTATCTCCCTGTCCTTCCACCGCTGCACCTGAAGCGGCATTATGACGTTGTAGAACCTGTCGCACAGTATGACGTTTCCCGGCGGTATGAACTCAAATATCAGAACGTTGCTGTCCGTCTCTATCTCCACTATCCTGTCGAACCCATGCTGCCTGATGTCCTTTACGGTGGCGCCCATCAGGTGCTTTCTGAGGAACATGCAGAAGTTCGGCGGCGTTTCTGGCGCCTCCTTTTTGTGCTGTGCCAAGAAGAGCTTTTCAGCGTCAGTGTAGAGCCAGAAGTTTCCCTTGGTTGACAGGTAGATGTCGAAAAGGAAATTCTTCTGGCCCGGGCCGTACTGGTACACCTTCCTAAACTTCCCGCCAAGAAGCGAGTCCCGAAGCTCCTTTACGATGAACCTGAAATCGAGCGATTTCAATCCGCCAGCCATAATGCTTAAATTATGTCTTCCTGAGAATAAAAAACCGTCAAAACTGCTGTGCTGGAGGCGACTGCGGCGCATCCTCTGCCGGTGCATGGACCTTCGCACCGCCGCGTAACTTCTCGATCAGCATCTGCATTATGTCAAGGATATCCGAGCCGCTCTGGTACTCGTCGTCGCCTGCCCTCACCATGAACTTGTCGGATGTCTGCACAGCCTGGTAGCTTATGGTTATTTCCTCGCCTGCGTTGAGCGATGCAAACCACGACAGGTGGGCCTCATTACCGTACTGTTCCACCCTCGGCATGAGACCGCACGATATGAAAGCTCCGCTTGGAACGCTGTCAAGTATGAGAGCGCTGTCTATATATTCCCCGCTCCTGTTCTTCACCTTGAGTACCACTTCCTGACCTTTCACGATCTTTCTAAGTGACAGTGGCGGAAGCTGCTTCCAGTAGAAGAACCCAGACACTCCACCAAGAAGCAGCACGACGAATATTATCACAGCAGTGAGGTCAACGCCCGGGACGACGTCCCTAATCACCGTCACCCTGTCGTATCCCGCGACATCTGCTATTATTGAGACGGGTCCGGACTCTTTTGCAACCAGCATTACTTTGCCCTGCTCGTTTGTCGTCAGGCTTTCCGTGACTCCGGACATGTATTCCACCTTTATCTTGGCACCTTCCATGGGAGCGTAATCGCTGTCGTAAAGGCTCACTGTAAACTCCTGCCCTGCGTTCACGCTTTCAGGGACGATGAGGTTAAGAGACATCTTCGTGCAACTGTGGGTTTCTGCGTTGCATTCCTCGTTCGCATCGCAGTCGAAGTTCGAGCAGCATTCGTATTCGATGCACGTGTGGTTCTGTATGGTGCCGCATTCACAGTCAACACTCTCGCATTTGTTAGACACGCACTTCTGCACGCCTATGCATTCGTCGTCCGTGCAGCATTCATGCAGCTTGCACATGTGGTCTTCTGCATAGGCGCACCCGCTGCATTCTATGTCCTTGCATTCATTGCTGATGCATTCCTGGCTTCCTGTGCATACCCCGATTGTGTTACTCTCGCATTCCCTCGCGTCTATTTCGAAAGGCACCGTCGTGGAGTTGTAATATCCTGCGCTGTCGTTGCACCGGACGATCAGCGTGTGCGTGCCGCTGCCGACATCGCTCATGTTGTAGTACCACGCCCTGCTGTTGTAATTCTTAAGAAGCGCAGGGCCTTCGGAATCAAGATGGAATTCGCACATGAATGCGTCTATGTTCAGTTCCACGAGTACATCGAAAGAATCCGTCCCCCAGTATGTCTCGCTCTTCGGAGACACCACGTTTATGTTGAACCCTGATATCACTACCCTGAACGTCTCGCTTTCTGTGATCCAGCCTTCCGAGTCGTTGCACCAGACCTCTACGTCATGGCTACCCTCGCCAAGGCTTGTCAGGCTATAATACCATGAAGTCAGGCTTACGTTGCTCATCGACTTGTTTTCCCCGCCGTCAAGCGACAGCCCGCACCAGTAAACGTCATCGTCTGTAGTGATGTTGACGGTGAGGTAGTTCCTGTCGTAAGTCTCCTCTGACGGTGAAACGAAGTCTATGTCATTGCTCGACGTACTCTCTTCGGTTTCTGCAGTGAAGTGCACCGTGTCGCTTGCCATGCTTCCGGAAGAATCGTTTGCATAAAGCACGATCGTATGCGCTCCCTCGTCAACGTTGACTATGTCGCTTCCAGTTATGGTAACGTTGTCTGCACCGTCGAGGCTGTAACCAACCCAGTCGGCGCTCTCACTTGTCGTGAATGTAAGGTCTATGTCACCCGGCTCGTAGGTCGTGTTCTCCGGCGACGTTATGTCTGCGGAGAAAACTGCAGTCGTTCCTATTTCAAGCGTGCGTTTCGCTGTTACCCCCGTGTTACCCGAAGAATCCGTGCACGCTATGAACCATTCATAGCTGCCGCTGTCAAGTGAAACGCCAAATGATGAGGAAGTATCGTTATTGAAAGTGCCAGAGTCGCTTTCCGTGTCATTCGTCTCGAGCCTGCAGTCGGCGCTGCCGGAATAAGAGTCTGTGTAGCTGAACGTGAAATCAACCGTCCCGGGAGTCGTCGAGTACCCGCTGTCAGGCCACGTTGCGGTTACAGAAGGAGCCGTCCTGTCAGCATTAAGCGTCCTGGTCTCGGATGCCAATAGAGTCCCGTTCTCACAGGTTATGTTCCACGAGTTTGCGCCTTCCAAGAAGTCATCGTCTGCGAATATTTCACTCCCGCTCTCATTCTCTGACAGGTACGGTCCGTAAAAGTTTCCGTTGACGTTTAGCGTGCAGTCCGCATCAGCCTTGTCACCTATGAGCATGAAGCCGAATCCAATCTCCGCATTGGTCTCGTTTGTCCACGCGCTGTCATCTGGGTAAAGCAGCGTGACATCGCCATCAAGTGCATGCGCGGTACCTGCCGTTACCGTGAGCAGTAATGAAAGAAACAGAAAGAACTTTACTTGCCCCATTAACTATAATTCACGCTCGGTTCATATTAATCTTTTCAAACTGCGCATCAACCATACTCTCCTGTACGCTTTCTGCCCTCTTGCCAAGCTTTGCTATCAGCTGTTCCCTGACCTTTTCCTTCTCACCGCCAAAGTACCTCTCGAATTCCTGGGTGAGCGTGAGTATCTTGGTCCTGCCATCCCTTTCAGCCCTGACAAGGCCTTTTGCGGTCAGTTCCTTTATGTAGGCATACGTCTTGTTGCCCTGTATCTTTATGATTTCAGACTGGGCCACCGGTTCCTTGTACGCTATCAGTGCAAGCGTCCTCTTCTGCCCCTCCGGTATGTCAGAGTGCGGCGTGAGGTCTGCAACCTTGTCGAGGTGCTGCCGGTCAACCTGGAAAGACCATCCCTGTGCAGTCTCCGTTATGTGCACGCCCCTGTTCTCGTACTCGTCTTTAAGTTCCAGTAGCGCACCCTTCAGGTAGCCAAGCGAATTCACGCCTGTTATCTTCGACAGCTTATCAAGGCTCATGGGTTCGGATGACATGAAAAGGGCTGCCTCCAGCAGTCCCTTATGAGTGTTGTATTTCATACCTTCCGTCTCCCCACATCTTCTTGTGCTTCCTTATATCCATGCCGTGCTTCATGAAAGTGAGCGCGACATAGTCAAGCGTTATTATGATAGCGATCTTGAACACCTTGGGTTCTGTGAAATTATTTGTGACCATCTCTATTAATGCTTGAGTCGATATGAATCCCACGGAGAATATGGTAAGCCATCCAAGTGCAAAGTCAACGGCCATGGTCTCATCGAGCTTCGAGCCCACCACGAGGACGATACCCATGGTCACATAGGCCACTGAGAAGAGGGAGTTTTGAAACATCTCCTCCCCCTCGACGAAAACTGACGCCATCATGCACACAAGAACAAGCGACAGCAGGCCGTAGTATTTCATGGTCCCCCTCAGGAAGCGCCTTCCTTCCTCTTTATGAATATCTCGTCAAACATCTCCTTTTGCTTGCATTCGACCTTCTTTTCGTTGTCCAGGTGAACAAGCGGCATGAAAGCTTCGATCACGTGCTCGCGCTCCCACTTGTCCACGATGCTTGAGAACGTCACCTTGTCTTCCTTTATCCTCCCAAGCATGGAGTTTATCTTGGAATAAAGGTTCTCTATCCTCACTGCTATGTCGTCGGTCTTTATGCTTATCTTTCCGCGCGCCTTCTTTATCTTAAGGTCCCTTCTCTTCTCAGAGGCAAGCACCCTCTTAAGGGAGGAAACAAGCTCTGTTATCGTCACGCTCCTAACGGGCTTTCTCCTCGCGGCAACTTCCACCGGGTCTATGTCTTCTGCCTGGATGCCCATGCCCGCTTCCTCTATCTCAGCTTCCGTGAGGTCTTCAAGCTCGTCCATGTCCATGAAATCCCCGCTTTCTGGGTCCCTGTCCATCTTCATTATCTTGATGTAGTCAGACTTCATGCGAAGAAGGACAGCTGCTATTATGACCCACTTTGCAGGCACCCTGAAATCCAGCTCCTCAAGCGACATTATGTGCTCGGAAAAGCCCTTGGAAAGGGCGCTTAAGTCCAGGTTCCAGGGGTCGAGGTTGTTCATTGCCACGACCTCGTATATTATCTGCTCCCACGAGTTCTCCTTTGGTATCATCTCAAGGATATCTTTTTCCTTCCCGTGCCCGTTATTTTCCATGAATAAGTATCGTTGTGAAACTTTATTAATCGCGCCGAAGGGAACTTCCCATACTGCATGCTTTATAAATTTCACATGTAATTACCATTCATGGAATTCAAGAACATCCGTGAAGAGAATGCGGTCAGTACCCTAATAGACATGCTAAAGCAGGGAAAATACAAAAAAGCCAGCGTAAAGCTTGGCGAACTCAGGGGAAAGCCAGAGGAATTCACAAAGCTCTATAACTACCTCACAGAAGAGAGCCGCCTAAAGGATGTCAAGCTCAAGATAAAGGGCATCAAGGCAAAAGTAAAGTGCATGTCCTGTGACTGGAAGGGCGATCCCCACATCAAGCCCAACCACGTCCAGTGCCCAAGATGCTTTTCGGATGTCCATATACTGAAGGGTAATGAGTTCCAGGTTCATCTGTGAACCCATTTTTTGGTGATCTCATGAAAGATCTGCTTGACGTTGGTACAGAGGTATATTTGAAAGTGAATGGCAAGGATGGCAGGCGCGCCTATGTCCTCGGCGATTTATCGAATAATACTGACGCAGGATATGCGTATATGATGCTTTCTGTGGAGAATGGAAACTTGGCAGTCAACTATATAAAAAAGGAATTTGAGGCGGGTTTGGTGACCGACCAGATATTTGTCTATTCAGACCCTTCCATCCACGACCGTATATTGAATAAAAACCCAAGGCTCCTGGATTACATGGAACCGGGAGTGACCGAAGAGGAAGCCAGGGAAATGGTCGAGACCGAAAGGGTGTTTTATATTCACTGCAAGGAAATTTTGGATTCATTTTATGCTTAAAAATCTTACTCACATATCTTAATTGGTGTATATCGTGAATGGTGGGAAGAATCTTGAAGTTGGCAACATTGTCCAATTAAAACGTAAGGGTGTAGTCGATTACTTGAAAGATGTGACAGTTGTTGACGTAGACCCCGTGGGCTACGAGGGAACGCACGTTTTTGGCTGGCTGGTAAATAACCATGGTGTTGGAAGGCTGTCCTATGTGTACACAAAAACCGGTTCAAATGAAGTGGACGAGTCTTCTGACGTCCCGCGCGTGGTTTACAATGACCCCCTTGGTACAAAAAGGATACCTTTTAAGCACATAAGAGAGACAAAAGACAAGAAGTATCTTGAAATAATCAGAAATGCTTTGGGTTATTTTTGACAATTGCAATTGGAAACGGGTGCCCGAATAAACAGATGGCTTTCGCACCTGCAGTCGCTGCAGCCAAAGCCTTTGACGCTTTCCATCTTTTCAGAAAGTTTCGCTGAAATTTCACATTCCAGCCGCTTTTCGCCCTCTATCATAAGCACGTCTGTGACCCGGGCTTTCTCAAGCAGGTAATCGATATGCCAGTGCAGCTTCTTGCCATTTCTCATGTGGCGCTCCACCCTTTTTTCAATGCCATTCAATGCAGAGCCAACGTAGTGGTAGAATCCTTTCGTAAAATTTATGGAGCCCATCTTTCCCACCCGGATCTCCGTGTCCTTGTCAAGTCTTATCGTAAGCACATACGAACCCTTCATGATATTCATTTATGCGTGTCATTTTAATATCACGAGATTGATAAGCTCAGTATGAAATGCATACTCTGCAAAGGAAAACCAGTAATAGAGCTGCAGCAGGGTCACCTCTGCAGCAAATGCTTTATCGACTACTTCCAAAAGAAGGTCTACAAGACCATAAGAAAGCACAAGCTGTTTGACAAAAAAGACGTCCTCTGTGTTGGCTGCTCCGGAGGCAAGGATTCGCTTGCGGCGCTCTACCTCGTCAACAAGATTGCAAAGGAAAGGAATCAGAAAGTGTTCGCGCTCGGAGTCGACGAAGGTGTCAAGGGCTACCGTGACGTGCAGCTTGAAGACATGAAGAAGTTCTGCGACGAACACGGTATAGAGTTTCACATAGTCAAGTTCACCGACGTATACGGCAAGACCAACGAGCAGCTCATGAAGATTGCCCGGAAGAAGGGCGTGGACATAAGCCAGTGTACGCTTTGCGGAATCCTCAGGCGAAAGATCATGAACCGGTTTGCAAGGGAGCACGGTGCAACGAAGATGGTAGTCGGCCACAACCTCGACGACGAGGCGCAGACGGCTATGATGAACATGTTCAAGGGATCGGTGGAACTCATGGCTAGGCTTGGACCCATTCCGGGTTCCATAAGGCACAAGGATTTCATACCCAGGATAAAGCCCCTCTACTACTGCACAAACGAGGAGACTCATCTTTACACGAAGCTCATGGGATTCTCGGTCCTCTACAAGCCGTGCCCGCACAGGAAGGCTTCTTTCCGTGAATACGTTGACAAAAACATCGAAGGAGTAGAGAAGGATTATCCCGGGACAAAAAGCGCCATCATACAGAACACGCTAAAGCTCGTTCCGATGCTAAAGAATGAATACTCAAAAGGAGAAATCAAGGAGTGCAGGTCGTGTGGCGAGCCCAGCAAAAACGTCGTGTGCAAGTCATGCAAGGTGCTCGATAAGCTGGGCGTCAGTAACAGCTAATTCCCTGGCTTTTCGTTTTTATCATCTTTCTTTTTCTCAAACTTGTTAAGCTTTTCCTTAAGCTCTATCATCCTCAGTTCCCTGCCAACAACAAGCTTGCTGAACTTTTCCAGTTCCTCGGTCTTTTTCTCAAGATCGGCTTTTGCTTTCTGGAGCTCCTCGTTCTTCTTGTCAAGGCTCCTCTCGGTAGATATGACGTTTGTGGAAGTGATTATCCCAGACAGCTTGCCGTTCTTTGTGACAGGGACCCTCTTTATGCGCTTGGACTCCATGATCTTTATGACGTCTTCTATAGTCTTGTCTTCTTCTACGGTAAGGACATCCCTGGTCATGATGTCCCCGGTTTTCATCTTGAGTGGGTCCTCCCCGGCAGCGACGATCTTTTTGAGTATGTCCCTCTCGGTTATCATGCCTACTATCTTGTCCCTCTCGGTTATCACGATAGAACCGAGGCCGAGTTTTGCCATCATTTCAGAGGCCTCTTTTATGGTCACGCCGGGTCCGAGAGTTTTGACATCTTTTACCATCTCATCCTTTACAATCAGTCCCATGAATAAGATAGTGAATTGTACCCTTAAATGTGTATTTTAAGTCACTCAAACAACATACCATTTACAGAATGTAAATGGTGCGCGTAAAATTTAACAATGCCTGGAAAAAATGGTAATCGCATTCACGTTTTTTACTCCCCCCCTTTATAAAAATTGCTGGTAAAACAAAAACGTGATTTTATGCAGGCTTCTAAAAGACGCTTTATCGGAAATATGATAAAAATGGGCATGGGTATACCGTTTGCCCGTTACGCAAAGGCAGCCGAATATGTCACGGGAGCGGCTGATGGGAATTATGCAGTCGATGACCATTACGATGTTGTAGGATCTATTACTTCTGATGACATAGGCGTTCTAGAAAGTGCATTGGACTCGCCTTACATGCCGGAAATAGACCCAAATGATGCAAAAATAACAACAGGAGAGGAATTCTTCCCGAAGATTTTGTACAGTTTAAGTTTCAAACAGGACGGTGAAAAAGGGAAGTACACTATACATCAATTTTCCAAGTCCGAAGCCGCGATGTTACGTAACGGCCTTTTCCTTACCGCGCATCATGCTTTTGAACCTTTCGATTCTGAAAACGACGATTCGTATGTCGATTATAAGGTCATATATGATCCTAAAACGGGATTTTCTGGCAATGGCAGGGTCATAGCTTTCTCAGATATTTATGACATCGTTTTAGGAAAGGTGGACGTCCCGAGCGTAGTTTCAGAAATTCAGCCTAATATCGTGGTGCCGGCAAGCGATAAACACCCCCTTGATATGCTGTATATGGTGTCTTATGATAAACCTGAATATATAAAAGGCGGCCTTGTCAGGGAACTTGTTGAAAAAGGCCTTTTTCTTCCGGAAGAATCAGATTTCATGCCTCGCGACCTTTCCCCGCGTATAAATGTGGGAAAAAATCCGGCTGCTATAACAGGTCATATGAATGAATGGGAAAATTTGTTTTTGTGTGAGGGGAAATTGGGTATGTCCGGCTCCCCAGTGTACGACCTGCACAACAGACTTTCTGGAATTTTCACCTCAAACCGTGTTTCCGAGTTGGACACTGGCATGAAACTGAACATAGCGCAATATACGAAACCATCTAAGATACGCGGACTTTTTGAAAACGCGATTTCCAAGAACAGCAGCCGGCATACCAAGATCCATACCTGATAATCCGCAAGATTTTAATACTTACGTTCATTTCTTGTTATGAAGTGCATAGTCGTCCACTATTCCGAGATAGGACTCAAGGGAAAGAACAGGGATTTCTTTGAGCGAAAGCTTGTATCCAACATAAAGGCAACGTTGAAGGACTTCGCTCCCATCGTGAAGAGGCTTTCCGGAAGGCTCATGATAGACTACGATCCCGACGACGAGAAAAAGATAAGGGAGAGGCTTGTCAGCGTCCCAGGGATAGCAAGCTTCTCGTTTGCAGAGCAGGCCGATAGGGACGTCGATGACATCAAGAAGGCGATTGATGAACTGTCCGGTGGTAAAGTCAAATCCTTTGCCATAAAGACGACCCGCGGCGACAAGAATTTCAAGTACGACTCGCAGGAACTAAACGTAATGCTTGGTGACTACGTCAACGAAAAGTATGGCTGGAAGGTGGACCTCACAAAGCCTGACAGGACGTTCTTTGTCGAGATAACGTCCGGGGACGCGTTCGTCTACACCGAGAAGATACGCGGCATGGGCGGCCTCCCGGTAGGCTCAAGCGGCAGGCTGGTATCGCTACTTTCAGGGGGAATAGACAGTCCCGTTGCAGCGTTTGAGATGTTTAAGCGCGGCTGTCCCGTCACGTTCGTCCACTTCCACAACTGGTCTGCACAAAAGGACATAGTCAGGGACAAGGTGGAACGGATAGTCACGGTTTTGTCCCGCTACCAGCCGGAGAGCAGGCTGTATCTGGTGCCTTTCGAGGAACTCCAGAAGAGCCTGGTGGCTAGCGTTCCGTCTAAATACCGCATGATAGTCTACAGAAGGATAATGTTTAGGATAGCACGGATGATAGCAGAAAAGGAGAAAGCGCTTGGTTTTGTTACAGGCGACTCCGTTGGACAGGTCGCATCGCAGACGCTGGAAAACCTCGGAGTTATTTACGACGCGGCAAAGCTTCCGGTGCTCACCCCGATGGCTGGGGCGAACAAGGACGACATAATAGCGAAGGCAAAAAGCATAGGAACCTACGATATATCGACGCTTCCATACAGCGACTGCTGCTCGTTTCTCGTCGACAAGCATCCGGAAACAAAAGCGAGGCTTGAGGACATACAGAAGGTCGAGGTTGGGATAAAGGACATGGGCAAGCTGGTTAAAATCGCCGTGAAAAGATCAGAAGTGAAGAAATACTAATGACGCGGATTTCACACCATTTTCATGCCGCGTGCAGAAGAAGCGGACTTGGATAATTATTTAACATAGTTTGTACAAACCTCATATATGGACGGACGGTCGCCCATATTTTTCACCATCATAGCAGTGATTGTAGCGACACTATCGTCCGTTTCTTTCATTTCAATGACAGGATTTGTCACCTTTGAAGGAGCTACCCCCTCTGCTGGGTCAACCATAAGTTCGACAAGCGTCACGGTAAATGCTACGGTTCCTCAGGTCCAGTGGCTCGAAAGCTTCATCTACACATGGTCAGGGACAAACTACACGATACTTAACAACTCACTGATACTCATGATGAACTTTGATAACTTGAGCGTAATCGGAGAAAGTAATGGTAATGTCGTGGATCTTTCCGGGAATAACCACAACGGGACGGTAAGCGGGGCGACATTCACGGAAGCGGGAAAATACGGCGGTGCCTTCGGTTTTGATGGTAATGATTCGATTGCGGTAGAGAATGTTGATGATTTCAATATTAACGGTTTTTCAGTAAGTATGTGGATAGATGTCAATAATATTACCTTTTCTTCATTCAGGACCAAGAGACTTCATTCTTGTGCAATCACGGAAGAAAATAAGCTTTTTTGCTGGGGGTATAACAATGCAGAGCAAATAGGAGACGGAACTACAGAAGACAGTCTCTTTGCCATCCCGGTCTTCCAGTACTATAATTTTTCAAGAGTTTATCCAGGCACGTCCCATACATGTGGAGTACTTACAAACGGTTCCACTGTTTGCTGGGGAGACAATACTTATGGAACTCTGGGAAATGGCGTGACAGGTGGAACGAGTTCAACTCCAGTATTTGTCTCAGGAAACCAGAGCATTCTTTCTATGACAATGGGATACTATCATACATGCGGGCTGCTTCAGAATGGCTCTCTAGTATGCTGGGGAAGGGATAACTATGACCAATTGGGATGCGATAATTGTGGAGATAAGAACGTTCCTACTAATGTCTCTGGAAATTATAATTTCTCGCATGTCTCTGCAGGATACTATCATACATGTGGTGTACTTCAGAACGGTTCTGCATTATGCTGGGGAAGGAACAATGACGGTCAGGTAGGAGATAATTCCACTTCCACCAGAAGCGTCCCTACTACTGTCTTTGGAAACCACAGCTTTTATTCAATAGATGCAGGAATCTATCACACTTGCGCAGCCCTGACAAATGGCTCCTTGATGTGCTGGGGCGAAAATGACAAAGGGCAAATTGGGGACGGAACTACCACTATGAGAGAAATTCCTACGCCAGTATCAGGAAACTACAATTTTTCCTCCATTTCACTGGGACTATCTGCTTCAAGCTGCGGGGAATTGACAAATGGTTCCATGATGTGCTGGGGTGTCAACCAGTATAATAATTTTGGCGTCATTTCATCAAACTATAACACTCCTTTGTTTTTAGACTCCTCCTATGTATTTGATTCATTCTACACGGGCTCTACTTACTTTTGCGGCCTCGATGGAGGAAATGTTTATTGTCTCGGTGAAGAAGGAAGATTGGGCATAGGTGCCCCAAGAGGAGTTAATTCACCATGGATGATTGATAATTCATATAGTTTTTCTTCAGTGCAGCATTCTAATTTTATGTCATGTGGACTACTTCAAAACGGTTCCACTGTTTGCTGGGGTTCAAACTTTAGAGGACAGAAAGGAAACCCTGAAGTCGTAACCTTAAACACACCATCGTTTGTCAGTGGGGGTCATGCTTTCTCTGTTATTGGACTGGGTGTTTATCATGCTTGCGGACTTCTTCAAAATGGCTCTGCTGTCTGTTGGGGCAGCAATGACAATGGGCAAATAGGAGATGGAACAGTCACAGAGAGAGGATCCCCTGTGTTTGTTTCAGGAACGTACAATTTCTCAGGTATATTTTCTGGAACTACATCCTATCATACCTGCGGACTGCTTCAGAATGGATCTGCATTATGCTGGGGGAGGAGCGATTATGGACAGGTCGGTAATGGCACCACCACGAGCATAATCTCTACCCCGGCATTCGTCTCCGGGAATTATAACTTTTCCTCTATGGCATTTGGGATTTCGCATACCTGCGGACTGCTTCAGAATGGTTCCCTTGTCTGCTGGGGAAGGGATAACTATGACCAATTGGGATGCGATAATTGCGGTGACAAGAGCATCCCTTCTGCAGTCTCCGGAAACCACAACTTTTCCCAGGTTTCTTCGGGTGCATATCACACCTGCGGACTGCTTCAGAATGGTTCTGCATTATGTTGGGGAAGGAATACTAATGGACAGGTAGGAGACGACTCTGTTACCACAAGAAGTGTTCCTACTAATGTCTTTGGTAACCATAATTTTTCTTCGATACTGGGGGGAGGCCTTTCATACACTTGCGGTTTGCTGATCAACGGATCTGCATTATGCTGGGGAATCAATGATTTCGGACAACTTGGAAATGGAACTAGTGGAGGAGAGAGTGATATTCCTGCCAGTGTTATTGGAGATTATAACTTTACAATTGGCAGTACAGGAGTTTATGGCATCTGTGCAAAAACAACTGATTCAGAGTTTTACTGCTGGGGGAGAAACAATGCTAAACAGCTTGGTCCTTTCGAATACTCAAGAGAATACCTCACTCCTGTCTTTACGGGTCAGATATTTGGAAAGGAATCATCTTACTTTTCAGTGTATTCTTCTACGAACAAGAAAATAGCTCCCTGTTTTGGAGAAAGGTGTACGATTGAAACGGCCAATCAGGGCTGGAACCTGCTGACATTCGTATATCATGGCACGAGCAGCCAGAAGCTTTACTTGAATGGGGAAATGGTTTCTGAAAGCACGGACTTTTCCCCAATCTCTGATTCAAGGGACGATTTCGTGATTGGCAAGGGATTTGAAGGAAAAATGGACGAGCTCCGCGTGTACAACAGGTCGCTCTCCGCAGCAGAAGTCGCACAGCTCTACCGCTCAAACTTACGTAAAGTGAACGCAACTGACTGGAACTTCGAATCGACCCATACAAGCCTTTCGGACGCAAGCTACACCTTCGCAGTCCATGCAGAGGACACTGAAGGGAACAAGAGCTCTGCGGAAAGGACATTCACAGTGGACGCGGTACCCGATCAAACACCCGATACTTCGACATACAGGGGAACGTCTTCATCATACACGATTTCTACGACAGTGGAAGAAAAATGGACCCACACGTACGAGGAGAGTGACGTGGGCATAACAGAAAAGGAATCCGTGACTGTAGTTCTCCAGAAAAATGAGAGGTTAAAGCTCAACTTCACGGGAGCCGTTCACTACATTGGAATAACCG
>JANQNF010000021.1 GCA_028279705.1 archaeon
ATAACGATCACAACTGGCCAGTCAGTGACGTTCGACCTCAATAAAGACGGAGTGGACGACATTGAAGTCACAGCAGGAGAACCAGGAGACGATGGAATGCAGATCACAGTCAGCTACATCCAGGACCGCCAGCTTTCAGAAGAAGTGGAAGAGCCGGAACCGGAAGTTGTTGCAGTGCAAGCACTTCCTACAGAAGAGCCGACTCCTCAGCCCCTTGACCCCTCACTCGTCGGTGCCGCGATCGCAATAGCGGCTGCCGTGATAGGCGGTGCTTTCTACAAGGAAAGGGGAAAACCTAAGAAGAAAGCGAAAGCTAAAAAGAAAACGAAGACCAGCAAATGAAGAATTACTATCCTATCTGAACCCTATCGCATAATAGGCGACAACCGCGTTGTAATCACCCGATGCGTCTCCTGAAGACGACTTGTGTATAAGAACCGGTTCCAGTCCAAGCGTCTTTGCCGCTTCCATTGTGACTGCGATGGGCCCGTACCCGCAAACGGAAGCGTCCACTTCTTCCAGCTTCTTGAAGAAGTCTTGAACGTCGAGCTTTTCTATTTCTTCAAGCGCTGCGCCGTCCTTTAGGTCGGCAACGTTTTGCGGCAGGTAATGCGAGAAGTCGCTCGATGCTATCAGCGCAATTTCAGGGTCCTTCTTCATGTGCAGCGCTATCCTCCTTCCAAGCTCCCTGCACTTCTTGATAAAGTCCTGCGAGTACGTGGTGTTCATCATGCAAAGCGGAACTATCGTGAAGTTCTTGAACCTGTGCTGCAGGAACGGAAGCTGAACTTCTATGCTGTGCTCCTGGAAGTGGGCGTCTATGTCGGGCCTCACGAAATCGAGGGCTTGCAGTTTCTTTGAAAGGTCCTTGTCTACCTTGCAGTCCCCAAGGGGAGTCAGCCAGTCGCCGTTTGACGAAAGAGAAAATTCCAGACCTAGGCCGGTGTGGTTTGGTCCAAGTATTATGAACTTCTTGGCAGGGTTCAGTGACGATATTGCGCGTGCGGCGGTCTTTCCGGAATAGACGTAGCCCGCATGCGGTGACACAACCATCCTGCAGTTTCCTTCCTTGGTTCCAGAAAACAGTTTCTCCATGTGCTTTTTCAGGTCCTGCGTACCGTTCTCGTAGAAAGTGCCTGCGACCGCAGGCTCTCTTGGTTCTTCCACGATTACCATTTCATTTTCCCTCCAGCAGGCTGTGTATATGCTTGAAGAACATGCCAGAATGCTTCACGCTTTGCTGTGCAGGTTCCCTGTTGGCCTGCGGCAGTGTCCTGTACGTGAATTTACCTCTCTTGCCCTTCTCGACTTCGAATATCTTCAGCAGCGTGTCAGCCCTTACCATCATACCTTCGTATATTCTCAGCAGTTCGACGTCGATGATTCCTTTCTCAACGAGCTTTTTCATTTCATCGTATGTTTTCCTGTGTTCTTCTGGGGCTCCTGTTTTGATGCCTTTCGATAGTAAATAAGCCTTTGCGGAATAGAATATACAGTAATATGAGTGAGTGATGACCGCACTGAAATAGGTATCACTGGGCATCCCGAATACATCCCTCTGCAGGTTCTCATCTTCGCTGATCTTCATTATCATTATTGACAGGTTCAATTCGTTTTGTGCCCTGCTCATGTATATCTTATATTCTGAATCCATGTTTCATTCCCTCCTTCAGTACATCATAAAATAATTGATGGTTATGTACTGCTAAATGCTTTTTTGCTATCTGCTTGCCGAGGTTTTCCTCATCGTTGACGAGCATTTCGACGAATTCGTCTTTGGTGAAAACGTGGGCATCTATGGGGAGAATGGATTTCTGCTCGGCACTATGGAGACCGGTTTCAGCCAGTTTCTTTTGCCTGTTGTCGCATGTTATTACCACTACGTCCAGATCAGAGTCGTTTTTCTGCTGCTTGGATGCATATGAGCCGAAGATCGCCATCGTGAAGAAGTGAGTCTGCTTCCCGATCTCCTTTTTTAACGTGGTCACGGACTTGCGGGTATTTTTGTCCAGCTGCTCGTGGCTGAGCAGTGCGATGTAATGCAATGATGAATTGTTTTCGGTGTTCATTTTCAATAGCGATGACCTCCCGACCTTCCTTTCAGTTATGATACATTCTTCCTTGAACAGTGAAATCGCTTTTCCCAGCGTATTGTTGGATTTCTCGCCAGTGAACCGCTTTATGTCCCTGTACGTTAGTTCAGAGAACGGGTGTACTGCAAATGCCCTGAAAATCATGAGCTGTTTTTTTGTTATCATGATACCACTTTTTTGGTTTATATAGACCATTTTAGTGGTATTATATATAAATGTTTGCCTGTCAAATAGATAATATGACTGGTTTTTATGCAGGTTTCGATGTCGGTGGTACCCATGTGAGCGGTGTCTGCATCGACAGGAAACTTTCAATGGTCAAGGGCGGCCGCACGGATTTCCCTGATAAGAGAAAGAAGGGCTCTGTGATGAAAGATATATCCGTACTGGTCAGTGAGCTTTGTGACGGTGAAAAGATTTCAGGCATCGGCATGGGAGTTCCCGGTCCTGTCAGGGACGGGGTCATGCTGTGGTCCTGCAATTCCAGGTTCATGGAAAAGACGGACTTTAAAAAGATGCTTAGGAAATGGAACAGTAACGTTTCTGTGGACAACGACGTCAACTGCATGGCCTTTGGTGAGATGACTGAAAGGAAGGTGAAGAACCTGCTTGCAGTCACTCTTGGCACAGGTGTTGGCGGCGGCATCGTGATAGACGGAAGGATCCACAACACGCGTCCCTATGCCGGTGAAGTCGGCCACATGTCGATAGACCCCCACGGCGTGAAATGCACCTGCGGTGCCAGGGGATGCTTTCAGGAATACGTGTCAACAAGGGGAGTCATGGTACTTTCGATGAAACATCTTTCTGAAAAGCTTGCACCCGACAGGCTGCATTACATGGCAAGCAGGGGCGACCGGGCCGCAATCCACGTCTGGGAAGACTACGGCAAGCTTCTTGGGACAGGGCTTTCAAACCTTGCAAACATACTTGACCCTGAAGTCATAGTCCTTGGCGGTGGCATATCTGGTGCCTTTGAAATGTTTGAAAAGGAGATGAATAAGACCATGAAAAAGAGGCTCCACATGAAGCCCCCTGAAGTCGTGAAAGGGAAGGACGATGCCGTGGCGTTTGGTGCCGCGTGCATGGCCATGAAGGCCTAGCCAACGTAGTCGCTGTCTTCTGTCTTCTTGCTGTCTTTTGTGTTCCTAGACCTCATCTTGTCCATGAGCTTCTCGTAGTGCTTTATGACAGCCTCGTCTATGCTGGGAGTAACCTCTTCGATTGCTTCTGCGAAGTGCTTCTTCTTCACTTCCTTTGCGTTCATGTTCTCACGCATGGCGTTGAGTCCGGCTTCCCTTGCAAGGGACTCGACATCTGCACCCGAGAATCCGTCGGTGTCTTTTGCAAGCTTCTTCAGGTCCACATCCTTTGCAAGCGGCATGTTCTTCGTGTGAACTTTTAGTATTTCAAGCCTGGCTTTTTCGTTTGGTGCCTGAACGAGTACCTGCCTGTCAAACCTTCCAGGTCTCAGTATCGCAGGATCCAGCATGTCAGGCCTGTTAGTTGCAGCCATGACTGTAACGTTGTGCATGTCCTCAAGGCCGCTCATCTCGGTCAGTATCTGGGAAACGATGTTCTCCGTGACCTTCGTTCCAAGGCTCATTCCCCTCCTTGGTGCAAGCGAGTCTATCTCGTCGAAGAACACTATGCTTGGGGCGACCTGTTTTGCCCTCCTGAATATCTCCCGAAGCTTTCGTTCGGATTCCCCAACCCACATGGTGAGAACTTCCGGACCCTTCACTGATATGAAGTTCGCACCAGCTTCCGTTGCAACAGCCTTTGCTATCATGGTCTTTCCGCAGCCCGGCGGCCCGTAGAGTATTATGCCAGTTGGTGGGCTTATGCCGATCCTCTCAAACGACTTGGGATTCTTCAGCGGCCATTCGACCATTTCCTTTAGTTTCTCCTTGACATTCTCAAGACCGCCAACGTCTTCCCACTTGACGTTTGGTATCTCTATCATCACTTCCCTCATCGCAGACGGCTCCACCATCTTGAGAGCGTTTTCAAAATCCTTCTTGGTAACTCTGAGATTCTCAAGCACTTCCTGTGGGAGCTGTTCTGCCTTCTTCCAGGAAATGTTAGGAAGGTTTCTTCTAAGTGCTGACATTGCAGCTTCCTTTGCAAGTCCTTCAAGGTCTGCTCCAACGAAGCCGTAGGTCTTGTTTGCAAGCTCTCCTATGCTCACGTCGTTTGCAAGCGGCATGTTCTTCGTATGTATCTCAAGGACTTCCTTACGTCCGACCGTGTCAGGCACTCCTATCTCTACCTCGCGGTCGAAACGCCCGCCCCTTCTCAGTGCCTCGTCGATTGCATTTGGCCTGTTCGTTGCGGCAATCACTATCACCTTGCCTCTTGACTTCAGCCCGTCCATGAGTGTCAGTAGCTGGCTTACGACCCTTCTCTCAACTTCGCCTGTCACCTGCTCTCTTTTTGGTGCAAGCGAGTCTATCTCGTCTATGAATATTATACTCGGTGCCTGCTTTTCAGCCTCCTCAAAAACCTTCCTAAGGTTTTCCTCCGAGCCACCATACCACTTGCTCATAAGCTCCGGTCCGGCAATTGAGAAGAAGCTTGCACCCGACTCGTTTGCAACAGCTTTTGCAAGCAGCGTCTTTCCAGTCCCCGGCGGTCCGTACAGGAGAACTCCCCTTGGCGGGTCTATCCCCACCCTTCTGAAAAGTTCCGGGTGCCTAAGCGGCAGTTCCACCATCTCCCTGATCTTCTCGACCGCGTCACGCAGTCCTCCGATGTCTTCATAAGTTATGGTGGGAACGGACTTCTGTTCCACATCCGTTGCCTCGGGATTTATCTCAAGCTCGGTAGCCTCCGTTACCTTGACAGGGCCGTCTGGATTTGTCGATATCACGACGAACTTGACGTTGCTTGGCATCGGCGTAAACGAGTCCTCGAAGCTGTCTATGTCTATTCCAAAAGAACTGAATATGTCGTCAAATGGACTTCGTGCCCTCGACTCCCTTCTCTTGACAACGGGTGAGGGGTCCAATATGTCACCCTTTGTAAGCGGCCTGAAGAGCAGGTTCCTTTTCATGAGTTCCGGACTTATCATGACTCGGACTCCCTTTGTCGCTGGTGCGAGCACCACGCGGTGGGCATCCTTTACGTCGATCTTTCTTACCTTGATGTTCTCGCCGACGCCTATCCCGGCGTTTCTCCTCGTTATGCCATCCATCCTTATAAGGCTCAGTCCTGCATCAGCAGGATATGCCCTTATAGCAATTGCAGTAGTAACCTTCTGACCCTCAAGTTCAACAGTGTCTCCTTCCTTTATTCCAAGTTCGCTCATGCTCTTTGTGTCTATCCTGACAAGGCCCCTTCCAGACTCCGTCCTGTCGGTAAGCTCGCCTACCCTCATGCTGAAACCATTGCCGTTCTCATCCTTTCCCATAAACATCACCTTCCAAGATTTTCAATTGAACATGATCAATGAATAGTATTATTCCTCCCTTATCCTTAATATTATCGAGTGCTTCGTTTTTATTACCTCCATTCGCGGCTCTTTCCGTACAGTTTCTATTATCCTGACGTACTTTCTTATCGTGACGTTGTGTATCCCCGTCTCCTGGGAGAGCTCGTTGATGGAGAAGGCCTCGTCCCTTCTCCTCTCAAGAGCACGCATTATCTCCTCCATTATCTCGAGGGGATCCTTTCTCATAGTGTCACCATTCTAATCATAATCATCTCTAGTTGAGGTAGAGCATATGGCCTAGCAGCGTGCACGCTGCTTCCATGCCTCCCCTCTTCGGCCTCCTGTCCAGCTTCTCCTGGTAGTAGCGCTCTATCCAGTCCGATGCTGGACCCGCTTCCACTTCCAGGTTCCCAGTTGTGCAGTTCTCGCTTAACATATCAATCACCCAATTAATATCAATACACATACATTATTATGTACTTATCTATATACTATAATATATAGACATATATAAAACTTTCGGTGGAATGGGCTTTGCACTTTTAATCCCAGTTTGAATTTTTAATGTCTCAGGACGCGGCAGCCGCCGCCTTTTTGAAGTCGGATTCTAAGTTCAGTTCGAATATGGAATTTACGAGAACGCTGAGATTATGACAGACCACCTTACATAACATCTCATTATACTGTCCATGTTCATCCTTGCTTCTGAGATATGGAAGAAATCTCCTCTTGATGACAGAGAAGGTACTCTCTACGTTGCTTCTCTTGTGATAGTAGTGCCTGAAGAGTTTATTGTGTCTGTCCCAGAACCAGAGCATTTCTCTCCAAGCTGTCATCTTTTTCCTGTTCTTGACCTCTATTACCGCTTTCTCCACGTATCTCTTTTTTGGTTTTATCAGCGGCTGTGCCCCGATTCTCTTCACAGCTTCACAGTTAGCCTTAGAGAGGTATCCAGCATCTGCACACATGTACTTGATGTCGAACCTCTTTGCGGTCTCTCTCATGAGTTCTATCAGAAAAGGCGAATCATTGGCGTGACCTTCAGTTGTTTTAGCAGAAGTCACTATGTTCGTCTTTACGCCGCAGATTATGTGTAGTTTTTTGAACTCCTTCCATTGGCTCATTTTCTGAGACCTGAACCAACCTTTGGTCTCCTGCCAATTCTTCTTGAACGTTCCAAATCCTGTAGCATCAGCTGCAAAAGTTGTCTCTGCCTCCTTGAGTGGCACCGCCAACGTTATGTATAGCTTATGGAGATACCCTGTCATTTCTGGGCTTCTCAGATACTTGGAAACTATGTTAAAGTGGGGAACGTGACTTAGATAACCGAGAGCGTTAGCCATTGCCAAATCTGGCGTAGTGTGTCTTGAACTGAAACAATTGTATACCTTGAGAATGCAGCATTTAATCATATCATCCATTGGTATGGGCGGTCTTCCAATTCCGTCATAGTCGTATGGTATACCAAGAGAGTTTACAGCATCGTTTAGTATACGCATGGCTACAATTTTTTCACTTGTGTGGGAAAGATTATACGAACTCCAGTTCCTTTTTCGTGAACCGCCCATCTCTTCTCCGAAATATTCAACATTTGTTTGCATACAAACACTTCACAATTTTTCGTCCGCTTAATTGTAAAGTGAGTTATCTTTAAAAAGTTTACAGTTATTCGTACGAATAATTATTAGATTATCTAATTTTATTCGAGAAATTTATATATATTAGTACGATAATATTACTATATAATGAAAACTTTTCGGACGATATTATGTCAAAATCAATCGATAAGGAAACAGAAGAATTGAAGGACTTTCTCATAACTGCTGGTGTCGAAGAAGAGGAGCATTACGCCAAGATATTTTTCGATGAGAAGCAATACACAGTCAGAATTCCAAAGGAAGTGGGCGACATGCTCAAAATAAACACCAAGAAAGACGTATTCAAATTCATATTGAAGGTACAGCCAGCAACTTCAAAGAGGAAACACGAACTTAAGGGTTTACTGGTGAGGGGAAAATGAAAATCAAGATTACGGGATTATTCAAGAAAGAAGAAAAGCTCATACTCAAGGCGGCGTTTAAGGCTAGAAGACCTCTCAGTGTCAAGGAAATATCAAAAAGGTCCACAATAAGCTGGGTAACTGCTGACAAGTACGCTAAGGAACTTGTGAAGAGGAATTGGCTTGTGACAGTAGATGTTGGGAAGCGAAAACGGTATGAATTCAACTACGATAGAATCGGTGATTGGTAATCATGGATAAGTTTCATGTTCGCTGGGCGGTATCATGACCGATAAATTTATATATAATGATGTTACTATAAGTAACATGGCAGAATTAATGTGTGAGTTGAAGGAAGAACAGGAAATATCCCAGATATGTAAGGACCATTCACTGAATATGGCTCTTCTGAAAAACTTCTTTGTGCTCGCATCTAAGGGCTTTAACAACGCAGAATTGGCACAGAAACTTGGCGTGCACAGAGTCACCGTCCAAAGGTACTGCCATGAATTACGTAATATGGAACAAAGTAAACATGAAAAGCTATTCTACTTTGCATTGAGGAGAGAGAAATGAGACAAGATGTGAATACGGGGACAGGTAAGACATTGAACATTCCTACTAGGATGTTCAAGCCAAGCGATTTGTCAGACATGCAGGTAGATTTCGTAGAGAAGCAAATGCTCTTTAACAAAGCCAAATATAATGAACAATTTCCAGAAGTTGGTGAGGAAACCAGTAACTCGATGCCTGTCATCAATTATCCTGACTGCTCAAATGTACAATTCTCTGAAAATATACTAGCGGATGTTGTAGGAAAGCAGTTCAATGCGTCTGGTGATTTCATAATCCTACCGTATTTCAAAGACGAGACTGAGTATGACATAGGAGTGAAGCTCTCATTGGCTAAAAGATTGAAGGCTCAGACTGAAAAGGAGATAATAATGGAGATTTCGTACAAGACAGAGAAGACTGTTATGGACAGGATAGTTTCCTCATCTGAAGACTTCGATTGTGTCTCAATATTTTACGGCGTTCATTTCGGACGGTTTCCATCATTTCAGAAGATTTGCGAGAGGATAGTTTATCTCAGAAGAGAGACCGGTAAAAAGGTATTCTGTACGGGTGTACCGTTAATGTTTTCTGAGGATAGGAAAGTCGTAAATTCTGTCTTGCTACCTATATGGGACCTTGTGTGCGATGGATGGGTCAAAAACTGGAGGCGTGGAGGCGGAGCGACTGAAATAAGACTCATAGATTTCGTAGACAAGAAGAACAAAAACCTTATGGAATGGTTAAAGAGTCACACTTACGGTGAAGAGGTCAAGTATGTCAATGTCAGTGTTTGCAGTCTTTTCCAAGATGGAAAGGACGATTCACAGCGAAGAGAAATATACACGAAGATGTTGGTTGATGAGGAACTTAACGAGGTTGCGTCAATCACACCAACAAACATGGAAGAATATATGATAAGACGATGCCCACCAATTTACCAGACACTGGTTCTTACATCATACATTGAAAAACTTATTCAGCGCAATACCAGAAAGGAATCATGGTCCATTTACAATAGAGACGAGTTGAATCTTCTGGCTGACTGCCTACGCAAAACATTCAGTCCCAAGGCACTCGAAAAGGAAATAATGTCCATAGAGTCGATGGTAGAAGAAAAAGTGCCTGTAGAGATGCTAATCACCACGGTAAACAAGCTTCGTATGGGTTAATCGTATATAACTGAGTGATTCGGAGAGCTTATTGGATGGTTAATTATTCCCCATCCAAGTCGACATAAGTTCTCTGATATTCGGGGTATTCTTTATGGACCTTATTTTTCAGGTCTTCAGAACTAATTAAATAAATACCTTCCTTCACTTTCAGTATTACTTTCTGAATATCATCCGGCGTTTTAGTCCACAATTTCTTTGCTACTTCAAACCCTTTTTTTGTTAAATTAAATTTTGCTGGAGTCCCGGGTTTATTTTCCCATACATAATTTACCAACCCTTTCTGACTAAGTTCCTTAATTGTCTTCTTTAGATTCTTTGGTACAGGTCCAGCTCTCGCGGGTACGATTTCATCAAATGTGTACGAGTCTTTGTATCCACTTTTTTCCATTTCCTTTTCCAAATAAAATATCATTTTCCTTAATCTGTAACCCTTTTCTATAACACCTTGGGGATAGTACTTCAAATCTGCATATAGTAGTAACAGTGGATGAATTTCTATAGGCTCCAATCCCATTTCATTTGCGTTGTTCTGCTGTTCGGTCCTATTTCCAACCTTAATAACATCATTAATGTCCACTAAAACTTCACCAGTCTTCTCGTGTTTGAACGCAGGAACATCTTTAAGTTTAAGGTTTTTTCCACTCCAATCTACAGTTTCCACGCTTGTTGTTGTATTTTCCCATCCTCTGCCTATCTCATCCACCATGCCAATCACCTTTCTTTCTTGAAGGTCTCATTTCGTTTATCTTGCAAATATCGTCTTCATATTTATAAAATATGAGTATGCACTGTCCACCAACGTCGATTATTTTCTGCTGCTTTTTCTTAGACGCCTTTCTTTTTTCGTCATCTTCTTCTAAAAGGGCATTAGCTGCTTTTTTCATCAGGGTCGGGTGCAACTTACACCGTTTTATGACTTTAGGGGTGAAAAGTGCTCTATACATACTAATGTCAAGAAATTGGCGACATAAATAATCGACAGTCCATACCTACCAATGAAGAACTGCTTTCTACATCATACAATCATTAATTAGATGCACCTATTTAAAAACTAATCATCGTGACATTATCGCTTCTTTCATCTCAACAAACATGTGTACAAGATTCGTGACAGTCCAAATTTAACGGCTTGTCATCGCATGTGTACGCGATATTAAAATTGAATATTTTCCTTTCATCCGGATTCATTATATTAATCCACTCATCGCCTGATGCGATTCTTTCCCCTCTTTCATTCCGTAATATGCAATTGACTTTTACACCCTGTGCCGACATACTACCCATATTGATGACTTCACCGCTAATAACGGCATGGCACTCTTTTGGAAGGATGAAATAAGGATATGAGAGGGGGTTGAAGAGTGACGGGTCTTCTGTTTCCTCGAGCATCATTCTTACTTCAGTAATGGAAACATCTGTAAACTCTCCCCTCGCAGCGAAAATGAAGCCTGTTACCATATCACCCATGGGGTTTGGAATTATGTTAGCAGCAAGAACTATGAGTAATACACCTATACCTCCGGTAATAACTATACTAATCATAAAAGGATGTACTTAAACAGGATTAATAAAATTATGTTAAGTTAGCTGCTAGAAGACTCGCTATATATTTTGTATACTGGAGTTGCAGAAATCAGTGTAAGTAGAGCCATAAATACATACATTTTGTAATCGTCTGGAACAGCGGCAGTTGCAACAATTGAAAGTAGCAGAAGTATTACGAACTTATTCAGTGTCGATTGTTCTTTGAATTTTTCACCGAGCGCCTTTATTGATGCAAACTTGTAAGGTTTCATGCCAGATATAGAATTTGTAAGATTATTGAATTCAAATTTACTAGGGAGGCTATTTTCCATTAACTTATCTCCCATACTTACGAGAGAATTTGCAATGTCGTCAGCATCCCTGCCCGATTCATGTGCATTGTTCACAACCGTATTCAGTTTGTTCAGATTCTTTCTGAATTTGCATATTTCTTTTTTCAATTGTCCATTTGTGGAGTCTTTCAACTCTTTGACTATCTTCCCGAACAGGATTTCAGCTTCGCTTATATCGAGTCTTGTGTCTATTTTCATGTCTTTGAATACAAGTTTTTTCTTGATGTCGAAACCTATTCTCGTTAGCATTAAACCTGAATTTTCCATTTTGTTCAGCTTGAAAGGAAATACAAACTTCTTGTATATGACAGTTATTATGGCTATTCCAATTGCCAAACCGGCTAGAAATGAACCCAAGGTGAAAATTTGAAACTTCAAGAATGATGGCAACAGTATAGCAAATCCCAATACAAAACCAAGTATAGTGGATGGTATTATGACCAAAGAAGAAAGTAGCATTAATGGATTTCTGTACAAATATATCCTTCGCTTATTGGTCAACTGGAAGAAGTCCATCGGAACTTCAATTGATTGTGAAGGTTTGAACCTGTCGCCTTCTGGCATGATTTAAGATACGATTACTGCAATAAAAAGATACGTTTAAACGTTACTTTTTTAGTTCATACATCAAAAACTCTTCATGCCAGAATATTATTTTGATATCGAGACTACGGGACTTGACCCTCACCAAGATGAAATCATAACAATACAATTTCAGCAATTGGATACGAAAACAGGTGAACCAATAGGTGATTTGAAAATACTCAAATCGTGGGAATTGGGTGGTGAGAAGAAATTACTTGAGAAATTCATGCCGATTTTCAAGGGTTTCAGTCCATTTGGTTTTGTTCCAATTGGAATGAATTTGGCTTTCGATTTTAGATTTTTACTCCAAAAATCTTTAGACCACACGAATGAGAACATGAAACATGATGATTTCTTCTATGACAAGCCTTATGTCGACTTGAAATCACTTTTCGTGATACTTAATGATGGTAGATTCTCTGGCTGCAAACTTTCAAATTTTAGCGGGAAAAAAGATGAGGGACACTTGGTTCCTGAGTGGTTTAAGAACAAAGAATATGGAAAAATTGAAAAATACATCGAACAAGAGACAAAATCCTTCTTGAAAACATATCGTGAAATGAAAAAACATATGCCAACGCTGAAGGAAAAGCTATTTTGACAATGTTTTTATTTCTCAATATAGTATTCAATTGTATGAAATCCGCCTTCATTTTCCATGGGTCTGGTGGCAATCCTGAGAAGCATTGGTATCCTTGGTTAAAAACAAGGCTTACCGAACATAATTTGAATGTCGTTAATCCCCAATTTCCTATCGGTGACGACCAAAGTTTAGACAATTGGCTGAAAACACTTGAACCATTCAAAGACAATTTACAAGATTCTATACTCATTGGCCATAGTCTTGGTGTGCCTTTTATCTTGAATGTATTAAATCAATGGGATGTTAGAATAAAGGCTGCGTTTCTTGTATCAGGTTTTGTTGGTCACCTTGTTGCAAAAGGTGAGAAAGACCTTGGTGATTTTTCTGAGAGAGCTTTTGATTGGGATTTGATAAGAAAACGATGTCATAAATTCTATGTATTTCATTCTGACAACGACCATTATATACCATTAGAAAGGGCTGATGAACTGGCTAAACAATTGGGAGTTGATGTAATTTTTGTGAAAGGTGCTGGTCATTTTCAGGCTCAAGGCGGATTCAAGACATTTCAATTGCTTCTCAATAAAATTGAAAATGAATTATAATCGTTATCACCATAGACTAAAAGTGCAAAATTGATTTAAAGTGCAAAGCCGGTGGAATGGGCTTTGCACAAAAAGTCACGAAAACGGTTGACTTTATGGACAGGGGTCAAATTCGTGTTTAAACATATATTTTTAAGTCAAAATTATAATCATTAATTAATGTTAGCTGTAAAGAGATTGGGACAAGAAGTCATCGGTATAGACGATTCTACTGGACTTGTTGAAATAAACATAAAACTTAGCCACCAGCCAGAATATGAATGGGAAGAGTTCGTAAAAAATCCAACGGAATGGAGCATTAAACCAAGAACAATAACATTTTTAGGAAATAGTATAGTAATTACATGCGAAGAAGAAAAAATTGAAAAAACGTTGGAGTGGATGGATAAATACATTACTCAGGCAAACATTGCTTACGATAAACTAATACAGGAAAAAGAAAGAAAACGGAAGGAAATGGAAGCTAAAAAAGAACAGAAAATAAAAGAGATACAAAAACTGAACGAGAAAATACAGAATTTTTAACCCAATTTAGTGATAAGATGGAAGAATTGACAATAACACTAAGAGCCACAGAACAGAATGACAAACTAAAACTTGAATGGCTCAATGAAATTGGTGATGAAGCTAACGAAAAGCTTCTGTGTGGCGTAAATGACGATTCGGGTTTTTTGTCTTTCAGAATGAAAAAAATGGCTGATAGAGAAAATGAAAGAATTTTAAGAGAACAATGAAATTTTTGTTTCATACATCTCCTGAATAAGCACACAAATATTATGACACAGCACCTTGGTTAGCACTTCGGTCTTCTGAGATTCTTCCCTCTTGCTTCTTACGAATGGATCGAACTTCGTCTTGATCATGTTCATTGTGCTTTCAACATTGGAACGCTTGTGATAGGCTTTCATGAACTCGTAATGATTGTACATGAAATAGTGATACTCTAACTATTTGACTATATCGATTCTGACTACTGGTAAATCTAGCGTTTTCTCATCACTTATAACATCAGCTAGGATCACGTAGTCCATTTTACCCTTTATATTGAATGAACCGCCGACATATCCACTTTTCAATACGCAGTCTGTTGTTGCTGTTTTCGTATCAGATGATAAAATGTTTATTGGCACACGTATACTTTGACAAGAAAACTGTTTTTTGTCATATTCAAGTTCTATGCTATTTATCTTCAGTTCGTTATCGAGACCATTACCAATTGAAAATTTAATTGTATATTTACTGTTAAGATCTTCAATACTCGCTACTCTCTTTATGAATATACTATCCGCATCTATCGATGTGCATCCACTGGACAGTAAAACAAATATCATAGGTAGAATCGAGATTAGTCGTTTTCGTGTCATGAAAATTCCAACTCCCTTATTAGATAGATAACTTCACCACTCTTAAATTTTCTTATCATAAAATAGCATTTGAATTCATCACCAATCTCTAAATTGTCCGCCTGGAATACTGATCTTCCAGTTTTAGGATACAATGTATGCATATTCCCGTCTTCTAAATTCTCAGCTATTATTTTAAATTTCGATTCAGTATATTCCTTTTTTTGATCCATTCGTCTATCTATGTCGACAACTCTGAAATTGCCACAATCGTGACAATGAACGAATTCGTTTCTTATCAACCACCCTCTTATGAAAATTATTAGAAAAACCGCAAAGAAATAACCATAAAGTGTATTTACGAATAAACCCTTGATGTGTATCAGATTATATGGTGTCATAATCGAAAACGGTATGAATGGAGAAAGAAAAGCTATAGCTGCAGCCGTACTTGTTTTGTTACTTATTCCTAGATATCTCGGTGTTATTATTGTAAGGGATGCAACAGAACCCGCTATTATCGTCATGATGCTCAATACGATTTCCACTGCCAATTCTTGAGGTATTTCCATTATATTGAGAAATGTGGGTATCAATATGACAACTACGGGGACCACTATCCCCATACCAAAACCTATAACTAGTAGTTTGGGTATGAAATCAACCTTGTCTATTCCCAATAAAAGTAATAGTAGGAGTGATGACAGGAAAACGAAAATTATTGGTGCTGTTATGACCATTGCTTCTATATTCTCAAAATACCCCTGAGTTGGAGTTGCACTTATCGGGTCAGCGAGCCAAAATGTGAGAACTAAACCGATTATTGAAAGAAATATAGTCACTAGGTGCACGTTTCTTATTCTAAACCTCTTTATCTTTATCGAGAAATTTTTATTTATTTCATTTTCGGCTCTTTTATGTTCTGATTTTTCACTATCTTGTCTACGCTTCATACTACTTGTATAGCGATAATTTTTTTAAGTTTACATTGAAACGAATTTCATAAAATAATATACATAACCTGTCGACGTGTACGCTCAAAGAAAGCGCTTTTCATCGACAGTGAATGGAACCACAATAGAGTATAGTTAACAAACTAGTTAGGGTTTTAAGTTTACGCGAGTTATTCTCGATAGAAAGAATATCCTCACTTTAACTTCCACAAAATTATATGCTTCTGTTCTATCTTCTCGACCTTTCCTTCCTCAAAGAGCTTGACAAGCGTCCTGTAAACAAGATGCCAGTTGGCCTCTTTCCCTCTTTTCTTGGTGACGAGCTTTACTATCTCCCGTGTGGAGTGGAACTGCTTGTCTTTCAGAGCATTATCTATTTCCTGGTCGTACGCCATGATTTTAGTTTGTGTCATGATCATATATTACAACCGTAACATTTATAAGTTACAAGTGTAATATTATAATTGTGACATAAATGTCAACAGAAACGCTGCTCTTGAAGAAAATCCTGAAAACGCTCGGCGAGATACGAGACGAGCTGAAGAAGACTAACATGGACAGCTGAATTGTTGTTCTGGTATGGTGATGTTATCATGGCGTGCGATTTGCTTATGTTTCCCTGCCTCACTGCCATGCAGAAGCTGGTGTTCATGTACGCTCTTGGGCTTTCCTTCAATGCGTGGTTCTTCTGGCCATGGAACGCTGAGAAGGACATAACGAAGAGGAAGAAATGTTATTAATTGTGAAAATATAGATTTTGTATGCTTGAAATATTTTTTTCTTATCTGACACCCATAAACATTTTTTTGACACTCTTTTCAGTTATCTGTGTTTTGTTACTGGCAAAAATTTCAGTGAAGAATTACGACTTGTATGAAAAAGTCGGAAAGCCATCTGTGATTGGTATCATGGCTGGTATTGTCGTTTATATTTTGGCAAAACTGGAGCCTGTTTATATTCGATACGGATTTTACAGTCCTAGGTCATTCACAGAAACTTTGATAGCTATGTCTGTCATATTTTATCTTGTTCTATTGACATCATCATTAGTTGCGTTTACAGACAATCGGAGAAGAAAAAGAGAGTCTGCTGTGGAAAAGGGATCGCAAGAAAATAAAATGAACAAGAAACAGCTAGAAATTAGATACGATCTTTCTAAGTCATTGAATGTTGTTCTAGTTACAATGTGTGTGGCGTTGGCGGTTGGTTATTACAGCATTCCGAGTCCGTATAACTTGGGCGTGATTGTAGCACTCATTATCATTCTTTTTGCTTTTCTTAAGAATCTTAAAACCGTATGGGAAGATTACAAAAAATTGATAAAAGAGTACTCGGATGATTCTAAAAAACAAAAGAAATGAACATTTCACTTCTCCGCAACGTACTGGTAGAAATCAGCGTTCTTTTCGTATCCTTTCTTGAAGTCGCTGTATGTAGTGATCTTGCTGAATCCTGCTTCCTTAAGTAGCGATAGCATTTCGCCCTTCCTGAAGGGGTAAAGTACGAGATATGCCTTCTTTCCCGTCCCGCCGTCCTCGTACTCCATCACGACCTTGTTCTCCTCTATCTCAACGGGCCTGCCGTGCACCTTAGTGCCGCAGTACATGTACTTGCCGGAATACCTAAAGTCTCCTTTGAGTATCTTTGCCGCGTTCTCAAGGAAGTACGGATAGTTCCTCTCGTCTACTACGAGTATACCGCCATCGTTTAGTATGTGCCTGAAGTTCCTCAGGGCCTTCAGCTGATCTTCCTTTCTGAACAGGTAGGTAAGGGAATTTCCAAGGCACAAAGCGACGTCGAATTCGCCCTCGAATAAATGCTTGTCAATCTCCCTCCAGTCAAAACCAGTCACCTTGAGCATGACGTCGTGCTTGTCAGCGTTTTCCCTCGCCTTCTTTGAAAAGAGGCTGTCCACTTCGTTACTTGTCACGTCAAAGCCCTTCTTCAAAAGGTGTATGGCGTCGCATCCGTCGCCGAGGCAGGTTTCAAACACTTTCTTCCTCCCCGAAAGCAGCTCGTCGAGAAAGCCGCCCATGGTAAGGAACCTCTTCTCCCAGTCTATGAAGTCTCCCCAGAGGTCGACTAGTGCCTGGGTGTTGTAGAAGTGGTCCTTTATCTCGTGCCTTCCCATACAAAAGCATGCGGCGAAGTGGAATAAATCTTTGATGCGCAAATAATCAGATATGCATGTCACTCAAGCTTTGGAATCTCGGGGAACTTATCCTTCAGATGTTCCAGGTCCCTGTAAGACGGGAATATACGACCCAACTTGAGAAGTTTCACGAGATCCTTCACTTCGGGGTGAGTTTCAATGAACATGAAGTTTGGCACGTCGCCATCATCTTCGTTCGCTTTGTTAAGATAATTCTTGCCACGCAGTAATACACCGAAACCTGTTGCGTCGACGTAAACGAGATTCTTAACATTTATTGCATGCGAACCAGTAGGGTCGCTTTTTAAAGCATCCGACAGATCCTGATTAATAGTCCCACTGCTCAGAATGTTCAATCTTTCTACTCTTTTATCGAGATCGTATATGTTAACATTCCTGAATTTTCCATCTCCGTACGGGAGCACGAGCCTGTCCACTTTCTGAATGTAGCTCATCATTAATCACTTAAGATGATTATGGCAGAAAGAAATAAAAACCCATTACAACTGCACGGTCCGGATTCACGCACCCTGGCTGTTCCTGACGTATTCTGCGTATTCCTGGTCGTCCTTTTTGATGTGTTCAATCCAGTTGGTCAAAAACTCCTTGATCTGCTGCATGAGCTTCTCGATTTCAAGTGAGGAGAAATTGGGAGAGCTCATCTCTTTCTTGAGCTCTCCTTGGAAGTTCTTGTAGAACTGGATGAAATCTTGGTGTATCTTCTTGTGCTCCTCGAAGCGGGGATAGCCAGCGGACTGCATGTAGCCTTCTTCATAGGCCAGATGCTCCTTTACGTAGGTGTAGAGGAAATGGCTTGCCTGCCTTAGTGAACCTATGTCGACGTTCAGGGAAGACAGTATCCCGATCATCTTGTTTATCTGCTCTATCAGTTTTTCATGCTGCTCGTCGATCTTTTCTTCATTGACGGACATCGAGGGCCCCCAAACCAGCTTCTTGTCGTAATCCATGTACCCACGATTAATATTCAAATGGAAGTTCCTTTTATGTCTGCATGCCCATGTTTAAACCAAACATAAATACGGGAAGGGACTTATAGTAAATATGGCTATACAGATTCTCGACCTGGACGTAGGGCAGGTCATGGTGAAGAATGTCGTGAAGGTCAAGCAGGACATTGACATAAAGCAGGTGGCACTGCTCCTAAAGCAGAAGGGAATAGGGTGTGTCATGGTAACTGACGGCACGAAGCCGATAGGCATATTGACCGAAAGGGACATCATACACAAGGTAGTTGCTCCAAACGTTGACCCAGAAAAACTCAACGCAAGCGACATCATGACACGCACGCTGATAACGATCACCCCGTATCATGCAATAGAGGAAGCTGCAGACCTGATGAAGGAAAAGAACATAAAAAAGCTTCCAGTCATGGAGGACAACAGGCTTGTTGGCATAGTGACCATGACTGACCTGCTCCGGATAATGAGGAGCATAGAAAAGGGAATGCTAAAAAGGCTCATGAAGAGAAGGATGTAGGAATCTTACTCTTTCTTTAAGTTTTCCTCAGATGTTGCAAACAGTGCTCCTGCGACATCCTTCATCTTTGCCATGGCTTTCCTGAATGAGAAGCCGGCAAGGAATGACACGCCGCAGTAAAACATTATGCCTCTTGAATAATCTGCCGGCGAGATAACGCCAATGCTCATTATGCCGCCTGCTATGAGGAAGTAGACGAAGACGCCGACTAGTATGCTCAGAAACGGCGTGAAGACGTACCACCACGTCCATCCGAGGTCGAAGTCCTTGTAGTAGCTGAGGTGCATGTGAAAGCCCCGAAAGCAGTACATCACTCCGCCAAGGCCTGCAGAGCTGCTTATGTAGACCATCGACCTTGCAAACACCGTTCCCCACTCGGAGAAGTAAACGTAGACTGGTATTGCAACGAACGCGGCCATGAATGCAAGGAGGTACACGCCGATGAGGTTTACCTTCGCCATGTCACTGTGCGAGATTCCGAAAAGACGCATGACCATGATGATAATTGGAAGTCTTTTCTAATAAAAACCTGTTTAAACGCCGTTTTCCGGTTTCTCTGGAAAAAGGTTTCTCATCTGAATAATGTCTTTGTACACGACGATTTTCTCAGGATCCGTGTCAAGGGATACTTTGATTTCATCAACGGATGTTATGACGCATACGGGAAGATCATTTTCAATTTTATGGCGTTCTTTGATTCCATACACATTTTCTATCATTTCTTTGACTTTGGGTAGTTTCTTTTTCAGTGTACTGATATCGACGCATATTGTGTCGTATGATTCGGTAGATTCTTTATATCGTTCAGCCAGGTCTATCACGACGTCTTTCACTTCGAAATTTTCCTGACCGTCAATGAAAAACGCCGAGACACCGATATTGTATGATTTATCAGCTCTGCGGATCTCTTCCATGTAATTGTCTATCTTGAATGTCATGTTTACAGCCAATGTAGAATTGAAGCAAAGTTATAAAAAGCCAAAACTGCAGACGGAAATCAGAATTCCTCTTCCCTTGAGTCTATCTGGTACTTGCCTTTGGACGAGTACTGAGTTGAGATCTGGTATGTCAACTTGCTTTGGTACTCGCTTGTGTTCTCCTCTTCGTTTGCTATCCCAAGGTCGTATCTCTTTTCGGAAGACTCTTCCTTGACCAATTCTTCTGGGATCTTTAGCCTCATCTCGTATTCCTCGTGAAGCGGCGGGCACCACGATGGTGCTCCAGGACACCTAAACTTCCACACAACTTCCTGGTTGTCCTTTCTTATAGCATACACGTTGCAGTCGTATGAACTGAAAAATATCATGTCTTCTGAGAATGCGGCCATCCACCAGACGTAACCCTCTGTCCTAAACCTCCACAGCTCTTCCCCGTCGAGGTTGATACAGTAGAGGTTCTTGTCCTCGCTTGTCACGTATATCTTGGAATCGTTGACTGTCGGGTGGCCAAATATTATGTTTCTCCTAAAGACCCAAAGCACGTTGCCGTCAAGGTCAAGTGCTGTAAGCGTCCCTTCCCTTGAACTTTCGTATATCACGTTATCGTGTATTACAGGCGTTGGCATGGCACCGTAATTGGATATCTTCTTTTTCCACTTGAGCTTTCCGGTGTCTACGTGTATTGCATAAAGGTTGTTGTCAAGGGATCCTATGTAGACGACCCTCTCGTGTATTGCAAGATAAGGTGCGTTGAGCATTTCCTGTTCAGCAGAAAACTTCCACACAAGTTTTCCAGTTTCGGCCTCCACGCAGTAGAGGTTGTGGTCGTATGAAGCAAACAATACACGATCTTCAAATACTGTAGGGCTAGACTGCAGTTCGTCGTATGCCTTGAACTTCCACACAAGTTCCCCTTTGTCTGCGGTCACCGCGTATGCGTAATTGTCCCTTGAGGTGAAATAAAGAAGGTTTTTCCTCGCGGACGCGACGCAGAGTATCTCACCCTGCGTCTTGAACTTCCAGATGAGCTCTCCCGTATCTGCATCAAGGGCGTACATGTGCTGGTCATATGAGCCGATGTATACAATGTTATTGTGTATCATGACAGCCGAGACGACACCTATCCGGTCCTCGGTCTTGAATTTCCATATCAGTTCGCCCGTATTCTCGTCCACGCAGTAGACGTTATGGTTCATCGAAGGAAAGTATACCCTTCCCTTGTAAAGAAGCGGTCTAGTATCGACGCTTCCCCCTTCACTTATCCTCCACAGCCTGTCAAACTTCTTGGTCTTTACTACCTCGTACTCTCCCATCTCGACAGAGAAGTCGTCAAAGCCTGACGTGTCCATGAAGCCTAATTTAGAAGCAAACTTTAAAACGCTTCCTCTTTGGAGTCAATCTGGTATTTTCCCTTCTCGCGATATGTGGTACCACCCTGGTACGTGATGTCAGACTTGTACTCGCTGGTGTTCTGGTCCCCTTCTGTAAGCTCGAATTCGTAGGTCTTCCTGGTAACTTCTTCAACTTCCCCACTACTGACAGTAGTCTGGAATTCAAACGCCTCGTGTGGTGGCGGGACATACGCAGGCGACCCGTCTGCTTTGAACTTCCACACGACCCTCTGGCTATTAATGTCTATTGAATATACGTGACAATCCCACGAAGGGAATATCAGCATGTTTTCAACGAGTACAGATCTTTCGTAAAGGAACTGGAGTGCCCTGAAACTCCACAGTTTGTTGCCTTCGAAATCCACACAGTGCAGATGATAGTCACCGCAGGAACCTACAATTATCTTACCATCATGGATGCATGGAACTCCGAGGACGTCTTCTTCTCTGGTGGAAAACTTCCACAGCACTTTACCTTCTGCGTCAAGAGCGTACAGTATTCCGTCTCTCGTGGACTGAAGTATCATGTCACCGCATTCCACGGCACCGGTTCCAATGCCGTAATTACCGAGCTTGGTCTTCCATAAGAGCGTGCCACTTTCCACGTCCGCTGCTCTGAGGTAGCTATCAAAAGAACCAAAGTATACCACGCCATCCTTATGGAGGAACACATTATCGTTATGCACCTCAGCCTGCGTCTCTATCTTCCATAGGAGATTTCCCGTTTCCTTGTCAATGCAATAAAAATTGCGGTCATATGAACCTATGAAGAGCCGCTTGCCTACAACGAGAGGTTCAGACATTATGCAGTCATATGTCCTGAACTTCCATATGAGTTCGCCAGTCTTCCCGTCAAGGGCATAAACGTTTTGGTCCTTGCAGCCAAAATAGACCTTGTCGTCACTCAGGGCAGCGGCCGATCCTATCTTATCACCCGCTGTGAACTTCCATATGAGCTCACCAGTCTTGGCGTTGAGTGCATACATGCTCCTGTCGTAACTGCCGGAATAAACAATACCGTCTGCAATCTTTGGTATTCCTGCAGCTATCACACCCTCGGTCTTGAACCTCCACACAAGGTCTCCGTTTTCCGGATTCACACAATATATGTTGAAATTGGCTGAAGCAAAATAGATAAGATTTTCATGAAGCGTAACACCCGTGCTTACACTTCCGCCTTCTCCGATTCTCCACATTCGGTCGAACTTCTGAACCCTCTTTACTTCAAAGTCTCCCATATCGACTGAAAAATCGTCGAACATGTCGTCAAAATCGGCCATAACCAAAAAATGGTCTTAAAACTTAAAACGCTTCCTCTTTGGAGTCTATCTGGTACTTTCCCTTCGCACCGTACTGCGTTGATACCTGATACGTCATCCTTGTCTTGTAGGCAGACGTACCGTCTTCTTCTGCGATTTTAAGGTCGTACTTCTTATCCTGCACTTCCTCAAAATCCTTCTTCTTGTGCTTTATCGTGACCTCAAAGTAGCTCCTGATCGGCGGGTGTGATATTGGCGATCCCGGGCACCGAAACTTCCACAAGAGCTCCCCGCTTGCGGCGTCGAATGCATAAAGGAAGCAGTCGTTTGACCCGACGTAGACGACCCCCTCGTGTATGAGGCCCGGCTGCCACGCGGGCCCTTCCATCTTGTACTTCCAGACAAGCTTTCCTTCCGAGTCGAAACAGTAGAAATTGAGGTCCTCGGAACTGGTGTAGACGTTCTCACCGTCCGTTGCCACCGAAGTAAAAGTCTCGTTTCTTGACACCTTCCATGCAATGTCCCCTTCCGGTGTGAATGCGTAGATGAATCCGCCCTGCGTCGGCTGGATTATCAGCCCTTTGAGGTACACCCCGCCCCGCGTCATGCCGTAGTCGCCGAACTTCTTTTTCCAAACACACGTCCCGTCATTGATGTTTATGGCATACATCATGGTACCCATAGTGCCCACGTAGATGCATTCCCCTATTACAAGGAGGGGGCGGATCACCACTATCTCCTCTTCTGCCTCGAACTTCCATAACACTTCCCCAGTTCTCCTGTCAAGGCAGTACAGGTTACGATCGGACGATCCGAAGAACAGTTTTTCTCCATGGACCGTGGGAACGGAAACGTTGGGTTTCAGCGTCCTAAACTTCCATATAAGCTCTCCGGTCTCGCAGTCGATCGCATAGAGGTTCTGGTCCCTGCTCGCAGAATAGTACACGCCGTCCTTCAGCGCGCCAGTGGACGCGATCTCGCCCTGCGTCCTAAACTTCCATATCAGCTCTCCGGTATCCATGTCGAGGCGGTATATGTTCTCGTCGTAGCTGCCGACTATGATGGAATTCTTGTAGACCGAAGGTGAACAAAGGCCTATCCTGTCCTGTGCCTCGAAAATCCACACAGGTTCGCGGGTCTTCAGGTCGAGTGCATAGAACTTGCGGTTGAACGAGCCGAACAGTATCTTGCCGTTGTGTATGACCGGTTCCTGGTCGATGCTGCCACCTTCCGTGCACTCCCACAGGCAGTTGTGGTAGTCTTCCCTTTTCGTGACTTCGAAATCTCCCATCTCCACAGAAAAGTCGTCAAAAGAGCCAAATTCTTCCATGAACCAAATTGTGGGGTGAATGTTTTAAAGCCTTCCTTTTTTAGCAGCAGCGCCAATTATTGTCATGGCCGGAGCTTTCCCGTGGATCGTTGTCAGCGTGGCAGTCGCGCTGATAGTGCTTGGTGCCGTCTTCATAATAATGGCAAAGAGAAAGAAGGGCGTCGCAAGCGAGCCCGACTACAGGACGTTCTTCTACATGGGCCTCGTCTGGGTGCTTTTCGGTGCTCCCATGATGTTTCTTCACCGTTTCGAGTTCAACGCGCTTTTCGCAATGGGCGTGATATTCCTCGTGATGGGCGCTGCAAACAGGAAGAAGTGGAAGAAAAAGGAGCTCACAAAGAGGCAGAAGAAGGTGCAGTACGTCTCGGTAGCCGTTGGAGTGGCAGTGCTGCTGTTACTTTCGGCATACATGCTACTGAGACCGTAAATATAAGCGGGTAAGAACAATTCTTTTTCATGATGGTGCGTATTGCTGCACTCCTAGTTTTGGTTCTCATTGCAAGCGGCTGCACGTCTAGCTACGTCCCAGGCAAGCCCGACGAAAGCGTGAGGATAAAGGAAGTGGGCTCTGAAGACATAGGAGGAAAGCACAACCTCACAGTCGTTGAGATGGAAGTGGAGATAGGAGACGACAGTGACACGGTGAAAAGGATACTCTACGAGCAGGACGGCGAGACAGTCGACCCAAAACAGGCGCTTCCAGACAACATGCGTCCGGGCCTCGACTGGATAAAGGAAAACGCCCCTGAGGACGCAGTCGTAATGTCTTGGTGGGACTACGGTAACGCGATAATGACATACACTGAAAGAGACGTCGTTTTGAGGGCGCCTTCAAGGGAGATACTCACAACGACTGTTTCCATGTACATGGGCTACGAGGACGACGAGATAGACTGCCGAGCGTGTGTCTCCCATGACGCCATCCAGGACGTCGCGGGCATGTTCCTTTCAGAGGAAAACACGGATGCATACGAGATAATGGAAAAGTACGGCGCAGGATACCTCTACGTCCACGCAGACGACAGTGAAAAGTCCGTGGCATTCTTCATAGCGCTCGACCAGGAACAGGGAGAAACCTCAGGCACCGTGCTTGACGCCGCTCTTAATGGCGAGCTTTCCGGTGATTTCAGCCTTGTTTACGAGGACGATGTCTGCAGGATATATTCGTTCAGGTGACGGGACCCCTTTAACGTAAGTCAACTTCTCATGAAAACCTATGCGATATGTTTATATAATTCACGATCAGATGAACTTTATGCTGTTCAATAGTCTAGAGCATGCCAAGCAGCGTCTGACTACATACGTGGAATGGAAAAGAAAGCGCGGTGTTAATTACACTTTGCCTGATGCTGGCCGGTATAGGAAAGAAGACTGGGATATGTTAGGATACATGTCTAATGCTGGTTTTAAAAAAATCGACATGCTCAGCGAGGCAATAAGACAGCTCAATCAGGAAAGACCGGATTTTTGACAGCTGGATTCTCCTCTGGACCGAAACAAAACTCTCAGTTTTATTAATTTTCGCACCCAAAACTTCTCCATGAAACTTGTAATATCATTCATTGCAGTTCTGCTGCTTTTGGCAGTCCCTCTCGCGGATGCGCAGGAAGAAAGTGTGCTCCAGCTGAACATGACACTGGGTGAAGAGAACATGGCAGACGATTATGCTTATGCCATAGGGCATGTCTACGTGAACGTCACTGAGCCCCCGGTCCAGCCGGGAATAACGGGTCTTTTCTCCCTTGAGGCATTCAGCCTAGACGAATTCCTTGACGAAATGGAAGGCTTCCTTTCGTCACTTGCAGCTTTGCTTACGGCCTGACGTTTGAGTACCTCTTCAATATAAGGTACCTGAGGTAAAGTGAAGTGAATCCTGCAAGGAACGCAAAGAAGAGTATCGGAAGCGGGTCTATGTCCGTGACACCTGTTCTCAGTATCCACGGAGAAAGCTGTACGAGAAGGCCGACAGCCCCGACTGTCACAAACGGGACCGTGAAAGCGGCAAAATCACTTGAAAGCATCTTTACTTCGCGATCGAAAACAAACTTCCTGACACCCGGAGTGAGCACGTGACCGTTTATCCACACCTTAAGTGACTCTATCTTCCCCACAGTTTATTTTCAACTTCAATATTAATATCATCGATCCAAAAGAGATTCGGTGTATACATGCAGCTTTGGACTGACAAGTACAGGCCGGTAAAACCGGAAGGTTTGGCAGGACAGTCGCAGGCAGTAGAGCAGGTAAAAGCGTTCCTTGCAAGCTGGAAGCAGGGTACAGGTCTCATAATTTTTGGCCCGCCCGGAACGGGAAAGACGCTCGTAGTTGAGCTCCTGGCAAAGGAAAGGGGAGATTTCCTGGTGCAGATGGATGCGTCGGACACAAGGACTGCAAAGGAGGTTCAGGGTACGCTTTCTGAGGCAAGCAAGCAGAAGACGCTCTTTCATAGGGGAAAGCTCATACTGATGGACGAAGTGGACTCCATGAGCGGCAGGAGCGACCGCGGGGGAGCCGGGGGAATAGTAAAGATAATATCCGAATCCAGGTTCCCTGTCATAGTGTGCGTCAACGATATGCAGAACCCGAAGTTAAAAGCGCTAAAGAAGGTTTGCAAGCGCGTCAATTTCGACAAAATAGAAAAAAGGGAGATGTCTGCATTTCTTGGAAAGATTGCAAAAAGCGAGGGCCTGAAGGTAAGCGACGCCGTCCTGGACGGCCTTGCCCGCTGGTCCGGAGGCGACGTACGATCTGCAGTCCTTGACCTGCAGATGCTTTCACTTGGGACAAAGGAGATAACAGAAGACATGTTAACCTCTGTAGGCTTTCGGGAAAGAAAGAAGGTGATGGAGGAGGTTTTGCTTGCACTGATGCGCACGCCGTCGCTTAATGCAAACCGCGGCACCGTGAGGGCAGCTGACGCGGACCCCGACGACATATTCCTGTGGCTTGAGAGTAACCTCTACAGGACCACGACAGACCAAACGTTCCTGTCAGACGCCTACGACAAGCTTTCGAAAGCAGACATTTTCAGGGGACGCGTAAGTAACCAGCAGAACTGGCGCTTCAAGGCCTACATGATCGACATAATGTCGGGCATAGCGTCCCTTAGAAACGGCGAGTTCACAAAGCCTGCTGAAATGAGGCTTCCCGACAGGATAATGCTTCTTGCAAGGTCGAAGTTCAGGCGGGCAGTGACTGACCCAATAGTCGAGAAGATAGGGCAGAACTACCACTGCTCAAGGAAGGTTGCAAGCTCCGACTACATGCCATTTTTAATGTTCATGGCAAAGAAAGGTATGGGCGTCCCAGAGGAACTGGAGCTGTCGCCAGAAGAAGTGGACGCTCTCAGGAAATACTAGGGCCCGTGGCTCAGCTTGGATAGAGCGCTGGATTGCGGATCCAGAGGTCCGGGGTTCAAATCCCCGCGGGTCCGCTCCTCTTTATAAAATTTTCTGACACTTTTTATTCATGATTACGTTCGACAATGTAAAGCCGATGTTAGAGAAGTTTCTGAATTACTGTAGTGACAATGATATAAGTTTTCCAAGAAGTTATGAAAAAATCAAAGGTATAAGAACTTACAGGGGGCTTGAGCAGTCTATTTGTAATCACGAACTCAATGATAACGCTAAAAAATACGGTCTTAACAGACTCAGTACGGGGCTTGTGAGAGACTGGATGCAGGTTGCAGGAATTGGAGATGGTAACAGCAGATATCCCAATATTGAGCTGGTTCATCTCGCATTCCCGGATGTCCTTGCAGGAGAATACGACTTTTTCGTAGAGGAAGTAAATAAAATCAGAGAGAAGCTTGATTTGCCACTTCTTGAAAGTGTTAATATTATCAAGACGAAGTGACGTAAAGTTTTCTAAAGATTGTGTGCTTCATCGTTGAACATTTAAATACTCTGCCCACATATTAAGTTAAATTCGGTGAAATCATGACCAAGACATGCATTTCGTGCGGGAAGAAGGTGGAAACGGAGAACTACTGGGTGGAGTTCGACTGCCCCGACTGCGGCAAGGGAAAGATCACGCGCTGCGAGAGGTGCAGGAGGCTTGCCAACTCGTACAAGTGTCAAAAGTGCGAATTCGAGGGGCCGTGATTAACATGGGCGACGTAATTCTAGTCTACAAGATACTTCCATCAGAGCCTGCGAAGTTCGATTCTGTTAAAGCTGGCCTTGAGAAGCTCAGTCCCCAGAGGATAGAGGAAGAACCAATAGGCTTCGGCGTCACTGCGCTCAAGTTCACTGCAATCGTGCCTGACGAGGGCGGCAAGCAGGAAGAGCTTGAGGCAAAGATAGACGCAATCGACGGCGTCGGTGAAAAAGAACTGCTGAAATTCTCAAGAAGCATGTGAAGATTATTTGGGTTCTGGGAGGGTCAGATAATTGTGCAGCGTTTCAATCAACATCTCATTTTCACCGTTTAAGTTGACAGCGTCTGTAAAGTAGTTCATACGGCCTTTGTTGTAATCAAAATTTTCCCAGAAAGCGCAAACGGTTCTACCATCTTTGTTTTTCACATAGAATGGTGCCTCTTGTCCGTTTTCCATTTTTTCTATTGAGATGTCAGGGCCAAATGTATGATATAAGCAGAAAATCAGTTTATCTACATCCAAAACATCTTCAAATGTGATGTAGGGTTCACCTGGACCAAAATCCCAACTTTCAGTTCTTTGTAACGCGTGTATACCACTTGGAAGTTCACCATGATATATGAACTCTTTGGGATTTGATTCTACATGTGTTTTACCGGATAATTCAGTGTGTCCGTCTAACCTATGATCCTGTTCTTGTGCATTTAATGCGTACTCTATCAAAACCCTCTTCCTGCTACTTTCGGGTAATATTGCTGGAAGCATAATGTGAATTAAATGAATGTTTTAAAAACCTATGCGCATTCTCTGGAGAATGCAAATAGCTTTAGCTATGAAGCTAAAATCAAAGAAATCAAGAAAGCTTACTTCTTGGCTTTCTTGGTAGTCTTCTTTGCTGCTGATTTTGCGGGTTTCTTCTCAGCTTTGGGCTTTTCCTTCTTCTCGGCCTTTGGTTTTGGCTTCTCTTCCTTTTTTATCTCTTCTTTCTTAGGTTCAGCCTTCTTTTCCTCAGGCTTGTCCTCTTTCTTTTCTGCCTTCGGCTTTGCCTTTTCTTCCTTGGCCTTCGTTGCCCTCTTCCTCTCCGCATCCTTTGCCTTCTCTACGTCCTTTGCGGTGGGTTCCTTGGTTCCGAACTTGCTGAAAAGTCCTGCCTGCTTGTAAGCTGCAAGAACTTCGTCATCCGTTGCGTTCTTCTTTATCTTGACGGTTTCTGGTGTCGGCTCTACATGGTGGAGACTGCACTTCCTTCTCTTCACTGTCGTGGCAGCCTTCGGGCCGGTCACCAGGACGTATCCGTCCTCCATGACGTCCAGGATAACGCAGAACTTACCGGCTTCCCTGCCAGCAGTCTTCATGCATACTCTTCCTACTTCAATCATTTTCCCATCTCTCCATGTTTTTTGACTTCATTTTCGCTTTTGTACACGGTGAGCACAATGTACCGCCATATGGCCTGTCCGGCCTCTTCTGGGTCTTCTTGAGCTTCTTCAGTTCGGTTGGAAGCTTCCTTGGCACGCCGCTGAGCGGCTTTTTGCAGTTGCCGCACTTGGCTATTCCCGGCTGCTTCTTGGAGTAATGTATCTTTACCTTACCCCCGGGTGTTGTCACCCTGTCCTTTCTGAAACTTCTCGTTCTCTGTGCTGGCGTTGGCATTGTATCACCGTTAATAGATTACATCTATGTAGCGAAACCTTTTATTAGTTTACGTCTCCCGTCCTTTAAAAATCTACTCCACTCCTAGCACTTTCCTGAGTATGAACGTTGCCGGGAGGCTTATGAATATGTACCACCAGAACCACGAAAGATACGACCCTATGAACGGCAGCTCGACAGGCATCTGCGCTATGAACATCTCGAAATGTACGGTATTGTCCTTTGGCTGCGCGAACATGTAGAATCCCTCCATCATGCGGCCTGGTCTCCATAACGCCCCGTTATACGTGAATATCTCGCCTTCATCAAAGGTCTCGTCTTCAGAGAAAACGCCGTCGTCGTTAAGGTCCACCCTGGTCCTGAAGCTCTCGCCCACGGTCTCGTACTGCATGTCGTGCACGATCTCTGCATAGGCGAACTTAGCCTCGGGATCCGCCGTGAAGTCTGCGCTCACGCCGCCGAAGTTGTTGTGGAGCCAGCCAAGCAGCATGAAAAATATGAGCATGGTGGCCATCATGGGCTTCATGCTGGACCGAAACTGCTTCTGGCTGCATTTGAGCATCTCGTTAGCGTATTCGTTCATTTTGGCCGTATCCCCGGCCTTTTTTGCCTCGTTCATCTTCTCCTTGTAAAACTTCATGTCGTCCTTGATCTTGCGGATCTCAGAAGGCTTTGTAAGCAGCCTGTACGTGACGCTTATCATGGCTGAAAGTCCCACTGAAATTAGAGTTATCATGAGAAACGGGGTCATTTTTTCACCAGCAGTTCCTTAAGCATGCCATACAGTTCGTCAGCAGCGTCCCTTGCCCCTTCCGGGCCGGACTTTATTATCCTTATGCCACAACCCGCGTTTGCCCCAAGATAGAGTGCGCACGACTTCTCGATCTCCTGGTGCTCGTCGAATTCCTTCCTGTTCTCGAGCCTGCTTCCAAGCGCAAGCGGGTCGACGTCTATGTGGACGAGGAAGTCGGGCTTGATTATGTTAAGGAGGTCACCTGTCATGACCGGAACGAAGCCGAGCTTGCTCTTCACCGTGAAGTAGCCGTCTATTATCATGTGGCCGCCCTTTCCTTCCAGCACCTTCATCTGTATCTTCTGCTTTATCTTGTCCTGTGTTTCCTTTAGCAGCTTGAATTCCTCTGCAGGGCTCTCGCCACTGTCCATGAAGTCGCTGAAGCTTAGCACCCTGAACTTTGCCTTTCCTTCTATCCTCTCGACTGCAAGTTTCACTATGGATTCCTCGATTGCATTCTGCACACCTGTCACGAGTATGTTCATAATCATCCCTTCCCAAGCAGCCTCTTGACCATAGGCGGCATGTCGTCTGCGTGCTGCGTCGTTATCTCCTGGTACAGCTGGAAAGATATCATGGTCGCAAGAAGTATACCTGTCCCGCTTCCTATCGCACCCGTCATGTCAGCGTATGATGCAAGCAGCCCTATTGCCATACCACCAAGTATTGCAAGCCCCGGTATGTACCTGTTCAGCACGCGCTCTATTATCCTTATGTCGCGTCTGTATCCCGGTATCTGCAGCCCCGTCGAGTGTATCTGCTCGGCAACTGATGCGGCGTCCATCCCGGATGTTGTCACCCAGAAAGCTGAGAACACGGTGGCTCCAACTATCATGAATGCCGAATAGACTCCTATCCTCATGAGGTCAAGCGGAGTGATCATCATGCCAGTGAGCCCCATGCCGTAGACCATGGCAAGCCACACCGCCGCTCCCACCGGTATCATGCCCATCGAAAGCTGCCATCCCGGCCTCTTGACGTAACCTGACATGAATGCCCCTATCAGAGCAAAAAGTCCCATGAATATGGCAATGCCTGCAACGCCCTGCGAGTTTGGAAGCTGCAGGTAGTAGACGAATCCCGATACCGGATTGTTGTTCTCAAAGCATCCAAGCAGGCCGCATATCTTCGATGAGCCTGCCTCCACGGGCTGTGCCCCTATCCTGCCCATGAGCTGGACGTTTGCCAGGAGCGCCGCTATCAGTATGACCGGTATGACGTTTGTGTAAAGGAAGTTTAACGGCCAGCGCCTTCCAAATCCACGTATCGACCCGAACGCAAGCGGTATCTCCACCTTGATGTTCTGCATGAATATCACGAGCAGGAAGACGATCACTGTCGCCATTATGGGAAGCGCGCCTAGAAGCAGCGCGTTGAGCGGGTCTGCCGTCGCCATGTAGTAGATTATCTGCGGCAGTGCGCCAAGCGGCGGGTTCTGCATCTCAATCGATGGGAACGCAAGCGCGGTTCCCTCACCGCTTCCAAATATCGACAGGCAGCCTGCGCCCGTGCACAGCGCGAACGGGTTGAATATCCTGGTTATCATGCCGCTTGATACTCCTGCGAGTATGAACAGGCTTACTCCGGAGCCAAAGCCCCATTTCGATATGATCTCGTCCATGAATAGTATGAATATGCCGCCTGCGGCAACCTGCAGTATGACCGCCACCTCAAGTCCCGGAATCGGGGGTATGGCGCCAAACATCACGTATATTGCGCCCTCGACAAAGCAGAGGATTATCGTCAGCACTTTCTGCGTGCCCTGGAAGATGGCCTTGCCCTTTTCAGTGTTCATGTCCCACGGCAGTATCTTGGAACCTACAAGAAGCTGAAGGATTATCGCGGCCACGACTATGGGACCGATACCTAGCGTTGTCAGTGAACCGAATTTTGATGCAAGAAGGAGCTCAAAGACCTTCAGCTGCTGCAGCCCTTCGATCTGGATTCCCCACACCATTATCTGGGACATCACGAAGAATACAAGAAGAACCATGCCGGTGTACTTAAGCTTCTCCCGAAAGCCGAGCTTCGTCAGGGGATCCCTCACGCCCGGGAGGCGCTCAAGGAATTTCATGTAGGATTCTTCAAGACCCATCAATATCACAGCTATATGTTAATTAACCAATTACGATTTCTATTAATTTTGGTTTCGTTCTATTTAAATCTGTTAAGAATACGGACGTTCCTTGATAAAAGCAGGGGAATCATTCATCCTTTAAATTGCAGCGTTTTACGAGATAGGAAACTATTTCTTTTATCGAATTTATTTTATCGACAGGATAATCGACGGGTATGCCAAAATTAAAGCCTATTTCGATACCCATTACGAATTGGGCTTTATCTAGGCTATCGAATCCAAGGTCCTTTTCTAACTAGCTTTCGTACGCTATGTCGCAGAGTTCGTTATAATGGCAGGTATCTAATGTTATATCCGCAACTTTCCTTCGCAGAGCCGTGTTCATGCTCGGATGATAGCCTTCCACTTCCATGTACAATGAACTAGAAGAAAATTTTAAATATGGCAAAGCTATCGCTGTTTAGAGTTTTACTGGCTGAAGTGCGTTCTTCCAGACTCCTGTTTTTTCAACGTAATCCACTATACGAGACACTTTTTTGATGTTGTCAGCTACTTCATGAGGTATGTCGTGAAAGTACTCACAACCAACTCCCATGATGATGGTACCAACATCCAGTCTGCCTAGTCCAAGGTCGGTATACAGGTCGCTTTCGTATGAGATATCCGAAAGGTCCAGCTCTTTTGTTATTGCCGACGATTTTATAATATCCACAATCCTTTTGCGGACACCTGTGTTCATGGAAGAATGATAATTCATTTTCATCACAAAAAGTTTGGATTTCAAGAAAGCTTCACTGGCTTTCTCCGGTCTCTACGGGACCTTCTTCAACCGTCTCTTCAACCGTCTCCTCGACGACTTCCTCTGTCACAGCGTCAGATATTATCTTGCCGCCGGCAGCCTCGACCTTTTCCTTTGCGCCTGCTGAGAAGTAATCGATCTTGATTTCAAGCGCTGCCTTGATCTCGCCTGCCCCAAGGAGCTTGTCGTATCCCATTGCAGTGAGGTCAATCTTCTTTTCCTTTCCCACAAGCTTTGCAACTTGGTTTAGGTTTATTGTCTTGAGTGTCTTGGTGGTCTTCGCCGTGAATCCGTGCTTTCCTATCCTGTCGCGTGCGTACTTGAGAATGTGGGTCATCCTGTGGCCTTCTGAACCTGCCCATCCCTTTCCACCGCGGCTTCCCTTGCCACGGTGCTTCTTGGGGCTGCCGTATCCGTGCGTCCTGTGTCCCCTCTGCTTGACGACTTTCTTCCTTGGCATGTCAGATCATCCTCGAAATTAGGTTGTTTATCTCTTCACCCCTGTAGCCGACGTCGCCTCTTGGATAGTTCAGCCTGACTGCCTTGAGGCCGCCTGAAGGTGGTGAGAGTGTGAAAACCGGGCCAGATTCCTTTAGTTCCTTGTCCTTGAAAGCCTTCGCAGCTACGATCTTGGCCTTTTTCGCATCGAGCTTTCCCCTCTTCTCTAGGAGCTTTTCAAGGACTTCCTGGGAAACCTCGCCCCACGTAACGTACTCGGATACCCTCTTTAGCATCCCTGTGTAGTTGTTGTCGGCCGGAAGTATGATGCAATTATTGATTGACGAGAGCCTGAGGTTCTTCAGCGTGTCCGTTACCTTCCTGTTTATTTTCACGGTTCCCTTAAGCATTATCGCTGCAAAGAGAGGTTTTTCGTCTGCCATCAAAGGTCACCCTTTCCGCTGTTGAGGCTCTTGATGGCATTGAATACAGCCATTGTAAGGTTTCCACGGGTCTCAGTCTTTCCGGAAGTCTTTACCCAGACGTCCTTTATTCCGGCGATTTTCAGTATCTTCTTTACTTCCTCGCTTGCCACCATGCCAACACCCTTTGGTGCAGGTATAAGCGTTACTGTGACTGAACCTTCCCTTCCGTTGACCTTGAACGGCACGCTGTGGTCGCCGCCGCAGCCGCATTCCCAGGATCCGCACCCTCTCCTGACCCTTACGACACTGAGCTTGGCGTTCTTTGTTGCCTTCTCGAGAGCAGTCCTGTGTTCGGTTGAGATCGCACGTCCGATGCCCACTATTCCGTCACCGTTTCCAACGACAGCCAGTGCAGAAAGCTTGAATCTCCTTCCGGACTTGTGCATCCTTGCGGTCATCTTGGTTGCGGTCCTTCTGATGCCACCGCCTTTTCCAGGCGATCCGCCTATGTATATGACTTCCTGAAGCACTTCAGGAATGAGAGCATCGATTATCTCGGGCTCGAGTATGAGTTCCCCGTCCTCAAGTATCTCGTCCAGCGTCTTGTACTTGCCTTCCTTGACATCGTTTCCAAGCCTGGTCTTTGGTATCCACTCGGGAACTTCCTCCTCGTAATGCCTTCTCCTACCGCCGCCTTCCACGGTTTTTGCCCCTTCCTTGGAATCAGTTTCACTTTGTGTCTTTTCTTCTTCCTTTACGGGAGCTTCCGCTTTTGGTTCCTCCAAGGGCTCCTTTGCTCCTTCCTTCTTCCCTTCTTCAGCCTTTGGAACTTCTTTTTCAGTCATTTGTATCTCCTTCTCTTTCCTATGCTTTCAAACCGCTGCATTACCTGCGCGGCAGTTGAATATTTTTGCATGTATGTATTTATAATGTTTTTCCATACAGCCTCTGAAATCTCGAAATGTGTGGACAATATAGCCTCGTAGAGGAGGAAAAGGTCCGTTGCCTTGTCCTCCACCTTGTGTGACACTTTGCCCAGTCCGAAATCTATTACATATAGGTCGTTACCTTTTAATATCATATTGGAAGTCGTGAGGTCACCGTGGATTATGTTCGCTGAGTGGAGCGCGGCTACCATTTCGCCTATTTTCACAGCAGCCTTCTTCTGGTCGGGTCCTTTCATCCCGTTCAGCATGTCCTTTACGCGGTTCCCGTCTATAAAATCCATCCTTATGACATGCTTGTCTGCGATATCCGCATCGGGAGTGTGTATTCCTGCCCTCCTTGCAGTTTCAAGGAGCTTTGCCTCCCTCTTGGTCCTTCTCCTTCGTATTTCGTCGTCCAGCTCGGGCAGCCTGTAGCCCTTCTTGACCCTTTCTTTTACAAGCACGTCGCCTTCCCTGTAGAGAACGGCTTCAGCTCCCCTCTGGATAATCTCCTTTGGCATGGGGTTTAATTCGGCGTCATGCTTAAAAAAGAAGTTCATTATGAGTAAAGCTTTCCAGAAAAAAGCAGCCTGATGTGTGGGGTGCCCCCGGGCGTCGCATCCCTCAATGCAAGGTAAGCATTATAGAAGATTTTGTCATACTTCTCAAGTTTTGGCATGAAATCTTCCCGGTTTAGTTGCTTGTCGCCGCCTTCCCAAGCAACGTGCTGAAATGTCCCGCGTGCGAGTTTCTCTAAATTGGGGGATTCCTTCTTGAAAGCCTTGTAATGTTCTTCTGTCCTGAAGAATTCAGGTCCAAAACCTTTGTCGAATAGTCCCGTGAAATTGACACCATTATTGGTCTCACTCCTGTAGAGACTCACGAATTCGTCGAACGTGAGCGTTTTTTCCTCATTCATGCCATTTCTATGCCACTTACCTTTATAAAATTAACTACCATCTAATGAGCATAAAAGGTGTTATGATCATGAGGGAAATGCTGCTCTACAGTACTGTCACAATACTGCTACTGCTGGTGTTCTCCGTATACGCTGCAGAAGCCGCATCAGGCTTGACAGTTAGCGCCAGGCCGGGAACGCTCAACAGCTTCCAGTGCAGCAGCGTCACGGGCAGGATAATAATCGATTCCCAAGAGCCCGGTGAGTATTCAGTAGACATCGACGGCGTCCCTGGAGACTGGCTCGAGTACCAGGAAAGCGTCTACGTCGACGGTACGGAGACTGTGAATTATATTGTCAACCCGCAGAAGGGTGGTACATACCATCTCACCATACTCGTGGACGGCCCCGGTGGTTATGTCGAGGAAGGTGTGAAGTTCTGGGCAGGAAAGAAGGAGACGGCAATTTCCGCTGACAAGGTGGATACTGCAGAACTCGAAGACAGTGGCTTCACGGGCATGATCACGCTCGGTGGCCCGGGCCAGACTGCCGCTACAGTGGCAGCAGTGGCTCTTGCAGCAGTTTTTTCACTTTTCATCGCCCGCAGGGCGCTGAGACACGAGGACCCTTACGATGGGATGGGTTTTTAAAATTTACTACTATATGATAACTATGATTTTGAAGCACGTTTCGATACTGGTTTTGATGCTGGCGCTCGTTCCAGTCAACGCTTCCGCATATTACGGCGGAGCCCTTGAGGTAGCATCAGAAGTGCACCAGGTGTGCCCATGCGACATTGTAACAAGCAATGAGATACTCCTTGAGGTCGTAAATTACGGCACCAAGTCCGATACTTATTTCCTTTCAGTCGAAGTGCCTGATGGATGGAGCGGCTTTGTAAAGCCCCAGTTAACACTGGCTTCCGGCGAGGTGATTGAAGTCGATCCTCTCTGGGTGACTCCGCCGTGCGGTACTGAACCAGGAGAATACACTATCGAGTTCACCGCAGTTTCTGGTCAGTCTGGTGAAACTATCGAAAAGGAGCTGGTGCTCGATGTCATGAGGTGCCACGATGTGAGCATATCTGGCAACAATTATCTTAACGCGTGCGAAAAAGGCGTCGTGACCTCGACGCTTGACGTGACGAACCTTGGAAAGGTTTCGGAGACGTTTGAACTTTCGGCATCCAAGGACTGGGTCACGATTTCACCGAATTCCGTTACAGTTGGTGCATGGGACACTAAGACGGTCACGGTAACTGCGAAGCCTCCTTCGGGCGTTTCAGGGAGCCAGGAAATAGCAGTGACTGCGGAGTCTACTCTTTCCTATGCCAAGGCAGTAAAGGACCTAAAGCTTGACGTTGACAAGTGCTACTCTTTCAGCGCAAGCGTCGTGCCCCATGAAGACTCTGTCTGCATGGGAAAATCAATCCAGTACCAGGTTTACGTTGACAACAAGGGCACGAAATCTGATACTTACAAGATAATCACGCCGTCGTGGATGACTGCGGAAGAAAGCGTAGTCGAACTGGGAAGCGGAAAAAGGGCAATCGTTACCCTGACCGCAACGCCCCTTTCGCTTGGGAAGAAGGACATGGAAGTCTATGTTTCTTCTGAAAGTAACCCAACATCGATAGTCAAGTCGGACGCCGTGCTCACTTCGGTTGACTGCAGGTCTGCTGCGGTTTCCTTTGCCAATTCAGAGAGGAACGTGTGCAGGGGAGAAAGCACCGATTTCGTTGTGAAGATCGAGAATACCGGACTGACGGCGACAGCCTACACTCTTGAATCGACGATGGGCAAGCTCTCAAGGGAGAAGCTGGTGCTTGGTCCAGGCGAGGTTCAAAACGTCGTACTGGGCATAACCTCGACTGAGAATGATGGTACTTATCCAGTAACAGTTGACGTTGCAAGCGGCGATGCAACGGACAGGGACTCTGCAACGCTTGTCGTTCACAAGTGCCGTGGCGCCACGCTTGATGTTACACCGGGGGAAACCGACGCGTGCGCAGGTGATGTTGTGACTTACGAAGTCTCTGTTGAAAACACAGGCGAGCTTGACGACAGCTACGTTCTCACTTATCCTGATGGTGAAGAGAGGTTTTCACTCCAGTCGGGAGATTCCATAAGAATGGAAGTTGACGTGCGCGTCGAAAACTCCCTTGGAAACAGGCTGCCTTTCAAGCTGGAATCCACAAAGGGCGTCAAGGTAGAAAAGAGGGTTGACCTTGACGTGACCCCTGCCAGCAGGTGTTATGCAGCAGAGCTTACGATAATCAACGGCAATGACACAAAGGAGAAGAACGTCAGTGTCGTCATAGGTGAGGGGCAGGCCATTCAGATGAAGCTTGTCAACACAGGCCTTCGTTCTGACAGCTACACGTTTACAGTCAGCGGTCCTGCATGGGCACACCTTAGCGGGGAGACTGTCCACTTGTCGCCTCTTCAGGACGAGACGGTGTTCCTTTACCTTTCACCACCGGACAACACGCCGAGAAAAAACTTTGACGTTACGGTGCTTGCAGATTCCGGCAGGTCTCTTTCAAAAGCAACGCTTACTGTTACAGTTCTGGAATACGTAGTATCTGAGGAAAGAGGTGCCCAGGAGGCGGGAGAAGACGCTGTCCTTACAGGCGGGCTTGCCGGCATGTTCGTTGCCGTGGAACCCGTTTCGATCGAAGCCACGCTGATTTCGATACTTGCATTCCTGACACTGATAGTCATTGCCCTGAGATTCGTCATATTCAGGTGAGTTCTCTTACGGCGTAGCCCGTGGCGACCAGTATTCCAAGGCCAATTAATACTGATGTCCAGAGACTGAGTGCCACGTTCTCAGGAAACAAATAGTAGTCCTGTAGGCCCCATACCCCTCTCCAAAAAGATATCACAGCAAAAGCAATGATTATGGCAAAAAGTGTCTGGTGGTGTGATTTCAGCTTGTGAAACCTGCTGAACATAATATAATATTAGCACACCTTTCAAAAATATTTTTCTAATATTCTAACGGTATGACTCCATAGTATTCGACGATTTGATTCGACGTTTTTGCCCAATCAAGATGTTCATCAAGATCTTCTATAATGATATCGGCATTTACGATACTTCCATTGTCTGTCCATGGACCTTTTCTGTGAACCAACTTGAATTTTCCATCTTCTTTCAATATGGTACCCATATGGCGTGGAAAATTATTCATTACACTGTGCCTGAAGAGTACGAGGCAACCATGTTCGGGTTTATCTAATTTAGGAAGCTGTGAAAAGTAATTGAGTGGTGGCGGATTTTCCGTGGTATCATAGTCGAAAGTTGGTACAATATCCACTACACCATCCTCGGGGAGAACCCCTGCTATGTAGAAAGCTGTGCCGCAATTTGTCTCACATTTCGTTTTCTTGGCAATCTCTATTCTACGGTATATGTTCATACATTTTCATTATCAGAAAAATTTTTAAACGGACATAATGAATTAGAAAAAACGTGTATTGACGCCGATTGCATCTTGTTTCAAATCTAATGGATTGTTTCCACTAGAGAAATGTTTATATAGCAGAAAACGATATTATTTAACGTTAATGTTCTTCGTGGGGGAGAACTAGGCTCGCTTTTGAACCGATTGGGGAATCGGGTCGGAGCACATGTATTTGGTTTGTTTCTAGTTAGTATAACAGTTATCAAATTTTTGTAATTAAACTTGCGTCGTGAGTTTAAAAAGTATTTCGCTACCGCGAAATATACATCGCGATGCATACATCAAGAAATTTAAGGGAGGGAGTAAAATGGAATCTTTGGTACAAAGAGTCTTTGAAACAACGGGCAACGAAGGTCACGAGGAACCAGTCGTAGCTCAGGCTGATCAGCCGGTCGCACCGGTAGAAAGTCGGCCAGTCGCTGAGCAACCACAGGAGCAAAGCGGCGAAACTATAACTTCAATACAGGAGGAATTCGGTCTCGACGTCAAGGACGCAAGCATCCTGATCGTGGGCGCAGGTGGCGCAGGAAACAACATGGTCACCAGGCTAAACGAGATGGGCATCAAGGGCGCAAAGACGCTTGCTATAAACACTGACGTAAAGCACCTTTCGGTCACGAAAGCTGACCACAAGCTGCTTCTTGGAAAGGAAACGACCAAGGGGCTCGGTGCCGGTGGTTATCCAGACGTCGGGAAGAAGGCCGCAGAGGAATCCGAGAAGGATTTAAGGAAGATACTCGAGGGCGTGGACATGGTCTACGGTCTTGCGGGACTCGGCGGCGGCACAGGTACCGGTTCGCTTCCTGTGATATCAAGAATAGCAAAAGAGATGGGCGCTATATCCATAGCGTGCGTCACGATGCCCTTCAAGATAGAAGGTGCAAGAATAAGGAAGGCCGAGGACGGCTTGTATCAGCTGAGACAGGTATGCGACACCGCGATAGTGCTTGAAAACGACAAGCTCTTAAGCGTCGCGGGCGACAGGCCGCTTTCGGAGGCGTTTGGCGTTGCCGACGAGCTGATAGCGACCACCGTCAAGGGCGTGACCGAGACCATATCGACGCCGTCTCTTGTCAACCTTGACTACGCGGACGTCAGGACCATAATGCACTCCGGAGGCGTAGCTGCAGTGGGCTTTGGTGAGTCCAACAACCAGACCAGGGCAGAAGAGGCGATCACAAAGGCGCTTCAGAATCCGCTGCTTGAAGTCGACTACACGGGCGGAAGCGGAGCTCTCGTGCACATAACGGGCGGAAGCGACTTAAAGCTCGAGGAAACGAATCTCATCGGGGATTACGTGTCCAAGCTTCTGGACCCGGACGCTCAAGTCATATGGGGCGCAAGGATCGATCCTGCATTCACGGGCAAGATTCGCGTGATAACCATCATAACCGGCGTGAAGTCACCCTACATTCTGGGACCGGTGGCGATGGAGCAGGAAGAGAGAAAGACCTACGCGCAGGATCTTGGCATACCGATGCTGCAGAGATAAAGTTTTTTTCATTCCACCAACGGGGGGCTTCCCTCCCCCCTCCGAATTTTTATTCTATCAATCGTTCTGGAAATCAGTAGAAATCATTGTGCACGGTCTTCTCAAGCGGCTTTCTTGCAGGCTTTGAAGGTTCTGAAGCGGGATATCCAAGCGGTATTATAGCAAGCGGCCTCACGTGTCCTGGAAGCACGAGAATGTCCTTTACCTGCTTCTCGTTGAATGATCCTATCCAGCACGATCCGATACCCTTGTCCCATGCCGAGAGCATGAGGTTCTGCGTGGCTGCCGCGGTATCCTGTATGGAATACACGTTCTCGCCGCGCTCCCCGTAGGCGTTGCCTATTTCCCTGATGTTTGCACACACCACTATCACGACGGGCGCGTCTGATACAACATTCTGTTCAAACGCTGCCTGCGCGAGGCGCTTCCTGTTGCCGGGATTCCTAACCACCACGAATTCCCATTCCTGTATGTTCCCTGCGCACGGCGCCTGTATCGCAGCTTCCAGTATCTCCTTTACCGTGTCTTCGGGAATGTCGTCAGGCTTGTAGCTTCGCACCGACGCCCTTGTCATTATACAGTCAGAAGTTTCCATGAACAGATAATCGGTTTCAGGTTAAAAATAGTTCCTGCTCAGCGCATCATGTTGGAAAGGTCCATGCACATGCAGAAAGTGCCGTCCGTAAGGTAAGCGAACTGGTTTGTAGTCGTGAATGCCAGCACAAGGTCCTGGCCGCTGTGGTCGATCCGAAGCATCATCTGCACGTCGCCTTCGCAGTTGTCCCTGATCGTCCTTTCAATCGCTTCGTCCCCGAATGCATGGTCCAGCACGAACTTGCTGTCCTGAAGTTGGCTGTTGTACTGCGTGATGACGATTGGGCTCACGCATCCTTCGGGTATTTCCTGTGACATGAGCGGGTTATCCGCGACCGACGACGTTAGATCTGTAAGCTCTTCCGGGCTCATGCCGAGCACGGATGCCATGTCTTCTGCGGGATCTGGTAACCCTTCAAAGAACGCAAAAGACAGTGCCGTGAGCGCAACGAGTATCACAAGTCCTGCTATCCTGTGCGGGCTCCTGAAGAAGAGGACGAACCTAGACTCGTGCCTTATGACATTCTTCACTTCGCCGTCCCATGCGTCTATCACGACCTTTGCTTCCTTTTTTTCCTCCTTCATGTCCACTTCGTACTCGCTTCCGATGAGCTTTGCTGTAGCGACCTTGAAGCCCTTTACCGCCTCTTCTGCGATCTTCTTGGCATCGGATTCTGATATGTGGTGCGCCTTCTTTTTGAGCATGTCCTCGAGTGCCACGACCTTTCTCTGAAGCATCCCGACCATCTCATCGGGCCTCCATTCCGAATTGTCGTGCGTCAGCAGGCGCAGCGCAATCGCGATTATAATGGAAACTGTAATGCCTGCAACAAGCATGTCAAGCTGAAGCATGGACATGAGGAACCCTTCCATAAACGGCATGAAGCCTGCAAATGAGGCGCTTCCGACAAGGCAGAGCGATCCCGAAAGCAGCGCCCCTGCTATGTTAAGGAAGAAGGGTTTCTGACCCCTGTATCCTCTCATCGCCATGGTGCCGAAGAACCATATGAAGAACAGGTTGAATATCATGCCCATTGATTGCATGAGAAGCGGCAGCATGCTCATCAGCTGCGGCAATGACGAAATCATAGTTTCGAGTCCCATGGGAAAATAATTGTGGATGATGAAATAAAAATGTGCAAAAAACCAAAACTTATTAAAAAGCTTTGCCACCTATATGATTGTATCTTGCATGCAAGGTGACAATATGGCAAGGATGTATTCAAGGAACAAAGGGAAGTCAGGTTCGACAAAGCCTGCCGTGAAGGAAGCCAAATGGGTAACCCACAAGCCGGCAGAGATAGAGGACATAATAGCAAAGCTCGCAAAAGAAGGCAAGACTTCTGCCGAGATAGGGCTTATACTAAGGGACCAGTACGGTATACCTTCCGTGAGAGCTGCTGTCAAGAAGACCATGGTTAAGGTAATGAAAGAGAAGGGTGTCACAGGCGAACTTCCAGAAGACATGCTAAACCTCCTCAAGAGCGCAGTCAGGCTGAAGGCCCACCTTGACAAGAACAACCACGACAGGTACTCAAAGAGGGGACTTGAGCTTACTGAATCCAAGATAAGAAGGCTTGCAAAGTACTACAAGACCAGACAGGTCATACCGCAGAACTGGAACTACGATCCCGATCAGGCAAAGCTGCTCGTCAAGTGATCACACTTTTTCGTATCTCAGGACGTTGAGGTAAATCTGGCCGAGTTTCGTCTTCTCGACCTTTGCTATGATCCTGCACCTGCTTAAGGGTATCTCTTCCTTGCTCATCACTATGGAGGAGCCGCTGTCGTCGAAAAGCACGTACCACACGTCGTCTTCGCCCTTGCTTGAAAGGTGCAGCTCTCCCTCGACTGCGACTGTCTGGTCGATGAACGACCCGGGGTCCTTTGTTATTTCCGCAGTGGCTATGGGCTTTCCGGTTTCTATGCCTTTCACCTTCTTGTGCGAGAACTCCTCCGACCTTCCGGAGGAACCCGACGGCCTGATCACTTTCACCTTGTCGGCTTTGTCTTCCCGGACAGCCTCTTTGGTCACCTCTTTTTCTGCAGGCTTTTCCTCTGAAGTCTTGACTGCCACTTCCTTTTCCTTGACTATCTTGGGTTCGGGCGGCGCCGGGGGCTTCTTTTCGTCATCAAGCTTTACATATTCGACATCATGCTCTTTTGGGGCAGGCTTTTCTTCGATAGTTTCCTTCTTCGGCACTTCCTTTTCTTCAGGCTCTTTGGGCTCATCGATGGGTTTCTCTTCTTCCTTTGGGGGCTCTGGCGGCACCGGAGGCGCCTTTTCATGTCCTTCCTTTGGCTTCTCTTCAGGCTTGCTTTCATCAGCCTCATCAGGTTTCCCGTACTTTTCCTCCTCCATCTTCTCCTCTTCCTCGTCGTGAAGTTCGACCCCCTGCTCTATCACGCCCTCCTGCAGTGCTGGTTCTGAAAGCTTCTTTTCCGGTTCATCCTCTTTCTTTGGCTCGCTTATTTTCGGCGGCTCTATGTATGCAGGTGCCTTGCTCGGTTCCATGTGCTCGGGACGATGTTCGGATTCCTCTCCCTTTTCAGACTTTATCATTTCCTTTATGGATTCTGCGTCATCCGGTCCCGTGCCGGGCTTTTCTTCCTTTTCAGGCTTCGGTACATCTTCGTGTTCATCAGGGGCAATGGCCTTTGGCTTTTCAGAACTTTTCCTCAGGCCGGAAAAGACATTGATCGACATCCTCTTCCTAAGTATGAGGACTATCAGTACAAGCATTATCGAAATCAGGAATACCAGCGCGTAGATGAGTATATCCCTAGTCATTGGAAACATGTTTGTTATTTTGCCCTTTCGTTTAAATAAATGAAATCCAATAAGAAAACGGTGATTCTGTGTACGAAAAGCTAGAGTCCTTTATAAAGCATGCCAAGAAGGGCGCTGATGCCATAATGGCCCACAAGGGCGAGATAAGGGTGTTATCGCATTACGATGCGGACGGCATATCGAGTGCAGCCATAATGACAGCATCTCTCATGAGGGCAGGAAAGAGATTCCATCTTACGCTTGTCAAGCAGCTCACGGACAATGTCCTGAGGGGTCTTTCCCGTGAGAAAAGGAAATTTGTGGTGCTCCTTGACATGGGCGCCGGGCAGATAGACATACTAAAGCAGTACATGCCAGAGACCGAATTCGTCATAGTCGACCACCACCAGCAGGAGGGGAGCATAGAAGGGAGCAAGATAATCCACGTCAATCCCATGGATTTCGGGATAAAGGAGGACATGTCGGGCTCTGGTGCAAGCTACATTGTATCAAGGGCAATGGGACCCGAGAACAGGGACCTTTCCGGAATAGCGATAATAGGGGCAATAGGCGACTCCCAGGTAGGCACGATAGACGAGAAATGGGGACTTTTCGGGCTTAACAGGGAAATACTCAAGGATGCCATAGAGACGAGGAAGATAAAGGTCACAAAGGGGCTCAGGATATGGGGGCGGCTGACAAGGCCGCTTCACAAGGCCTTAGCATATTCCGTCGACCCATACATACCAAACGTCAGCGGCTCCGAATCCAAGGCTGCGCAGTTCCTCCACGAACTGGGCATACACCCGCAGAAGGAAGACGGGAATTGGAAGACCTTAAACGACCTGAGCGAGGACGACCAGAAGAAGCTGGCCTCCGGAATAATAGCAGAGCGGGTCAACGGAGGGGAACCCAATGCAGAGTGGATATTCGGTGACGTCTACGAGCTTTTGGACAAGGGAGCTGACTGCAAGGACGCTGGTGAATTCGCGACACTCCTGAATGCCTGCGGCAAGATGGGAAGGGGATACCTTGGTGTGGAATTGTGCCTCAACGTTGCCAAGGCTTTCCTTGAGGTTTCGTGGGTAATGGAAAAGTACAGGAAGAGTGTTGGTGCGGCCGTGCGCTGGCTTCACGAACAGATGGAAAAGAACAACCCCGATGTTATCATAAAGAAAAAGTATGCAATGTATGTCCGTGCCGGAAGGAAAGTAAACGAGCACATCATATCAAACGTCATAAGCATAATAGAGAAATCCATAGGTATAGGCAAGCCGGTTTTCGCTTTTGCCGACTCAGAAGACGGCGTCAAGGTGTCTGCAAGGGCATCTGACAAGCTCGTCGAGAAGGGAGTCAACCTAAAGAAGGTGTGCAAGAAGGCTGCTGACAGGGTCGGTGGCCTAGGTGGCGGCCACAGCGGGGCGGCCGGGGCAACGATTCCGGCAGGCACGGAGGACTCATTTATAAGTGCGGCCGAGGAAATATTGACACCGGAGGAGAAAACACATAAAAGCGTGGAGAAGGAAAAGAATATAAAACCTGACCCGCATCCTAATAATTCAGAAAAAACGGAGAATAAGCATGGCAGCGCCAAAGAAGAACGTAAGCAGGAAAACATCGGAAAAAAAGTGGAAGGGAAAGGACTGGTACAGTATATCGGCTCCTGAATGGCTCGGCGGTTCCCAGATAGCGGTCACGCCGGCAACTGACGTCAAGACAGTCAAGGGAAGGGTAATCGAGGTCAACGTTCCTGACGTTACCGGTGACCAGTCGAAATACTACATGAGAATAGGCGTCAAGACAAAGGAGCCCGTCGAGAAGAGCGCCGCAAGCACGTTCCACAAGTACTACTGTATAGAAGAGTACGTCATGAGGATGGGCAGGAAGGGGCTTGGAAAGGTAGCAGTTTTCGTAGACGCAGTCACAAAGGACGATTGGAAGCTCCAGGTAAGCGTCATGACCATACTTAACCGCAGGTCCAACGCCAGCGTGAAGGCCAAGGTCAACGCGCTCGTAAACGAGATCATAAAGGAAAAGGCAGGAAGCCTTACCCACAACGAGTTCGTCAAGGCTACCATGGCTGGAGTCTTCCAGATGAAGATCAAGAAGGCCGCCAGCAAGATTTATCCGGTCAGGTTCACCGAAATAACCAAGATAGAGACCCTGAAATCAGCTTGACCGTCAGTTAATTTCTCAGAGCAGTTTCCAGTGACCTTTTGTTGCAGCTGCAACAGCTATCCAGCACAGCCCTGCGAGAAGGAACAGTATGAGTGCTGCAATAAGCGCTGCAAAATAAGATACTGAACTGACACCCACGTTCATTTCAAGGTTTCCCGTTATCATGGATCCTGCAAGCAGGAGAAGTCCGCCCACAAACCACATGACCACAAGTTTGTGACTCATAAGAAGAATATGTCCCGTCAAGGATTTAAATCTACACCCTGGCGAGCTTTTTCTTGAATTCCTCAGCCTTTGCCTGAAGGACTTCCACGGACTTGCTGACTATGTAAGCCGGCTCGAGGCCTGACACCGATTCTACGTTGAAAATGAGCTTTGTCTCATCGCCTTTCGTCTCGATTCCCTTAGCGTCTTTTACGCATGACATGGCAACGTCGCTTTTTGCAAGGTCGTTTACCACGATCTTCTTTCCCTTGAGCGTCACAAGGTCCTTTGGGCACGACTTCACGGCCCTCTGGGCATCGGCTGCACTTCCTGTGACCGTTATTTCGGGATAGTACTGATAGCTGACGTTGGCTGCGTGGTGCTTTGCGTGCTTTTCACCGACCCCGAGCCTTGCCACGGCTTCAAGCTTCAGTGCCTGGTCCTCAAGAAGCTCCACGATGGGTATCCTCGGGTCGATCGGCACAACCGTCTTGTCGCTTGACTTGAAATCGCCTGAAGTGACCATGCACGGCCCCTTCTTGTCCAGGACGAGGACAGCCTGGCATGCAGAACATCCCTTGTTCTTGCACTTACAGTCTTCCGTTGCCACGAACTTCTTTGGGTTGAACTTTAGCGGTATCATCCCTATCCTGTGGGATATCACCTCGTCAAACAGTGCTGAATTGTTGTCGTGTACGTCTATCCACTGCACGGCAAGTGTCGGAATCTCTGTAATCATTATCCTCCTGAGGCTGTTTGCAAGCGACGGGTCTGTATCTTCGAGCATGAACTGGAGTGTCTGACCCTTCTTCTTCAGAACCTTGACTTTCACATTAAACACCTTAGGATTTATTTGATGACTATCAGATATATAAGTTTGATTTAAAAATGTATACATCCAACATCATTTAAATATTTGCGGGGGTAACCAAGTGGTCAACGGTGTGCGGCTAAGGACCGTATGGCTTAGTGCCTTCGCAGGTTCGAATCCTGCCTCCCGCATAAAATTTCTTTAAAGACCGAAGCAAAACTCGAAGATATTTAATGGACAGTTGCTAAATAGATACATGGACTTGTACGTGGCTTCGGTTCTGATATTTGTTGCAATTCTCGCCTTTCTTGTCTACAGGGACAGAAAGAACTTTACCCGCGAGTCTATTTTCCTTCTGAGAAGGACAAAGGTCGGAAGGGAAACGATAATAAAGATAGGGGAGAAATTCCCAAGATTCTGGCTATATTTGGGCTTTGTGTCTGTTATCACAGGGCTTTTGGTCTCAGTGCTTGGCACGAAAATGTTAATTGATAATCTCATAAGTTCAATTGCTGCCGGTTTGTCAAGGCCGGGACTTGCATTGATCGTACCTTCTGTTACAACAGAGTCCGTGATGGGTTACGGTTACATGACAGTCCCGTTTTGGTATTATATAATATGCATAGCGCTCCTTGTACTTGTACACGAGGGATTCCATGGCATATTCACCGCAAGGGAGAAGACCAAGATAAAGTCACTGGGTTTAGGTATTCTTGCGATCATACCGCTTGCTTTTGTAGAGCCTGACGAGAAGCAGCTGGAGAAGAAAGGTGTATGGCCGCAGCTAAGGGTCTTTTCCGCAGGTTCCTTTGCGAATTTCCTCTTGGCCGGTCTGTCGCTCGTGTTGCTCATTACCATGACGAATGCAGTTTATGCGCCTGCTGGTGTAGATTTTGGTATTAATTACTATGCATACCCTTTCGCTCAGATATCTCTAAATGATGTGGAAAGCATAGGTGGGAATTCTGTTGAAGGAATTGATGACATGGCAAGTGTGCTTGAGGAATTCGGTGAAAACGACATTGTGGAGATATCGGCAAATGGCATGTACTACCTGAAGAAGAAATACATCACAGAGCAGCTTGCAGACCCGGCTGCCGAGATTGTGCTCGTCTTCCAGGACTATCCGGCGGCAAAGGCCGGACTTGAGGGTACGATAATAGGCGTTGATGGCATGATAATAAAGGATCATGTTGACCTCTCGATAGCACTTGAAAATGCCGGCGAGGATCAGACAATTCATGTTACGGCAAAAAACGGCGACAACGAGGAGATATTCACCCTCGTCACGGTGAAGGCTCCCGATACTGTAAGCTACGCTCCGGATTCGATGGTATACTTCTTCGCTGCAGCCGAGCATGTCATACCGGGCAGTATAGACGCGTATCAGGGATTTGGTGAATGGTGGGGAGGACTCGTCGGCATGAGAACCGACCTCACGTGGAATTACATAAAGGTAAAAATAGCCTCGTGGGAGTGGGTGTCGGACAACTATCCAGGGCTTGAAGTGACGGCACAGCGCAACCTGGACAAGTGGAACGCCATGCTTGAAGGCAGGAATAGCCCCGGATTCATCGGTATACTAAACGTCGCGCCCCACTACGAGATTGCTGAAGGGTTGGTCCCGTACAAGGGTGTTGCAGACTTCACGCAGGGGCTTTTGATATTCCTTTTCATGATAAACCTGGGCGTAGGTATAGTAAACCTGCTTCCAATCAAGCCTCTTGACGGAGGGAAGATGTGGGACGTTGTACTGAAGAGGTATGTTCCAAAGCACGCCAAGCGTATAATGAAGGCACTTGGGTACCTGGTGCTGGGCCTGCTCATTGCAAACTTCCTGCCACTGGGCGCCTTGTTTTAGAATCTGCTGATTGCAGTCTCATGCTGCAAACATGTACCAACGTGAAGGGCCAGTTTTAATTTTAAGTATGTAGTCTCCTGTTTCGTGTTTGTATACTTCGTTTGCGATCTTGAAATTTTCTACCGCTTCTTGTGGTATGTCTTCTGGAATAGTCAGTTCTATTTTTTTCATTTTTTGATCGAGTTTTACATCAGCCGGTATCCTTCTTTCGCTTTTTTCAACTAGGCCACTTTCAATGTAAAGGTCGTTAATCACATCCGAGTACAACGTTTCTGGTCCCCTTTTTTTACTCATAATCAATATTTAACAGAAAGATTAAAATTTCTTTTTCTTTCTCCGAGCCATCAGCTTCACTCAAAGGCCGTGGCCAATTGTCAAAAGAAAGAAGAATTAGATGCAAATTTGTTGCTGAAGAGAATTTACATGTCCTTGATCTGCTTTGAGACAAATTCTCTTATCTGAGGATCGTCAGGTATGGCGATGTTCCTCTTGAACCTCTTGCTTCCGTCTGGAAGATAGAAGCCCCTCGAAAGGGAGATGAACTCGTTGTCACCCTCTTCGGTAACGGCCTTTTTCCTTGCGATCTCAAGGAAGTTGTTCTTTCCGAACTTTACTTCCTCTGCTTTTACAGTCTGGAATTCTACCATTGTAATGACCTCCGTGTTAATTTGTATTTGCTGATTGGTTAATAGTATATATAAAGTTAACTGGGAATGTTTAAACATATCCAACCACACAAAAGTACTTTAATTTTAGCAACAAGAAAAATCCATGGAAGACGCTGACGGATTTGATAGCTTTTCTGTCGAGATGGGAGACTTTGAGATAAGGAAGGTGAAGAAGTTCGACAGGATGTGGAAGGCAGAACCCGGCGGAAGTATATACCAGATGCTGCTTCTCCACGAAGGCGTCCTTTATTTCGGTTCATGCAATTTCAACATCTATGCGATAAATGCTTCTGATGGTTCATTGTTATGGAAATTCAAGACTGAGGGCATCGTGGGAGGTTCTCCACTCTACTATGAAGGGAAAATATACGCGGGGTCGTTCGATCACAACATGTACTGCATCGATGCATCTACAGGGAAAATGTTATGGAAATTCAGGGCTGATGAAGAGATTGCAGTAACGCCATTCGCATGGAAAGGGAGGATATTCTTCGGATCAAAGGACCATTTCATGTACTGCCTGGACTCAGATACGGGGAAGATGAACTGGAAATTCAGGACCCAGGACACAATCGTGTCTGCAGCTTTTGTATATGGAAACAAGCTACTTTTCGGCTCGTTCGATCACAACTTTTACTGTATTGATGCCAATTCAGGCGAACTGATATGGAAGTTCGGTACCCAGGGGGAGATAGTCATGGACAATATCCCTTTGGTGCATGAAGGTAAAGTGTATTTCAGTTCATTCGACAACAACGTCAGGGCGGTTGACTTGGAATCGGGCGAAATGGTATGGAAATTCAACACGGGAAGCTATGGAAATTCGGTCGCGCCCGTTCTGCATGACAGCATACTTTATCACACGTCGAGGGATGGCCGGCTTTTTGCCCTGACTCCGGGGGGAAGGCTTCTGTGGAAATTCACGAACAAGGAGAACCTGAGCCTTCCCTTTATCCACGGCGATAAGATATTCGTCGGCGGCGAGGATTACAACCTGCACTGTATTTCGCTGGACGGGAAAAAATTGTGGTCTTACAAGACGGAAGGGCCGGTTTTCCAGAGGGCGGCTGCCGACGAATCGATGGTTTTCTTTCCTTCCTGGGACTGCAATGTCTACGCCCTCGGCATTGAAACCCGGAAACTTGCATGGAAGTTCAGGTGTGAAGGGTCCCCTTCGCGACTTCCGCCGGTGTATGACTCGTTCGAAGTGGTCATGAAAATACCGGAAACGACCTTCAATGAAGAACCCAGGAGGTTATATGATACAGTAACAGGCATTGACACAGAGGAAAACACGAGTTCGTACAAGTCAGAAATAACTTACAGGATGGGAACGGCATATATCAATAAAACCAAGTATCAGGTTGATGAAAAAACTGAAGGGTTCTAGACGAAATGAATCCATTAATAACTTTGTTCAATAATGTGTATTATGTCTCAGAATAGCATTGTAAAGAAGGTCATAGAAGTTTCCGGTTTCCCTGAACTGAATCCCGTGCAGAAGGCAGCGCTCGATGCGGGTCTCCTCGATGGCAAGAACATGGTACTCGCGGCAGCGACCGCATCTGGGAAAACCGCAGTTGCCGAGATGGCAATGTTGAATGCAATGAGTAGCGGGAAGAAGGCACTCTACATAGTCCCGTTGAAGGCGCTGGCATCTGAGAAGTACCACGATTTCAAGGAGAAGTACGAGAAGAGCGGGATAAAGGTCGCGATGTCCATAGGCGACCGGGATTCTTCAGATTCATGGCTTTCGGGCTTTGATATCATAATTGTCACTTCAGAGAAGCTTGATTCACTCATAAGGCACGGAGCCGAATGGCTCCCGTCAATAGGACTCGTTGTCGCTGACGAAGTGCACCTCATAGATTCGCCTGACAGGGGACCTACACTTGAGGTCATACTGACAAGGCTTCGCCAGCTCATAAATCCCCAGGTTCTTGCACTTTCTGCAACCATAAACAACTACGAAGAGCTGTCAGAATGGCTCGATGCTGTTCCTGTGAAATCGGACTACAGGCCGGTGAACCTCTATTGTGGGACTTTCCTCCAGGGAAAGGTCAGCTGGCACCCGAAGAAGGCAGCGCTCACGCTCCCCGCTGACCTGCCGCCAGTTTTCGAGATAGTTAGGGACACTGTGAAGAAAAAAAAGCAGTCGATCGTGTTCGTTTCCACGAGGAGGAATGCAGAATCGCTTGCAGGAAAGCTAGGTGACGTCCTGAGGGATTACCTGACTCCTGAAGAACGGACAAAGCTTGCGAAGTTGTCCCACGACGTTTCGCACGTGCTCGACAGGCCAACAAAGCAGTGTGAGAAGTTAAGGGAGTGCATCCAGAGGGGCGCGGTTTTCCATCATGCGGGCCTCGTCTCGGGCCAGCGCAAGATGATAGAGGATGCATTCAAGAGCGGCCTTATAAAAGTTGTTTGCGCTACTCCGACGTTGGCGGCTGGCGTCAATTTGCCAGCGTATAGAGTCGTCGTAAGGGACCTGAAGAGGTTCAGCTCGTTCAGGGGTATGGATTATCTCCCCGTACTTGAAGTAATGCAGATGTGCGGGCGCGCCGGAAGGCCCGCTTTCGACACCGAAGGCGAGGCCATACTCATTGCGGCCACGCCGGACGAGGAAAAGAAGATATGGAACCAGTACATAACGGGAGAATCCGAGAAGATCGTTTCGAAGCTCGGCGTACAGCCGGTCCTCAGGACGCATGTGCTTGCGCTTGTTGCAACCGGAGGCGTCTCGACGAAATCCTCGCTCATGGACTTCTTTTCGAGGACGTTCTATGCCCATCAGTACAAGGACATGGCTGCGCTGGAGAGGGAGATAGACAGTGTCCTTGATTTGCTTGAAGGCTTCAATTTCATCAAAAGGGAGAGTTCCGGAAAGAGTGGCGGTGAATCGTTCGGCGAATTCATGTCAGCGTCTTCAATGGTTTCCGGTACAGACGTTGAAATAAGTGCTACCAAGATAGGAAGGCGCGTGGCAGAGCTCTACATAGACCCGCTCACTGCAGATCATATGATAAGAAGCCTTCAGACCATGAGAAAGGAAAGGCGGATGGGTCAGATGTCAGTGCTCCGTGTCATTTCAGGCTGCCTGGAAATGAAGCCGGGACTGAGCATAAGGAAAAAAGACATGGAAAATGACGATGGTGATACGATAGAGGATTTCATAAACATGAACAATGCGCATTTCATCGGCAAGGTGCCAAGCGAATGGGACATCGGCTACGAGGACTTCCTGAGAGAGATGAAGCTTGTGTGGATGCTCAGCGAGTGGACTGAAGAGAAAGGCGAGGACGACCTTTTCGATCATTTCGGAGTAACGCCAGGCGAACTGAGAGGAAGGCTTGAACTATCCGACTGGCTTTTCTATTCGATGCATGAATTCGGCCTGCTTATCGGAATGCAGGGAATGCTTGGCGATATAAGAAAGGCAAGAGTCCGCGTGAAGTACGGAATAAAGGAGGAACTCCTCCCGCTGATAAAGCTAAAGGGTGTCGGGCGTGCAAGGTCAAGAATACTTTTCAATAATGGATACAGGAGTCTTGAAAAGCTGAGGAAAGCGCCTATAACGTCTCTCACGAACATAGTCGGTCCAAACATAGCAAAGAACATACAAAAACAGCTGAGTGGTCCAGTGAAGGAAAAACCTGAAGAAATTCAGGGAAGTGTGGAAGACTCCCTATAATATTAATTATAATTTTCATAGTAAGCAAATGGAGATTCGTAACATTACAAGGAAGTCTTCACTTGCCACTAATGTAGAACTTGCAAAGAGCCTGTGGAAAAAAAGCCTCGGCCTTATGTTCAGGACCAATCTCAAAGACGATTTCGGCCTTCTCATGGAATTCGAAAGGCCTTCAAAGGACATCTATTCCATATGGATGCTTGGGATGTTCGTTCCTATAGACATAATCTTCATAAGCGAGAGAAAGCAAGTGACCGACGTCTTTCACGATGTGAAACCCTTGTCGTTCAACCCATCGACATGGAAAGTGTACAGACCATCAATGCCTGTCAAGTGGATACTGGAACTGAAGGCTGGGAAGGCTAGGAAGGCGCGGACAGTGCCGGGAGACAGAATTTCCATTTCTGAGTAAAATGAATAACTATATAAGAAGTTTAAACTAAAACCTTTTTAAGTTTAAACAACCTATATAAAAGGTTACAAACAAAGTAAAAACATGGAAAGATTTTTAAACCTTCCTGCAGCTCTTGTACTTTCCCTCCTACTTCTCGTTGGTGTTTCGTCTGCGGCAGTCGTTGACGTTTCAGTTGGAACAGATGATGTCGTTTACGACACCAATGAGAACGTAACAGTTTCTGGTGTTGTAAGATATATGACCAACGGAAAGCCTGTTACAGGAACACAGGTCACGGTTACTGTCGAAAGCGGCACGCTTCATAGCAGTAACTATCTCACAGACGCTGACGGAAAATTCGCAAGCGATCCGTTCTCTTCGGGTTCAACTGAAGGCACAAAGACCATAGTGGTAGCAGCTACTGGCGGCCATTCCGGCGGTGTCACAGGGACTTTCAAAGTAGAGACAGAGAAGGATTATGTCATTACAACAGACAAGTACACATACTCTCCCCAGGAACTGATGAACGCAACACTTACCGTAACCTCCGAGAGTACGGGCGCGCCGGTTTCCGGTTCAAGCGTCCTGATGAAGATCAAGAACGTCAACGGATCGATCATGCACAGCGAAACCGTGAGCACTTCATCTTCGGGAACGGCAACGATTTCCTGGAACATCACAAGCTACGGCGAATACGTGGTAGTTGCAGGTAACGGTCTTGCAGTGGCGAAGTTTGACGTCCCTTCATTCAACATAAAGGTGGACCTGCAGGGTGAAGAAGGGAAAAGCAAGTACATGTTCGGTTCTGATGACAGCGTCAAGGTGAGAGTCAGGGCAAGCATAACAAGTTCATCAGGCACAGTCATCGGTGTCAAGAATGCAGACGTCGGCGCTTACATGAAGGATTCTGACGGAAACACTGTGTATACATTCAACACAACGACAGAGACTACTGACGGCGTATACGAGACGGAACTAAAGGAACTCTCAAGTCTTGCCAACGGAGAATACTATGTCAAGGTTGATGTCACCAAGGGAAGTTCTACGCAGACAAAGAAAATATGGTTTGAAATCCAGAGCATAAGGGTCGATGTGATACCAGTTGGCGAGATGATGCACATCATGAGCTTTTTGAACGGCTCTGACGTAAGGCTAGGTCTTTTTGTCATGGACATGGAAACCGGTGACAAGATCTCAGGCGATGCCATAACGAGTGCAACCATTCTGGGGTGCAGGGACAGCCAGTGGAAGGACTGCCTTTCAAAGATTTCAGGCGATCTTAATGTTACTGAAGAAGGCTTCATGGAGTTTTCAAAGATACTGCGATTCCTCGCGCCGAGCGAAACTGACGAATATTTCATAGAAGTTCAGGTCAATACCACTTCCGGTAACGGAAGGGGCGCAACCCACGTGTCTGTCCAGAACGTGATAACATATGCTGAGACAAAGGACAGTTTTGACAGCTGGAGGTGGATGTACGGTCCGGGTGAGACGGTCGTTCTGGAAGCAAAGGCGATGACAGGAAACTGGCAGCCGGCATCTGTTACGGGTGTCAGGGTAGTCGAGGTGAGGGACGACGACTGGAACGACATAACTGATAACGTCTTCGATACAGCATCGGAAAAAGTATCTTCGACAGCCAGGATAAACTTCACTGCCCCGCAGGATTCGGGATGGTTCCACGTCAAGATGCAGGTCAATACGACCGCAGGTAATGGTTATGCAGGTGCAGGTTTTGAGGTGAAGCTCTACGACATATGGGTCGACACGATGGACAGCAACGGCAACTGGCAGTGGAGGTTCGGGTCAGACGATGTAGTTTATCTTCATGCAAACGTTCGCGACCTTGGCGGCGGCCAGGTGGACACGGAAGACTACAGGCTCAGTATCACGCAACTCAGAAACGAGATGACAGGAAAGACATATTCCAACCTCAACGTGACAAAACAGGGAGACATACCCGATGACGAGATGGGAAGACCGGTTTTTGCACTCGATCTTAGCGACCTTGATGTTTCTTCCGGTCATTACAACATAGAATTCGAGCTTACTGACATGGGCGGCAACAAGGACAGGGGCGGTGCGTGGCTGAAGATAAGCAACCTGGACGTTTGGATAAACACAAAGAGCGCTTCGGGTGAGTGGAAATGGAGGTTCGCACCAACGGATAACGTGACGTTTGAGGTGAACGCCAACTATTTCAATGGGACTTCAATTCCTGACGCATCCAACATAACAGTCGAGAATCTCATGTTCTTCCAGATGGGGCCACCGATGCCCGTGCCGCAGACAAAGTATAATCATTCTTCAGAGAACGGTCCGCAGAATCCGTCCAGCGGTACTGTGGTATCATGGGTAAAGGCAAAGTCCGGAGACCCGCTTGCGCAGGGCCACTACATGGCACTTCTGAGAATAGTACTTCCTGACGGCACCACCGAGAACCAGGAGGCGTGGTTTGAGGTGAGCGTCATGGACGTCTACGGATGGGCAGATCCATTCAGGGCCGCTACCGGGCAGAATGTGACAGCGCAGATAACTGCAAAGAAGATGGACGGTACCCCTGTCAATGGAACCATGCAGCTTGTGGAACTCAGGGACACAATGACGTGGATGGAAGTTTCCGGTTTCAGCGTGAGCGATACGCCGACCAAGGACACCAGTAGCTCCAGTACTGTAACGCCTTTTGAGATGGATACTGACAATCTAACAGCGGGCCAGTACGAGGCCGTTGTGAGGGTGACAAGCGATGCTCTTGGAGCGAGTTCCGATGCCTACATATGGTTCGCTGTTGAAAACTACCAGACATCAGGATACTATGCCGACCAGACAAAGCATGTATACGCCCCTGGTGAGAATGTAGAATTATGGGTAGAAATAAAATACCCAAATGGTACAGCATATGGCGGTCTCACTCCGTCTGTCTACCAGTTCGCCGAGACCGAGTTCTGGCCGTGGACGTTCACTGATGCGACCATGGTTTCTCAGGCAAGCCCGACCGATTCAATAAGCGGAAAGACCAAGCTCACATTCAGGGCACCGGATGACACTGGAAGGTACAGGCCAATGCTCAACGTATCAGGTGAACTTCAGACTGACCCGTGGCTGCTTCCCGACTTTGAAGTAAGGAGCGCAAACGTCAAGGTGACGCTTTACGATGAGAATAGTAACACGGATGATCATTTCTCGCCGGGCTCGACCGTACAGGTCGAGGTCAACGTTTCCAACCCGACCGGCGGTTCAGTGCTGCTGACTTCTATATCCATGAAATACAAGGACCTTTCCGACCAGTCGGAAACGACACTACAGACGCTCACGTCAGGACTTGGTGAAAGCAACAAGATAAACTTCACAGCCCCATCAGAGGGGGAGTACGTCCTTTTCGTAAACGTCAAAGACAACACCACAGGAAACATAATAATCGCCAAGAAGTGGTTCAGGGTCAAGACTTTCGACGTGTGGTTCCACTCTGACAGGTGGGCATATTCTGCAGGCCAGAATGTATCAATTGAGTTCAATGCATACAACCCTGACGGATCAACGGGAGACATGACAGTCGCCCTTGAAGAACTCAGGAACATGTGGACGTGGTCGGCGCTTTCAGGAATCGCAAATGACAGCGTGAAGAACATTTCAGGTTCTGGATACTTCAACATAACGGCTCCAGACGACATGGGTGAATACGAGGCAGTGTTCTGCGTCTACAAGCAGACAGAAAGCAGCTGCGGTTCCGAGTCCCCGAGGTTCTGGGTGGGATTCTCTGTGGAATCCTATGAGATACACACCTGGCCGTGGGGACAGGGTTCGTACACAAGCGATGAAAACGTCTTGCTCATAGTCGAAGTCATGTCAACGAGCGGCGGACAGGAATCAAGGGATAACTTCAATGTCACGCTCCTTGAACTAAGGGATGCAAGGAACTGGAACGACGTCACTTCAAACATCACGATACCAGCAGAGCAGTTTGCTGAGCCAACTCCAAATCCCTACCCGCCTGGTAACGAATGGAAAGTGGTCAACTTCTCTGCGGCAAACCTTGCCCAGGGAGAATATGCTGCAAGATTGAATGTGAGCAGTTTCGGTGAGAGCAGGGTCAGGGAGACGTGGTTTAGGATAAGTGATTATTCCGTGGACCTAGAGACAATACCTCCAGACCAGGACCGCTTCTACAGCGGTGACGAGATATCATTCAACATAACAGTCTCTTCATCAAGCCTCAATGATACAGGAAAGTTTGTGATAAAGGACGAGTATGACTGGGAACGTGATGTATGGAAAAACGAAAACGTCTCCATTGTCAACGGCAATGCCGTAGTAAACGTCACCGGACTGGGATCAGGTAAGTACACTGCACTTGCAAAGGTCGGCAATGCCGAAGGACACAAGTGGTTCATGGTAGGCGGCTACGACATATGGTTCAACTTCGGTCCCAGCATGAGCCAGGACAGGGCAGGCCTTCAGGAGAACATAACCATAAACTTCACCATGATGGACTCAACCGGTTCCGCTTACGAAGGTCCGGTAAACATCACGGTTACTAACGTCATGAATTCATGGGATTGGAACCCCGCGCCTGCAGATAACGCCGGAGCAGTCTATTCGCTCACTACGAGCGCTAGCGGGCAGTCAGGCTTTACGTGGAACACCAGCGGTCTTGGAAACGGTGACTATGAACTGAAACTTGTTTTCAATGTGAGCGGGAAGTCCACTGACATGCACTTCTGGTTCATGGTAAAGACCAATGAGTTCTGGGCATGGCCCGAATTCCCTCCAGGTGAAAACAACTTCGACCCCGGCCAGAACGTCACGATAAAGGTGTGGTTTGCTGACAAGGACGGAAACACCAATTTTGACGGCGCCAATGTCAGCATAGACGAAGTGTGGAGATGGGAAGACTGGCAGGACATTTCAAGCCTTTGCACTTTCACGGACATGGCCAAGTGGGCGATCGTCCAGAACGGAATGGCGGAATTAAACTTCACGCTTCCGGCAAACCTGACAGGTGGAATTGACGTAAAGATAATCAATAACGAAACCTCCGAGACAACGTTTACGGGTTTCGACGTGAGTAGCTACGACGTGAACTTTTACAGAAACAGTGACAAGTGGACGTTCATTCCAGGGGAGATCATTACGGCTGACGTCTATGTCACAAAGGGAGGCGTTCCGGTTTCAAATGTAGACGTGTCAGCAAAGCTGATAAAGGAAGGGCAGTGGCACAGCCCGCTGAACAGCACAAGCTTCGGAGCCACTGATTCAGGCGGATATAAGCAGATAGTCTTTGAAGCACCATCCGAGAATTCGCACTACGAGATAGAACTCAATGTAGGAGGCGGTGCGGCAAGGTCATGGATGGGCTTTGACGTTGCATCCTTCTTCCTAAAGACGTGGGTTACTGGAGAGACCAGCGGATATGACCACATAGGAATAAACGAGACTGCCGTCATCACGGTTTATGCCGAGAGGCCGGACGGAACGAGGATACAGAACGCTAACATATCGCTGATTGAAATAAGGAAAGTGCCGGAATGGTCACCCGTGTCAGACTATTCCATAATCACGGGTTCAGAGCTTACGGATTCCAACGGCAAAGCCGACTTGAGGTTTTCGTATTATGGTGGCTACGGTGAATATGTCGGCATTCTGAACGCGACCGCAAACATAAGCGGCAACGTGTCTTCAAACATGAGGGACGTGTGGTTCAGGGTCACCGAATACAGTAGCGTCGATGTCTACTTCACGTGCCCGCAGGGCGTGGACTATTGTGATCCAAACAAGAGAGCTGCAGGAGAACAGGTAGGAGTATATGTTGGAGGAGTCAACAACGCAAAGGCCTGTGTCGTCAAGGCAAGGAACATATTCAACGGAAACGAGATTCACTACAATGACTGCAACAGCGCACCCGGTAACGATTCAGTTGTGGTGAATTTCATAGCCCCGTCCGAGACAGGTGAATACGACATACAGATAGACGTCTACTCTGACAACACGTTCGTTACGGACGAATGGAGGTGGCTGAAGGTGGGAGGTGCGAATGATTACAACGTGCACTACTTCACAGAACCGCACAACGCATGGCCGGGAAAGAACGTGTCCATATTCATAGAAATGTGGGGCCCGAACTGGATGATGGTAGACATAGACGATGACTGCACCAACACGAACGCTTCTGTGATAGAGATAAGGGATACCCAGACATGGAGCGTCGTGAACTGGAACGTTTCAGACCAGTGGTCAATAGGAACGGACAATGAGATGGGATGCCCTGATTGTCCTGGCGGAAAACCATACATGCTAACCTTCAAGACCCCGGATAACCTGCCACTTGGGCATTACGAAGCACAATTCCAGTTCACCTGTGATTCCACAATGGTAACGGGGAACGCCCATTTCAAGGTGATAGCCTTTCAGGTATCCTCACTGATGAGCGAGAACTTGAAATCCAACCAGACCGTTCAGTTCTGGATCAAGATGATGGACAAGGACGGAAAGCCGGTTCAGGGTGCGACAATATTTAAGAGGAAACTGATCGACCAGTGGAACTGGCAGGAGATACAGTCCTACAGCAGTGACGACAACTTCACAACGGACGTCTATGGCGAAGTGCGGGGCAACTTTACCACGCCAGCCCAGCCGGGCCAATACATGCTTGAATTGGATGCCGTAAACGGTTCCACGATACAGGACATTGGAAGATTCTTCTTCATACGGGGATTCAATGTCGATGCCACCTTCAACGAAGGAAAGTACTGGTCAGGCCAGACAGCGAACCTGACGGTAAATGTCACCAACATGGACGGCAGCCCGAAGCAGAACGCAGAAGTTAGGGGAAGGGTGCACATAATGATGGGACCTGACAAGGACGAGGGTGACCAAAACGGGAGTTACAACCCAGCAATGAACGAGGTAGACCTCACGTCCAACTGGACGGATTCAAGCGGCATTGCAACGTTTGAGATACCAAATCTTAACTCTTCTGACTACATGGCTAACCTGGAGGTATGTACGCAGAATATGGGATGTAACCACATTTCAAAACCGTTCACTGCCAGGGATTATGATATAAGAGTGGTAACTGACAAGTTCTATTACTATCCAGGCGATGATGTGACAGTGAACATTTCCCTACTCTACCAGAATGGAACATACATCAGTAACGGATACGCTGAAGTAGAACTCATAAAGTTCGACGACAAGGAAGGCGAATGTGCTGAAGACGAGGAATGCGAGGACATACTGGATGAAGCAAACGATACCTTCAATGGCAATACAACACTAACACTCAGCATACCCAGCCTGAGTAACATGTCAGGCGAGAGTGGACTGTTCGTGATGGCAGGACTAGACAATAACAACTCCGACAGCGAGATGTACATACTTCCGATAAAGAACGCGGCAAACAACGCAACCATAGTCTCAAACGGAAGTACCTCAGTCTCTGCAGGAACTTTCCTTGAACTGAACATAACCACGAATGCTACCGCAGAGCTTTCGGTAGCGCCATTCGTCAAGCATATGTCAAAGGTAGGTGGCGCGATACCTATGTATGAGATGTTCGGTGGCGGTCCTGACAGCGGTAAGGAAGACTGGTACGAATCGCCGATATATACGGACAAGGACACTGGTAACGTCCACATGTACATAAGGGCACGTGACACGCCAGGCGTTTACACTGCGCTTCTGATGTTCTTTGGAAAGAACCAGGAAATGTTCCACATGGCAAGTGACATGGTAACTATAGAATACGTGGTGATCTGATGATGAAGAATGTTATGATAGTATTTGCACTGTCCCTGCTATTGAGCGCAGCGTCTGTCCAGGCGACGATAACCTGCAGCGGCACGGACAGCTCAAAGACCATAGCCCTCGGCGAGACACAGGCAATTACTGTGAGCTGCAGCGGCATAGGATCCAGCGAGACCGTGAGCGTCCAGGGCACCTACAGTTCCGACTGCCTTTCTGCAGAAGACAGTACGGAATTCTCACTTACGCAGGATTCGCCGAGCTCCCAGATAAGCTTTGAGGCGACGAGCATGTCATGCCAGGGAAATCCTGATGACAGGAAGATAACATGGTCTTTCGATCACGAGACAGAGACCATATCGAATGCATACACGAGCGTTACCATAACGTCGCCGCTGTCGATAACAGCAAGCTTCAACAACGCACCGTACGCGGCAACGTCAGGAAGCAGCGTAACTGTGATACTGGAGGTTTCCACCAGTGCCACGACTGATATAACTGACATCGACGCTGACATGACAGCCACAGGAGTTACGGGCATAACAGACTGGAACGACAACACGATATATTCCTCAGGGTCCCAAAAGACCATACAAAAGTCATGGACAATCACTGCACCGGCGACAACCGGCGCCTACACAATAACCGCTTTCGTAACGTCGCAAAATGCCGATTCTGACACCGCGTCGACGACCCTCACAGTGAGTTCTAGCGGCGGCGACTCTCCCGGAGGCGGCTCGTCAGATGATGACACCCCCGGCGGAACGAGCGGAGGTCTTCCAGACACTAACGAAGATGAAGAAGATGCTACGGTAACAGAGGACGTTGTCATTTCCGTTGGCGAGGAACTGGTAAGCAATGCAGAAGTCGCAACAGCCGTTGAAACGCTCCTTGGCGAGATGCTCACCGATGAAGTCAAAGAAGCACTCACGGACATTTCTGCAGAGATAACGCAGGACTTCTCAGCAACAAGGACGTTCGATGCGTCTTCCGGCACGACGTCGAAAATAACCACAGAAATGACGTATAATGGTGACAAGAAAGTCAAGAATTTCATGCTGTTTGAAAGCGTGCCGAAAAGCTTTGCTGAAAGTGCAACCCTGGTCACGGTGACTGCCGCGGGCGGAACCGTGCAGGTAGCAGAAGACGACCCGTCATGGGTAATACTCTTCCCGGAAGTAACGCCCGGACAAAAGCTCAGCGTGGACTACGTTGTAGACGGTGAGAAGAACTCAAGCGTCATGGATGAAATGAATGCTGAGGTTTACGCAACCTCTGTTGAAGAAATCGCAACAGAACAGCCTGAGACGACAACGACTCCGACTACCACAACTCCCTCGGGACTTGCTCTTGACAGCGGGATGCTTCTAATGGCAGTGGCTGCAGTCATCGTCGTAATCGTCATAATTTTGGCAGTCGTTGGCATCAAGAAGATGAAGAAGGGTGGTGGAAAACCACCGACAGCTTCAGCATTTGAAACAGTCAAGCAGGATCTCGGACAGTGAGTTCTCATCCACATGAGATCTTTCTTATTTCATCAGCTATGAGCCCTGATACGGATACAATGGATGCTCTCGATTCCACCGTATCGGTGCAGATGACGCGGTTGCAGTGTTCTCCAAGCTTTTGTAGCGAATCTTTAGTGAAAAGTCCGTGCGTGCAGGCTATGTAAACAGTGTTTTTCCTGGCCTTTAGTGCAATCGCAGAGCTTTTCATGGTCTCTCCTGAGCTTATCATATCATCCAATATAAGTACGTTCTTGTTCTCCAGGCCTTCTGGAACTTCCGTGCTGGTTTCATACCTCATCTCCTTTCCGTTGCTCTCGATGAAGCGTTTGTTCTTTTTGAGAGTTATCACCCCTTCAATATCTTTCAGGAAGTTTTTGGAACCCTCGTCAGGTCCGACCACGGTCAAGTCACCTCCGATGCTTTTTTGCGCATATTCGGAAAGCAGGCCGGCTGCTGAAATGTTCCTGGCAGGAACCCCGAAGAAGACGAAATCGCCGGTTTTTCGGTGGAAATGGGAGTCTACGAACAGTATGTTCTGTGTGCCCACCGACCTGAATATTTTTGCAAGAGTCTTCAGGGAGAATGCCTCCCCGCTTTCAAATACCTTGTCCTGTCTGGCATATGCGATGTATGGTATGACGAGGTGAACCGTACCTTCATGCTCGTTTACGGCATCAGCCGTCAGCAGAAGCTCTACGAGGTTTTCGTTGACATCTGGATAGAGCGAATGTATTATGAATACGTCCTCACCCTTGAAGTCTGCACCTTCCAGTTTAACGTAGGTTTCTCCGTCTGGGAATTTTTTCAGGGTTTTATTGATTAGTGGAAGGCCCGTTATGCCTGAAACCTTCTCTGCAAGCTTCAGCGTGTTCGAACCTGCTATTATCTTTGCCATAACTTATTTTTCTAGTCCAGTTAAATATAATTACGCTCATGCGCACATGCTGCATGCATAATTTTCAATTCACCTTCAGTACGGTGAGTGTTTCAGTATCCACGATCCCGCCGATTGACCTTATCTCTTCTATCACATCGTTGAACTTCTCAGGAGACTGTGTGTCTACCAAGGTTACAATGTCCCACCTACCGGCTGACTCATATACCTTTACGACATCGCTTATTGCAAGCATCTTTTCTACTATTGCGTTTGTGGGCTTTGAAGGGTCTGATTCAAGAAGCACTACTGCCATAAAGCCTCTTGAAGTCCCGAGATCTACCGTGAATCTTCTTATGATATTGTCATCCAGAAGCTTCCTTATCCTGTTCCTGACAGTACCTTCGGACATCCCGATCTTCTCTGCTATGACCTTGTTTGTCTCCCTGCTGTTTTTCCTGAGCTCGTCAATGATTTTCTTGTCTATTACGTTCATAATCAATTATTCTACGAATAAAGTTATAAATGTTTCGTAAATAATATAATTTGTCAATATAAGTACGATAAGTTTAAAAAGATTTGTAAAAATTACAGTTCCATGTACAATAACGAAGTTGTCGCATCGGGCATGGGGGTACTGAAAAGGGAGCTTACAGTCGAAGAATTCGACGCAATATCAGAATATGCTCTTAAGAATAAAGTCAGTGATTTTACCGACATTTACAATGGGCTGGAATTCAAATACGCAAATTTCCTGCGTCTCAATCCTGGCACTTTGCCAGAAGATGGCATAAAACAAATGGAAATTATATTTAATTCCAGTTAAATATAATCATGGTCTACGTTCTGGCAGGAGGCACTTTCGACGGCCTCCATAAGGGTCACAGGGAATTCATAAGGAAGGCTTTCGTTCTGGGTGATAATGTTCTCATATGCCTCACTTCTGACGAAATGGTATCCAAAAAGCCTCTTTCGGGAAAGATAGATGGCTATGATGTCAGGAAGAAGAACCTGGAAAAATTTCTGAAAACAGAGGGATGGCTGGACCGTGCTGAAATAATCAGAATAGACGACCCTTTCAGCGAAGGTCTGAGATCTGAACTGACCCACATAGTCGTTTCCCACGAGACTGTCAGGAACGCGGATAAGATAAACGAAATGAGAGAGAAAGAGGGCTTGAAAGAGTTGAGTATAATTGAAATAAGCTGGGTCAAAGCAGAAGACGGAAAGCCCGTTTCAGACGAGAGGATAAGAAAGGGAGAGATCGACCCTGAAGGACGGCCTCAGTAAAGGAACGTTTCAGAAAGACTTCTTTTGCCCATTTCTCCAGCGTAATTCGTTGCCATCATTTCTTTAGCCTTCTCAACGCTTTTTGTACGTCCAAGTACCCATCCAAGCTTGACGTAGGCGGTCTCAATTGGCATGTCGTCAAGGTAGAATACCCCAGCGTCCCTGCACATCCTTCCTTCGGTGTAAACATTGGCATTGAGCCTTCCGTAGATGGTTTCGGCAGCAGCGCACAGCAGCACGCCTTTTTTGGTTGCATTTTCAATACTTTTTATCCACGAGTTCTTCCCGTATGTCGGAACCTGGCCAAGTCCCGTTGCGCCCAAAATAATCCCTCTGTAACCCTTCTTGACGTAATAGTCTATGATTCCTGGCATGCACCCGGGATAAGACTTTATTATAGCGACCTTGCTCTCAAATGGAGTATCGGCCTTGGCAATTAATTTGGACCTTTTTGGCACTTCCTGCATCTTCTCTATCTTCCCGTCAGGCCACACTTTCGCAAGCGGCAGGTCATTTATGGGTCTGAAAGAGTCCCTCCTTGAAGTGTGCATCTTCCTGACTTTCGTACCCCTGATGAATATGCAGTGATCGTCGTCCATGCTGCCATGCATGCATACGCCGACTCCCGACATGTCAGAGACTGCTATTTTCGTACTGCATATGAGGTTCATGAAGCCGTCGGAAGAACCCCTGTCTGTTGACCTCTGCGCACCCGTGACGATGACAGGTTTTCCAAGATCCTTTAGCATGAATGACAGTGCTGCTGCAGTGTAATGGAGGGTATCGGTTCCCTGTGTTACTATGACACCTTCGCTTCTTTTGAGTTCAGAAGCCACGACCTTTGCAAGCTTCTGCCAGTCCTCATGGGTCAGGCTCTCACTCATTGTATTGAATGGGTTCACGACCCTTATTTTAACAAAATCTGCAAGCTGTGGAACCTTTAGGAGAAGTTCCTCCGGACTACTGAGGCTTGTGACGCCACCGGTCTTATAATCGACCTTGCTTGTTATCGTCCCACCTGTAGTCACAACGCAAATCTGCGGTTTTTTCTTGTCAAATGTGAGCTTTCCAGTTTCTTTACCCTCCGGCGTGAAGGGCAGGTCCTTTGTTTTTGTCAACTTGACACCCTTATACTCTACGCCGAGATTGTAACCATTGTCAAGCTTGAGTACTATGCAGTTCGTATCACCGCTTTTTATCCTCGGCATCAGTGTACCTTCGTACGACCTTCCGTTCTTCTCGACGATTGCCCTGTCACCGACTTCTATGCTCTTTTCCTTTAGAAGTTTGCGCACTTTTTCAGAGTACATGATAATATTTCGCTTGGGACTTAATTAACTTTGTTTTCGATGCCATATGGATGGTTATGCCTGAGATCATGATAACATGCCAAATATGGACATTATAGCTTCAATAATTGACATTATCATGCCTTCCAGTTGCTTTGCAATCCCTTCTTTTAGGGACGCCTCCTGCATGACGTTGATGTTTCCCGTCCAGCTGTCCTGGTAAGATCCGTCATTATCCAATAAGGAGACTATCACGTTAACGGAACCCTCGCTGTCTGCATTGATCCCAAAGCTTGCATATCCCTTGCCGTCGCTTCCAAACGTCACCGTTTCGGTGTCCGTGGTCCCACCTGACTGGAATTTAACGGACGCTGTCGATTCTTCACCGTTGTTACTGACGGTTACGTTTATTTCACCAGAATCGCCAATCTTCATCGAACTTGGTACCTGTATTTCGTCTATTTTCATCTGCCTTTCGCTTATGACTTCAATGGTTTCACTTTTCAGGTCGCCACTGTCAGCGAAGATGTTCAGGTCGTATTCACCAGACATCTGAGGTACGGTCAATTGGAATTGGACGCTACCGGTTCCCCTTCCCGGAATGTCGATATTTTTTTCCTTTATGACATTGTCCATGACGGCAAACACTTTCACGTTGCTATCGGTGAAACCACCATTGTTCAGCGATACCTGAACGTCTATCTGCTCGCCCGGCATTGCTATCTTCTTCGTGGACGCTGAAATGCCGACTGATGTTTTCGGTTCGGATGTTATCGAAGCCTGCGCCTTTTTAATGCCCCCGCCCGCGGCTACTGTCACAGGACACGTGTACCGCATGCCCTGGGCTATTTTGGGGGTTTCTCCAAACCAGTAGAATCTGGCACTGTCGCAGAATGAAACCGCCCTTTTTTTCGTACCTATCTCTACGAGATCGTCGCCACCTTCGTTTATGCAGCTTGCAGCGCGCAGGTTTGTAGCCACGCATCCGTCGGCAGAAAGGTCGGCAATGATCATCACGTTCTTACCGCCCCATACTGTTTCAGGAAATACCTGCAGATCTGTTGAAATCCTGGGACTTTCCTTGTAAGATACAAGTTCAAGCCTCGTTTCATCCTTTTCCCAGTTAAGCGAAATGTCCCTGCTCTTGACTTCGGTGTGTTCAGTGAAGTTTGAGTCAGGAAGCCTTGCGAATGTTATGTGCGTTGCATCTACTGGCGATTCTGCCCACGTAGGATCCAGGCTGTATGTTTTCCCATCAAGCCTTGCCTCGACCCATGCATGCGCACCGAACGATTCTCCTCCCTGCTGTTTTCCAGTGAGGTATGCATAACCTGCAACGTACCATGCATCATAATCGAGTGTTTTCATCATCGAAAGAAGAAGGTTTGAAAACTCATCGCATGTTCCCCTCCCCTCGTCATAAACCCATTTGGCAGCAAAGGCCTCCCTTTCACACGAAAGGTCGTATTCGGTGTTGTCATAAACCCAGTTGCTGAGAAGAAGCATGTTTTCAACGGATTTTTCACCGCCACCAACAGTATACGCTGTTTCTATTATTCCCTGTGAAGGCTCGGTAACCGAAGTGACGGGAAAGTTCTTGTTCTCACCGCTTGATTTGTCCCTGATCTCCACTATGGTTTCCACGAGATAGTCTATTTCCTTGTCAAGCTGCGGATTTTCCCAAAGCATCGTTATCTGCGCGTTCCCGTATTTGTCCTCGCCTATTACGTGGCTGTCGGGTCCTATGATCCTGCTTATAGTGTAGCTCTGCCTGGAATCGCTCTGTGGTATGTAAAGGCTGAGTGTCAAGTCTTCTGCGGACGATAACGAGGACTGCGATGCCAATGTTATCTGTCCTGATTGAACGATCTCGACTTTCATGAACGTGACGTTTTCAGGGTCGTCTATTGTCTGGGCAGCTGCGTATGGAAAAAATACGAGCATTAAAAGCATCGCTATAAGGACGAATTTCATAATAATAATGGTCGATGCTGTTTATTATGTTTTCAAACAGCGTTTGGTGAAAACATCGACATTTAAATCACCTTCCTTATTCATTGTTATGTCTCTACAGGTTTGGACCGAGAAGTACAGGCCCGAAAAGCTCGCAGACGTCGTTAACCAGACTCACGTAGTCGAAAGGCTGAAATCCTGGGTAAAGGAAGGAAGCGTTCCAAACATGCTTTTTGCAGGAACTGCGGGTGTCGGGAAGACCACGACTGCGCTGTGCCTTGCAAAGGAGCTCTTCGGGGACCATTGGAAGGAGAACTTCCAGGAGACCAACGCTTCTGATCAGAGAGGAATAGACGTCGTCAGGGGAAGGATAAAAGACTTTGCCATGATGAAGCCCATAGGAAGCAAGTTCAAGATAGTGTTCCTTGACGAGTCGGATTCCCTTACACCTGAGGCGCAGCAGGCCCTCAGAAGGACCATGGAGAAGTTTTCAGATGTCTGCCGGTTCATATTAAGCTGCAATTATTCAAGCAGGATAATAGAACCTATACAATCCAGGTGCTCAGTCTTTAGGTTCAAAAAGCTCGGTTCTGATGATGTCAAGAAGTACGCCAAGAACATCGCGGATTCAGAAAAGCTTTCTGTTTCCGATGACGCTTACGAAGCCATCTACGAGGTGAGCGGTGGTGATCTTAGGAAGGCAACAAACGTTCTTCAGGCATGTTCCACTCTGCCAAAGATAGACCGAAACGGTGTCTACGAAGTTGTCGCGCAGGTGAAGCCGGAGGACGCAACGGACCTCGTCGGTCTCGCGATGAAAGGCGACTTTTCCGCTGCCAGGAAGAAGCTTTACGACATGATCATAAATCAGGGACTTTCCGGAGACGATGTGGTAAAGGCAATACATTCGCAGATATTCAGCATGCAGCTTGATGAGAAGACGAAGCTTTCCATGGTCGAGATCCTGGGCGAATACGAGTTCAGGTTAAACCAGGGATCGACGCCTGAAATACAGCTTGAGGCCCTTCTTGCGCAATTCATGAAGATTGGAAGCACTCAGTAATTCCTATGATAATAAAAGAAAAGCCCGAATGGGGGGAGCTTGCGACATTCGTTCCCAACAAGAGACTGCCCGTTTACAACTGGTTCTATTACAAGGAAGGCTACAGCAGGGACATGGTTTTGAATGTCATGAAGAAGTTCGGCATGGAGAAAGGCGACACTGTCCTTGACCCCTTCTGCGGCGTTGGTACAACACTCCTTGCCTGCAAGCAGTCGGGCATGAATTCGATAGGCTTTGACGTCCAGCCTCCCGCAGTTTTTGCATCGATCGTCAAGACGAATGATTACGAAGTCGATAAATTGGAAGCCGCCTCAAAGGAGCTGCTGGAAGAGAAGTTCCAAAAGCCCGACTGGGGAACCGTCACACCATTTGTGAAGAAAGCCTTCAACGGGCACACGCTGGATGACGTGCTTTTCTTCAGGGACCTGATAATGCGCATGGACGACGGTCCAGTCAGGGACTTCCTGACCATGGCGCTAATAAACGTCACCATGAAATGCAGCTATGCGTGGAAGGATGGTGCAGTCATAAAGATAAGAAAGCACCCCGTTCCACCTCTAAGAAAAATTTTCAAGAGGCAGCTGAAGTACATGATAAAGGATGTGAAGAAGTTCAAGAGTACCGACGCTTCCTGTGAAGTGGATTTCGGTGACGCGAGGAAGATGAAACTTAAAGACGATTCAGTCGATGCGGTCATAACGTCCCCGCCATATTTGAACAAGATAGAGTACTCAAAGATTTATTCCATCGAGGAGGAGCTCTTCTTCAGCGGAATGGGCCTCACTCCACTCAGGTCTCACATAGGGATAAGCGAATCAAAGATGCTTGAAGAGGAGGAAAAGCTTCGGAAGATAACGGAGGATGCCGTTTTCAATGCGCAGAGCATAGCATATTTCAGTGATATGCTTAAGGTAATATCAGAATTAAAAAGAGTCTGTAAGGACGGCGCGAAGATAGCAATAATAGTTGGGAATGGCTGCTTTCCAGACGGCGTCGTGGATTCGGATGTCATACTCAGTAAGATGGCAGAGCATACCGGCCTCACTGTCAAAGAAATAATCATGCTGAGCAAGCGCTGGTGCACAAGGCATCGCGTGGAGAAAGTTGGTGTCACTAGGGAGAGCTTGCTTTGCTGGGAAAAATGAGGGATGTAACATTCATTCTATGTTCGAGTGCCTTCTTGCAAGGTCATCTTCGGTCTTTCGAAGCTTTCTCATGAGTTCTACTATGACGCCGTCGAGAAGTATCTGGCACGTATCTTCAAAGAGCGTTCCAAGCGGAGACAGCGGGGCGTGCTTTCCCATGACCTGCTCTGATGTGTAGAACTTCTTCTTGTGGTCGTTTTTCGTCCTTCCCTTCACGCGAAGTATAGCATCAGAGACGCCTGCGATCGTTGATGACGTGTTGGATGTCAAAGAAAACACTTTTGCACCTGCCTTTTTTGCACCTTTTGCCGCATTGACGACTGAACCAGTTTCTCCAGAACCTGATATTGATATGAAAAGGTCACCCTCCTTCACAGCGGGCGTGATGGTATCACCCACAACAAAAACATCAAACTTCAGGTGAGACAGCCTTGTTGCAAACGCCCTTCCGACAAGGCCTGATCTCCCGACGCCGTGGACAAAGACCCTCTGGCAGCGTATGAGCATGTCTATCATCTTTTCCATGTCCTTCTCACTTAACTTCTCTACAACTTCTCTCATGTGGTCGGTTATCTCAAGGACAGTCTTCTTAACGTATTCCATTTAGTATCACCTTTATCTCCCTTGCAGCGCTTTCTGGATTCTCTGCCTTTGTTATGGCGCCGCCTACCATTGCGATGCCCACCTTTGGGTAACCCTGAAGTTTTTGGACAGAGTCGACGTTGAGCCCTCCGGCCACTGCAATTTTTACATCCAGCCCGAGTTTTGCAATCGTGTCCAGGGTCTCAAACGGTGAACTTCCAGCATTCTGCTGGTCTATGCCGCAGTGCACGGCGATGTAATCCACGCTGATTCCCTTTATCTTCTCTGCAAGCTTTTCCATACTTTCAACACCTATTGTGTCCACAAGCATCTTCTTTCCATACTTCAATGCAGCGTCTGAAACTCCCTTGATTGTCTCGCGGTCCGCTGCACCGAGCACTGATACCATGTCGGCGCCTGCATTGTATGCAAGTTCTGCCTCAAAGAAACCGGTGTCCATGGTCTTCATGTCGGCAACGACCATCTTGTCTGGAAAATGTTTTTTCAGAGTGGTCACTGCCTTCAGGCCTTCGGATTTTATGAGAGGGGTTCCAGCTTCCATTATGTCCACATGGTCTGCAGCCTTTTCCGCCACGCTGAGTGCATCATCAAGGTTCTTAAAATCGAGTGCGAGTTGCAATTTCACCATTTCATCTCTCCATATTCATAATCTTGTCAACGCGTGTTTTATGCCTTTTGCCTTCGAAGTCTGTTTCCATCCACACCTTCGCGATTCTTACCATCCTTCCAGCGTCAAGTATCCGAGCTCCCATACAGAGGACGTTTGCGTCGTTGTGCAGGCGGCTGAGTTTTGCCGTTTCCATGTCATAGCAGAGCGCTGCCCTTATGCCCCTTTCTTTGTTTGCGGCCATGCACATTCCTATACCCGTGCCGCATATCAGTATTCCTTTGTCGGCGTTGCCTGAAGCGACGGCCTCCGTCACCCTCGAGGCGTAGTCGGGATAGTCCACAGGATCTTCGCTCATCGTCCCGCAGTCGATTATTTCGTACACTTCGTTCAGTTTCTTGACCAGCACTTTCTTTGCCTTGAATCCTGCGTGATCGGATCCGATTGATATTTTCATTCTGTCACCTTCATTTTTTTGAGAGTCTCCGCAATCTTCAGTCCGAGGTTTTCCGAAGTCTCGATGCCGATCTTGTCATCCTCCGGCCTGCTTCCCCTGGGAACCCACGCAATGCCGCCAAAGTGAGCGCTTTTCTTGTCAGCCACGGCTATCATCTCCTGCAGGCCTCCCCATTTAAGTATCTGGGAGCAGACGAATTCCTGCCCGCCGTTTCTGCTGGCACCATTTGATATCGCTCCCACGACCTTTCCAGAAAGCTTCATACCGTTCCTCCTCAGAGGAAGTGACCTGTCGAACATGTTCTTCAACTTGCCGCTGACCATGCCGTAGTATGAGGGTGATGATAATATTATGGCATCCGCAGTCGCCATCTTTTCATAGAGTTTTGTCATGCCGTCCTTGATGCTGCATTCGAATTTGCTCGCGCATAGGCCGCATACGGTGCAGGATGTTATTTCCTTGTCGTGAAGTTCTAAAAGTTCAGTCTCAAGACCTTCCTTTTCGCATACGTCAAGAGCCTTCTGCAGGAAGAACCGTGTCGTGCTTTCCTTTCGGTGTGAACCATTTATACCAAGAACTTTCATTCTACCACAATTATTCTTTTGTTTATCTAATAAAAGAAAAGTGAGCCCGAAGGGATTCGAACCCCCAACCCTCCGGTATCCTCCTCGATAAGCTTTCGCTTAACAAAGCCGAAGCCGGATGCTATATCCAAGTTAAGCTACGGGCCCACAACATAAAATAAGCGAAGAGAATAAAAAAGGCGCGTCAAGGATAAACCCTGCTTATCGTCCGCGGGAATGCTATGCAGTCCCTTATGTGGTCGACGTTGCATATCCACTGGGTGAGGCGCTCCACGCCCATACCGAATCCTGCGTGCGGCACCGAGCCGAACCTTCTCACGTCCATGTACCATCCGTAGTTGCTGGGGTCGGTTCCTTCTCTCTTGAGGCTTGCAAGTATCTTCTTTGGGTCGGTCTCCCTCGCGGAACCGCCTATCAGTTCTCCTCCTGAATCACCGGGTGCTATGAGGTCTGCGTTCAGCACGGTCTTTGGGCTCTTCGGATTTTCAAGCATGTAGAAGGGCTTGGAATCCTTTGGCCAGTCCGTGATGAAGTAGGGCTTTTTGAAGTCTTCTGAAAGCGACCTGAGCTGCAGGTCCGTCACGTCGTCGCCCCATTTCATCTTCACCCCCTTCTTTTTCATAAGTTCCATGACCTTTTCGTAAGGCACCCTCTCAAACGGTACCTTGACCTTCTCAAGCATCTTAACGTCGGCGCCGAGGTTCTGCAGTTCTTTTTTGTGCTTCTTCAGGCACGTCTGCACCACGTGCGACACGAGACCTTCCTGTATCTTCAGCGAGCCTTCGTGGTCTATCCATGCCACCTCTGCCTCGGCGTGCCAGTATTCCGCGAGGTGGTGCCTCGTCCTGCTCTTCTCTGACCTGAAGCTCGGTGCTATGCAGTAAATCTTTTCAAGCGACGAGGCGAGCGCTTCTGCGTGCAGCTGCCATGACTGCGTAAGGTAGGCCTTCTGTCCGAAGTACTTCATCTCAAATAGCGTCGAACCACCCTCACATGCCATCGTTGTTATGGACGGAGACTGTATCTCGAAGAATCCCTGCTTCCTGAAATATTCGTCTATTGCGCCGAGTATCGTAGACCTTATCCTAAATATCTTGTTCAGCTTCTGGCTCCTCACCCAAAGGTGCCTCCAGTCCAGCAGCAGTTCAGGACTCTGCTGCGCCTTTATGGGGAAATCCTCAGCGAATCCCACGACATTGAAATCAGTAACCTGCACCTCGTAGCCTCCGGGCGCCCTCTCGTCCTTCTTCACTTTCCCTTTCAGTTCGACCGAAGACTCTATCAATGCCTTCTGTGCATCAGAAAACCCTTTCACACCTTCCTTGACGACGCACTGGACTATTCCGGAATAGTCCCTCATCACAACGAAAGATATGTCCTTGCCTGACCTGGTCCTGTATATCCAGCCCTTCAGGAGCACTTCCTTTCCAGTATTCTTGCCGATATCGGCTATGATAGTCCTTTCCATGAAGTAAATTCACCGTTCGTGATTAAAAAACGTTAATGTGACATTCTTTCATCCTTGGAAAATGTGAGATCATCTCTTGGGAGACCATCAACCTTGCGGAAATCCCGGTAAATGTCTCTGTAACTGTCTTTCGTCGAGTCCTTGATGTCCAAACCTAGCTTCTTGATGACTTTTTTCATGTTCTCCAGTGGAGTTTCAATCTCAATGAAGTTACCAATGACTGGTACGGAGACTATCTCAATGTCTGCACCGTCAAGCATCCATACCCGCTTCTTTTTTTCGTAAGTCCATTTTGGGACGAATCCCATTTTTTCCAGGAGCTTCTTCGCATTATCAAAGTTGTCCACCGCGACTTTGAGCTCTTCTCTTACCTTGAATTCCTCTGGCTCTCCTTCCGGTTTTTCCTTTCGCGTTATGACAACATCACCACCAAATGATCTCAGTCTCAGCTTCAGTCTCTCTTTTTTGTCAGTAACGTCTTTTCTTCCAAACATCAAGTTCGTCTCAAGACCAGACTTGACATGCTTCGCGCCCAGGATTTTCAGTTTTTCAACCATCTCTTCAGGATCGTCTATCCGAAACTTAACTTCCGTCTCTATACCATCTTTTGTGACCATCTCTTCACCTTAGAAACCCTTTCTCTTCCAGAAATATAAAACTATGATCACAAGCGCACCAAGCGATGCCATTGCCGGACCAAATCCCATGCCGTATTCCTGTACCTGCTCTTCCCAGTCATGGTCGAACACTTCCTGGTAATATGCAGCAGCGTCACCTTCTATGATGATGCCGACTTCCCTGTTGTTCATTATGCTGTTCTCGTTCCAGTTGATGCTTGACACAAGTACCCTTTCGCTATCGACTATTATTCCCTTGTTGTGCAGCATCGAGAGTCCCTTTGAATCGAGATTAATCGCGCGCGCTTCTATCGGTATGCCCTCATTTTCAGCAATCCCGTTGACGTATTCTATCGTGTTGTAGTTGCTAACAGACTTTTCAGGATCCATCTGGTAGTACGTGGAATCGAGCATGATCCTCACGAAGACGCCGCTTCTTGCCTTGTCTAGCAGTGCCTCGAGTACAGGACTCGGAGCGCTTTCCACGCTGTCCCCGCTCACCGAGCCCCAGTGCGTGTAAATGTACATCTGCTGTACGTCTATCGATTTTTTGGCAGAATTTATGAGCTCGAGTAGGTAATCAAGTGAATCGGGAGAATATATCAGTTCAACGTTTTGGTCTGTGAAGATGTTGGAATTGAATATGGGCCTGTAAGCTCCTGCGGGATTCCATCCGCTGATCTTGTAATTTCCAGCAGGGCAGACGAAAGGCACGGAATCCGTGCTGTCATCGATGAATACTTCTAAAAGTTCTCCCGTGATTTCACCGTCTGAGATAATGCCCCACCCCCTGTTTCCATAGTCAGCGTCTGGCATGAATCCTGAATAGCCGTAGTTCTCGCTTGTAACGAGGAGATCGGTCTCGTCCCTTATAGCATACTTTGCGTGCATGTAGCGCAGGGGCCCGTCGTAGAGCAGCACCGTTATGTTGTTCACATACAGCGCGCAGAGTGACGCGATCTGGTAATCCGACATGCCTCCCGCGGGACTCTTCTCGATTATCAGGCCTATGTCGAGGCCTTCGGCATTCTTGGCCAGCAGCATCTTGGTCATCTCAGGAGAGCTGAACGTGTATGATGCGATGTAAAGCGATTCGTTCGCGTTCCCGATGAATTCAGATAGTGCTGAGAATGAGGAGTCAGGAGAAACGAACGTCTCTACTGTCGCTGCCTGTACAATGGGCAGCGATGCGAGTATGATGAGAAAAATGACGTATTTCATGTACCCTTTGACAGTTTCTTTAATCGTTCTTCTCCCCTTATCGTCTTGAGGTAAGCGTAAACTTCCGCCGGAATCAGGTCTTCCCATGACACTCCCTTTTTTATCCTCTTTCTTATCTCGTTTCCGCTGTACTTCCTCTCATGGAAGAACTTGTGACTCCTCGCCTTGACTCCGTTCTTTCTGAAGCATTCGATAGTCCATGGGTTCCTTGAATACACGACGTCGAAGCTGAAGGCCTTCTTTATCGCGGTCGTCCACAACTTGTCGTCGTGGAAGTCCTCTACAGAGCTTATCTCGAAATTCGTCATACCCCTTGCTTCAAGAGCGCGCTTTATCATCTCGATCCTTTCCTCTACTGTGAAGGGATTCTTCAGCGTGCCGCTTTCTGTAGCCGAGCCGATTATGATGTATATTTCACCGTATCTTCTGGAGAGGTTCTCTATGAGAGTGAGATGACCTTTGTGGAAGGGCTGGAATCGTCCCACGATGAGCGCGTTTTTCATGGAATAATTTTCTTTTCTGTTAATAAAAGAATCAAATGCACCGATGTTCTCGATACATTTTTAAACTTATCACCGGAACTTCTTTTCCCTTTAAAAAACTTACGTCTGTATTAATAGCAGCCGAAGTGACATGGAAAGGTGTTTATGATGTCAGGATTTAACGTGAAAGTCGAGAATGTCGTTGTCTTCGCAACGCTTGGAAAAGACATACCTCTTGAGCAGGTTTCACAGGATTTGGAATCTGCTGAATACTCGCCGGAATCATTCCCGGGAGTGATATACAGGATAAAGGACCCAGCAGTCGCGACGCTGATATTCTCTTCAGGAAAGATAGTGTGCACGGGTGCAAGGAGCATAGATCTTGCAAGGACCGCTGTCGAGAAGGTGGTTGGAGACCTTCGAAACCTAGGGCTTGACATGCCCAAAAAGTACGATCTCAGGGTCGAAAACATCGTAGCTTCAACCCAGATAGAGGCAAAGGAGAAGCTGGCGCTCGACGAGATCGCAGTCATGCTTGAAAACAGCGAGTACGAGCCGGAATCTTTCCCAGGACTCGTTTTCAGGCTACTTGAACCGAGGGTGGCGTTTCTCCTTTTCGGTACAGGAAAGATAATCTGCACTGGTTCAAGGAACGAAGACGACATTCACCTTGCTCTTGGGAACTTCAGCGAGAAGCTCCAGGAGATCGGACTGAAAGTCAATCCGATGGCAGCCTAAGTTTTTTGCCGGAGCGGTTAATTGGAAATTTTTTTATACCCATTCTTGCATAATCTATTATGCAGAAGGCCACAACATGTAATGGCAGGAAGCGGGTTCTCGGTTTCGATACGCAGAAATACCTTGATGTGCAGACAGATGCCATCCTTGAGAGGGTCGGCAGGTTCGGCAAGAAGCTTTATCTGGAATTCGGCGGAAAGCTGTGCTACGATTATCATGCGGCCAGGGTCCTTCCGGGTTACGACCCGGAGGCGAAGGTGAAGATGTTCCAGCGTCTGAAGAAGGACATGGTCATAGTCTATTGCGTGGGAGCCAAGGATATAGAGAAGGGCAAGATAAGGTTCGATTTCGGGCTCACTTACGACCAGCAGACCTTAAAGGACATACGTGACATAAGGGACAGGGGGCTGACGGTCCATTCCGTCATAATAACGAGATTCGATGGGGAGGGGAGGGCTGTCAAGTTCAAGAGGAGGCTTGAGAACCTCGGCATCAAGGTATATGTCCACAGGGAGATAAAGGGCTATCCCGATGACCTCGATGTCGTGGTGAGCGACAAGGGGTACGGTTCCCAGCCTTACGTCAAGATAGACAAGCCGATAGTAGTCGTCACAGGCCCGGGCGGCGGGAGCGGGAAGATGTCCTTCTGCCTGACCCAGATCTACCATGAGCATAAGCTTGGTGTCAGCTCAGGGTTCGCCAAGTTCGAGACATTCCCCATATGGAACCTGCCTCTGGAACACCCGGTCAATATAGCATACGAGGCGGCTACCGCAGACCTTGGGGACGTCAACATGATAGACCCTTTCCACCTGAAGGCCTACGGGAAGAAGGCCGTCAACTACAACAGGGACATCGAGAACCTGAGCCTTCTGAAGAACATACTGAAGAGGATCGCAGGTAATGGGAATGATTTTTACGAGTCCCCGACCGACATGGGAGTCAACATGGCAGGGTCCGGCATAGTCGACGACAGCGCTGTGAGGGACGCCGCCTTGCAGGAGATAGTGAGGAGATACTTCAGGTACAAAAAGGAGGTCTTCACTGGCGCCGAGTCCCAGGAAACGCTTGAGAGGATAAGGGCCATCATGAGCAAGGCAGGGGTCAAGGAAGAAGACAGGCGCGTTGTCAGGCCTGCGAGGAAGGCGGCAAGGGACGCTGAGAAATCCGGCAAGGGTAACAGAGGCATCTTCTGCGGGGCGGCCATGGAGCTTCCGGACGGCCGGATAGTCACGGGCAAGAACTCACCGTTGTTACACGCTGAATCCGCCCTTGTCATGAACGCCATAAAGGCCTTGTCAGGCATACCTGATGACATACACCTCCTGCCTCCACCTGTGATACGGTGCATAAGGAGGCTGAAGACGGAGATACTTGGAGAGAGCTCCGAAAGCCTCAACCTGGCGGAGACCTTGGTCGCCCTGTCGATAGGCGTATCGGAGAATCCGAAAGTCAAGGGCACGCTTGAAGCGCTGGAGAAGATGAGGGGCTGCGAGATGCATACTACCCATATGCCCACCGAGGGTGACGAGTCAGGGCTACGGAAGCTGGGCCTCAACGTGACCACGGATGCGACGCCCAGCGTGAAATACGCTGACTAGCTTTCGTTGGGTATGAGTGAATATTTTTATATTCCGCAGGAGAAAATATATTGTGCATAGGAAAAAACCGTTTCGTGGAAGGACCGAAGGCAAAAGGAAGTTCATCGTCGTGACAGGAGGCGTCATCTCCGGGCTCGGCAAGGGCATATTCACTGCTTCTCTCGGAAGGCTGCTGCAGTCGAAAGGAATGACGGTGGTCCCGATAAAGATAGATCCTTACCTGAATGTGGACGCAGGTACCATGAACCCGATAGAGCACGGTGAGGTGTTCGTTCTTGACGACGGCAGCGAGGTGGACATGGACCTTGGAAACTACGAGAGGTTCCTAGACATGAACCTGACCTGCGATTCTAACATAACCACGGGAAAGATATACAAGAAGGTCATAGAGCGCGAGAGGTGCGGCGACTACCTTGGAAAGACCGTCCAGCTGATACCGCACATCACTGACGACCTTAAGGACTGGTTCATGAAGGTCGCAGACGACAACGATGCCGATGTCGAACTCATCGAGGTCGGTGGCACTGTCGGTGACATAGAGAATCTCATATTCCTTGAGGCTCTGAGGCAGCTGTCCATGGTGGAGGATGTGATATTCGTCCACTGTACGCTGGTCCCGGTGGTCAAGGTGGTAGGGGAGCAGAAGACAAAGCCCACCCAGCAGTCCGTCCAGAAGCTGAGGGGGATAGGCGTGCAGCCGGATTTCATATTCCTGAGGTGCGAGGTCCCGATAGAGCAGAAGATAATAAGCAAGATAGCGCTTTTCACTGGCGTTCCCGAGGACGACATAATACGCGGCCAGGACCTCAAGAATATCTACGAGCTTCCAGTCGTTCTTGAGAACCAGGACGTCCACAAGAAGGTCATGGACATGTTTGAGATCAAGAAAAGAAGCGGCAACGGACTGAAGGACTGGAAGGTGATGACGGATAACATGAAGAATGCGAGGAAGAAGGTCACCGTGGCCATGACAGGCAAGTACACTGCGCTCCATGATTCTTACGTCTCCATCGAGCAGTCGCTCAAGCACGCGTCCGCCCTGGTCGGTTGCGACGTTGGCATAAAGTGGATAGAGACTACTGATATTGAGAAAGGCAAGACGAAAGCTAAGGATGCATTAAAGGACGTTGACGGGATACTGGTTCCAGGCGGCTTTGGTTCCAGGGGCACTGAAGGAAAGATTGAATGCATAAAGCATGCAAGGGAGCAAGGCATACCGTTCCTCGGATTATGCTACGGATTCCAGCTGGCTTCCGCGGAGTTTGCAAGACACGAGTGTGGCCTGAAGAAGGCAAACAGTACAGAGATCGACGAGAACACGCCGTACCCGGTCATAGATCTGCTTCCAAGCCAGAAGAATGTCTACAAGAAAGGCGGCACAATGAGGCTTGGCGGCCAGGATGTCATAATCAAGAAGGGCACGAAAGCGCACAAGCTTTACGGTTCGCTTAAGGTCCGTGAAAGGTTCAGGCACAGGTACGAGTTCAACCCCGAATACCGGGAGAAGCTTGAGAAATCAGATCTTGTGTTCTCCGGCCACGACAAAAGCGGCGACATCATGCAGATACTTGAGCTTCCAAAGCACCCGTTCTTCATGGCAAGCCAGTTCCACCCGGAGTTCACCTCCAGGGTGCTGAAGCCAAACCCGCTCTTCCTTGAGTTCGTTAAAGCGTGCGCAAGGAAGAAATAGCTAAAGCATTTACTTCTATTTTACAAAGAATCGTGTATGGAAACGGTAAGAGTGTTCATCGAGAACGAAGCGGGTTCTGACAAGAAGAGCAACTATGACGAGAAGACGCTAGAATACGTAAAGACGGTGAAAGTCTCAAGGAAGTATCCGTATCCTTACGGCTTCATTATTGGTACTACTTCTGGCGACGGTGATAACGTCGACTGCTATGTAATAACAGAGAGGAAACTTCAGCAGGGGAGTACTGTCGAGTGCGAGCCTGTCGGTATGATGCAGCAGAAGGAAGACGGAATGCAAGACAGCAACGTGCTGGCTTCACTGAAATATGAGAAGGCACAGATAACAGAATCCATAAGGAATGAGCTGAAGGATTTCGTATTAAACGTCTTTGCTGGAATTGAGGGAAAACGTATGGAAGTTGGCGATTTTCTCGGCAGGGAAGAGGCACTCTCGTTTATTAAAAAGTGCACAGACTAGTCCTCTTCGTACTTCTCGTTTAATATACACCATATCTCATTTGCCTTCTTCTTTCCAAGGCCGTGCACCTTCATGAGCCGTTCTTCCTTTGCGCTGAAGATCCTTTTCACTGTGCCGAATTCGCTGAGGAGGCGACGGCTGAGCTTTGTGTTGACTTTTGGCAGTCCTGAAACGAGGAACTCCTGGTGCTCTTTAGTGTTCCTATTCCTTTTGCATGTCCTCGCCTGGACACCATTACTCTTCTTTACCTGTTCCCTGTGTCCTATCCAGTAAATCTGTGCCGCAGTCACCTTCGGCGAATGCGACCACAGTATGGGAACGCCGTAATCCAGCGTTATGGACGAGAGCAGGCCGTGTATGGAGTTAGGGTGGACCTTCCTGGTCTCAAAAAGCATTGATGGGTCACCCTCGATTATTAGGAGCGGCTTTTCAAAAGATGACGTCATCTTCTCAAGCTGGTCAAATAGGCGGTTGTTGAAGAATGAGTTCAGGAAGTCGTCTACAGTCTTTCTTTCTATGCCTATCTGGTCCGACACTACGTAGTCTGCGACGTCCAGCTGCTTTTCGGATATTTTCGCATCAAATGTCCTGAGCCACTCAAACGTCTTGCTAGGTTTTTCCCGGTGGTCTGCTATTATCTCGACCTTCTTTTCGGGCATAGAAAATTAATGGAACAGAAAAATAAAAAAGGGACTGGGCTTCATTCCATCACTCAGATCTGGTCCCGTTCACATGATCTTCGAACCAACCGAGACGTCCTTGTCTACGGTAAGCAGGCTTACAGTGGATCCGTCAAGTGCTGCAAGAAGCATACCCTGGGATTCCACTCCTCTGATATTGGCGGGGTCGAGGTTCGCAACGACTATTATCTTCTTGCCAACGATCTCGTCCTCGTTGTAATGACCCTTTAATCCGGCCACGAGCTGCACCTGCCTTCCACCTACGTCAACCTGCAGCGCGAAGAGCTTGTCGCTTCCCTCTACCGGGTCAGCGGATATGACTTCTCCCACTCTCAGGTCTAGTGCCTTGAAATCGTTTATGGATACCATAGTATCTCTATTATGTAAAATAATATTTAAGTATAGGCTAAAGCAAAGTTTATAGTATGAAGAAAACCGGTTTTCTGCTCGCAGCAGCACTGTTTTTTCTCCTAGTGGGAAATGCGCAGGCTTTGAATGTGTGCGACCTTGAGAAGCTGCCATCTTACCCCTCGGTCAATGCGAGCATGCTTCTTGTGATACCTGAAAGCGAGGTCAGCTATAGGCTCGACTCGATTTCGGACCCGATGAAGGTACGATGGGAAGTACTGGACCCATACACCTTCAATTACGTCGATTATGGCGGGTCCCTGCATAAATTCGGTAACTGCTGGATATGCGAGTTTTCCGGCAAGACCAGTACGTTTTATGGCAACTGTGGACCAACTCCTTTCAAGACAGGTGGTCAGTTCAGGATCGATTTTGCTGCTAGTGATTTCACCGATATGGTTGAATTCAACAGGACAGTTTCAATACATTCCAGGTCGATGACCGCTGGGATCAATGTAGGCGGAGACGGGGTGGTTTATGTGACTGCAGATGCCCCAACTGATACGGATGAAGTATGGATCACGATATACGACGCTGAAGACGGCGAACTGGTAAGCGGGTTTGATAACGTAAACCTGACAGAGACCGCGTTTCCCGGGCGCTACACTTTCGAAATAGATTCACTGTCAGAGGGCACTTACTACGCTTCCTTTGGCTTCAGGACAGCCGGTAGTGAAACCGGTGGAGATTTCGTGAAGTTTGAGATGGGCGGGGATGCAGTTGAGCTTAACATTGACACGGACAAGGAAACATATGCTATAGGAGAGACTGTCGTCATCTCCGGAAGGACTAAATACAGCCAGGTTTCTGCAAGTGTTAAAATGCCAAGCGGAAAGACAGAATCACTGGGTTCGACCAATTCGCTGAACCAGGAATACAGCCACGAGTTCCACATAACGGGGTCAGAGGATGGTGATTATGAGGTGACGGTTACCGCAGGGGGAAAGAGTGCCAAGGAGACATTCACGGTATATGAGCTCATCAATACGTATCCACAGGCACTGAATTTCGACATCACAGACCTTTCCAAGAAAATGAAAAAGAACGTCACGGTTCAGAATGTCGGAAACGAAAGCGTCAGTCTCACCCTCAGCACCGAGGACATCACAAGTTACGTGACCATGGATTTAGACGGAGAAACTGTACAGGGATCTTCCACCACTACACTCGAGGTCACGGTCAACCCGTCTTCCCTTTCCTCCAGTACTGCCGGAAGGATACTTGTGATGTCTGGAGACAGTATAAAAGTTCCAATTGACGTGACGCTGGATGTCAATGTTGAAACGACTACGACTACTCAGTGTACTGGAGGCTCCGGTATCATGGTCAGTCCGGGAATCTGGACAGAATATGATTGCGTAGTCAACGTTCCGGTGACCCGCACGTTCACAATCCAGGCACTGGATGATGAAGGAGCCAGCGAATTTGATTATGATCCAAGCAGCTCACTTGACGTGACAGACGCCACACTGCCAAGTTCTGTTGAGAAGAACTCTTTTGAGACGCTGTCACTTGAGATCACTCCCGAAAATGAAAGGGTATCAGGGGAAGTCGACGTTACAAGCAGCGCAGGAACTGCAAAGATTTTCGTTAACATGCTTTGCACAAAGGACATCGCAGACGAAGTGTCAACGCTTGAGTCTGACATCGAGAGTCTCAAGATGGAATTCTCAGACGCGGGATTTGACACAGAGAAGATCAATTCGATTTTCTACTTCACGGATGCCGAGCTTGAGACTGCATCCAGTAGCCTGAGTTCCGAAGATTACGCTTCTGCAAAGGAAAGTTACATGAGTGCCCAGGCAAAGTATGAGGCGCTTGATAGCGTCATATCCCAGCTCGAAAGCGTACCTTCTGGCGGGGGAAGCGATTCTGATGACGGGTCGCTTTTCACGTGGATCATTATCATAGTTGTCGTAGTAGTAGTTGCATTTGTGGGATTTTTTGCATACAACAAGTTCGTATCTGGGACTGCAAAAAAAGAAGGATCTGACGACGAAGAAGCAGTTGACGAGGAACTTTACTGAAACGTTTTCTCCGGTAAACTTTTAATAATTGAGTACAAAAAGATTCTACTATGGAATGCGCAAGATGCGGTTCTGAAATGAAAGAAGACTGGGGATTCTGTCCAAAGTGCGGCTCACGAAAGGGTGGGAACGCACTGGACGATTTTGGGCGAGATCTTTTCAGCCAGGTCTTTGGAAGGATGAAGAGCAGTTTCAAGGAAATCGAACGCGTGGATAATGGGATTGAAAAGGACATGCAGGCAATAGACATCTCGCCTTTCTTCAGTTCCGATGGAAGGAAACACGGAAACGTTCCTCCGCGTGGCCGGGGCTTCAGCGTCCACATAAAAAGTGGTACCGGGATGAAGCCCAGAGTTGACGTCAAGACTTTTGGTGGAGTCAATAAGGAAAATGTGGAGAAGCAGATGGAGCAGAAATTCGGCATGAAGCGTGAAAATGTACAAAAAGAACGCAAGATATCCTTACCGTCGTTTCGAAGGAGCAGTGCACCAAAGGTTACCGAGGAGCCAAAAACAGAAGTAAAACGCATTGGTGACAAGGTATCTGTTGAGATGGTGATGCCCGATGTTGGTCGCAGTGAAGACGTAGATATAAGGGAACTTGGATCTTCTGTCGAAGTCAAGGCCGTTGCAGGTGACAAGGCCTACTTCAAGATACTTACAAAACCCGAGAATTTCAGGCTCACGGGCAAATCATTCAGGGACGGTTGCCTGCATCTTGAATTCTCATGATAAATAAAATTATTGCCAGAAAAACATGAAAACTGGCATGAATCACTTCTTTTTCTTGGCTGTTTTCTTCTTGGGAGCCACAGCCTTCTTTACGTCTTCGTTGCTGGCAGTCAGTTCTTCGCTGATTTCTTTTTCTGCCTTGAGTTCATCCGCTTCCAGCCATACTATGAACAAACCGACTAGTATAAGCAGCGGCGGTATCACGCCAGTGATGACAACCTTGAAGTTCTGCCACCAGTTTATGGTTATACCCGTCCATTTGTTTGCGTAAACGGAGTCGACAAAAAGACCGAAGCCCACCACTATTATCAGAAGACCGATCAGAATCTTTACAGCAGCGTGCATCAAATCACCTCATTAATTTATAAATCGTGTGAAGAGTTAAATATATTTTAATATCCAACATTTATAAGCTTTCCAGTGTAAAAGTGATGGTATGTATAAGTATCTGTCTGCGCTGTGGAAAAAGCCCTCCGAGGGTCTTGGCGAAATCCAGAAGAATCGCCTGGTCCAGTGGAGAAGTGAGCCTGTCGTGACAAGGGCTGAAAAGCCAACGAGGATCGACAGGGCAAGGAGCCTCGGCTACAAGGCCAAGCAGGGAATCGTCGTAGCGAGGGTGCGCGTGAACCGCGGCGGAAGGAAGACACCAAACGTGTCCGGTGGTAGGAGACCGATGAGGTCAGGACGCTTCTTCACGCTAAACAAGCCAAAGCAGCAGGTCGCAGAAGAAAAGGCTGCAACGAAGTACAAGAACATGGAAGTCATCAATTCTTACTGGGTGGGTGAAGACGGCAAGCACATGTGGTATGAGGTCATACTGGCCGATAGCCACAACCCGTCTGTCAAGAAAGCAAAGATAGTCTCTCCCAAGCAGTCTGGAAGAGCAAGCAGGGGCCTTACTTCAGCGGGAAAGAAATCCAGAGGACTTCAGCACAAGGGAAAGAGGAACTGATTATTTACCGAAAGAATATTTGAATTCGTCCTTTTTGGACCTGTCCATCGAATTGCTCAGTTTTCGCTTGACTTTCCTTTTCACTTCTTCCCTTCTTATTATGACTGCCATTGCTATGACGCCTGCAAGCAAGCCCCCGATGAACATGCCCGGAACCTGCGTTCCCGCAAGCGCTCCAGTGAGCGCGTTCAGTTCCTCGTTTGATTCTGAAACTTCGCTGTACTTCTCTTCAAGTTCCACGTAATCTTCACTGAGATCCTCATGTTTTCTTTCAAGCTCGGTTTTCTCCTTTTCAAGTTCCGTGAGGTCCTTTTGGTATTCATAAATCTCTTCCACCTTCTCGGACATGTTGTATTCCAGTGTGGCAACCTGCGTTCTCAGATCTATTATACCGTCGGTCAGGAGTTCGACCCTGTCCTGAAGGGCGCCCACGTCATCGTCCATGTCTGAAAGAGTCTCGTATGACATCACGTCATTGAGTTCAAGTGTCACCTTGACGGATATGGTGGAAAGCGTCTTGCCGTCCCACCTTACCTCACCGTCATATTCGCCGAGATCCTCGTCGTCAGGCACGTCTATTACGATCTGAACGTAACTCTGGCCGGGATATATTTCATACTCGTTCTCACCATCTTCCCAGAAGCCTATCCAGCCTTCTATGTCACCTGCAGATTCCAGCGTGCTTATTTCATCCACGTTCTGAAGGAGAAGCGGAAACTCATGTGAGGTGCCCCTTTCAAGGGTCAGTACGATGTCTTCCTGGCTTTCAAGTACGTCGACTGCCTGTGCAGGCGCGGCTACAAGACAAAGTGCAACAAAAGTTATTGCAAGAATCCCGGAGACTTTCAAAGCCATGAAGAATATTTGATGCCAACTTATAAATCCTTTTCCATCTTGAAGCGTTTCACGTTATAGCCAAGTTTCCTGTAAAATGATAGTGCAGGATCGTTTGCCACAGTGACGCTGAGCTTGATTTTATCTATGCCGTGTTTTTTGAAATGGTCCTCTGCCTCGTCTACGAGCATTTTCCCAAGCCCCTTTCCCCTGACTTGCTCGTCGACGTACACGTACTCGATCCTGCCAAAGGTTCCCATAACGCTCTGTATGACCTTGAACCAGATGCATCCAACGATCTTCCCGTCATCTTCAGCTATTTTCACGCACTCTGGGAACTTGCTGGAATTGTGGAGTATGAGCTTTTTGAAAAGCTTTCTGTCGAAAGTGCACCCGGGAAAGTCAGTCTTTGAAGTTTCCTTCTTGAAATCACAGATCCAGTCAGCATCTTCTGGTCTGAAATTTCTTATCTTTATCATGAAGAAATATTGTCCGCACACTGTTTAAATGTGGCCGGGCTCAGTACTCGTCGTTGAAGTATTCGGTGATCTTTCTCATGGGCTGTATGGCATTGACTATGTCAAGCACAATATTGGATGCCTCGTTTGGGTACCAGTAGTTCATGAAAGCATTGGACTCTATGCTTATGACGTTCTTGCGCTTGCATATGCCAGCCGTCTGGCTCCTGCCATGGCTTCCCCTGAATATGGATTCAAGTGTTATCCTCGGCTCCCCCGCGTTCTCAAGGGACGACCTGCACGCGCGGATGAAGTTTTTTATTGTGAAATGATTTTCCAGCCTATCCGCAAGCTTCCTGTCTGCATGCGCCCCTATGACCTTGAGGTCTCCTTTTATCAGCTGCTTGTATTCGGCCTTTATGACGTTTAGGTCAAGACTTCCGTATATCTCTATGATCCGCTCAAGCACCCTTTTCTGCTCAAGAAGTATGGCATTCCTGTAGTTCTCGCCTATCGACGCGAGGAAGTCTTCGTACTTCCTGTTGAGTCTTCTTATTATGGGTGCAAGTATCTTCCTGCTGAACCCGTAATCCTCGTATGCGACGACGTCCATTATGCTGGGATAGTTCTTCATCCTTGAGAATTTGCGGTGTATGAATACGACCGTCCTCCCGGATTTTTTCACCTCGTCCCAGAAACCCTTGTAGATCTTCAGCTTCCTGTTGTGGTCAGCCTTGTTCTCAGCGACCCATGCATACTTTTCCCTGTACTCGAGAAGATGGTCCTGCTTCTCGTCATTGACAAAGTCATTGTAATACTTGACGGCCTTTGATGGAGGTGGTGGATCCCTGTTTAGGTCTATCCCAAGTATCCTTTTTCTTGGTATCGTTGCCAAAACGAACTTTCCGCCGACCTTCATCCAGCAGAGGCTTGCTACAGTGTCGGAATTCTCGTCCCTGGATGTGGGTGTTTCAAGCGCCGGTCCCGAATGCGGAGTCGCCCACGTTATGTCACTGCCTTCGTTTTCAAATACCATGAAACCCGGCTTGACCTTCATTTTCCACCTGCTTTTGAAAAAAGCACTGTATATTATATTGTCGCGGATTCTATTTGTTTTTAACTGCGCAGAAGACGTTACCTTTTCCTGACCTTTTCCACGGGCTTTGTTGTCAGTTCGGTGTTTGGTAGTATCACGGCACTGCCGTTAGACTTGAGCTTCGTCGAGAGCTGCCCGATCTCTTCTATGACACCTGAATGTTCACCTATCTTAACCTTGTCACCCACCCTGAACGTGTTCTTGACCTGGAGCCCTGCGGTCACCTCGGGCATGACGTTTTTTATGCCAAGTCCCGTTATGATTATGACGGTTACAAGCAGCGCTGAAAGCAGTATCGCAAGCGCCGCGGTGTTTATGCCAAGTAGTGCCAGCGCCATTATGATGACAGCCATCCCTATAGTGTATCTCACAAGGCCTCCGACGAACTTGCCGAAATCTTCGCCTCCAAGCATCTTGCTTCCTGCTTCCTGGAAAACCTTTCCGAAGAAGTCTGCTATTATGAGCCCTATCACTACAAGCAGTATGGCACCTATGAACACGGGAACAAGTCCTGCTGCAGCCCCGACCATTGACGCCACTCCCGTCAGGCCGACAATCTGCAGTACCAGTGCGAAGAAAAGTATGTATATCAGCCATTTGACGAGGTCGCCGATCAGTTCAACTATGCCTCCCTTGTACCCCGTTATGCTGAGGACGTTATCAGCCCAGGACTTTTCGGTCAGTTTCTTTAGCCCGACTATTTTCATAAGCTTTGTGGCAATGAGCTTGCCTATCCTTCCAGTTACGTAGGCAGCAACGATTACCATCAATAGCTGTATCGTTATGTTAAGTCCGGTCACGACATAATCGGGAAACATTCCTCCGGAAAAGCCGAGAATCCATGACGATATCTGCCCTGAGACGGAATTAAGGTCCATGGTCATATTTTGCGCACAATCTTAAAAAAGCGTTACCTTTCCTTCATTACGTCCTTCATAACTGATTTTGCATCCTCGAAGAACTTGACTATCATTGGCTTTTCAAGGTGCTGCTTGTAATTGACATGAAGTGCTTCCACTACCTTTTCTGGTATGTTCACCCTTGTAACCTTGCTCGGTGCGACGAGATCGGGACCAAGCTCCACATTTACGACTCTCGGTTCGCCCTTGAGCGACATGTCGACCCTCACTATCTGGGTATCCATCGCGGTTGCTGCATCTATTGCGAGCTGCTTTGCCTCGACGCTGAGTTTTTGCGATTTGAACGTACCGTTTGCAAAGATAGCGTCCTGTTCCTTGGTCTTCTTCTTGACCGCCGCTATCACGTCAGGCTTTGCCACGTACGCGGAGACCACGTCCTTGACCACGTCCTCTATGAGGACAGGGTGTTCAAGGGATCCAAGCGCCTCTATTATGGTCTTTGCCTCTGTCCTGCTTTTCACAGTGACTCCGGTCTTCTGCGTCGGGACCCTTATGACGACGGGAAATTTCACAGTGTCGAGTATCCTTTCTGCTGCCTTGACAGATCTTGCCAGGTGCAGGTGCATGGTTTCAACACCCCTTTTCCTAAGCACAGTGAGCAGGAAGAACCTCTCTGACGATAGAAGGAACGCTATTGGCGGTACCGGCATGAACGTGTTTGTCGGAAACATCGAGAGGAGCTGGTACGCGTATGAATAGAACTTTCTTGGTATCCTTGGAAGTATTGCATTGAACTTGAGAAGGTCTGATGTCCTGTAGCTTATGCTGAAATCTGAGTTCAGGCCTACGCCTATGCTCTCTATAGGCACGAAGAACACTGAATTGAACTTCTTTTTCGCCTCTTCCAGGAGATTGAGGTTGCTCTCGGTCTTGTCCTGTCCAAGTATGCAGAGTGTCATAAGGTCACCGTTATGTGCCTATATTGGACGCATGCTTAAAAAATATACACCGAAAAGCGGGATTTTCACTGAAGATATGCAGGATAGTGCTAGATTTTGACTTTTTGTATGAACGCATCCTTCACAGCATTGAAAATCATCTCATCCACAGCTCCCCCACCGTTTTTGGCCCCTTCAATGAGCTCACAGAGTTTATTGTAGTACTCCATCTTGGTCATGCAGGGGTCATCACCTTTTCCGTACATGTCAACACGACCGTTTGCGAAGGTGAAAATGGGACTAAACACTCTTTCCCCGTCGATCACATATGCACATCGCTGGGGATTGCGGGCGCTACCAAAGCCGAGATTGCCATAGTTGTTCCCAGTAAGACGGTTCTCTGTCTCTGTTTTTTTCTTTATGATATCGAACGGCATCCTGTATTTGCCATTCTTTTCGGGGTTCTCTTTTATGAAGAGCTCAAAGAGAATATTCTCCATCACGGAATAATTCGGCATTTTTTCATATATTTCATATTCTGCTGGAAGGAAGCTTAGCTTGAATTCTTCCACCTTTATACCCTCACCCTTTCTGCTATTGTCACCCGGCCATATTCTTTGGTAATTTCTGCCAGTGGTGAGCTTTTCAGCTTCTACACCCAAACAGCTCTCATATGCCGCCATTCCGCCCTGAACATAGCCCCTTTCTTCGATGTGGTCAAGTGTGTCCTGGGAAAATATCTCTATCATTTTATATCAATTAACTACTTAACAGTAGTATTTATAAAGGTTTCTATCGAGAAAAATGCGTAAAATCATCTCTTCATATCGTTCTTTATGTAATCCATTATCCTCTGGGCCACATTGATGTTGGTTGCATTCTCTATTCCCTTGAGCCCTGGATTTATGTTGGCTTCTATTACGTATGGCTTGCCGTCGCTTTCTACCATGTCTATTGCGCATATCTTGCTGTCTATCGCCTTTGCGGACTCTATGACTATTTCTTTCATGTCGGGGCTCAGCTTGAAATCGATTCCCCTTCCGCCGAGGTGGATGTTTGCCTTCTTGCTCCCGGCGCTAGCTATCCTCTTGAATGACGCTATCACTTCATCACCCGCAACTATCGCCCTTATGTCTTCTCCCGGGTTTGGAAGGTATTCTTCAAGGAGTACCTCCTGCTTCAGTCCCTTCATTGCGTTTATCGTGGCCTTTGCAGCACTCTTGCTTTCCATTATCATGACCCCTTCGCCGCCAAAACCGGAGAGCAGCTTCATTATTATGGGAAGCTTCTGCTTGTCCACGATCTTGCTTGCAACGTCTTTTGAACCTGTTATCCACGTTTCTGGAACGCGAACGCCCCTTTTTGTAAGTTCCATTAAGGTGAGGAACTTGTTGTGGGCAACCAGAACCGTCATCGCAGGATAAGGCTTTTTCACGCCCGTCTCGTCAAGGTACCTGAGAATGGGGTATCCTATGCTGGCCCTTTTTGAGTCTATCCTCGGTAGTATGTAATCGTAATCCTCCAGGCTCTTTTTGCCAAGCTTGGCGCTAGCAGTTTTCCCGACCGTAAGCACGACGTCCCTTATCGACAGGTATTCTACGTTCTTGAACTGCTTTTTTGCCTCATCCATGAGCCTTTTGGTCGAATGTGACATGAATTCAGGAGTCGGTCCAAGTATTGCAAGTTTCATTTTGAATCAACCAAACCTTAAAATTGACATATCGAACGAAAGCGTCATTCGTATTCGCAGGTCATCTTCTTTTCCTTAACGACCTTCTTGAACACTTCACTGTTCTTTTCTGAGTCAACGAGGAAATTCCCCTTGAGAACGTTTCGTCCAATCAGTACAGGGAATGCCATGTTGCTCCTGTCGGCGACATTTACCTCTGACTTGAACTTCTTACCGGAAACTTCCACAGTAGCCTCAAGTACGGGCCTTCTCGTTCCCGTGTCCTTTGATGCGCTCTTTATCTTGGCAGCCCTTACCACGGGTCCTATGCCTGTTTCTGCCGCAAGCTTTATGTCAACAGAACTCATCTTGGCGCCCGTGTCGACGAGTGCCAGTGCCTCTTTACCGTTTTTTCCTATTATATTTACCTTTTCAACGATTCCAAGTACTTTTTTCATACATTATTTTAACTCTGCAGTTATTTTAAGATTATGCCCGATTTCGTCAAACACCGTCTCATAAAGCCAGACACGCTTCAGTCGAGGCTCTACCAGCAGCAGATACTGGGAAGGGCAGTCAACGAAAACGTACTGGTCGTGCTTCCAACCGGCCTTGGAAAGACGCCAATAGCCATAATGCTTACAGTTTTCAGGCTGGACAAGATACCTGAGGGCAAGATACTAGTGCTTGCGCCTACAAAGCCCCTCACAAACCAGCACTCTTCGAGTTTTAAGAAGTTTCTCAATGTTGACGAGGGCCGCTTCCAGGTCGTTACGGGGGAAATGAAGCCCGCTGAAAGGTCGGGGATCTACGAGAAAAAAGACATAATATTCGCAACGCCCCAGACCATAAGAAACGACCTTGAGAAGGGAGTTGTTGAACTTTCGGACTTCTCACTTCTCGTAGTCGACGAGGCCCACCATGCAATAGGCGGATACGCTTACCCTTACATAGCAAAGAAATACGTGGAGCAGGCCAAGAAGCCAAGGATACTTGCACTGAGCGCTTCGCCTGGTGCAAGCCAGGAAAAGATAGACGAGATATGCGAAAATCTCGGCGTTGAGGCAGTCGACATAAGGACAGAAAAGGACGCAGACGTCAAGCCTTACGTGAAGCAAAAGGACGTAGTCCAGATCAGGGTGAGCCTTCCACCTTCTTTCATTTCAATCAAGCTTCTCATGGAGGAAGTTCTGAAAAAGAAGCTTGGTCACCTCAAGAAATTCGGTTTCACAAAGCCTGCAAGGATCGTCAGTAAGAGAGATCTCCTTGGGCTCCAGGCAGAATTCATGTCACAGGTACATTCTGGAAGCAGGTCATCGTTTGCGGCAATCTCCATAGTTACCCAGTGCATAAAGCTTGAGCACGCCATAGGCCTTCTTGAAACCCATGGAATAAGGCCGCTTGTTGAGTACTGGAAGAAGCTTGAGAAGGACAAGACCAAGGCAGGAAAGGTGCTGCGAAACGACAGCAAGATGAAGACGGCGATAAAGATAACCTATGACATGGCAGAAAAAGGATCGCGCCACCCGAAGATATCAAAGCTCTGTTCAGTCGTAGAAGCAGAACTTGCCAAGAACCCTGAGGCAAGGATAATAATATTTGCAAACTACAGGACAAGCGTAAGTGATATAGTGGACTCTGTGTCAAACGTGGGCAGTGCAAAGCCGGTCCGCTTCGTCGGCCAGAAGGATGGTGTAACGCAGAAACACCAGATCGAAACCATAGATAAGTTCCGTGAAGGAGAACACAACATACTGGTGGCAACATCCGTTGGCGAGGAGGGACTGGACATACCGAGTGCAAACCTTGCAGTATTCTACGAGCCCGTTCCAAGTCCTCTTAGGTCAATACAGAGAAGGGGCCGCGTCGGAAGAGCTGACATAGGAAAAGTCGTCATGCTCATAACGGAAGGTACACGGGACGAAGGCTACCTGTGGACGTCCCACCACAAGGAAAAGCGCATGAAAGGGATACTTAAAGGTATGAAGGAAAGCGGAGAAGACGGGCGCGGCAGCGAAAAGACGGTACCGACTATAGGAGATTTTGTCTGAACAGTCTTTGAGGAAGCGTCAGTGAAAGGAAACCGATCCTATAAAAAAATCAGCAGTTACGAATCTCGCATTCACCGAAGTTTCCTTCCATTTTCGCCTTTATCTTATTGAGCTGCTTGCACGAAAAAAGATTCTTCCCTGAAAGCTTTGCGTCGATCATCGTATCCTTTGGCGTGAATTGCTGAAGGACATATCTTTTTGCACCTTTTATGCTTGCTGCAATGGAGAGTATGTCATCTTCAGTGTGCAGTTTCGGGACGACCGTGGTCCTGAATTCATAGTCCGTTTCAGAACCCATGATGATTTTTACACTTTCCTTTACATTGTCAATAAGAGCCTTGTCCTTTATGCCCGCCGCTTTGGAGTACTTTTTCCACGTAAGCGGGGCTTTTATGTCCATGGCAACATAGTCCACCAGGCCACTTTCTATGAGATCTTTTAGCATTCTCGGATTCGTGCCGTTTGTCTCAAGGCCTGTGAGAAGGCCGAGTTTCTTGACTTCCTCAAAAAATCCCGGGAGGTCATTTTGCATGGTCGGTTCCCCCCCGGTTACAATTACCGCCTGATACAGTTTCGCCCTTTTGCTGAGCGTGTCGAGCACGTCCTTTTCGTCTATTTGCTGTATCTTGTCTGTGCAGAAGACAAGGTCACTGTTGTAGCAGAAGGGACACTTGAAGTTGCAGCCGGTTGTGAAAAGTACTGTTGAAACCTTACCGGGGTACTCTATGAGCGAAGTCTTCTGCCAGCCTCCAAACTTCATGAAAATCACCGCGAGAAATCAGTAACCCTTGAGACCCTTCTCGGTATAGACACCGTTGTCTTCCTTTATCCAGTCGTCTATGTTATAGACCTTCTTACCGTCAGGCGTCTTGACAATTACTTCCTTGAGACCGGCGTTTATCACCATCTTTTTGCACATCTTGCACGGCCTGGCCTCGGCTACCGAGTCGTCCTTTACGTTCTCTCCGTAAAGGTACAGCGTTCCTCCAAGAAGGCTGACGCCCGCCCTTGCAGCGTTTATTATGGCGTTCATCTCTGCGTGGACGCTCCTGCACAGTTCGTATCGTTCCCCGGGAGGTACTTTCATTTCTTCCCTGAGACATTTCCCCCTGTCCACGCAGTTTGGAACGCTCCTTGGTGCGCCTACGTATCCTGTTGATATTATCTGGTCGTTCTTGAGGATGACTGCCCCAAACCTCCTGCGAAGGCAGGTTGAGCGCTTGCTCACCTCCTTTGCAATGCTAAGGTAATACTCAACTTTCTCCGGCCTGTCAGACATACGAACTATATGATTGCCGAAAATAAAAAGCTAACACTTCTTCTCCAGTGATTGGCTCTCAAGCTGCTTGTCAAACGTCTTCCTGTCGGTGAATTCTTCCTGCTTGCCTTCGTTCCACTGTTCGACGGGCCTGAGATATCCTACGGACCTTGACCAGATTTCGCATTTCGTTCTTGGCATATCAATTACCTCCTTTTTCAATTGTTAAGCCCGATTCATTGTCGCACGTCGGGCAGTATTCGTGCTCGCCCTCTATGTATCCGTGGCAGGGGCATATGCTGAATGTCGGTGTCAGCGTGAAGTAGGGCAGATGGAAATTCTCTGCTATGGTTTTTACAAGCATCTTAGTGGCATCCACGCTTGGCAGCTTCTCGCCTATGAATCCGTGCAGCACCGTTCCGCCGGTGTATTTCGTCTGCAACGGGTCCTGAAGTTCCAGCGCCTTGAAGATGTCGTCGGTGTGCCCGACCGGCAATTGTGTGCTGTTAGTGTAGTATGGCTTTGCCTTGCCTTTTCCGTACTTCTCCGTGTTGAAGACCTTTATGTTAGGATAGAGCTTCCTGTCTATCCTTGCAAGCCTGTATGAAGTGCCCTCTGCAGGCGTGGCCTCAAGGTTGAATATGTCACCGGTCTCTTCCTGGTACTCCATGAGCTTGCTTCTCATGTAGTCGAGAACCTTCACTGCGAACTTGCTTCCCTCTGGCTGCGTTATGTCGTGGCCAGAGAAGTTCAGGAGTGCATCGTTCATGCCTATTATTCCTATAGTAGAGAAGTGGTTCTTCCAGTACTTCTTCTGGGACTGCTTTATTCCCCTGAGGTAGAATTTGCTGTATGGGTAAAGTCCGCTGTCGGTGAACTGTTCAAGTATGTCTCTCTTGATTATAAGACTCTCCTTTGCAAGGTCCATCCTCTTCTCAAGTATGTCAAAGAAATCCTGTTCATCCTCTGCTTCGTGTGCTATCCTTGGAAGATTTACGGTCACGACTCCTACTGACCCCGTGAGCGGGTTGGATCCGAAGAGTCCGCCGCCCCTTGCCTTGAGTTCCCTCTTGTCAAGGCGCAGCCTGCAGCACATGCTCCTGACGTCGTCTGGGTCCATGTCTGAGTTTATGAAATTGGCAAAATACGGTATTCCGTACTTTGCTGCCATCTCCCACATGGCCTTGAGCTCTTTCTTTTCCCATGGGAAGTTCTTCGTCACGTTGTAAGTCGGGATCGGGAACGTAAAAGGCCTCCCGGAGGCGTCGCCTGCAAGCATGGTCTCGGCGAATGCCTGGTTTAACATGTCCATTTCCTTCTGGTAGTCACCGTATGTCGTCTCCGTGGCAACGCCGCCTATTATTACAGGCTGGTCCTTCATGAAGCCCGGCGGTGTCAGGTCCATCGTTATATTGGTGAACGGTGTATTGCCTGTGATGAATACCTTCCCGTTCCTTCTTGCTATGACGGTTTCGTTGTCTGTATTTGGGCACCATATGACGCCCTTGTAGTTCACCTTCCTTATGTCACTCACATACGTGTTCTCGTGCCTTATCACCCTAAGGACGAATATGCCTTTCTTTCCGATGGTCGGTGACCTTTTGAGTACCGTGAATCCGTAACCGCTGTTGACTATGATTTGCTGCAGCTGTCCCAAAAGCTTTTCGTCAGTGAGACTTATCTTGGATTTTTCAAAGCCGTCGCCCTTTATGTAAGTTTCAAGGAATACCCTGCTCTGTCTCTGGCTCATTTCCATGAGTTTTTGTGGGACGTGCTTCACCGAATCCTTGGTACCGAACCAGCCGTGTATCTTCTTGGAACTTCCCGCATCTATTCTTATCATATTTACAGGATTGCCGAGAGACGCTGTCGAGTCCCTCACAGAATATTTCATGTTGAAATGCTTCAGGAGTCTTATGATTTCGTCGTAGTTCTTCCTATTCTTGGTGGATGACTGGTAAATAGTCACCCTGTGGCAGACTCTGCGTTCTCTCTTCTTTTCAATCGTTCCCTCCGATATTATCCATGCCATCAGCTTTATCTGCTCGTCTGATATACCCACTTCTTTGTTGAGGTTGCCTGCCGCTATGGGCATTATGATAGGCGACTTCAACCTGCTCGCTTTCTCTATTTCCTCCAGGTAGTACTTTTCTGTGTTGAATTTTTTCCTCACTATCCTGTGCCCGGGTGAGATCAACTGGTCCTGTATCCTGTTTTTCAGGTTGTACATAGGACCGGAGTATTCCCTTTTGAAGACTTTCTTTACACTACTGTTTTCAATGACCTGTTTTTCAGGGTTGAATGTCTTTATGGTGTCGCCTTTCTTGACCTGCTTGTAGTTCTTCCAGCCCTCTGGCGTCAGTATGTCGGTGTCTTCCGACAGGCACTGGAACCCTACCCTCGTTGGGACGTTCATGTTGAATAGGAACTTCTGCATGGACTGCTTTACCTGCTTGTAGTTGAGTCCGTCTTGTCGTATGAACGGTGCAAGAAGCGTGTCGAAGTTGGACAGCGCCTGTGCACCCGCAGCTTCTCCCTGAAGCGTGTACATGAAGTTTACTATCTGCATGAGCGCTACGTCGAAGTGCTTTGCGGGCTTGCTCTCTATCTTTCCCCTCACGCCCCTGAAACCGGACACGAGAAGGTCTTCAAGATCCCACCCGACACAATATGGTCCAAGTGTTCCGAGGTCGTGTATGTGGAACTCTCCGTTGACGTGCGCATCCCTTATCTCCTTTGGGTAAACGCTGTTCAGCCAGTAGTTCGATATGACCTTTGACGTTATGTGGACGTTCAGGCCCTGGAGCGAGTACGTCATGTTGCTGTTTTCCCTCACCCTCCAGTCGAGTTCGTCTATGTAGTCGTCCACTATGGTGATGTCCCGAAGCAGCTTCGTGACCTCCCTGAGGTTCTTGTGCTGCTCCCTGTAAAGTATGTAAGCCTTGGCGGTCTTTGCATGACCGTTCTCTATGAGCACCTTTTCGACAATGTCCTGCACGTGCTCAACGCCGGGTATCCCGTCGCCGTCGTATTTCCTCTCCAGGACCTTTACTACGTCCTTTGTGAGCTTTTCTGCCATCGTTTTATCCTTTCCGCCCACTGCCTGTGCCGCTGACCAGATGGCCTTGGTCGCCTTCTCCGGGTCGAACTTGACGACCCTTCCGTCCCTCTTTCTTATCTTCTCGATCTTTGTCTTCATGTAATTTCCCCCTTAATTGCATTTCCTGTTTTTGAGCTCCAGACTCTTTCTCAGCTTCCTCAGTTCCTTTTCAAATGAGCTCAGGTCAGTGAATTCCCTGTACACTGATGCGAATCTTATGTACGCCACTTTGTCGAGGTTCTTCAGCTTTTCCATCACCAGCTTTCCAAGCTCCGTGCTCGCGACTTCCTTTTCGTCCTGGTTACGGAGGTCTGCCTCGACCTCGCTGACGAGCTTTTCGACTTCCTCCCTTGGTATGGGCCTTTTCTCACAGGCCCTGAGTACTCCGGAGAGCAATTTGTCCCTGCTGAAACCCTCTCTCTTGCCGTCTTTTTTTATCACCGAGAGTCCGGTGAGTTCTATCCTTTCGTATGATGTGTACCTTTTCCTGCAGCTTAGGCATTCCCTTCTCCTCCTTATGGAGTCCATCTCAGGAATGTCTCTTTTGTCCACCACTTTACTCTTTCCATCGAGGCAATATGGGCACTTCATGCAGGTCTCTCCTTTGGGTAGCCTAGGCTGAATGTCGTTAAATTGAAAAATGTCACTGGAATGTGACAAAACACAACATATTGTGCCTCAGGCACCAGTTACAATACAATATAGGTGAGATGTAGTATATAAAGATTTATCTTCTGGGACATATAGAATTGGAAATAATTCTTTGAAAAACGTCTATCTGCATTCTGCCGTGTCTATGAATGTGTAGTCTCCATCTCCATCTCCTACCATGTAGCCGATTCTCCTGCCTTTTGAGTTCTTTAAGACAAGGTCCGGTATAGAGTCATTGTTATAATTTATCTCGTGTGCACTTTCCGGTAAATAACCACCAGAAGTAATTTCTCCGAGTTTTTGGGAGCCTAGCATTATTAGAAGCCCCATTGTACACGCACCAGTACCTATGGCCAGACCCTTCCCGACAGGATTTATTAAATACCTTCCAAAATTTCCTATTTTTGACACGATAATGACACCTTCTTATAAATTAATATGTAGATTAGATTTATAAATCTATGTTTTTTACTATTTCATAGTAACAATAAAATAAAAAACAGATTCTCATTTATAAATTTAGGCGTGCCTAAATATCTTCTATGAAAGGTAAAAGCGTCAAGTCCACAGAAAGCGTCGAGGAATATCTTGAAGTGCTGTGTAGACTCTCAGAGGAAGGGAAAAAGCTGAGTACGACAAACATAGCCTCAAAGCTGAAGGTATCCCCGGCAAGCGTTTCGGGAATGCTAAAAAAGCTTGAAAAGGAGGGCTATGTCAGCCACAGCCCATATAAGGACATAGAACTGACTGCCAGGGGAAAGCGGCTGGGGAAAAAGATACTTGGAAGGCACAGGCTTCTTGAGCGCTTCCTCGAAGGCATGGGCATGAGAAGGCACAGGATACACGGAGAGGCATGCAAGCTTGAGCATTATGTTTCTGACGAACTTGAAGGGATAATCAAGAAGAAGCTTGATGCACCTGAAGGCAAGTCTGTAGTCAGCCTGATAGACATGGGCGATGGTGCAGAGGGTAAGGTGTTCGGTATAGACGGTGGTGGCAGGTCTGTGAAGAGGCTTGAGGACATGGGACTCACTCCCGGCGCCAAGGTGAAGATCATAAGGTCCGCTCCGTTCTCAGGGCCGGTCGAAGTATTCATACGCGATTCCTGCCTCGTACTTGGCAGGGGGGTCGCTTCCAAAGTTTTCGTCAAGGTGGTTAAATGAGTAAGGTGACGGTAGCGCTTGCAGGGAATGCCAATGTCGGAAAGTCCGTCATATTCAACGAGATGACGGGACTTCATCAGCACATAGGCAACTGGCCCGGAAAGACTGTGGAAAAGGCAGAAGGAACATTGCACTTCAAGGAGCACGAAATAGACGTGATAGACCTTCCTGGCATATATTCACTGTCGACTTACTCCCTGGAAGAGGTCATAAGCAGGGAATACATACTTGATGAAAAGCCAGACGTTGTGATAAACGTTGTGGACGCATCCGTACTTGAGCGAAATCTTTATTTTACGCTGCAGCTGATGGAGCTTGGAAGGCCGATGGTCATTGCGCTAAATCATGTAGACACTGCAGAGAAAAAAGGCGTGAAAATTGACCACAAGAAGCTGGAAAAGGTGCTTGGTATACCTGTCGTACCGACAGTTGCCGTGAAGTCGCAGGGCATGACGGAGCTTATCGAAAAGGCAGTGAACGTTGCGCTCTCAAAAAAGAAAACGAAACACATAAGTTATGGAAGCGAAATCGAGAATGCGATTTCAAAGGTGCAGAAGATATTAAAGCCCGTCAGTACTTCCCATTCCAGCCGGTGGCTTGCAATAAAGCTTCTTGAAAACGACACCGAGGTCATGAAACTCCCATTCGACAAAGGCGTAATATCGAGTGTAAAAAAAGTTGCAAAGACTGTGGAGCACCTCCATAAGCATTCGTGTTCCACTGCAATAGCATGTGAGATGTATGCAAGGTCGGCTGAAATGACAAAAAACGTTCAGAGCCGGACAAGTAAGAAGAAGCGCCTGCTGGAAAGAATCGACGACGTGAGCACCGACAGGATCATGGGATATCCTGTCATGGCAGCGATTTTGCTTTTGATGTTTTTTGGAGTCTTCGGCTTTGGTAACGCTCTTGCGGTCTTTATTGAAGACGCTCTTGGGGTTTTCACAGTACAGTCCGAAGCGCTTTTCACAGGAATTTCAGGTAGTATTGTACTTGGGCTAATAGAAGGAGTCATCGCAACGCTTACCGTTGTCATACCATACATCCTTCCGTTCTATCTTGTATTGGGACTGCTTGAAGGAAGTGGTTATCTTGCAAGGATAGCATTTTTGATGGACAACATTATGCACAAGATGGGCCTGCACGGCAAGGCCTTCATACCACTCATGATGGGATTCGGCTGCAACGTGCCGGCGTGCCTTTCGTGCCGTGTCATGGAAACACACAGGGAACGGATGATAGCGGTTTTCGTGACAACACTCATACCGTGCGCTGCTGTCACGACGGTCGTGCTCGGGCTTGTAGGAAGGTTTGTTGGCATATGGTGGGCACTTGGGCTTTATGTAATAGATGCCGTGATAATCTTTGCTCTCGGCAGGATCGCGTTCAAGGCTTTCCCCGGAGAACCGTCGGGCCTCATAATGGAGATGCCTTCACTTAGGATGCCTCACATGAAGACCATACTTAGGCAGACGTGGTTCAAGCTTGAGGGTTTCGTGAAGATAGCGTTCCCGATAATCATAGCAGGTACCGTTATGATAAAGGTGTTCGACTTCCTCGGTGCGGTGGATGTCATATCAGGCGTACTGTCACCGATAACGGTGGGGTGGCTTGGACTTCCTGTAATATCGGGCGTGCTCCTGATATTTGGCATACTCAGAAAAGAATTGACCATAGTCATGCTTGCAGCACTTATGGGAACCACGAATTTCGCTCTCGTCATGACACCTGTGCAGATGCTAGTGTTCGCCCTCGTCACAATGCTCTACATTCCGTGTGCATCGACGATAGCTGCGCTTGTCAAAGAAACCGGGTGGAAGAGGGCAACGTACATGACGGTTTTCGAAGTATTGTTTGCAATACTGATTGGTGGAATTTTCTTCCGGATACTTCTGTTACTCGGTATCTGAACGCTTAAAAAAGTTTCATTTAATTCTACACCATGAAACAAACACCCGCTGGATGGGAACTGCTTTCGAGTATCGGTAGGAGTGGCTACATACTATCACCGCCTGCGAATAATGTAATAAATGCAAGTGACCGTCACGTTAGCTACGGTGGTGTATATAGGGTGATTCAGAAAAACGGAGATGTAAAATATATAAAAAGTTCCCTCGAGCTTTCAGGTTCTGAAAGAAGGTTCTCATTTGAAGACGAAGAGACTGCAAAAAATCACATAGATGTGTACAGGAAATTCGCAGAAATAGGTTTCTACCATCCAGAAAGCTTCTTTGATATTATCCAGTCGGGCAATGAAATTGGCGTAATGTGCGCAATGCCAGAACTTGCCACGAGAAATGGTATAAAAAAGAGGATAAAGGAGTTTCCTACTGAAGAATTCAACAAGACTTGGAGCGGATTCTTCAATGAATGGCCGCTTGGATATTTTCACGGTGATGTAACGGTTTCAACTAATTATGGAATTTCAGATGAGGGAAATATACACTACTTTGACCTGAATCTGTTCGAGTGCATACCATCGCCTCTAGTCAGCGACCCTAGAATAAAATCTACTTCAGCCTGACGGCTTCAAGGTTTCTGGGCGCCATTGTTTCGCACTTGAATATCTTGTGCGCGTCCCTTGCAAACTCTCCGCACCTGCTGCTCTCGCCGTGGTTGACTAGTATGCGCTCAAGCCTTCCGGGAAGGTTGTATATGTAGCTTACCAGCTGCTTTCTGTCAGAGTGGCCTGAAAGTCCGTGCACGGAGTGCACTTCGAGGTTCACTGGAAGAGTGACGGTCTTTCCGCCGGACTTGCCGAAAGGTACTTCCTTCCATCCTTTCTGAAGCCTCCTGCCAAGCGTTCCCTCGGCCTGGTAACCGACGAAAATGAGCATGTTCTTCTCGTCAGGAGCGAATGCCTTGAAATATTCGACAGCCGGGCCGCCTATGAGCATGCCTGACGTGGCTATGACTACGCCGGGTTCCTTTGAGTCCAGTATCTTGTTTCTTTCCTTTGGTGCGACTCTTTTGAATATCTCGTTTGTGAAAGGATTCGCGCCCTTATGGAATATGTCCCTCTGGACGTACTTTGACAAGTATTCTGGGTAGGCGGTGTGTATTGCAGTGGAATCCCACAGCATGCCCTCCATCCATACGGGATGCTTGAAGTTGTTTCCTGCAAGCGTTGCCATCACTTCCTGCGCCCTTCCTACCGCGAACGAAGGTATGAGCACTTTTCCGCCCCTCTCCATGACCTTGTTGATGAGGTCCATGAGTTCCTGTTCGGATTCACGCCTTCCTGTCATTATGTTGTCGGATGCGCCGTATGTAGACTCTATCAAGAGAGTCTCAACCCTGTGAAACTTCGTTGATGCAGCATCGAAAAGCCTGCTCGGGCCGAACTTCAGGTCGCCTGTATAAAGAACGTTGTGCAGCCCGTCGCCTATGTGCATGTGGATGACTGATGATCCAAGTAAGTGGCCTGAAGGCTCCAGTGTCAGCCTGACATCCGGTGCTATGTCGCTCACTTCGCCGTATTCGAGCGCTATTGTATGCTTTACCATCTTCTCAACGGACTTCTTCGTATACCACACCTTCTTTCCTTCCCTCTGGCACACATCGACGTAATCCAGGCATAGCAGTACTGTGGTATCCCTTGTGGGTGCAGTGCAGTAGAGTGGGCCATCGTAACCGTTCTCGTAAAGCCATGGTATGAAGCCGCAGTGGTCCAGGTGACTGTGGCTCAGAACGACTGCGTCTATCTTCTCTATGTCAAAATCAGGCGAATCAATGTATGGATGGCTGTCAGAGCCGACGTCAACGCCGAAATCCATGAGTATGTTGGAGTTTGAAGTCTGAAGCATTATGCTGCTCCTCCCTACCTGCCTTCCGCCTCCAAGATAAACAATCCTTGCCCATTCCTTGTCCTTTTCTACCTTTGGAGGTGAATTTATCTTCTGGCCTATCTTGTTTAGGAATGTCTTCCTGTAGTCTATCTCGCTGTGCAGAAGCTTCCTTACGGCCTTTACAATGTCAGAATCTATTGCGGGTGCCCTCTCTATCTTCGGCAGCCACAATGTCTCGGACTTTATCCTCCTGTAAGTTTCTCCTCCCTTTCCTATCACGAGTCCGGGCTTTGTCGACTCTATGACCACTTTGCCCAGTTCCGGTTCGAAGTATACCCCGCTTATGCCAGCGTCCTTTGGAACAATCTCTTCAATCTTCTTCTTGGCCTTCTCGGGATCCATCGTTATGCTCTGATCTGGTCTTATCTCTATCCTCTTCTTGAGTGCAGACACTATGGTCCGGGCTACCCTTTCACTCTCCTTGAAGAACTCTGCGTTCTTCGTGTAGAGTACAAGTTCAGATGCCTCGAACTTGGCTTCTGTTATGTCTGCATCCTTTGGTAGATGCGTCTCAAGACCTTTCAATAAATTCATTTTTTCTCCTGTTTCAAAAAACTGATGAAAATAACTTCGATGTGAGATTCTTTATGCCGTTAGCTTCTTGACTTCTTCGTCAGCCACTCTCTTGAATCCTGCCTTCGATATGACGACCGCGTCTATGCCGCTTCCACCGGATGCGATGTCCCTCTTTGTTGCTGCCCTTACTGCTCTAACGGCAAGCCTCTTGGCATCGTCCACTGTCATGTTTTCCTTGAATTCGTTTTCAAGTACACCGAATGCTACCGGTGAACCTGATCCCGTCGAAAAGTATTTCTCAGGCATGACCGAACCGTCCGGTGACATGGTGAAAAGCCACGGCTTCGCATCGTAACCTGCGACCACAAGCTGCACTATGTATGGGTAGAACCTTCTTGAGTAAAGTATGTTGGCTATGAGAGTCGATGCAGCCTCCGTGCTCATCTTCTTCCCTTCCTGAAGCGAGTAGAGCTTGAGTTCTGCCTTCACGTATCTGATGAGTGCCTGTGCATCACCGACGACTCCCGCAATCGTCATGCCGAGTGCGTCGTCGACTTGGTGTATCTTTTCTGCGTCCTGGCTTGCCACAAGGTATCCCATCGTGGCCTTCCTTTCTGCAGCTAGTATGACTGCATCGTTTGCCATTATTCCGACGGTTGTAGTTCCCGTCTTCATGTTCTTCTCGATCTGTTCCATCATGAGAATCAGCGCCGTTCACTGAAATTGATTAATTTATTGGGTATAGTACTTATAAATCTTTTCATGTCTTCAGCGTCATGGCACCCTTTTTGGATGCCACAAGACTGTGCACGAGTTCTGCTAGTGAATTCAAAAGGCCCTGTGCCTGTCCCATGTCCATTGTGATTTTTGATGGCTCCAGTATCTCGATGCTTGACGGCGCGTAATTGAGTATGAGGTACGCAAGCGAATCGAACCTCCTTGCTAGCATGCTTATCTCGACCACGAGCGAATACGCTTCATTGACGCTCTGAAACGGACTCTTGACCTTCACGGCCTCGTCGAACTTCTCTTCGTATATGAGCAGGTCGTTTTCGTGCTTCATAAGGTCTATGTGCTTTCTCAGGCTAGATTCGGCAGCTTCCTTACTGATGGCAAGCACTTCTATGTCTGCCCGAAGCTTTATCCAGCCGTCCTTCATCCTCTTCTTCACAGTTTCCTTGATGTCTTCTGCCATAACCATTAAAGACTGAAGCGTATTTAAATGTCTTGCCTATCTGGTCCACTGCTTGCCAGCTACCGGTACCTTGGTGCCGCATTTTTTGCACTTGTCCCCCTGATAGGTCGTGCTGTATCCGGTCCTTTCTATGACAGTATTTCCACACTTCGCGCAGAAGGTGGATTCCTTGTCAGTTTGCGCATTCCCGATGTAAACGTAATTCATACCCCTCCTTTTTGCGATATCGTGGCATTTTTCCACAGTCTTGAGCGGCGTCGGGGGCACGTCCGTGAGCTTGTACTGGGGGAAGAATGCAGAAAAGTGAAGGGGAACGTCAACACCGAGATTGTCTTTTATCCATTCGACTATGCCGAGTATGTCCTTTTGCCTGTCATTGTATCCGGGAACCACAAGCGTGGTGATCTCTGTAAAGACTTTGTACTTCTTGTATGCAAGCAGCGCATCGTAGACAGGTTTTATGCCCGGTGTCATGCAAACCTTCTTGTAGAACTTGTCGTTTCCCTTGACGTCGACGTTGACTGCGTCCAGGTACTTTGACGCGTGTTTTATCACTTCCGGTGTCGTGTAGCCATTGCTCACCCATACGTTGTAAAGACCAGCCTTCGAAGCCAGTTTCATTGTGTCGTAAGCATACTCGTAGAATATCGTGGGTTCGGTGTACGTGTAAGCGATGCCTTTTGCTCCCTGCGCTTTCGCCATCTCCACTATCTTTTCAGGAGATATCTCCTGCCCAGAGATTTCACTGGGTTGTGATATCTCCCAGTTCTGGCACTGCATGCACCTGAAGTTGCAGCCTACCGTCGCCATGGATAGGCATTCCGAGCCCGGTGCGAAGTGGAATAGCGGCTTCTTCTCGATGGGATCCATTGCAATCGAGCAGGCTTTTCCGTAAACAAGCGAATAAAGCACTCCCTCCTGGTTCTTCCTGACCCCGCAAAAGCCGGTCGAGCCGTTTGGTATTTCAGTGCAGTGTCTTGCGCATAAGTGGCAGTTGACAGTGTCGTTGACAGCCTTCTCGTAGAATAGCGCTTCTTTCATAATATTAAACATTCTGACAATGGTTTAATATGTTAGAGATGAATACCAACCTCTCAGAACTTATCGGCTGTATAATAGGTGATGGGAACATATACGACAGGTCTATATCGTATGTCGAAATCGCGGGAGATGCAAATAAGGACAAGCACTATTTCAAGAACAATCTATCGGAAATTGTGAAGAGTGAAATCAAGTGCGATCCAAAGGTATTTTTCCATTCTGGTGCACTCAGATTGCGCATAAACAATAAAAAGTTCGTCCAATTTCTTACTAATTTGGGGATACCCACGGGCGACGGGAAATCAAAAAGTGTTTTAATCCCACAGTCAATAGCTGACGGTTCAAATGAAATAAAGAAACATTGTATTCGAGGGATATTTGATACGGATGGGAGCGTATATTACGATAAGAGAAGCGTCTATAATAAACCATATATAAGAATAGAACTTCACATGTTCAATGCAGGTTTATTAAAGCAGGTAAAAGAAATACTACACTCTTTTGGCTTGTCAGCTGTATACTCATCGAAAAGAGACGCTTTATATTTTAATGGTTATGAGAATGTCAGGAAATACATAAATGAGGTAGGATTTTCGAATCACAGGCATATAGAAAGAATAAAAATGATGTATCCAGAATTATTACAATATAATTTGCCCCAGTAGCTCAGCTGGCCAGAGCGATCGAAGCATGAAATGATTTTCCTGCTGTCGAACCTCGTAAGCGATAGGTCGGGGGTTCAAATCCCTCCTGGGGCTCTATATTTTCTACATGAAAAGCGAGATTATGTTGTTTAGAAGCTGCATGAACTGCTGGCAGTAGAATGCGTCCTGCTGTGCATCGCACACGAGAACAAGCGCGAATATAGCCGCTATGAGCACGATCACTATGATACCTAATATTTTTATGGGACTGGTCCTGTTCATGGGATATTCTTTTCGTCAGGGTTTTTAAATTTGAGGTCTGGGCAATAATTATAATGGGTTCTGAGGGCGAGAAAGAGGACTATTTTGAGCATCTCGACAAGAAGCACTATAAGAAGAAGTACAAGAAGCGCGTCAAGTTCAGGGAGATAAAAGGCGTGCAGTAGGTCTGTATCCGCGACAGTGTACAAAGATTTAAAAAAATTATTTTTATCGTTTCTCTATGGAATATGTAAAAGTTGGAATTTCACACGATGAAAGAGGATTCAGTGTCTTAGCTTCCTATCCGTTTGTGAATGACGAAATCCAAGCCGGTCCATACAGTATCGGACGCGATGTTATCGTGAGAGTCGAGTGTATATCTGACGCTGTTTTTGGTGCTAAAAAGATTAATGGACTTGAGATTAATTTCTCAATGGATGCGAGAAAAATGTTAAGTGGTGATGTCTACGATGATTTGATGAGTGTTGTAAATAATCACAACGAAAAAATCGAAAATAAAATCAAAGATCTCAAGTAGTTACTCCTTAAATTTCCGCACAGAAACTTTCTATGCAATGTGCCACTTTGTTCTATTTTCCTCGTGTTTTTGCAATCTATCTTGCTGCCGCTGGTAAATATATAAAAAGATCAAAGCAGAATAAAGAAAAGAGAAAGCCGCTTGGGTACCCTGTTCGGGGTCCAAGATGTGGGACAGGCAGACGGTAGTGCCTGCGCAAAGTCTTGAGGTAACTTGGCTATCCTTGCGGGCTCCAGAGGTCATCTGGAGAGCTGACGGGTTTATTGAGGCTTCAATGAGCCGGATGATAAGAAGAAACCCGCTTATATGGGTTCAAATCCCATAGACCCCACTTTTTATTTTTCACTTTAGGCAACAGGCTTGATGTCCAGCCAGACTTTCTGGATAGCCGACCTGTAAGTAGAAAGATCAGTTTTTGACACTATGGTACCATCGTCTCCTAGATTCACCTCAGCATATTCACTTAATATTTTCAAAGCCTTACCCGGATCTGCTGGAGTTGCAGTTCTCTGGTCGCCTGTCACTTCGTAAACGAAATTCTTGCCCACTGAAACACGTCCTTGATAAGAAATAGACGGTGAAGAAATTTAAACCTCGAGTATGTCAAGCCTTCAGTATCTTCGCCTTCACTTCGTCGAAGTGCTTTGGAAGATCTTCTGGTGCTATCTTTGCCTTAGTGTAACCCGAGAACATCTTCTTGTAATTTTCGGCACTTTCCTTCTTCACGTGCTCTGCGTGGGCTGCGACGTGCTGGCCCTTTATCCTGTCCTCTCCTGGAAGTATGTCTTCGGAGTGTGCGACTTTCAGCCCGCCGTCGACTGCGCCCTTGAGCGCTGCATAGGTCCTGTTACCCTTCGTCGATCTGTGAAGGCCTGAATCGAGCACGGCTTCCTTGACCTTGCCTTTGGCCTTGGTGCCGCAGAGAAGCCCTGTCAGGTATGCTGCCGGTACGTTTCCGGTTCCAGCAAGCCATCCAAACTTCTTCAGTTCCTTTGAATCAGCAGTGAAAAGCGTCTTGTCACCTTCAGTCTGGTATTCGACAATCTGGCAGGTGACGTTCTTTACGGACTTTCTCACAACTATCCTGTGCTTGCCGCTCTTTAGGAGCTTCAGCCTCTTGTGGTAGTCGGTCTTTAGGATCCTCCTTCTCCTGTGAGGAACTATGGTCTTTCTTCCCTTAGGCATTCACGTCACCCTTCTTGCTCCCTTTTATGAAACCGTTATCCTTGAGGTATGCCAGCATGTGCTTTTTGTTCCTGAACTCGCCGCCCTTGGACCTCTTGTACATGTCGCCGTAGACTGACTTCTCTATCTGCCCTTTGTCGCGAAGTTCCTTGAGAAGCGCTCTCTGCGCCCTTACTGTCCTCATCCACAGCGCCTTCTTGTCAACCTTGGCATACTTTGTCCCGCCTTTCTTTCCTGCACCGCCGCTTCTGCCCTTCTTCTTCTGGGCAAGCTTTCTTTTTGCCTCCGTCCTTGTGGTTCCCTTCTTCTGCTTCTTTGTTATGAGGTTCTTGACTATGAGATGCTTGACGTCGTTTCTTGTGAGCGCTTCCTCTATGTCCTTGTCCTGCGCCATCCTCACCCTTTTGGGGCTGCACTTCATGACCTTTGATGCAAGCCTTTTCTGGTAAGATGTATCCATAAGAATCACTCTTCCTTCTTCGTGGTCTTCTTGACGGCTTTCTTTGCAGGCTTTTCTTCTTTTTCGTCCTCGTCCTGCTTCTTCGCATCTGCTGCTGGCTGCTGAACGGGAAGTTCTCCGCCGAAGTCCTCGATTGTGTATTTGAAATCAGAATCGTTCTTTATCTTTCCCTGCTTCTTTAGAAGTTCTCTTGAAAGGAGCATGAATACCATCGCAAGCGACTTCTTGCCGTTGTTGTTTGCGGGTATGAGCAAGTCGACGTCGCTTGCCTCGTTGAACGTGTCGCAGAGTGCGACCATCGGTATCCTCTTCTTCTTGGCTTCCTTCACCGCGTTCTCGTCCACAAGCGGGTCTACGGAGATGACGACGTCTGGCTCGAAGAAGTCCCTGTAGGAAGGATTAGTGAGCGTTCCCGGAGAGAACCTGCCTGCTATTGCTTTTGAACCTGTGACCTCTGCGAACTTGAGCACAGCCTCAGCGGCGTTGCTCTTCCTGGAAACTACGAGTATGTTCTCGAATTTTGAAAGGAAGCTTGCTGTCGTGACTATCCTTGCGTCCACCTTCCTTAAGTTGAACACAGCAAGCCCGTCATCCCTTATCTTGTAGACGAACTGCCTTAGGTACTTCGTGCACGACTTCATTCCTATGTGTACGCCCGCTGACAGGTAATCGGTCCTTTCTGCTAACATACTCAACACATCATATATTATGAACAGTTATTAATAGTTTTCGTTATATTTGCCCCTTTAAAAATATAAATGCACCCCCATACGGCGACATTCAATGCATTTTGTTTTCTTTGAGTATGAACGCGGGAAAGTACGTCTTCTTGAACTCCCTGTATATGGGAACATTCTCCGTCACGTGTATTATCCGGGGAAACTTCTCCCTTATTTTCCTTTCTATCTTCTTGAACTCCCACCTGTCCTTGGCCTCTATTGTTATCTCTATGTCCCATTCCCCGAGTATCTTGGTCACGCATGGGACATTGGGATGTGACTTCAGATAGGACATGAGCATTTCCTCGTCCTCTACCGATATGTTGTAGTACTTCACGAGCAGGACGTTTTTTATGTAGTTTGTTTTGGAAAAATCTATGAAAACCCTCGAGCTCTTAAGCACCTTGATCTTCTCGAGATGGCGTATCCTGCTGACGACTGTCCTTGCATCGCAGCCGGCGACCTTTGCTATGTCCACTGAACTCTTTCTTGCATCTTCGGCTATCTGCGAGAGTATGAACATGTCCCTGTCACTCATTTCGACCGCCTCGCGGTCGCCTCCTATGATGAACGGGTCATCGTAGTTTCTCAGAGCGGTCATGTACTTCATGCAGGAGAACCTCGCGACTATAGTCGTGACTATGTTGCAGCTTTCTATCTGTTCGGAGAAGTCAGCCATTATCTTTCTGAGGAGTTTATTGAATTGGGAGGGGTTCCTGGCACCGAACGTGCAGAGGAGGTCGTACCTGCCACCGCAGCTTGCCACCCACATAGTATGCGGATCTCTTATGATGAAATCTTTGAACTTTTCAAATTTTGCTTCACTTATGTAATTTAGCCTGAAGAGTACCCTGAAGTTAAGTACACCCAGTTTGGAATAGTCTATGAGTGAATAGAAACCTTTTATCACCCCATTTTTGATGAGAGTGTTCATTGTGTAGCTGACTATCTGCTCACTCCTTTTTATCTGCCTTCCGATGTCCTTGAGGCGTGACCTTGCATTCAGGTCAAGGTGTCCTATGACGCGTTCTTCCGTGACTGAAAGCTTTTCGTTTGCCATATTTTTTGTTTTATATACATGATTTAAATAGATCTTTGTATTTTTGTAAAAATAAATAGTGCGAAAATTGAATATATCGTAACCACAATACTGTCAGTGGTAGCAGGATTTCACTTCTTGCGGTGACACGATGGAATATTATAAAGGGACAGAAGCGCCATGGGAGGCGTTCAAAGTAGACGAAGCTACGTGGAGGGACCCCTCATGGCAGCTGAAGCACTCCATAAGGGACCCAAACGAACTGTCACTCTACGTTGACCTTGACCAGACTCAGGTCAAGATGATAAGCCATGCCATGAAAAAGGGAAAACCGATGAGGATACCTCCATATTACGTGGCCCTCATGGGAAAGAACCCGACCGGTGTCATAGGTGGGAAGTCGGTGTCTGACGATGTCAGCGGAACTTTCCGTCAGGCCGTGCCTACGCCGGCTTACTATCTTTTCAAGGCAGGAGTTCCGGATCCAATGTCAGAGGGCAAGAGATCGGTTGGTAAGGCTTACCAGAGATATGTGGACAGGGTGGCGCTCATGTCCAGCCCAAGCGGTATATGTCACATGTACTGCGGTTTCTGCCAGCGCGGCAAGGACATGAAAAAGGTTGATGGTGATAAGCATTTCGTGGAACTGGAAGACGGTATGGCCTACATAACGGAAAACCGGAACATAAAGGAAGTCCTCGTGACCGGTGGTGACGCTCTGGCGCTTTCCGAGTCGAATCTCATATACATACTTGACAGGCTCTCAAAGATAGGTCACGTGGAGTCCGTAAGGATATCGTCCAGGCTGCCCGTTACGCATCCTTACGCAGTCACAGACGATAAGCTGGAGATGATTTCTGAATACTCAAGAAACGGGAAGGGTGGAAAAGGATCGCCTAACATATACGTAGTTACCCACGCCAATTCTCCAGAAGAGCTCACAGAAGACATGCAGGACGCGGTTACGAGGATGAGAAGGAACGGGTTTGATGTACGTAACCAGGCAGTGCTCTTGAAGGGAGTCAACGACGATTTCGGCAAACTAAGCAGATTGTATTCGGGACTTCATCATATGGGTGTCAATCCACGGTACATGTTTCAGTGTCACAAGGTTGAAGGACTCGCTTCCGACATCGTCCCAATAAATGTCGGGCAGGCACTTGTATCGGAGCTCAGGGGACAGGAGGGAAGTAGTATACCAGTCTACGCTGTCAACATGGTCGGCGGTGGAGGCAAGACTGTAATCACACCTTCCGGCGACAATGGCATTCAGGATTTCGAGTACAATCTTTCCAAAAACATGCGCACATGGGACAACAGGGTGGTTGAATACGAGGAACTTCTCAGGGTGAGTGAAAGTGGCTATGAAAAGGGGATGCAGGCGATGTCCAGGTTCTATGGCGACGAGAGTATAAGAGACTACGCCGAAAAAGATGAAGGAGAATTCAAGGTACGCGAGACATCTTCAGGTAAGTTCAGGCCTTCAGTTATAGTTGTCGACGACAATGATCCGGAAAACGTACTTTACGTCACCAATGTTAAAGCGCCCGATGTCATGGAAAGGGACGAGAAGCTTGACAAGATGGGCTTTTACAGGAATGGCCCTGAGCTGGGTTTCAGCAGCGAATCATACGTGACAGACCCTTCGGGTTTCACACCGCAGTTCTTGCTTCTTGGAGAATCGGATACGTATATTGGTCAGTAGAAGTCATCGGAGATCTTGTCCAGGACCAGATGGACGTCCTTTAGAACGGGCTGCCCGTGTCCCGGCAGAAGCTTTTCTATCTTCATTCCCTTGAGCTTTTCAAGCGACTTCTTCATCTCTTCCTCGCTTCCGCCCGGAAGGTCGGTCCTTCCGATGCCGTTTGAAAAGACAGTGTCACCTGAGAATAGTATCTTGTTCTTATCGTCGTATAGGCATATGGAACCGGGGCTGTGCCCTGGGGTGTGTATCACTTTCAGGCCAGCTATCTCGTCGCCGTCCTTGAGCCTCTTTTCGACCTTGTGTGACCTCATGTTTCCGTCGAAGAAATCTGCAAAGCTCAGCTCCTGGTCGCCCTTCTCGACGACATCAGCGTCCCCGTCGTGTATGGCTATCTTGGCCTCGAAAAAGAACCCGTTACCTCCGACATGGTCGAAGTGCCCGTGTGTGTTTACGACCCACTCTATCTCGTCCATCTTCTTTCCCATCATCTTGAACATGTCCATCATCCTGGTGAAGTTGAGACCTGTCCCGGCATCGATTACAGTATTTCCAACAACGTAGATGTTGGAATCTGAATCAGAAAGATGTATCATCGATACGTCGCCGATTTTCTTTATCATTTTACCACCGATATTTCTGTTATATGATTGTCTCCAAAGAATAAATAAGTTGCCCGGGAAAAGTATTTAAGTCTTTCGCGTTGCGAGACTTAAGACGAGTTCTTCGACTTCGCTTCTTGACGGTTTAGGTTGTATTGCTTCCCAGCCGATGTTGGCAAGGAAGCTCACCGCAGCTGCCATGTACCCGTCGGCCTGTTTACAAGAATCCCCGTGTTCTTGGTGGAGCTTTCGTGCAGCTTTCTTCATCTCCCCGTCGGTAGAGTCCTTCATGTAAGCTGAGTAGACGTTTATCAGCTCCTGCCTGAGTTTCTCGTGGTCTGGGACTTTCATGAGAAAAGTATCGTTCCCCGTCTTAAACGCTTAACTGTTAAAAGGCATGCAAAAACTTTGATACGTTATCATCTGAAATAAAAGCTGTCCTTTATGCGCGCCATTTTCATACTCTTAAGGACAGACTCGCTTACGTTTTTGAGATAAAACTCTGGATTGCCGTATGCTGTGTTTATTTTAAGGATATGGGAAAGCAGTAGCGAGACATACGGACATCCGCTTTCTTCAGTGACGTTGTTCAGATCGAAGCCTTCCGGCGCTTCAGATCTTGCGTAGATGATGCTGAGTTCTTCCATGATTTCGCGGGCCTGGGCGTGGTCTATGGGGGCGTTACCATTCCTGATTCTTGGTATGTCATCAACTGAAAGGTAGCTCAGTTCATGTTCTGAAGCATAATTTGTGGAATCGTCCATGAGAAAAAATGAAAAATAAGCTTTATAAAAGTGAGGTTTGTCTCAGCTTTTTGGATCCTTATCTCAGTTTCCACTTGACACCTGTTGGCGAATCCTCGAGTATGACGCCAAGTTCATTCAATTTGTCTCTTATGGAATCGGACTTCACCCAGTCCTTGTTCTTCCGCGCCTCTTCTCTCTCCTGTATGAGCTTTTCCACTTCCGCGCTCAGGTCTTTTGGTTTTCCCGTGTCCAGAAGTCCCAGCACCCGGTCGAAGTCCATCATTAGGTCCTTTACCATCCTGGCACCTTTTTTACCGAGTTTCCCCTTCTCGGACAAAACGTTGACCTCCTTCACAAGTCCAAACACCGCTGCGAGCGCTTCCGGTGTGTTAAGATCATCGTCCATTGCATCGGAAAAGTCCTTCTCGGCCTTTGATGTAATCTTCGCCATGCCGGCGAATTCCTCACCTTTGGGATCTTTTAGCATGTCCATGAAGTCGAGCAGCCTGTTAACTGAAGCCTCCGCCGCGTCGAGTCCCTTTAGCGTGAAGTTGAGCTTCTGCCTGTAGTGTGCAGACAGCAAAAGATAACGTATCGCTTTGGGGCTGTACCCCTTCTTGAGCAGGTCCCTGAGCGTGTAGAAGTTTCCAAGTGACTTTGACATCTTCTTGTTCTCGACCAGCAGGTGTTCGTTGTGAATCCACCACTTGGCGAAGGGCTTTCCCGTCGCTGCCTCGTACTGTGCAATCTCGTTCTCATGATGCGGGAATATAAGGTCCACGCCGCCCGTGTGTATGTCAAAGGTCTCGCCAAGGTACTTGGAAGACATCGCAGAACATTCTATGTGCCAGCCCGGTCTTCCCTTGCCAAGTTCAGTGTCCCACGACACGTCGCCGTCTTCCTCGTTCCATGCCTTCCAGAGGGCAAAGTCCTGTGCCTGGTCCTTTTCATATTCGTCCTGGCTGACGCGTGCCCCGGTTTTCAGCCCTTTCTTGTCGAGCTTTGCAAGCTTTCCATAGTCACCGAACTTGGATATGTCGAAATATACCGATCCGTCATCGCTTTTGTAAGCGTATCCTTTTTCGATCAGGGCACTCACTATTCCAACCATCTCCCTGATGTGCTCTGTTGCTTCCGGGTAGGCGAAACCGGGTTTGATGTTGAGTTTCTTTATGTCTTCAAAGAACGCGGCCTTGTAGGTTTCAGTGTACTCCTTCAGGTTAACGCCTTCCTTCCTGGACCCCTTTATGGTCTTGTCGTCGACATCCGTGATGTTCATGATGAGCTTGACGCTGTAGCCGCAGTATTCTAGGTAGCGCCTCAGTATGTCTGAGAAAATATAGGACCTGAAGTTTCCGATGTGTGCATAGTCGTACACGGTCGGACCGCAGGAATACATCCTGACTTCATTGCCTTTGATGGGACTGAATGCCTCCTTCTCTCGCCCGAGCGTGTTGAACAACTTTAGCACGTTTTCACCTTCCAGTTTTAATATTGGCACTTTTGCAATTTAACCTTACATGGGAGCGAATTAAATCTGTTTGTGACCATTCTTGGAATTTCTGCAGTGCCTGCAAAACAATTTAAAAGTCTTGAGGTTATAAATTATAACACCGTTTTAGGTCTCAATGAATACTGTTTCCGTCTTATTTTTAAGCCAAGAGACCAAAAAAGGAGAGTGGTTCTATGTCTTATGAAGAAATAGATCTTGATGCAATAGAGTCCAACAAGGACGAGGCGCCTGATTACAGGCCGATGCTTAAGTCAGATGGGCCAGGTGCACCTTCCGAACCGGACACGCGAAGGTACACGGTAAACGTGCTTTCGACGCTGGAGACTGAGGAGAAGTCCAGGTACGAGGAGTTTGCAAAAGTTGCAGAAGGTGAAGGCCTTGGGAAGATTGCAAGGATATTCAGGGACATAATGAGAGAGGAAGAGGGACATTCCGGTGAACTTCCGGAAAGCCGCACCGTAAACAATCTCAAGACTTCGATAGGAAGGGAGAAGGAGAAGCTTGGTATACTGCGATCCATGATTTCAGATGCGCAGAAGGACGGCGACACAGTAATGGAAGAAAAACTGAAAGCGATGTTTGTTCAGGAGGAAGGACATGTCCGTAAGCTCACCGAAGCCGTCAGTGAGCTTGAGACGAGGATGGATGATGTCAGTAAAAAGAAAGCCTCAAAGAGCGAGGAGTCTTCCAGGGTGTGCAAGATGGGCAAGTGCGTTGAAAAATCGAAGTTTGAGGAGGACTTCGAGACCGTGACTTCGGATATATGATTTTCATCAAAACGTGGAGGTGTTTTTATGGATGAAAAAGGATTCGTGGACGCCGCAAAGGTGGACTTCAATGACGAGAGGGCAGTCCTCAAGGCAGCGCTCGAAAACGAGATAAAGGGAAGGGAGTTATATTCGCAGTACGCAAAGACTGTCAAAAACGAACTGGCAAAGAAAGTTTTTGAGATACTCGCAAACGAGGAACTGACTCACATAGCAGACATAGAGAAGTTCATCAACGCTTCCAAGGACTTTGCGGAGATCAACGTCGAGCAGATGACGTCTGAGGACTCGGTGAAGCACGCAAAGGAGGTATTCGGAAAGATCGTGTCAGAGCTTTACAAGAAGATCGAACCGAGCGACGATGACAATACTTCAAGGGACGTTGCAATGGAGTTTGAGAAAAACGGCTACGAATACTACAAGAAAGGCGCCGAGGCAACCGTGAACATGAAGCTGAAGAAGTTCCTTGAGTGGCTGATGGAACAGGAGCAGGCCCACTACATGTTCATAAGAAACGCATTCGAATATATGAACAACCCTGAGTCCTGGTATGCAGGCGAGGAAGGCTGGCTTCTCGAGGGATAGGAGGTATTGAAATGGGCGACGGATGTTGCTGCTGCAGCAAAAAGACAGTGAAGAAAAAGAAGAAGTGACTCTTTATTCACCGTGATTTAGATGGAAAGGGAATTAGATGTAGCTAAAAAAGCCGCTCTTGCAGCGGGTAAGATACTGATGGAGCATTACGGCAAAGTGGGCGCGGACAAAAAGAAGGACGGTTCGCTTGTGACAAAGGCTGACACCGAGTCAGAAGATAAGATAAAGTCCATACTTTTCGAGGCTTTCCCTGACTATTCGTTCCTCGGTGAGGAGACGGGGCGTGACGACAGGAGATCTGAGTACACATGGATGGTCGACCCGCTAGACGGTACCACAAACTACGCCATGAAAAAACCCTTCTTCAACGTTTCCATAGGCCTGGTGAAGGGAAACGAGCCTGTCGTGGGAGTAATACACTCACCCGTGGATGGCGAGACTTTCACGGCCGTTAAGGGCGGCGGCACGTTCCTCAACGATAAGAAGGCGCGTGTCTCTGGTGGAAGTTCCCTCGAAAGCTCGAGCATGGTATTCTGCAGCGGAATTGGTACCGGAAACTCTGAAATCATGTCACGCATAAACAGTAGCCTGGGACCGGCCAAGAACCCGTTCGGGTCGAAAGGGGCAGCTGCACTTGAACTGGCATATGTCTCCTGCGGGCGCCTGGACTCGTTCGTCGCGGTCGGCGCCAAGCCATGGGATGTCGCCGCGGGCATCC
>JANQNF010000031.1 GCA_028279705.1 archaeon
GTTACTCAATAATCTTTGCTACTACACCCGCACCAACGGTTCGGCCTCCTTCACGAATAGCAAAACGCAACCCCTCGTCCATTGCAATCGGCGCTATTAAACTTACCGTTACCGAAACATTGTCACCCGGCATTATCATTTCTGTACCTGCCGGTAACTCAATTGCCCCCGTTACATCAGTAGTGCGAAAATAAAATTGTGGGCGATAACCCTGGAAGAATGGGGTATGGCGTCCACCCTCCTCTTTACTCAAAACATAGATCTCCGCAGTAAACTTGGTGTGTGGAGTAATGGAACCTGGTTTAGCTAATACTTGACCACGCTCGACTTCCTCACGTTTGGTACCACGCAACAGCACACCAACATTGTCGCCTGCCTGACCTTGATCAAGTAACTTCCTAAACATTTCCACACCAGTACAAACAGTTTTGGTTGTAGGCCTTAAACCTATAATCTCAATCTCTTCGCCCACCTTAACGACGCCACGCTCAACCCGACCAGTAACAACAGTACCGCGTCCAGAAATAGAAAATACATCTTCTACCGGCATAATAAAATCACCATCTATGGCTCGTACCGGCTCAGGAATATGGCTATCCAGCGCATCCGCTAGCTTGTGTATGGACGGCTCTCCAATATCACTTTGATCACCTTCAAGAGCCTTCAGAGCAGAACCAACAACAATCGGGGTGCTATCACCAGGAAAATTATACTTGGTCAATAATTCACGTATTTCCATTTCAACTAACTCCAGCAGCTCTGCATCATCCACCATATCAGCTTTGTTCATGTAAACAACAATGTAGGGCACCCCTACCTGGCGTGCTAGCAAAATGTGCTCGCGTGTCTGCGGCATAGGACCATCAGCAGCTGAGACAACTAAAATGGCACCATCCATTTGTGCCGCTCCAGTAATCATGTTTTTTACATAGTCCGCATGACCAGGACAATCAACATGGGCATAGTGACGTGTCTCAGTTTCATATTCGACATGGGAGGTATTGATAGTAATACCCCGAGCCTTCTCTTCCGGCGCAGAATCAATCTGAGCAAAGCTCTTTACCTCACCACCAAATTTCTTTGCTAACACCATCGTAACTGCTGCCGTCAAAGTAGTTTTACCATGGTCTACATGACCAATTGTACCTACGTTTACATGCGGCTTCGTCCGCTCAAATTTACTCTTTGCCATGATTGTTTCCTTTTCT
>JANQNF010000035.1 GCA_028279705.1 archaeon
GTCACCGATGCGACACCCCCGAAAGTCAGATGTTGTGAGGGAGAATGCTATAGTATCCCTGAAGATCAAAATTACCAAAACGAATCAAAGGGGGCGACCAAGCCATATTCCATTTCCATGCCTGTGCGACAAAGTATGCCCAGCATGTCTACTGTGGGAGCTGAAGAACGGAGGCGGCAGTCCGAACGATCCATTGTTTCTGGTGGGTCAAAAGCTGATAGTACGAAGAATGGTAGTAGCAAAGTTGAAAAATTGGATGTCAGCACTGGGATGCATGAAAGCCAATTGCAGTGGTCACTCAATGCGCCGAGGGGGTGCGACGTCAGCACTCAAGGCAGGGTGCACAGAGGCGGAGCTTATGAAAATGGGACGCTGGCGCACCAATATCTACCTGAATTACCTCGATCCACCAGACCAGCACATGGCAGCTGTGCGCGGGAGGTTGGCACCATAGTGGGAAAGAACTTTTCGAGGACATGGCGTTATGATGGTTTCAACGACAGATGGCAGTTGTTAAATTGTGAATTGCTGTGTAACGCGTAGGAGCGGGAACTGTGGGCGGCGTAGTGCATTTTCTGTAGTTTGTGTAGTTACTTTTACTTACAACAGTAAAACCTTGCCGCCAGCACGTTGTTAAGTGGTTTTAGTGGGGGTTTTAACCCTAACTAAACATACTTAACGATGTGCGTTCTCCCTCCTGCGCACGTGCGTATTTGTATGCATTGGTTAGGTTGTGTTTGCGTCGGCTCGCTGGTAACGTGAAAGGCAGGATACGACGGTCTGCTATGGAATTAGCAGCAAATTCTAATTAACAATTAGTAGCGGCATTTTTAGTTAACTTTGGTATGATGGTAATTATAAGTGCCTTTTGTATTTTAGGCTTGATTTCTCGCCAGATTGGGAAAAATTTATTATTGGTTCTACGTATTAGAAAATGGGAGATGGTGGCGAGAATAATAGCTCATGGTATTGGGAGGCTTTTCAAGCACCGAATGACGAAGTATGGCCAGTGTTAGTGAAACCTCTGTTGCCTGAAGATCATTTAGCAGTTATTCGAACTTTTGACTTAAAGACTCAATCTGGAAATGCCGTTAAGTCAGGGGTGACGTCAGCAACTATCTTTAACCACCTAACAGGAAGAATCGGTCAGCTTGACGGTTGGGAGGAATTTTTAACCCCAGCATCATCTGAAAACGTCAGACCTCAGTTGTCGGACTTTTTACGGTTTGCATACACTGTTGATCCAGAATTTCCGGCTTCTACGAACCGATCCTTGGTGCTGGCCTTTAACGGGAACCGCTCAGGGAATGAACGCTTCTTCTTCCCTGTACATAAAGAACTGATGCTGCCACACGAACTAAAAGCTGTAGGAGTTCTCAAAACTGCAGTCGAGTCTATTGGTGGTCACACCACTGTCCTGAGTGACGAGGTTAAGGATCAGTTGGGTGTTAAAGAGATGGATACGGAGGTAGTAACCACCGGAAAAGAGCAAGAACTGAACGCAGAGGGACAGCCGAAGCAGAAGGAAATGCCAGATACGCAGTCGGGTTTATTAGCAGCCATCCAGACTATGTTCAGAACGGAGAACTTTGATCTTAGAACTGAAATTACTGGCGTTAATACCAAAATTACAGCGGTGAATAAGACTATTGGGGAGTCGGTAGCTGATCTGAGAGAAAAAGTGAAAAGTGTTCAGGATACCTTGGTAAATTTAGATGCAAAAATCGAAGCACGAGTGGCCGAGAAAGTACAACCTTTACAAACAGATTTAGAGGGAATCAAGGAACGTTTACAAGTACTAGAACGAACACAGAATCGGAGTGACCCCTTACCAAATCCAGGTACTGGTATGTCCGCCCAAGTTGCTATGTCGAGCAGCCCCCTGGTGGAACTGGAACAATCGGT
>JANQNF010000045.1 GCA_028279705.1 archaeon
CGGATATCAAGCCAGATTCAATGATCGTACGCGGACAGTAGAGTTTCCACGTACCTTCTCACGATCTAGACAAGGAAAATCGCTGTTCCCATCTAGAGAGTACCACCCCTTGATTCGTGATGAATGTGTAGATCCATTTGAAGATCAGGGAGATGAACTGCGGCCGGAGCGAGTAAGAAAATCAAAGCAAAAAGCCACAGGACCATCTCAAAGACAGTTAAGGGATAGGAGAGAGACGTTTGATGTACCTCCCTTAACTACTGAAGAACAGAAGGAGATTTTAGATGAGGCTGCTCGAGGATTACAGTCGAATCCACCAGAGGAGGAAAGAGAGGATCCCATCAGACAGTTTCAGCGAGATTTGGAGACTGCAGGAAAACCTAAAGATGTGGAGAAGCAAGCTGAAGAAGTGACAGCTACGAAACCTGCATCTTTACGGCAGTCTAGGAGAAGCGGTGTTCAGTTAGATGATGGCCCGCTAGTTGTGGACTTATGTCAGAAAGTCACAACTCTGGAACAGGCGATAGCTGATATAAGTGCGAGTCAGAAGTGGATAGCTGCACAATTTGGTGCACAGCATACAGGCATGGGGGTGAGGGATCAGTACCCTCAGCGGAGACCACCATTGCCACGACGTCCGGTTCCAGTACATGAGTTTCAGCAGTTAGAGCTGGAAGATTCTGATGAGTCTGATGTGGAAATGGAGAGACCACCTAGGAGACCACGACAGCCTAGGTTTGGACAACCCTTAGGACGTTTCAATCAGCCTTATGTACCACGGCCAGGTCGGAGAGAGCCGATGCCTATTATGGAGGTACCTGAGCCAGTGGGATACTGTGAACTTGTGGGGCAGATCGCCCACAGTTCTAATCATGTGAAAAGGATCTACCAGAAGCAGTTGCCACCAGTGTTTTCGGAGGATAAAACTGGTGAGGATTGGGAGAACTTTATTGAAGCTTTTGAGCTGTTTGCAGTAGCATCTGATATCACTGCACCTTCGCTGATGATTAACTTGCTGATCAAGTATCTGTCGGGGGCACCACAGATGGCAGCAAGGAATTTGTTGAAGAATGAACCCGGCATAACTTACCTTGAAGTGAAGGGTGTGCTAGCCCGGATGTTCAGAGCAAAGAAGAACCCACGTTCTGCAGCCCATGAGTTGGCAGAACTCAGTAGAGAAAG
>JANQNF010000069.1 GCA_028279705.1 archaeon
CTGAAGGGAACTCATCTTACAGGCCATGCTGTTCTTCACCTGCGGGTCACTCTCTGGAAAATCATCAGACATTGACACCGAGCCGCTATTTAAGAATTCGCCAGCAGTACTGGGCAATTTAACTGACAGGGTCTGCACCTTAACAGTATCAAGTTGTGGATTCCACACTTTCACAGGTTCCAACTGAGACCCTTCTGGGCGCGCTTCCAGAAAAGAACTACCCTTTGACCCCTGCTTCAGAAAAGGTGGTGCAACCTTCTGAGATGCACTATCTGGCCAACTATTGCTAGCTAGCTCAGAAATCCCATCAGATGTCACAGTCTCTGCGCTGGCAAAACCCGAAAACAACTCTCTTCCACTAGGTGATCTGAATGAAAAGCCTAGCAACTTCATGGCATTGGTGCCAAGCAAAATCTGTCTGCTGGAATGTGGTCCCTCATCCACGCAACATGGAACTACTGCAGACTTCCCCTCCACAGCAAGCTCCAACAAAACGTACACCTTTATGTATGGGTACTCCATGCCTCCATACACACTAACTGTTCCTGGGAACCGGAAGATATTTTCCTCGGCCCAGTCAGTTCCGCGTCGCTGGATCAGCTCTGAAAGAATTTCCTGACCCAGGATTGTCACCTTCGATCCTGAATCTGCTAGAATTGCTGTGTATTGGCGGCCCGCAATGGTCACCAACACTTGGGTTGTTTCTCCCAACAAATCTTCATGAATACAAATGTCCTCTTCTTCAATGCCAGCTCCTTCGGCTGAACTAGCATTCAACTGCATTGTCTCTATCGTAGGGAGAACTCCGAATCCAAATTCATTTTCAACCAGCCCCATATGAGCCGGCGAATACTCGTGCCGAACTGGTTTCGGCTCCCGCGCCAAACTGGCAAATTCACCTTTCCTCTGCAAAAAAGGCATCACAGCTTCAAGGCTGCTGGTATGAGGATCGCTAACCGCCCTACCAGCGGTATCCTTTTTTGATGAATGCTGGACAGAGGCTGCAGACTGCTTCACTGCAGCTTGTCTCTCTGCTTCCTCTTCAAATACACGAAGTCGTTCCAGGGCCTTTTCGATCTCTGGACAGTCAGACTTAAAATGGCCCCGCTCCCCACAATGATAACAGACCACATTTTTCTGCCGTTCTAACTTCTCTTCATCAAGCCGCACTTTTTCAGCAGCTAAATCTTCCTTCGTTGGTTCGGTTCGCTTCCTTTCCTGTTTGGCTCCCTGCTTCTGCACAAACTTCTGGAAAGCTGAACCCGAACTTCGCTC
>JANQNF010000050.1 GCA_028279705.1 archaeon
GTTACGCCATTCGTGCAGGTCGGAACTTACCCGACAAGGAATTTCGCTACCTTAGGACCGTTATAGTTACGGCCGCCGTTTACTGGGGCTTCGGTTCAATGCTTCTCCACAGAATGGATAACAAGTCCCCTTAACCTTCCAGCACCGGGCAGGCGTCAGACCCTATACATCGTCTTGCGACTTGGCAGAGTCCTATGTTTTTAGTAAACAGTCGCCACCCCCATTTCTCTGCAACCTCCTTCAGCTCCAAAAGTAAATTCCTTCACCTAATGGAGGCACACCTTATCCCTAAGTTACGGTGTCAATTTGCCGAGTTCCTTAACCAGAGTTCTCTCGAGCGCCTTGGGATTCTCACCCCGCCTACCTGTGTCGGTTTGCAGTACGATCACCTAGTTGACTTGCTAGAGGCTTTTCTTGGCAGTATGGGATCAATCACTTTATGAGACATCGTCTCTCGTATTCACTTCTCGGCGTTTAAATGAAAGAACGGATTTGCCTATTCTTTCCGCCTACCAGCTTAAACCACCATCCAACAGGTGGATGACCTACCCTTCTGCGTCCCCCCATCACTCAAATGCCAACTCGGCGGTACAGGAATATTAACCTGTTTCCCATCGCCTACGCCTTTCGGCCTCGGCTTAGGGGTCGACTAACCCTGAGCAGATTAACTTTACTCAGGAAACCTTAGGCTTTCGGCGAGCGGGTTTCTCACCCGCTTTATCGTTACTCATGTCAGCATAGTCTCTTCCATTCAGTCCACCAGTCCTTACAGTCTGGCTTCAGCCCGGAATGGAATGCTCCCCTACCATCATACAAAGTATGATCCGCGGCTTCGGTAATGTGCTTGAGCCCCGTTAAATTTTCGGCGCAGAATCACTTGACCAGTGAGCTGTTACGCTTTCTTTAAAGGATGGCTGCTTCTAAGCCAACCTCCTGGCTGTCTCAGCATTCCCACCTCCTTCTCCACTTAGCACATATTTAGGGACCTTAGCCGGCGGTCTGGGCTTTTTCCCTCTCGACCATGAAACTTATCTCCCATAGTCTGACTCCCACAATAAAAGTTAACGGTATTCGGAGTTTGGTAAGGTTTGGTAATCCGGTGAGACCCCTAGCCCTTCCAGTGCTCTACCCCCGTTACTCAATTTGTGAGGCTATACCTAAATATATTTCGGGGAGTACCAGCTATCTCCAGGTTTGATTAGCCTTTCACTCCTATCCACAGCTCATCCGGGAAGTTTTCAACCTTCTACGGTTCGGGCCTCCATCCCGTGTTACCGGGACTTTACCCTGTCCATGGATAGATCACCTGGTTTCGGGTCTACGCCATGCTACTCATTCGCCCTATTAAGACTCGCTTTCGCTGCGGCTACACCTGGCGGCTTAACCTTGCAACACAGCGTAAGTCGCTGACCCATTATGCAAAAGGTACGCAGTCGAACTTGAAACCAGTCGGACGAATCCAACAAAATTTCAATAGTTCTCCCACTGCTTGTAAACAGACGGTTTCAGGTACTATTTCACTCCCCTAGCAGGGGTTCTTTTCACCTTTCCCTCACGGTACTGGTTCACTATCGGTCGCCGGCTTGTATTTAGCCTTAGGAGATGGTCCTCCTGGATTCCCGCAGGGTTTCACGTGTCCCGCGGTACTTGGGAACCTTGTCCAACAAGCGCACAAGTATTTCGCTTACAGGGCTATCACCTTCTGTGGCGGGCCTTTCCAGGCCCTTCAGCTATACTATGCGTTTCTGACTTGTCGAAGCAGCTGCAACCGCCTCCGACAAGGCCCCGCAACACCGCACATACAACGCTTGCAGACTTTAACATATGTACGGTTTAGGCTGGTCCCATTTCGCTCGCCGCTACTTTGGGAATCGCTATTGCTTTCTTTTCCTGGGGGTACTTAGATGTTTCAGTTCCCCCCGTTCGCCTCTATTACCTATGGATTCAGTAATAGATATCCCGGTTTTAACCAGGATGGGTTTTCCCATTCAGAAATCTCCGGGTCAAAGCCTGTTTAACGGCTCGCCGAAGCTTATCGCAGTTAGCCACGTCTTTCATCGCCATCCGACGCCAAGGCATCCACCGTCTGCTCTTAGTAGCTTGGCCATAAAATGCTTCCATCTATGCTACTAATATAAACAAAACAACTTTGTTTCCTAGGCACCTTTGAAATTGCTGTACTCTGTATTCAGTTTTCAAAGAACATTTCCGGGATAACCCGGTGAGCTCAAGGCTCAAAGCTCAAAGCCGATAGTTAATTCCACACCCTTCACCTCCGGCTTTGAGCTTTCAACTTTGAGCTTTTAGCTTGTACGCTTATTCCCTGGAAACTAAATAGTGACGATAGGTAGGATTGACCTAGGATGTTCTGTCTTGAACAGAAACTCCTTAGAAAGGAGGTGATCCAGCCGC
>JANQNF010000087.1 GCA_028279705.1 archaeon
TAACATTACGGCAACGTTTGCCAATACGAATCATTCTGCAATTGACATTGGAGGGCGGATTATTGGAAAGAATGAATGCTTTACCCTTCAAACGTATCAAGGGAGTACTTCAAGCGACGATGGCGTGCAGTCATTTTCCGATTCTGATGATGCGAACTTCACGCAAATCATTCTCTACGATGGTAATACCACCACCAACGGAAATGTAGTCTATGCAACCTTTATCGAGCAAGATATTGAAGGGTTCACACAAACCGAGACGTACGATTTTCAGATGATATTGCCTGAGAATGCACTCACATCCTATACCGGTTCACTTGCTTATTACTTTTACGTGGAGCTTACTTAATGAAAATACGCATCAAGAAAAAAGGATTAGAGAACCTTGTTGCAGGGGTACTTCTGTTCACTATTTTTATCACATTATTCTTTGGTGTGAGCATCACTGGAAATCTGGTGTTGGGCAATGACAATAATGTAACCAACAACACCGTCCTGGCGAGGGTGAACGTCACAAACACAGAACCAAACATCACTTCTATAAGGGTGGATGACAGTGTGAGCAGTCCTGCTGACACTATTGATCTTACTCCTTTTGATGCCACAATAGTCACGTGCAACGCCACGGTTTTTGATTACAACGGGTGGCAGGATATTGATCCGAATGAAACCCGGGCAGATTTTCATATTCAAGGCATAGATACGAGCGGAGCAACAGACAACAATTACTTCTATCAAAATACGAGTTGCAATAGCTGCAGGCAGGCTACTTCCGCTGAAGCCACCGCCGATGGTCATTCAGACAGCTCGATGGTGGCCATTTGCGATTGCAAATTTGGAGTACAGTATTATGCTAACTCTTCCTCTAGTTGGGTGTGCAACATTTCCGTTACTGACAGTGGAGGTACGCAAATTCCTTCCTTAAAAATTAATTTGTCAGACAACGAAACTTCAGATTTTACTGTTACCGTAACAGAACTTCTCGCAATAAATACATCCACTCTCCTGGATTATGGGAATCTTTCAGTGACAGAAGTCTCAAGCGAAGTTGTTCATAACGTTAGCAACGGGGGCAACACGGCATTTAACGTATCGCTGCGCGGTTACGGGGGAACAAACGAATCCATTGGCACCAACAGCACCATGCTTTGTGAGCTAGGAAACATATCTTTTGGAAATCAGCGTTATGCTCTTGGCTCAGAATTGATAGGATCAACAGCGTTCGGTACGATGATCAATTTGACCAACCAGACTGTGAACACTAACATGACCCTCCCTCATAGGGTGGATGACGCTTCTCCTGGAAGGGATCAGAACACCACTGTTTGGCGGCTTGAAGTACCCTTGTCAGTGGGAGGCATTTGCAATGGCACAATCATTTTCGGTGCAATCCCTTGCGGAACTGCTCCGATTTGTGAATCATAAACAACGAGGTGATTGAATGAAAATACGCGAACTCGCGGAAGTGATGGGGACAACCCCTCAACAGGTCAAGAGCATGTTAGAACATCGAGAATACATTGAACTGAAACTGGAGTGATGACAATGGATGAAACAACACAACAACACAACAAAGGTGATGCCCATGAGCAGCAGCTTATTTGATGAATTTGTAGGAATGGAGGTTAAAGCACCGTACCGCGACGGGAATCAGTTCAAGATAGCGCGAGGAAAACTGGAGGAAATCAACAACGGCTTCGTGAAAATACGCGGAAAACTTGGCACCATAGTGATTGCCGAGAAAAACATTGAGAAGATGGCCCAACTGAAGCACAACTGAAAATGAGTTTGTTTGAAGAGTTTGTCGGGAAGGAAGTGAAGGCCCCTTATCGTGATGGGTCGCAGTTCAAGATAGCCCGCGGAAC
>JANQNF010000076.1 GCA_028279705.1 archaeon
TTTGCTGAGCGGCCTCCCGTTATAACTCCATTGGTTACTTTTCTAAATTGTACGTATTGCCCTACGATCCTAACCGAGTCGTGCGCTTTCTGTCTCTCGACCGTTTGGGGGCGCGCCACCTCCTCCTTTCGGTCCCCCTCCTGTTTACGCCGTTGGTCCCTATCTAGTTTGCGCTGTAGTTCCCTCTCTCGTTTACGCTGTAGGTCCTCGTTTAGTTCGCGCTGCGGAGCCTCCTTAAGTCGTCGGATCTCCTCTGTTCGATCCGTCCTTTTTTGGCTCTCCTCTATTTGTTTTTTCAATTCCGCGATTTTTCGACGAGCTTCGTTGAAAAAAGCCCCATTCTTGTTGGAATTCATATAGATAGTATAACATTTTATAGTGCCACACCGCAAAGCAATTTTCCAATCGGCTTCGTCCTGAAGCATTTGTAATTGATGAGCGGCGCGAGTAACGGGAATGCGATAATCGCCGTTGGGGAAGAAAGTCAAGTATTTCTTGTAACAAATAATGGTTCCGCATTCTTTTGCAGTATTATAAGCCTCTCGATCTTCGTTGCAGAATAAACACATCGAGGTCATTCCAGTGAAGAATGCGAAAACGTATATAGCTCCGGCGGCTATGGGGAACCAAGCAGCTATTTTCTTCATAACTATCACCGAGGACCTTCTGCTAATGAACCAGTCCACCGCCGCCTGGCCAAGAGGTACTCGCAGGCATGACGGATCATACGGTGATGCACCGTGACAGGAAACTCCGCACGCTCCCCTAACGCCGACGGTCTGGCCACAGTCCAGTGAGACTATTTTAAGAACCTCAGACAGTTAGGCGCAATTATCCAATTTGTGAAGTGACCTGCCCCCTCCGACGTGCCCTCACTCATAGATAGAGTCGGTTCTGCTTATCGTCCCGTTGGGACCGGCTTGCAAACTCGATCAGTGTGAGCCCCTGCAGGCTCGTGTGTGGTCTCTGGGTGTTGTAGTCGATCCTCCAGTCCTCGATGAGCAGGCGGGCATGTGCCAAGCCGGTGTCCCTTCGCGGATTGTGCACGTTTTGCGCAAACCGGTCTTGTGCAGGTTCAGAGTATTGTAACT
>JANQNF010000036.1 GCA_028279705.1 archaeon
AATCCTTAGAATACTCTGTCCCTTTTTGGCAAGTAATTTGCCCCAATTTGCTGTTCTTTATACCATTTAAAACACTCTTGGCCTGCAATGAATGAGGCAGTGTGCGAGCAAACAATGGAGAAACCATAACAGGAATAGAGGAGCATCCTTCCCAAACCACAGTCTATTCAAAAATGCTCTCTCCTACTAGCAATCCTTAGAATACTCTGTCCCTTTTTGGCAAGTCATTTGCCCCAATTTGCTGTTCTTTATACCATTTTCTTCGACTTCTTTTCCACAGAGCATTTCGGCTATAGGGCTTAATGCCGAGGCCCTTAAAACACGTCCCGGGATTTTTTGGGACAAATAAGTCGGGAAAACCTGGGAAATTTCCCGGGATCCCGGGATATTTCAAACTTGTCCCCGGAATCCCGGGATCTCCTGCAAAAATTCCGGGAAATCCCGAGATTTTTTGTCATTTTGCACATCCTCATGCAGTAGAAGAGATGAATGTGAGGCAAAACGGTGGATCATTTTGGCTACAACCCTCCATATTCTGCTAGACTTGTTACTGCGGCTGCAAGCCGCTGTCAAGGAGCACTAGATGTGGTATTGTTGTTGATCTTGTTGTTGTTGGGGGGGGGGGGCTGCTAAGAGCTTTTGTACATGCTCACCTGCCTAATAGGTGTTATTCATTAGAAACTGTCAAGAAGTAGGTTCTTTTGTAGTAGGCATTTATTAGTGTACGTACTAAATGCTGCTTTTAGGGAAAAGTCAGTCGCAGTTAGACCATGAAGAGCATCATATTCCTTGGTCCAACTTGAACATGTTCACATTCAGGATGAAGTTTAAACTGATTGGAAGTGAGTGGTTTTTTCCGTCGAATAGTGTACCTTTCATTTTGCACCGCAGAGCATTGTATTAAGTACCATGAAGCTCAGTAAGAGCCCAAGTGGAAACTCATGGAAGCCTATTTCACCACCGAGTTCTACCCCAGCCTATTTTGTGGAATGAAAATTTCCAAAGGCCACCAGGGAAGAGGTCACAAAATGTTTGTCTAATTTGCGAACCCATGCACTACTACTTCTAAGCTCAAGGACTTAGCACGACTCTCAAATGTACTTGCGTCCTTCTTGAATATTCAGTGTTTCTTCAGGACAAGGGCACGAAAACATCCCTTCATGTCAAGGGAGAGCCACAAAAGCAAACAAGTCCTCAAGGGTGAATCTGCGGTATAAAATGAGGTGAGATCTGGCCAAAAGAGCAGCACTCGAGAGTGACCCACCAGTGAAGAATGAAGACATCTCTGGTGGCGACACTGGCAGCTCTGCTCCTGCTCTCTGCAGACGCGACACTCCCAAAGAAGAAGAAGTGCGCGAAGAAGCCGCCCACGGAGGCGCCGCCCGACAGCGTCGAGACCACCGAGCCCGACTGGAGCGTCGACCCCACCACCACTGACCAAGGTGACTGACTGCCCACGCGGAAAAACCTGAACAGGCCCTGTTCCTGTTGGTGCTCTGTAGCAGTAATCACTTCAACACAAGTGGGACGCTTCTACACCTTCGTGATCATTTCTCCCAAACTGAGTATGCACACCAAAATAATGAGGGGTGGGAGGCCGTAGGATTTTTGAACGGATGGCTTTGGCGCATTTTACTAAGTAATTGTTAAGGTCTACATACTTGCTTTCACTTCTTGAGGGATCTGCAATAGGTTGCCAAATTTACAAAGTCTACCAGTGCTTCTAAACCTGTGGAGAACTGCACTCAAAAAGGACGTTGCATTTGACAATGACGTTACAGTGGGCAGCGAGACACCACCGACGCTTGAACCCGTGGAGAGCAACAGGACCACCGAGGCAAGAAAATGGCATCAGTGTTTGACTGACTGTACTAATGAAAAGTCAGCGAGTCTCTCATAAATTTTCAGGAAATCTAGCAATGTAGCCACATTTTCAGGGCCCCATCGTACTATCCACTCCCGTACCAGGAGGCGACGACAAGTGCAGTCCAAACAAGGATTCGGAGGGTTCTTCAGGTGGTGGGCTACGTCTATTTTGCCCACTACATTGACTGATACTTCCTTGTTTTACACCCGCTATTTAAACGCACCTGTCTTGCTAAATAGCGGTCTGCCCGCGCGGCTGGCTGGACTCCGGATTCGGGCAGCAGTGCTTCAGGTTCTTCACACAAAAGACATCTTTCCACTGTAAGTGCACTAGAACTTTTTAAGGTTTGTTATATCATTTGAGTAAAAAGTATTGGACCGTTAATGATTCAGTGACTAGATAAGTGCTGGAGATGCTATCTCCTCAAAGAGGATTACATTTCCATTTTCAGCTGCCATCCGGCTGTGTAGGCTGCAAGGAGGCTTCCTTGCCGAGCCGAGGCAAGTTTGAGTTTCCCGCCAAAATGTTTATGTCTATACCTACAAAATACTAGGTCCTCTTATCCCCAAACACCTCGTTTGCCACTAGATATGAGATGTCTTGTCATTAATTTCCCTCAAAAGCAATTTGCACGATTTGAATTTTCCCGCCAAATCCACTTGGTATTATAATCTCAGATGCAAGGCCCATGTCGACTTTCTCAAGGGAGAAGAGCAGAAGCACAGATATTGTACTTTCATGCTAATACTCATATTATTTTATTTACATCATGTGAACAAAATAAGCATTTTAAAAATATTTTGAGTAAATTGAAGCTAAATATCTCAACTAATTTCACGTTAATAGATGGCTGCTGGATCGGCCTCAGTGACCAGTGGAAGGAGGGCGCATTCAGGTGGCTCAGCGACAAGGCACCAGTCGCTTTCGCGGATTGGCAAAAGGTTATTTGCAACACTTCATGTTAAAAGCAACAACAATGACAACAGCGTTCAATTTTAGGGAGAGCCGAATGACATCAACAAGTCCGGCGAGGACTGCGTGTTCATGAGCAAGGGCTTCAACTACAAGTGGAACGACATCCCCTGCGACACTGTGAGCCCACTCTTTGAACAATAAATATGCACGGGTAGGTTGGGAAATAGTTCGGGGAGGTGCAAGGGAGGGAGAAATTTTGGCAGAGGGGCAAGGAAGGACAGGGATTAGATTATGTCCACTGCGAGACCAGGAACATTGACACATTGCAGAAGAAATGGTACGTCTGCCAGAGGTCCAAGGAGGAGAAGCCCTCCAGGTCCACGGAGGAGATCTTCCACAGGCTGGAGGACGCCTTCAGGAGGGTGCAGCGCCAGTCCGTGTCCTTCAGGTTGGAGGCCATGTTCGGCGGATTCAAAGTGTGAGTGATGGCGGAGACTTTTTATCGGCATGCACCACTTAATCACAGACTTGAATTGAAGTCAGAATAGGTCTATTTTTGAATCACTTTCCAAAAATTTCACTCCAATGGCCCCATCCAAAATTAGGTTTCCAGGGACTTTAATCAATACAATTTTTCAATTATGTGTCCAAATCCTAACTTCAAAACATTGGGAACGGTCCCTGCACAATCTGTCTGTGGATGATGAGATTTTCTTACTTGGAACTGCCTGTTTTCTTTTCAAGGCTGGGGCACGAAGTCCAGGCCTTCCTGTCCCTGCTCAAGGACGAGATGAACCCGATCATGAGGAAGATGCACATCGACGCATGGGTCATTTCAAAGCAGGTGCTACTCTATCCATGACATGACATTAGTGTGAATTTTTGGTCTTTGTTGGTTATTCCTTACCATCTGGAAGCCGGATGCACTTTCGCCAATCCCAGGATTATCACACTTTCAAAGTGAATACTGGGCACATTTAAGTGCAAGATCTTTGAAAGACCAAAGGTCAACGTAAACAATTCATTGATTTGAAAACTGCCTTTCGTTGAAAAATGGTGAAATTCAATCTCCTGGCTGACCCAATCCTGACTTTATAATCCCAGGATGCCAAATTCATCTCCTTCTTTGCATATACTGATTTCGACTTGACTTGACATATACTGTGCATGTGGCCCCAGACGACAGGCTGTGTTTTCATATAATCACCCTTGTTCAGGACGAGCTCGGGGAGCACATTGGCAGGAGGAGCTCCGGCAGCAGCGGCGCCAACAGCGGCGACCGCCTCCTCGCCACCCTCGGGGAGTTCAGCAGGGCCGACGCGGAGTTCGGATACACCCTCTGGGTGAGGAACAGAACACTTCATTCATTAAGCATGACATGGCTAATACAGGAGGGGTCGTTTAAAAGGAGACACTTTTCACTAGCTAGCTTTCCGCGAAAGTGCCGCAATCATGGAAGTCAATGCTTCAAAGCAAATTTAAAGTCGAGGTTCATGTGTCCACTTAAAACAAGAAGCCAATTAGGCCGCCAAATGTTTAATGTGGCCAATTGTTGTCCAAATGTCAGTTTCTTTGTGCAGTAATTTTCTATTTGGGAAACTGTCTCGTCTTTAGCGACCCCTCCTGTCAAAGATGCTACTATTCATGAGCTACGTTCGCATAACTAATGCGCGCACCAAAGATTCGACTTGGTCTGGGCATAAAATGTTCATTCTCTTCTCTGTATGGTACCAAATGTCTATAAACAGCAATTGGAGCAGAATCTGGACAAGATTGCCAGGGACGAGGGAATCCTGGAGGGGCTCAAGATCAACGAGCAGAGGCTCAGGGAGTCCATCAAAGAGATTAGGAGGTGGGTGGGACATTTGGCCATGATAACATGATGTCTGGCGGAAGCAAAGCAATTGCAAAAGTTGCCCCATCTGGCCACAAATCTGAAACATATAGCCGTAATGTGTGACCCACACTGTCAAAATGGCTGCCAGCCAGTTGCAAATGCAGCCAAATAACAGATCCCTAAAGCTTTCCTTGGACGCAAGTTTTGCCAGCTGATCACTAGGGTGCCACGGTTGCCCAGTCTGGTCAAATGTAGCAAAATGTCTCTTTGTTCTCCTCAAGGGTGTTCCAAGGAGAGTGGCTGAGGATCGTCCTCAACATCCGCGGCCGCGTCGGCAAGATCGCCAAGAAGCTCGGCGCCAAGCCAAGTGTTAAGGTTTAACTGACCAACCGAATATATGTACTACATAGTTAGTACTTAGTTATGTACTTTTGAAGTGAAAACAAAAAGAAAATATCTTTTTTGCATAATTCGGCCAGTTTCTGCTATCAGGCGAAACAACATAATTTTGGATAAATTTTATTTAGTAAATCACATAATTTTGCCGTTTTTGGCACCCAAGATATTATATTGGGTTTTCTTATCACATAAAATGTCGGCCGCTAAATTAATAGTATGGATTTGCCACTGAGGTAGGAGATGCATTCAGATGCAATTATATACTAGCCTACCATTCAAACTTTAAATTTATCATTAATGCAATCTCTTGCCACGTCCAGCCGTACCATGGGTACGGGTACCAGAGCCAGAAGGACGAGTCTCCACAAGGCAGGCACTACTACCAGGGCGGGTCACCCAAGGGCAGGCACTACTATGGTGGGTCCCCCAAAGGCAGGCACTACCGCCCTGAAGGCAGGCACTACAACAAGCACAGGAGCCAGCCAGAAGATGAAGCCACCCTCTCCCCGCCAAGCTAAACCGGTATTATCCATAAAGCTTTACAATGGAATTTCAGAGGTGGCATCATTTAACTTCTCAGGTCACACAGGACGTGACAGCAACATTCTGCAGCACAGTGGACACAACACAACAGCCAAAATTTGGAACCAGTCGCAAAAAATTCGAAATACAGCAACAGAATCAGCATGCAACTGAGGGTCTGTTGAAATTGAGTTGCAATGCAGCAGAAGAAAGGCAGGCAGAAAGATCACGCGGCGGGCATAACGGGGCATACCTCGATGCCATCTACGAATTCGACGCCGTAAACTATGCATGGAACCTCAGGGAAGAGTTAGCAAAACCTTTCAAGGGTTGTCTTGATCCTCATAATTTGAGCAACATTCAGGTTTGGGAAATATGCTGCAGTTGACAGGGGTGTGGTGGGCTGTGGTGACCGCCATTTCATCAAACCCACCTTTTACTAAATTGAAATGTCGTTCCAGGGACGAAAGGATGGAGACTGGGAGAAGCAACTTTGTGTCCGTCCCCCTCCCGAACCACTGGGACGTGTGCTGAAGGAGGACAGAAGAAAGAACGCTGACCCAATGCTTATGTATGCATAGAAACCAATAACAAGTCTTCAAAAGTTTGTGGCTTCATAATTCACCCGACTTCAATAAAAGAACACAAGCATATAATATAATGAAAGGCACGTGCAAAGCTTAAGCGTAGAAATTGGCTTACATTCCTTATTACCGTTCTTATGCAGTAGAAGATATGAACATGAGACAGAAGAGTCATCATTTTGGCTTCATCCCTCCAAATGGGAAGAATTTATTTCATAGGCAACTACTATATACACTATGTATGTGCACAGCAAATCTCTTATATAGTAAAGCAGAATATGTATTGTTTTACACTGCACGCACAGTGTACAGCATGAATCAATGAAACATTTATTCCACCACATGTACTTTGCAACGTGAATTTAATTGACTGCGGCAGTTGTGTTTGCCCTCTTTTGCTGG
>JANQNF010000059.1 GCA_028279705.1 archaeon
TCCTCCTTCCGGTGTCGTTGGTTTTGTTCGGCAAACAATAACCAACCGGATCGAGGACTTTTTTTCAACTCAAATGTGCGAAACAAATGTTACGCTATCGGATACCTTCGAGAAGTTCTGGCATGAATAAAGCAGCAACAAAGAAAACTATGAGCAAGCACCCGACGACCTGTCGCATCTTGTTTGCTCCTCGAATTGGGCAATGCTTAGTATCTTAGTTTCCGCTCTGTTTAATTCTTCCAAGCATGCAGGGAACGCAAATAGGATTACTTGAAACCTTGCCCTCCTGATTGACCAGCTTTGCCAGCACGCCAAGTAATTCGTTGTGCTCCTCTTCTGTCATATAGATACCGCACTGCACTTTCTTTATCGCACCTACAAAAGTTGCGGCGACCTTGTCAAGTGTGTTCTCAAGAGTTTCCCGCATTGTCCTCTGCTCCAGTCTTGATACCATGACTAGAATGCTTCCCGTCATCGGAAGGTTCTTACGCAAGAAGTAGAGTAGGTTGGACAAAACGATATAAGCAAGGCGATTTAGGAATCATGGAAATACTCAACCTGCAATTTTCCCTGCCCGAATAAGCTTGCAAAGATATACAAGTAGTGTTATAATATCTAGAACAATGCATATCCACAATAAGCAACAACAGTAGAGGCAGAAATATGGCAACACTGAACCAAATTATTCACAATGCAGGTTATAGGAAGAATCACGTAGCGCAACTTATGGATGTTCCTGATTATACGCTTTCGAGGTTGCTGCATCATGGTATCGCAGCACGTACTCACAAGGAAGAGTTACGGCGGGTTCTCGTAGACGAATTGCGTATCTGCTCTGACGAAGAATTATGTGAGGCTTTGGATGCAACAGCAGCCGAGCAACGCCGCAAACAGCGTAAGCTTTGGAACGAGGTTTGTGATCTCTGGGTTGCAGATGAGGAAGAACAAAAGAGACGGAGACGTAAACGTAAATCAAGAGGATAGATAATATGAGCAAGAAAACAGGCTACAGGTGTGTACTTGCAAACGCTAATCATTTTATTGATAGTTGGACTGAAAGACAGCTTACGAAATTGTGGGGTACGAAAGAGGAGAGAGATAGAGCTACTGTACGCCAGCCAAATCTCATGCCTTTGCATGTGCCCAATATCGGACATTCGAGTAGACCGATTGACTTTGGTAGGATTCCAAAGGATCAGGGAAGAGGTGTGACTACCTTTCCTCGTTATCGTGATGCTGATCCGACATATGCTGGAAGGTACAACCCTGAAGAGGAGAAGAGGCGTAAGCTGTTCGAGGATTAGAAAGCTCTTGGACAGGTCTACGGATTCACTGTATCCGTAGGTCACAAACTGTACGCTCAGTGCGTACTGTTGTGCTGCAATGAAGAAGACGTGCCCACATATTGGAAGCTTCCGAGTAGCCATGTGAATCGAAATTCTTGTTCGACGCTTGCAGACAGAACTTCCTTCTCTTGAGAACGCCCTACCGATGATTCGGTGGGGCATTCTTTTTGTCATACCTCATTGTTCTTCCATCCATTGTTTCAGGTTGAAGCCATGTCGAATAGCTTCCACTGGATCTCTGCCATATGGCATATGAATAGCGGTTGATACGTTTTCCAGAACAGATGAAACGTGCTACTAGCATGTGACAGTACTCAGTCTTCTCTTACTCCCCCTATTTCAAAGCATATGAAACTTCACAAATATAGTTATATCCAATAGTTATGATGCCGATTCATATGTTTTTGCACACCATATGAACACAGATGAACCAGATGAATCGTGCCACAAAAATGCACTGAAGGGCTGTTCATATGGTTCATATGGGGGGTATAGGGAACACCCATGATCAGCGACAATTAGAATTCCCGCCTGACGACAATTAGAATTCCCGGAATTTGAAAAGGGAATCGATAGATTATCCAAGCGCTTATGTGGAAAGGG
>JANQNF010000079.1 GCA_028279705.1 archaeon
CGGAGGGGATCATGGTTCTCTTGATGAACAAAGCCTGCGGTGCATGAGAACGCTGCCGTGGCTTGTGAGCGTTGCTGCGGCCATGGCTGCCTCTACAGCAGTTGCGCAGGAAACCGAACAGCGCATCTTTCGCGCCAGGGACGGATCGACCCTCAAGCTCAATGAAGAGTCACGCATCGAGTACGAAAGTTGGTCCAGCGGCCATATGTGCTACCTGTCCGGTCAGTTGATCGGAACGCCCGCGACCCGAGGCACGCGGCACCTCGTCTTCGTTCATGATGATGATCCGGCCTCTAAGGGAACTCTCAGGTTCCTGGACCCTATAGCGACCGCGGTGACCTTTCATACCCACGCCTGTAAAGAGGCGTTGCGCGGCAGCCGAAACCCGCCGCCGACAACGCCTATGACGTTCACCGCCCTTCAATAGCCAACGCGTGCAGGCTACCGACTGACCGGCTCATTCGCGAATGATCGCCCTTTCCCCCATAGACGGCCGCTGGGCCGGTCCAGTTTAGAGACCTTTGGTTGGCTCGGATCGCCCTCAGCGGCGCTCTGCAACCAAACAGAAGCTCAAAAGCTCACCGTCGAACGCGCCGAATGAAATCACTCCCACGTATCTGCACGAGAACTTGGTGTTCTGGGCGTAATAACTTCCTGCGCGACATTGCCTAGAACGGTGTTGATACAAACAAATCGACGACCCCATTCTGTAGGTCGCATCCAATGCACTAATATTATTATCACCCAAAAACCGCTTATGAACCTTTTGGAAATTACATATAATTGCCCACCACGCTTCTACATCAACTCCCTAGACAGACGACACCGCTCTTGTCTGCTATCCCAAAAATCGGAAAAAATCCGCACGCCAGCATCTGATCTCCGTAAGCCCACAAAATGGTGCCTATAACGGAAATCACTACAGACACCTTTGCGGCGAAATACTGTGACTCCTCAATTAGCTCAATACTATTTTTCTTCAATTCGACTTTCTTTTCATTGTCTATCGTTTTCAAGCTATCGTATAGGCTAATAGCCTTCTCCCAAGCTCGCCGCGTTTCTCTTGACTCCAGGAGGCCAAGTATAACGGCCAGAAGCCCTGCTATCACGACTAGGGCTCCGGCTCGCGATAACTCCAGAGAATGCTGTGTCATTACGGCGCGACAAATAGAATACACCAATATACCCACTGCAATTATAATCACAAGCCAATGCGCTCCACGCGCAAACCATATCGAGCCAATATTTCGACTATCTTTCACATTTGCCGCCCGCGTGAAGACCGCGAAGAAATTGTGCTTCTTGACAGAAGGGAAACCCAAGGACGCAACATGCTGCTTGAATACAAAATAGGATACAATATCTAACACAGACCACAGGACAGCAGAAACCACAAAAACCGACAACACGGCCCATTTATATGTGATGAACCCAGAAATCCAAGCCATCCGACTATCTCGTGGCGCTCTGCGTGGACCATTTTAAGTCTGATCTGCTGTAAGCCTGACCTGCTCCGACGAACGCAAACAATCTTTTGTAGTATTCTCTTCCTTTTTCATAATTCTCTTTAAATTCGTCACAAGACCAGTATTGTCTTCCGCATTGATTAATATTGTAAATCTTAATCCGTATGTCTCAAAGAAGTAGTATTTATAATTGCTAGGAAAGATCCCAATCTCCGTTTTTTTATCTTGCACTTCGTCCATTTCAATTTCTGTTGTAGAACGAAATAAATCAATATTACCTGCCTGATCGATCCTCTCTAGGGCGTTATAAAGTATAAGTAAGCCCGTTAGCAAACCCTTGTCTTTTAGTTTACTCTTCTCGTCTTCTGTTTTACCCAAATTGCCGATAGATTCGTGTATAAAACCGGCGATGGCGTCACTAGTCTTTTTGTGTGTTGTAACACTAACACTCTTTCCTAGCTTTCTGTTCCTCACAATAAGATTGCTTAGAGCGCTTAGCATTGTTGGTGTACATTAATTTATGGCCAAAAACAGTCAGGGCTCTCAATCTATGGACGCGCACCTTTAATCAGCGCTTCCATGATAGCTTCAAGAACTTTCTCTCTAATGGGAACCTCGAATAATTGGCTGCGGCACGATGGTGTGCGAGTCTCGTTTGTGAGGACGTGATTCGTGGAGCGCGACGATGAGGCAGCCGGGGTTTTT
>JANQNF010000085.1 GCA_028279705.1 archaeon
ACCTTGGAGTTGAAATTATGAAAGTCTACACCTATTCAGAAGCTCGTCAAAAACTCTCCAAGCTGCTTGAAGATGCACGTAATGAAGAGGTGATCATCAGGAAACGAAGCGGCGAGGTTTTTTCGATCATATACAGAAAACCCCCTGCATCGCCGTTTGACATCAAGGGCCTCAAAACAAAAGCAAAAACACGTGATATTCTCAACGCAGTGAAGGAATCCCGCTCTGGAAAAACGAATAAAGCCTGACATCCTTGCCCCTTTTTCGCTGGTCTTGATATTCTCGGATGTAAGCGCGGCTGATCTTTTTAGAAGGAGGAGTATAATTAGTTATGAACGTCCCTCGTTGCCGGTATTAGCGTCAAACGGTTGTTATTGCGTTTTCCACATCCTGTATTTCAAACCCTTCATAAGGAGCGTGAAGACGAGAACCACCGCTTGAAAAAGCTGTTGGCAGATCAAGCACTCGATATCCAGATGCTCAAGGAGATCAATTCAAAAAAGTGGTAACGCCCGAAACGAAGCGCAAAGCGATCACGCATTTGCAGGAAAGCTTCGGGCAAAGCCTGAGAAAACTCTGTGTGTTGATCGGGCTGAACCGTTCGAGCTGGTATTACCAGCCTCAAACCTGACAGGAATGAGGCGATCAGGAAACGGTTAACAGAACTGGCAGACGAGCGCAAGTGCTGGGGTTACCGGAGATTGCATTATCTCTTGCTTCGAGAAGGCTTCATGATCAATCATAAGCGTACAGAGCGGTTATATCGAGAAGAAAACCTGATGCTATGAGTCAGACGGCGCAAGAAGATCGCATCGAAAAGCCGTGTTGTTCCTTCAACACCTGAACGCAGGAATCACTGCTGGGCGATGGATTTTATGAGCAGCAACCTCTATAACGGCCGTCGTTTTCGGGTTCTCAACGTGCTGGGTAGCTATAGCAAGGATTATCTTGGTTATGAAGTCGATACATCAATCAACGAGTATGCAGCGTACTGGAAAGAATTGCTTGGCTCAAAGGTATGCCGAAAATGATCACGGTTGACAATGGCCCTGAATTTATCGGTAAAGCACTGGATGCCTGGGCTCACCGCCATGGAGTAAAACTGGTGTTCAATCGTCCGGGTAAACCGATTGATAATCGCTACATCAAAAGTTTCAACGGCAGGCTACGAGATGAGTGCCTGAATGTGAACTTGTTCATGAGCCTGGAACATGCTCGAGAGATTATCGGAGAATGACGGGAGGATTACAATTCTATCCGTCCACACAGTTCATTGGGAGCATTTACACCGGAAAAATTTCTGGTTCAGCAGTCAAAATATTACCAAAAGGAAGTGGATGGTTGATGGGAGCACATCGTGGTTATAAAACAGAGGAGGCTGTCTCAAGATCAACTGAAACAGCCTCCGATACAGCTTATATCCACTGGGTTGGATCAGCATGCGTCATAGTGTTTCTCCTTTTTTGGTTTGCTTAACATGTAACGCTTGCTTCATACTTTAAAGCTCTGCTTAAGATACGTATAAGCGGAAACAAAAAAAAGCATCTGGCTTTTTTTTGCAGTTCGCTTAGCTTTAATCGTTTGAGCAAGCGTTACGACGTTCTGATAGACCGTTTAACTATGTCCTTTCTTATTGCCGACTGAATTTTTTTTGCTGCCTTTTCTGTGGTGGCTACCATCCATAATATACTTTTTTTGGAGTTGAAAGAGCCGGACAGCCACAGAAAATATACCCCCATGCCCCACCAAACCTTGAGACGGATAAGTAGAATGTTACAACAATGAGCATCTTGAACCAAACAGGAGGCATTGCCATGAAAAAGTCACGTTTTACCGAAGAACAGATCGCGCAGGGCTCTATTGTCATGTCAGGTGATAACTGACGGATAAAGATGTCTCAGTTTTATTCTGGCATCGTCTGTTGTGAACCTCCAGTTGACCGTCGCGTTTTTATTGTTCCATGCTTTTTCCCAAGCAGCCAACTGCAGTGCTTGGGTGTATAGACAAACTCAAATCGATCCAGGAGTGCTTTGGCCTTTTCAGGTTTGAAAATTTCATACAGTGATCCTGGAACATGGGTATTGAGATTATCCATCACCAGCGTGATCTTTTCGGCATGTTCATACTCTCTGGCGATTGCTTCGAGAAATCGCGCCCAATCCTGTTTTGTTCTCTGTTCGGTGACCCGAACAATTCGGTTGCCAATCAATGGCTCTGTGGCAATAAACATGTTACAGGTTCCCTCGCGTCGGCATTCGTAATCATAGCGTGCTGGTTGTCCGGGCCTTGCTGGTACCGGGGTCTTCGTTTCTGCTATCAGCTGTTTGGGTGACTCATCCATACACACTACTGGATACAAAGGATCATAGGGCTGTTTGTAGATATCGAGTACCTTTTCCATGTGAGCGACAAAGGTACTGTTGCTCAAAGGAGGAATTACCCATCCTTCCTGTTTCCAGGGCTTAAGCTCGTTTTTTTTAACACCTGTCGAACGGTTTCATGAGAGATGTGATCGACATAGTTCAACTCAACTACTTTGTCTGCCAGTAATCGTAATGACCAACGGTGATAGCCTTCAGGAGGTTCTGAACAGCTCAGGGCTATCAGATGCGCTTCAAAGTCACCATCTGCTTTTTTCGGCATCCTCCTGGTTGCAGGCTTCCGGGCCAGCACTGCATCAAGTCCTTCTTCGACAAATCTTTTTTTGACCCGGTCTATGGTTTTCATGCTGACGTTCAACACTTGTGATATGGTCTCGTTGGTCGATCGCTCTTTTTGATATTCTCCTTCATCGCAGGCCAGTAAGATCAGCGCATTCAACACCGTTTGTGCTGCATGTTTGCCTTTGCTGCTGATGGCTTCGCGTTCTTGCTGGGTCAGGGTAACTTTGTACTTCTTCATGATCTCTGCTCGTTAGGTTGATGATGAAGTATAAGTTACTGCTTTTATGCAACTTTAGGTGCCTGACACAACACTAGTGCACTGTCCGGTTAATTATCCATACTAATAATAAATTGTGTTATCTTACAGGTAACCGTTCACCAACCCCTGTAATATGGCACGAAAACCAAAGAATTATCATCTTAGAGCAGAAGATCGTCCAGCTTTGGCTCGTCTGTTCAGAGCCCATAAGACACCACAAAACCTGATCT
>JANQNF010000025.1 GCA_028279705.1 archaeon
GTTTTGAGCATATGCTGACCCTGTGACCTATATAGAGGTCAAAGGTCACCAACAGTGGTATAGCTGCGTAGAGCTCAATGGTGGTTATAATCATACCAAGTTTGATTTGGCTCGGTACCATAGTCTTTGAGAAAAGTCCAACATTCCATTATGTCAACAGACACACAGACACACAGACAGACACGGACAAAAACATAACCCCTTTCAGGCTTCGCCTGACGGGGTAGTAACGAGAGCAAATGCTCATACGACTCACATTGAACTGCACTGAATGTATTCATTTTCCAGCTGATCTTGTGACCTTCAGTAAAAGTCAAAGGTCACTGAAAATTATGCACACTTGTAGTGCTCATAGGAGGTTACAATCACACAAAGTTTGAAGAAACTGGGTACCATAGTCTTTGAAAAAGCCCCAACATTAAGGTTCGGACAAATTTCAGTGCACGTCAATTATCTCCCCCTGAATGCAAATTAACCAAACAAAACTGGTATATGTGACATACGGTTGATGTACTTTATATCTATACCAAGTTTCATTGTGGTGACATGCGTGGTTCCTGAGAAACTGCAACTGCCTATTTTGCATATATGCTGACCCTGTGACCTAGATGAAGGTCAAAGGTCAACAACAATGATATAGCTGCGTAGAGCTCAATGGTGGTTAAAATCACACCAAGTGTGATTTGGCTCGGTACCAGTCTTCGAGAAAAGTCCAACGTTACGTTCTTTGACACGGACGAACGGCCGGACAGCCGGACGGACAGACGAACACTGATCATTACACAGACTCACATTTCTTCAATGTCAGTCAATAATGAATTTTGAAAGGAGCAATTCTCGATAGTTTCTCAAAGCGCCGCGAGCTAACCCAACACGCACGCTCACGTGGAAACACAATCACAACCACGGACTGTCAAAACTAATACAGACACGTGGTGCGAAGGAACTGTTCAGCCTACCCTGATCGTGGGGAGCATGTTCCATCACGCACGCTCACGTGCAGACACAAATTCACAGACACAAACACACACCATTCACATTCCACGTGGTGCGAAGGGATCGTTCAGCTATTCAGAATAGAATTTAGAATTTTTATTGTCGGCTGCAATAGTTTCCAAAAATAAATGGGAAGGAAGCCGGAGTACCCGGAGAGAACCCCCGACGGAGAGTATTATTTTCAAAAATTAACTTTTTTCGTTTCAGATTAAAAGACCTTCGTA
>JANQNF010000038.1 GCA_028279705.1 archaeon
ACCAGTACTAGGCACTGCTTTAGTCGGCGACCGAGTCACAGTCATATTTCGAGACTCTGGTCTATTCGTCGAATTCAGCGGTAACAACCCTTCCGAAAAATCACTTAGCACAGAAGTGGCTAACACACGGTCACTCTCTGATCCTGACGCCAATACAATCCGGGAATTATGAACCGTTCCGTGGAAAACAGCTGACTGCTGCAATTCTCGTGCAGTCAACTCCAAATGGCGACCAATAATCTGGGTCTCTAAACCGTCCGGCTGAGTCACCTCTATGGCGTGATTCAGGAATTCTTCCTTCTCCAATTCTGTATCGCTAAAAGCGGTACGATCCAACTGTCTCTGCTGTCTCTCCCGCGCCTCTGTAAGCTTCAACAATGCTGTGGAGACACGAGAACCCGACACGCTGCGCTGAATCGGCGATAAAGTTATTAGTGGGCGCTTTCTCCGACGGCCACTAACTGACATGTAAAGCTGGCTACAGTACTCTTCCTGTGCTGAAGTGGTGTGGCTACTGGGGTGTTAGAGACCTCTCACAGCACCCAGCGGCGACACCCACAGCAAATACAAACAACCTGCAGTCTAGTACTGTACAATACAGTACCCTACTACAGTATGCTACAGTCTACAACAATACTGTGCACCGATATACGAGGCACACAGCAACAAGTGTCCACACAAAAATACAAAAAGTACGCCGGTGTACAGGGCGCACAAAAAACAGCTTCTTTGATGAGGAATCGTCGGACGGCAACAAAGGACTGGCCCTCCACCGATGAACACTGGATTCGCGACCACAGGATCACAGGTGCACTGAGCGTCACTCCAATGGTGCCTGGTCGAACCACTAGGGTCGTGGGTGGTCCCGGACACCTAGCAGTGCGACTACAGAACACGCAGGAACAAATGGAAACAGTCAATCTTTCTCGGCAGATTTGCAACGGCGGTGCAAAATCTGCCAGGGAAAATACGTAGAATCTCTCTCCACAAAAGCAAATAGGTTCTTCCTCCGTACACAAATGACGACGGCAGCGTTCGTTGTCCAAAGTAGTAAAATCAGCAAGCCACAAAACAGCAAAATTTTATTAACTAGGTTCAGCCACTGGGGTCGTGGGAGATCCCGAACACCCAGCAGCGAAACCTCCGTTAAAAAAAAAAGGAACAGCAAAAGCTCAGCTCTCGTCCGGCCCACTCACACCT
>JANQNF010000062.1 GCA_028279705.1 archaeon
ATAGGCGACTGGGACGTGATGTTCATGGCAAACGACAGTGCAGGATTCGGCTACGCTGTCACAGAGCAGTTCTCGGTAGAGAAGGAGAACATAACAATATACCATTATGACGGTGACGGCGTTGACATAAACAGGTCTGACAGCAAGCAGGGTTACAGGTACAACATATCTGTTTCAATAAACGACACCATACTCGGCAGTACCATAACAAACATAAGCACGTCAAACGTCCATGCTTGGGTAGAAACGTCCGGCAGTGTATGGAACGAGGAGATACCGGTACTTAACATGTCCACATATTACTACAAGACGCTGAATCCCGGTTGCATTTACACCCCCGGCGTCAGGAACTGGAAATTCAACGTCAGCAGCGACACGTGCTACGTGAACAACGAGTCACAGGAGTACACTGTCTATATATGGGGAGACCTTGACGCGAACCTGTCCACACCAGACGGTAACACGAACTACACAAGGGGCGAGGACGACATAGTCCTGCGGGGTCACGTTGAAGACGAATGTGGGGAAAACATAACAGGACTCCAGTACGGCAGCGGTGAGATATACTTCAACCTGACTCACGAGACTGGCCAGACATACCAGTGCACGTCCATCAATGAAGAGGGGGACGGGTGGTATAACTGCACATATTCCACCAGTGGAATGCTAGTTGGCGATTACAATGCGACCATTTATGCGAACAGGAGCTACTACAACATTCACACGGACCTTGAATACTTCTTCCTCTCCTCATCACCCGTGCTCCAGTACCCACTTGTCAACCCGAGTTCCGGTGGATGGAACAGGACATATAACTATACGATAAACGTGTCGGATCAGGATAACGACACCGTGACTGTGAACTTCTACGTCAACTCGACCGTTACATCAGGATGGGAGTACCAGAACAATGACCAGTGCACAGAATGTGACAATACCACCGTTGCCTTCCAGAAGTCCTATGCGTGCACTGCCGGTGACTCCACTAACCTGACTACTTGGTATTTTCTTTTCAACGCAACCGATACGCACAGCAATGTCGATAATTCCACCGTGGGAAGCCACGTCATAACAAAGGACACCGTGAGCACGACGGACATCGAGGGGGACGGAAGCACTGTCAACATATCATCACTCGTGACACTTTCTGCTTTCGTATACGACCTTGATGCCCAGTCCAATACCACGCAGCCCGAAGTCGTACTGTATGTCATGCAAAACAGCACACACTGGGACAATGGTACTGTCGTGACACCGGGTTCCGGCATTTATGCCCAGGGCTTCAATGCCACATGCAACTATACCCCCATGCTGAGCTCGTGGAAGATGAACATAACCAACCAGTCATGCTACACTGACAATGAGACTGACACGTTCGATCTCACAATACTCGGATACCTCAATAACCAGATATCAGAACCCGGAGGACAGACTTTTGATGCCGGAACCAACATAACGATAGAAGGCAACATAACAGACACTTGTGGAAATGGGATATCGGACGCCAATGTGAGATTCATCATAAACGGCACGAGCAGCGGCTACTGTCCAAACGCGACAGGCTGGATCACAAATACCACAGGAAATGTTTACACCTGCAACTGGTCCTCGTGGGGATCGCTTTCAGGCGCCTACAACATAACGATGATTTCCTACAAATCATTCTACAACAATGATTCATACACCAAGGCAGATGCGTTCTCGCTTACCATGATACCGAGGCTCCGGTACTCAAACGTCAGTCCAAGAAGCGACGGGTGGTCAATCAACAAGACGTTCACCGTGAATGTCACAGACCTCGGAGACAACGCGACCGTAAGGTTGTGGATACGCAGAAACGGCACGTCCCTTTGGACCGAGATCGGAAATTATAAGGAGTGCGAGGCTTGTAACAATTTCGAGCTCAACTGGACCCACGAATTCAACTACACGGATGTCAGTCTGTGGTACTTCAAGTACAACGCCACTGACACCGAGGGAAACAACTACACGACAAACGTCAGTACAACGAATGATTATTCTGATGACAACGAAACGTTCTATGTCGAAAAGGACGACGTTGAGTTCATATACGTCTATGGAAACGAAACGACGACCAACAAGACATCGTCGACGACCATGATAATGATCGTGAACAATACCGACAGGGGGGAGATACTTTCGTCTTCGATACCTAACGCGACCATACAGGTCGAGGTCACGGAAAACGACAACAACTATCTTGTTGACGGGTCCAACACGACAAACACCTCAGGTTACGTGAATTATGATTTCCTTGCATCGTGCGTTTACGATCCGGGCAAGCAGAAATGGAGAGTCGTCGCGTCTTCCTCGGACTCTTACTACAAGAGCTCATACTCATCAGTTTACAACGTCACCCTCAATATTCAGTGCCCGGAATTCAACGTCACCGACATATACGTCCCATCAGAGGCCTTCCAGTACAGATGGTTTGGACTAAACGCCACATTGAAGGTCAGGGACAGGAGCGCAACGAACGTCAATGCCACCCTGCTGACCCACGGCTGGGAGACTTCCGAGGGCTCTGTCCAGTATGTCGGTACGATCAGTTCGGGCGTCGGCTCGACTTCATACGAAAATGTATACTGGAACGTAAACGCCACGGGAATAGTGCCCTATCTTTACCCGTTCGACGTAAACGTGAGTGCAAACACTACTGCACCGGCCCCTCATTATAACTACACTGACGACAACCAGTCGACCCTCATAATATACAAGCTTCTGAAGAAGGTGAGTGCCGTGGAGACCACACCAGTGAACGTGACACCCGGATCTTCAAAGACGTTCAGCTTCCCATGCATTGCGGGCGATTACAGGATCGGTAACATAAGCGTCGGCTGGTCCTCTTCAGAGGGAACTGCAAGGGTCGAAACCTATAACTCGACTGCGTGGACAGACGTGATGCACAGCAGGATGGTGAATGGTACTGAGAATATAGGCATATCACTACTAGAATCGCAGGCTGCGCCAAATGGCACAGGCTTCTGCCTTGCCAGGGTAAGCGCTTCTGACCAGAACGTGACAGTCAATTCCATGGAATTTGAGGCATACTACAGACCGCTTATGAAAATAATAGATATAATGCCTGAAGTGAACGGTTACGCTACCAAGGGTACCCAGCCAACAAACAGCGTGGTCAACGTTTCTGTGAGGATAGAAAACCCGATAAACCTGTCTTACACGGCCGACATCACGCTAAACGTCACCAACTCATCCGGCGATGTAATAAATTCCACGACAAGGTCAGGCGTCCCGATAGATTATAACTCGACACATTACGAAAATTTCACAACAATAAACCTGAGCGGCCATCCCGAGGGCAGCTACAGGATGAACGCATATCTTAACTCCCAGTTTCCCGACCACAGTTTAAGCGAGCCATTCATCTATGACACTCCAGAAGTTTCACTCACCCTTCAGAATTACTGGTGCAATGGTACGCAGGAAACGTTTGACGTGACAGTTGATCACCCGTTCAATGAACCGGTCGAATACAACATAACGGCGGATGTATCTGCCGGATGGATCCTTGGCAGTGCATATCAGGAGACGACGATCCAATCCCCCGGTTCACGGACGGTCAAGTTCACTCTCAACTCATCACAGAACAACGAGAACATGACACTGAATGTCACAGTAAACTACACCTATCCGGGAAGCATACAGCAGGCGGTTACCCAGAGCGAGACCCTTGAGAACGGAAACGAAACTTCGGTACTTGAGATAATAAGGGAAACTCCGGGTGTGATAGGTGACGGAAAGGTTTTCGAGTCAGCGCTTGTGATACATAACAAGGGATGCGGAATAGCGGAGGGAACCATAACCCTGATAGATGTTCTTCCTCCTGACTGGATACCGTTCAATCCCCAGATGGAAGGAAGTTCAATGAGCTATACAGCGAACACGGACCTTGAGAACCCCGCATACAACACGATAACATGGTACATAGACACGAACCTTGGTTCAAACCAGACATCTGTGACAGAAAACGAATATGCAGTTGCGACCTACAAGATCAAGGCGTCTACGGACCTTTCCGATTCAGGTGAACTGAGATGGAACCTTTCTTGGCATGACAGTATATCCTCAAAGGACAGTCAGGAGGACATACCTTTCCCACTTCATACGATGAACTACACAAGCGAGTCACACCTTGAATTCGACATAGACGTGGAAGAGAGACCAGAGTATCCGTGGCACGAGCCGAGGAGCACGCTTCCTGACGTTGAATACAATCACAGCCTGAAGGTAACGAACATAGGAGACATAGCAACGCAGAACAATGCATGGAACATAACGCTCACGATACCTTCGGACTGTAATGCCACTCAGGTTTATGGCTCTGGAACATACAGCCCCTCGGAAAGTACTATAAGCTGGCTTCTTCCGTCGATAGGCTCCAGAGAGACGTCCTGGTTCAATTTCACGCTCAACTGTACAGAAGCCGGGAAGAAGATATTCTACCCGGGGATAGAAAAGGACACAAGGAACTTGACCTCTTATCAGGACAGTGTGAACATATACACTTCCCAGTATTACAGTTTCAATTCACCTGGGGAGACTTACCAGGAACTAAGCGAGATGAGGTTTAGGACAAACCATTCATACTCGGGCACGAACCTGACAATAGGGGAGTCTTACATCAACATAACGGATGATTACGGAACCGGCCACGTGATAACGCAGAATCACGAATTCGCGGATTCCCAGGGAGAGTCCTGGTCAAACTACAGTGTGGATTACGGCGAATCTTTCACAGACACCGGCCAGACTATAGGCATCTACAGTCACGCGGATGCGACCCACGGCCCGCAAAGCAGCGCTTACGTTAACATGATAAATTACACGTGGACCTATGGCAAGCTTTTCAACGAGACCCAGGAACTGTTCACAAAGGTCAAAGTCTTTGAATACCTGCCACTCGTAGAGAACGAGACCATAGATACGCAGCCATCAAGCCTTGGTGGCTGGGGAGAGATGTGGAATTTCTCGATAATGGTGAGTGACAGGTTCGGCAGGAACGTCACCACAAATCTCTACCACAAGAAGGGTGCGGCTTCATACGGGCTACTTGACACTTACCTTTGCGCCGACTGCCTTTCGTGGACCCAGGTGAACATGACATACGATTATGTCTGCACCGACATAGGCGAATGGAAATACCTGTTCAATTCGAACAACACGGACGGCGAAATCAACACGAGTGAGTATATATACAACATAGAAAAAGATGATACAGACGTATTCAACATCACACCTACATGGAACATGACGGTCAACAGGTCAGAGCCTTACAATTTCACGCTGCTTGCAAACGACACCGACAACCAGACCGTGCCAAACGGACTCAACTACAGAGAGACTTTCGTTGACATATCCAAGACCGGTTCAAACGAAACCTACGAAACGTACTACCCGGTAACCCCTGTAAACTCCACGGGCTACATAATCTACGAGATGGTCAACGATTCCACCCACTGGTGCAAGAGCTG
>JANQNF010000063.1 GCA_028279705.1 archaeon
CAGCTCTTGCACCAGTGGGTGGAATCGTTGACCATCTCGTAGATTATGTAGCCCGTGGAGTTTACAGGGGTTACCGGGTAGTACGTTTCGTAGGTTTCGCTTGAACCGGTCTTGGATACCCTTATGGAGGTTTCCAGATAGTTAAGACCGTTTGGAACGGTCTGGTTGTCAGTATCATTGGTTCTCAGCGTGAAGTTGAAAGCCTTGCTCCTGTTTACTGTCTGGTTCCAGCCGGGAGTGATGTTGAATACGTCAACGTCGTCCTGCTCGACAAGATAGTCGTCGTCTACAACGTAGTCCCCGCTGCTTGTCGTTGTCTCTGTTGTATAGTTGCCGTCCTCTATTACTGTCATGTTGAACTTGTATTCCCACACGCCCTGGTCGCTGCATGAATGTACGTAAGAGAAGTTCATCTGCGTCCAGTCATCGCATGGTGAACATGTATATGATATGATTGGCTGGTATGTCCCAAGGGGTTGCTTCAGCCAAAGCGTGACATTGACCTCCCTTGCAAACCTGTCCATGGTCTCGACGGAGAAGTTCCACTCTTCGCCCCAGCCACCGGTCTGTCTTGAGATGCTCGCGTTCCTGACGAGCGGGTTGAACTGGTACTGCTTTACCTTTGCGAAAAGTTCCTGGGTCTCCACGAAAAGGTGTCCATAATCCCACGTATAGTGTATATCATAGATGGTCACATTGGCAAAGGGAGACTGCGTTCCATCGGAATGTGAATAAAGGTTTATTCTTCTCACGTCGTCTGTGAATCCGGAAGATGGGTAATAGTGCACCTCGTATGCGCCGCTAGTATTCGCTTGAGTATGGTTCTGCCAAGTGTACTTCTCGCTGCTGTCGTCGTCGAGAAGGCGCAAATAGGCCTCACCGATTGTAATGTTATTCGCATTGAATGTGTAAGTTCCGCTGAGGTTTATGTTCGACAATTCCTCATATGGCTGGGAGGGGTCTGTGAATATCGGGGAAACTGTACTGGTGCACTCCTCGCCGGAACATTCGTATGAAACTCCGTCGCTGTATGAAATCTGGCTTCTGGTATCCCTCGTTGCCGTGACGTTGAACATCTGCTTTTCCGTTTCAGTGCAGTTCACGGTGACGTTGTACCTGACAACCTGCCTGCTCGCAAGACCGGAAACATTCCACCTTACCGTATTGCTCATACTGTTATTTACTCCACCATTGTGTGCAGCCATGATGTCGCATGTCAAAGGAACGGAAAGGTTGACCGTCCAGTTGTTTGCCTCCAGGTCTCCTACGTTGGTTATCTTCAGGCTGACATTGTAGCTGTAGTTGGCCTGGACGGTTTTTGGCTCCGGCCACGGATACTCGCTTCTCTGGTTGGCCTCAAGAAGGAATTCCAGATGGGATTCCTGGCTGTAGTTTGCGGTCTGGAACTCATACCTTTCGTATTCACTCTGTTCTTTGTAACTGTCGAACGTGAGGTTCCATGCAGCATATCCGAGTTCTCCCGCAGTGGGCGGTGCCTTTATCTGGTAGCTCAGAAGAGCGTACTGGTTTGCACTGATTGTTCCAAGTTCCCACTCTATGACATTTCCTTCCAGGTCAACGGCGGATGAGACCAGTTCAACGTCTCCGCTGATGCCGGGGTTTGCCGGGGTCCAGCCGGACTTTATGACATCCTGTATGGTCAATCCGCTTATCTGACCACATCCCTTGTTATGGACGGTCATGAATCCTTCGAAAACCTTGCTCTGGGAAATAAAAGTCGGTGTTTCCCTTACAACCTCAAGAACGCCGTGGTTGTCGTTTTCTATCGTTATGCTCGCATTGGCAGTGTTCTGCTTGTGGGGCAGCTGGTAGATGACTGAGACGTTTACCGTGCCGTTTTCTGAAGTTGCAGGTGAGCTGACATTGAATTCTGCAATATGCTGTCCAGTGTTTTCGGCATTCACGATTGTATGGGCCGGCTGCAGGGACCATCCGGAAGGCACGTCTACCGTCACATTGTATTCGACTTCCTCACTGAAGGTGTGGTTTATGACAACGTAGACCACGTCTGTCTCCTCTGGGCATATGTAAGGGTTGTACCATACGCTGTAGTTGACTTCCCTTGCTACGATATCCTCGGTCACCTGGCTCTCGTTTCCATCGTAGGAAATATGGGCCCTTATCGTGTAAGTGCCGTTCCATGTATTGGAATTTATGTTCTCGATGGACTCTGTTTCAAGTGTATTTGCACTAAGTGAGATTGATTTGTACGTGTAATTTACCAGTGTGCCATCCCCGTCCGTTATGTTCAGCCACAAGTCAGCGTTCACCGAATGGTTGTGGGAATTGAGCACGGTCACGTTGACATCAAGGGACGCGTCTTCATCATCGAGGCTGTAAGTCTCTGTCCCGGAAATGTAGGGCATTATGTCAACGACATCCGCCTTCCTTTCCAGATAACTTGTCATGTCGGCCGAGTTCACCTGAAGGGTGCCACTGCCGATGTTATCTACCCTCAGCACACACGCACCGCTGCCGTTAGGTGAGAGGTGGTTGCCCGGAAGCCTTATTTCTTTCAGGTCGGGTGGTGCGGTATCATGGTTGACAAGCTCGATGAAAGATGTCGAATTGTAAACATGCGCACGGTAGACTGCCTGGGAGGATGCAGTCGTGATATTGAATGCGAATGCCGATATTCTGTAGTCACCTGACATGCAGGGGAATGTCAAGTCAGCGGAGTCCCCTGAAGATACGGAAACGGGGAAAGTGTTGGTTGCCGTTGTTTTGTTGTATTCATAGTTCGTGACGTTGAAATATACAATGTCCTCTGTAGCATAGGAGTTATTTGCAGTGACTGATATGTTGAAGTTTCCTGCAGTGGTCGCGTTGATGTTCCACGAGACAGTCTCGGGTGAACCGAGGTTCACTGCCCCGAGATATCTTATCCTTCCATCGACCTCCCATTCAGAAGGGACGTCAAGTGTCGCGTAAACGTCGCTTGAATCTCCTATGTAAGTCGCTACCGTGGCTTTGACCGTGAAGTTATCGTACTGCAATGTCTCGTCGGGGTTGTTGTATACGTCTATTGATGGGTTCGCCTGGCAGTCCGAAAGGTCGAGTGTCACGGTGAAGTTCTCTGACTCGTTGTAATTGTACGCGTCCTCTGTGTCGGATATCCTGGCACGCCAGATTTGCTCGCCTGCAACATAACTGCACGTTGGAAGGAATTCTATCTCAGCCTTGCCGTCGGAGTCAGTGTAGACGGATCCAATCTCCTTGCTTCCGCCGGTATAGTCAGGATCTAGGACGTCAAAGACCACCTCCGCAGGGGTGCTGTGGTTGTACGTTGCTGCTATGACATCATAAACCCTCACCGAGAGATTTGCGGATACCGTAGTGGAAGGGTTCGTTTCGTTTCCGGAATGGTACTCTATGGTTACGTTGTCCTTTAATATGGTGAAGGTGTCGAAGCCGTCCGTTGCCTCGCTTGAAAGCTCGTACTTGTAGAACCAGTTCCCCACGTCACTGTAAGTGAAGTTGTTGTACCAGTAAATCGTCTGGTTTATGCAGTCAGGGTAGGGGCAGGAAACGTTTGTCTGGTTCACGCACGTGCTGCATTCGGTGTATCCCGTGGGTGATGTCTTTGCCATCATCAGATCGACATCGTATGGGTCAGTGTCACCGCTCGATGCCTTGATCGTGAAGTTCCAGTTTTTGTATCCCCATCCATGGGACGTGGGGGTTACGTTTGCTTCTTCAAGCTTGTAGACCGGGAATATGTAGAAGAGTCCAGGGCTCACAGTGTTCTCTGTATAGTTTGAATAGTAATTGGACGCGCTTGCGAACATGCTGGTGTTATACCAGCCTTTCGGTATGGTTATGTTCGTGCTCCAGTCGCATGTGAAAGAGTTCGCACCGACTTGCGTTACCGGGTAGCACATGTAGGAGTTGGGGGACTGGTTCGCGTAGAAAAGAACAGTAGTGGTGACAGGATCGCCGCAGTCGTCCCATGTCGCTCCAAGGAAAGGAACCTTGAGTTCCTGCGTATAGTTAGTGTCACCATCGGGCTTGGCGAATTCAAGCTCGATCTCTCCGGTGACGTTGAGTGACAGGTAATAGTTGTCTTCCGTGTTGTTGTTCTTGTAGCAGGTGTCATCCTCAATCCTTCCCCTCCACTTCTGGACGCCGACCTGGTATTTGGGGCTGCAGCCAGCAAGGAAATCATAACGGACTATTCCCGTGGAATTGGTTTGGTTTGCAGTTCCGGAATCCCATGTGGATCCGTCAAGCGTGACGTAGAAGTTGACACTCAGGTTGTTTATGAGGCTGCCGTTTGCGTCCGTGCCCGAAACTAGTAGGCTCGTGGAGAAGTTGTTCCTCCTCGTTTCGGTGTTGTTGCCCGTGATATAGTTTAGATAAACAGTGTCCTTCTCGACAGTGAACGACTGGACTGTGGTCTGGTTCGTGGTACCCTGAGTGTCGTTTGCGTGTATGTAGAAATACCTTGCCCCTATGTCACCGCACTCCGGATCCCACGTGAAATTCGCGGTTCTCCACTGGTTAGTCACGTTGATGACTTCTGTGTCTATCTCGGTCCACGGCCCGGTTGTCGTATTGCCCACGTAGAAGGTGAATGTCACGTTGTATGGTGAATCCGTATTGGCAGTGGTGTTGAAAGTGAAATTGAATCCCCATTCGCCGCTGGATGGGGAAACCGAAGTATTGACAAGGTCTATGGATCTCACTTTCTGTATAGTAACGTTATAGGTTCCGCTCTCGTTATAATTATAGCACGTGTCGCTTGAATCCACGTAACCGATCCAGTTCTGTTTTCCTTCACTGTACTCCACGCCGGGAAGGAAGGAGTATACCACGTGACCCGTGCTGTTTGAGGTTTCGGTACCATCCTTCTGGTACGTTCCGCCGACACCGTCGGTGGTCACATTGTAGGCGAGTATTATAGCATTCTGGAGGTTGTACGTTCCCAGTATGTTGTCATAAACTCTCAGTACAAGGGTAGTAGACGTGGCTGACGAAGCCGTGCTCTCATTGCCCGAATAGTATTCTATGGTCACGTTATGGGTATCTGCATAGAACGTATCGTCATTGTCGACGTAATCCCCGGGATTCAGTACGTCCGTGAGAACAGTGTACCCTTCATTGTCCACCGCCCTGAACCTGAATTTCATGTAATTACCAGCATAGCCTGTACAGGGAAGCGTGACATTGCTCCAGTTTAGCTGCGTGTAGCCGTCCGTGTTGTCGGAGCAGTTCTCACAGCTCCTGTTTTCATAGTCCTCCCACGCGCTCCCAAGGACCTGGTACTGGAGCAGTACA
>JANQNF010000009.1 GCA_028279705.1 archaeon
CAGGAGCCAACAAATCTTCAGCAGCAAACCTGAATACTCCAACTTCACAATCGACACTGAAGGTCATGTAGCCGAAACAATATGCTGGGTCATCTGGGCTAACGACACATCAGGAAACCTCAACGCTACAATGAGTACGACCGACCACTGCTTCGACGTCAATGACATCGATGCTCCCGAGTTCACCCAAGATAGTGACAATTCAAGTGGTGCAGTCGACGACGGCGAAGAAGTCTATGCAAGCGTGTACTGGACCGATGATGTCGAGGTGGACACTGCAATATTCAGGACAAACGAAACAGGCACGTGGACCAACGAGAGCCTGCTCAGCATTGGTGCTGCAACCGGCTGGAGCAACTTCACAATCGATACGACGGGACACCCGGCCGAGACAATCTGCTGGGTCGTTTGGGCAAACGACACGTCAGGAAACCTTAATGTAAGCATGGCAGAGAGCTGCTTTGCTGTCAATGACTTGGGACCACCTTTCTATCAGTACGATCAGGATAACTCGTCAGGAAACGTTGGTGAAGGAGATACTGTAGAAACGAGTGTTTACTGGGACGACCTAACAGGTTCTGTCCACTATGTAATACTCAGAACTAACGAGACAGGTTCATGGGAAAACCAGACCGTCCAGATACTGGGCTCAACACCGGATTACGCTAACATAAGCATAGACACCACCGGACATGCCGGACAGACAATATGCTGGGTCCAGTGGGCAAACGACACAACAGGTAATCTGAATGCTACCATGAGCACGACCGACCACTGCTTTGACGTAATTGACATAACAGCACCTTATTACACAAACGATCAGGACAACTCCAGCGGCAGCGTCGATGAGGGCGAATCTGTCTATGTTAGTACATACTGGAATGAAGCCACAAGCGACCTCGACACGGCCACCCTCCGAACTAACGAGACAGGCTCATGGGAAAACAGAAGCCTTCACAGCTTCAGCGGTAAACCTGAATACGCCAACTTCACAATCGATACGACGGGACACCCGGCCGAGACAATATGCTGGGTCGTTTGGGCAAACGACAGCGTCGGTAACCTCAACGCTAGCATGAGTACAACTGCAAACTGCTTCGACGTAAGCGACGCCTTCCCGCCATACTATTCAGAGGACCTCGACAACAGCTCTGGAGCGGTTGACGAGGGACAGGACGTATACATCAGTTCATACTGGAATGATGCCACAAGCGACCTCGACACTGCCAGATTGAGAATCAATGCAAGTGGCTCTTACCAGGATACCGATAGCTACGCATTCAGCTCAACTCCAGAATATTCGAACTTCACCCTGTCAACTGACAACTATGCCGGACAGACAATATGCTGGGTCATCTGGGCAAACGATACTGCCGGAAACTTGAATTCAAGCATGCAAGAAGGAGATCATTGCTTCTATGTAAATGATATAATATCGCCTTATTACACAAACGATCAGGACAACTCGTCCGGAAGCGTTGATGAAGGCGAGCAAG
>JANQNF010000073.1 GCA_028279705.1 archaeon
GGTTAGTGCGGCAGATTAAGCCAGCTTGGTTGGCTTTTGGGCGCACTAAAATATAGGCTTACTTACTTACTTACTTATCAAAAACAGTTTTAAACAGTCTGGAGCATTGCTGTTCTCAGGTTCTCTACCGTATTTTTAAAACAAGAAAGCCTAGCTAAAGCTAAGGTTAGCGCGCGACAGCCGTGCGTAAGTAAGTAAGTAAGTAAGTAAGCCTATATTATAGTGCGCCCAAAAGCCAACCAAGCTGGCTTAATCTGCCGCACTAACCAAAGTTACCACCGCCAAAGACTTCTAAAACACGTGCAGGTCAGTAGTCCGTGAGGTCAGTCCGAGAGAGAGGAGAGAGAGAAACTATGGAGGGAAAGACCTGGAGAAGAGGTGAGTTTTAAGCCTAGAATGGAAGACACCGTGAGACAGGTTGACAGCAGGACAAGGATCAGAGCATAAGGACAGAGGAGAGGTGTGTGATGCATCTGGATGATAAGGAACGCGGAGAGAATGAGGGAGTTTATTCCATAAACGAGGTGATGCATACCTAAAAGAACGGTTTGTGATCTTGAGGCGAGACTGAACTGGTGGATGCAGGAGAGTGACCACAGATGAAGATCGAGTAGATCGCTGAGGCTGGATCGTAATGAGATTACGAAGGTAGTGAGGGCTAGAGAATTGTAGAAGCTTGTAGGTGGTGGAAATGATTTTGTATTCAATGCGTTCCTGTACTTTAAGCCAGTGGAGAGATCTTAAAATCTGATCAGAATTGGAGAACTTTGGAGCTGATACAACGGCACGAGCAAGAGAATTCTGGATGTGTTGAAGACGATTAAGTTGGGTCTTAGGAAGGCCGTGGTACAGAGAATTACAGTAATCAAGCTTTGAGTGTACAAGTGATGTGCCAATAGTCTGAGCTGTACTGAAGTCAAGAAAAGGTCGGATCCGGCGAAGATCACGGATATGGTAAAAGCATGAGCGAGATACAGCAGAGACCTGATCAGAGAAAGTGAGTTGGGAATCAAAGATGAAACCAAGGTTGCGGGCAGATGATGCAGGAGGAAGAGAAGTGCTACTGTTGACAGCAAGTACTGGAGATTGAATCTTATTTAGCTGAGACTGCAGGCCAAGTAAGAGGAATTCAGTTTTTGTGCTGTTGAGACAGAGAAGGTTCGAAGTCATCCAGTCAGCGATGGAACCAAGAGCAGCCTGTAACTTAGAGATATTATCGCCAAAGAAGTCCGGTTGGAAAGATACAAATAGCTGGGTGTCGTCGGCATATAGGTGGTGGTTGAGAGAAAACGATGAAATAAGTGAGCTGAGAGGAGTAGTGTAGAGTGTGAAAAGTAGAGGACCGAGTACTGAGCCTTGTGGTACACCGTAGCAGCTGGGGTGAGAATCAGAAAAGTTATTGGAACATTTAACACAGAAAAGGCGGTCAGAGAGGTAAGATCTAAACCAGTCGAGTGCAGTTCCATTAATACCAAACCAAAGAGACAGACGACTTAGTAGAATAGAATGATCAATAGTGTCAAAGGCTGCGGATAGATCAAGGAGACAGAGACAAGTGACTTGCTGGTGACCTATTGCATTGATAAGGTGATCATGAAGGGAAAGGAGTACAGTTTCAGTAGAGTGGAGTTTACGGTAAGCAGACTGATAAGGATTGAGTAGCTGGTTTCGTGTGAGGTGATCAGTTAGGCGAGACTTGACAATACGCTCAGTGATTTTGGATAGAATGGATAGGTTGGAAATAGGTCTATAGTTTGAAAGATTTTCTTTGTCCAGAGAGGATTTCTTAAGAAGCGGAGTAACAACAGAGTTTTTCAGCTGGGAAGCAAAGTGACCGTTAGTAAGACCAAGATTGACAATCCGTGTGATGATGGGTGCGAGGATGGATGAGCAGTGCTTGAGGAGTGACATTGGAATAGCATCAAGATCACACTGTTTGTTTGGACAATCATGGATAAGTTTCATTATTTCTTCTTCTGTTGCTGGAGCAAAGGTACTGAGATCAGCAGGTGGTGAAGGAGGTGCAGGAAAATGAGGAGATTGAGATGGATTTGCCAATAGTTTTAAACGAAGCTGGGAAATCTTATCCGTGAAGAAGGTGGCAAACCGGCTAGCAAGAGCAGAAAGAGATTCAGACGTGGGCAGAGCAGGAGCTGATTTGCGATGAAGAATCTGGTTTATGGTGTTCCACTGGTGCCGAGGATTATCTGCAGAAGACTGGACCAGATAAGAGTAATAAGCTTTTTTAGCTGCAAGAACCAGCTTGTGATATCGGTTGCGAAGGTTCTTAAAAATAGAGTGGTCTGAGGTGGAATGAGTAGAGTTATAAACAGTTTCAGCATGGCGACAGTCACGGCGGGCAGAACGAAGAGAATCAGTGAACCATGGCTGAGAAGGGCTGGAACGTGCGGAACGTTTAGAGACCAGAGGTGCATGTTTATCAAGAAGGTTACGTAAGGTAGTATCGTAAGCATCAAGAAGTGAGCTGAGAGTCTGAGGCGGATCGGTAATAAGGCTAGTGTGTCTGAGATCATCCAGAAAGGAAGCATGGTCAATAGAGCGAAGCTTACGGAAGGTGTAAGACTGAGGTGGCGGTGGTGGGTTTGGAGAAATGCTCAAGACAGAAAAGATAGGAAAATGGTCAGCGGGTCGAGTATCTCCTTGAACAACTTGTGGGTCGAGACTGGTATCTGCAGAGGTTATTAGAAGGTCGAGAGTATGATTACCTGGAACCTGTGTGGGAAAGCTGACATGCTGTTTAAGGTTGGCATCAGATAACAGAGAGAGAAATGCAATTGTATGAGAGTCAGAGGTATCATCAAGGTGGATATTGAAGTCACCAGTAATGAGAAATTCATGAGGTGTGGTAGCAGCAGAGCAGAGAAAGGAGTGAAATTCATCGAGAAAGGTGGCAAAAGGTTTGGCATAGCTGGAAGAAGCAGGTGGACGGTATACGTTGAAAACAGTGAGCTGAGAAGAACGAAGTTTGAGTGTGATGGCTGAAGCTTCAAATGACGAGTAAGTAGGTGTGGGAGAGGGAAGCTGAGTGAATGGTGACTTAACAAGAAATGCAGTGCCTCCGCCGATGTTTTGACAAGTTTTCTGGGAGCGGGGAGAGCGAGGATAACTGATAAGATTGTAGCCAGGAATGGTGCAATCGATGAGTTCAGCAGATGTGGTGGTGGGTTTTATCCAAGTTTCGGTGAGACAGAACAGGTCAGGATGGTGTGTGTCAGCGATGTCAGTCAGAGTAATGGTGTGTGAAGGGTTGAGGATAGACCTGACGTTGACAGAACAGACAGAGAACGAAGCAGCAGGACCAGGATTGAATTCAACGTCACCGGAAAGTAAGAGGAAGAACATGGCGAGATAGTAGCTGGTGCAGTGAGAGGGATGATAAGCGAGGAAACGACTTTGGCGAGTGATGAGATGAAGAGGAGGAGCAGTGAGACGAGTGAACTGTTGAGAAGCAGTCTGGTAGGATGAGCTGAGGGTCGAGTTAGGAGCTGTGACGGCAGAAGGAGGAGGAAAACATGATGAGTGAACTACAAAGAGGAACTGAAGGAGCGTGAGACATACGAGCATGGCGGTGGTAGTGTAAGACCGGAGTTATCGAGTAGTGTAAAAGTTATATAAAACAGAGAAAAGTGATTAAAAATAGGATGGAGAGATACAACCTGATATAGTTAACTATCCTGACTACAAATATTTAAGAGAATATGCAAAATTACGATAACTTTATTAATTTAACTACGAGAATTTAAAAGTAAACATTAACAGCAAAGAATATTAAAAGTAGATATGACATCACATGCGCTGCTT
>JANQNF010000011.1 GCA_028279705.1 archaeon
ACAAAAACTCCTTCTTCGGTGTACATGTGATCGAATCCAAGCGACTTCAGAAATTTCCGCAACTTGATGTTCCAACACCTCGGGCTCTGTTTTAAACCATAAATTGATCTTTGCAGCTTGCACACAAGCGGTTTTCCATCCTTCCCGTACTCTACGTATCCTGGCGGCTGCTGCATATAAATCTCCTCTTCTAATTCTCCATTCAAGAACGCAGTAGAAACGTCCATCTGATGCATATGCAGCCCCATCTCTACAGCCAACGCGATCAATGCTCTGATTGAACCTAATCTAACAACAGGCGCAAAGGTCTCGTTGTAATCAATTCCGAATTCCTGGCTAAATCCTCTCGCTACAACTCGAGCCTTGTGTCGCTCCACTTCTCCACTCGGACCTAATTTTCGTCGCAAAACCCATCGACAACTTATGATGTTCTTTCCAGCTGGTTTAGGAACTAAAATCCAAGTACCCATCTCGAGTAACGAGCGCATTTCTTCATCTGCCGCTTTTAACCACTTATCACCATCACTACTCTGGAACGCCTCCTTCAGAGTATGTGGGTCTGTAATGGTCATGGCACACAAGTACTCAGTACCATCAGCAGCTAGATACTGGTATTCCTCTCTTTCGTCAAAACCAAACCTCGCAGCATTTTTCCTCGTTGTAGCCATAATTTTTAAAATCTCTTTTTCCTCAAAACCATACTGCTTCGTTTTCTTCAACACTCTTCCTCGACTTGAAAACTTTGGTGGTTCTGGTTTTGACGGCACTGGCTTAGCCTGTGATTTTTCACTTTGCTTACATGAGATTCTACCTCCATTCGTACTGCTCCCCTGAGCAGTTGGCTCCTTTGACGCTTCACGCACAGGCACATCTACTGGCGTAGTTATCTTCGGTCGTATTTCTGGCACAAATTCTGGGAAATTTGACATTCGTCTCGAATCCTGTTCCTGGACAATCGGTGGCAAAACTGGCTGTACATCCTCCTCAGCATCTTGAAATTCCTCGTTTTCTCCAAAATCTCT
>JANQNF010000084.1 GCA_028279705.1 archaeon
ACTCGCTCCCAGAATGGAAGCACCAACCATCATAGCCCCGGTACCCAAGGCAGCAACTCTTTTCACAGATTTTCGCAAACTCATTTGTCCAAACACCTCGTTAATGAATTTTTTAGAGTATAACCTCAACTAGCTGCATACATAAACCAACTAATCAGTATTTAAGCGTTACGGTTTCAAATGTTCTTTTAAAATATATTTTACAGAATATGTTTTTTCTTTTACCGTCTAGAAACTCCATACTGGGATAAAAAATCAAGCGAAAAATGAAAAATTTGTAAAAGAAAAAGAGGAAAAAGAAAAGAAAAAAAAATTAAGGACAAATGTCCTTAAGCTTCTGTGTCGTCTCCAGAGTCATCTTCCATGACTTTTGGAGCAGGTGCTGCAACAGTTAACTGGTTGTTAACCTTTCGCACTTCAACATGGTCACCTTTCATTTGTGATCCATAGCTCATGTAGTTAGCAACCACTTGAGCTGCGTTTCTGGTGTCGAGTGCAGAGTAACCAGCTACGAGCATAGCCACGTTTCCGGAACCCACATCATACATTCTAACCATACCAACACCTGGCTCAAAACCAGCAGTACAGTCAGCAGGGTTACCCATCACGGTAGCTGCTCCTGCGTTAGCACATGGTCCACCAACAAGGATGGAACTCACTGCATTAATGTTTGGCACTTCAGAAGCCAACTTGGTTGCACCAACGTCAATCCTGTTCACCACGACTGGGTCGCTGGAACCAACGGTTTCTGTCTTGGTAACAACAGCACCAGTGCTCATCACATACACCAATGGAACGCTTTGCTCTGCCGGATACCAAACGGTGAATTCTTGTGGGTCACTACTTGGCGCATACAACAAGGCTTTCGCACCATATGCAGAGTACGCATAACTGTTGTCATCTTCTTCAGAAGGTGTTTGGAAGTTATGGTTGCTTGTCACATACTCTCCTAGTCGAACCTCACCGCTTGTTGCCGTCAAGTTAATGGCAAAGTCAGTTGGTGCCAAGTCGTCATAGTGGTCAGAGTTCTCTGTAGAAATGTTGACATCAACGCTTCCTGCAGAACCACTCTTGTTCTGGATAAAGATCGACGCACCATACTTTGTGTCTATAGTGATGGTGCTTGTACCGTTTGCCAATCCACCAGATCCATCAATATCCACTAAGATGTTGAAATCATCTGCCACGTTGCTGGAAGCGTTGTAGACGTTAAACGTCGCACCGCCGAGCTTTAACTCACCAACTTTGGAAGCTTGTCCCTGGAAGGTGTGTCCTGATGAAGTTGAACTTCGGCCAGTGGAGTTTAAGGCATACTCAGCGCTTGTTCCAACACTGATTGGTCTCTCAATTCGGTCACCACTACCTATGTTATCAAACTTCAAGAGTGGATCCTCATCAGACGACTTATCAGATCCTCGATACCTTAGTGCAAAGGATGGTCGTTCTCCAGGATCATCGGTGGAGTCGTACACAAAGAAGTAATCATCCTTTGTGATGACTAACGTCTCATCAATGATCAAGTCGTCATCGTTATCACCGAATTTCACGATACTACCGGATGGCGTGTGTGCGATAGGCACTTTTGCCGTGTTTCCGTCTGCATCAGTGAATTCCAATTCATAGTCATCAGAGCCTGATGCACGAATTCGAACTTGATTCACATTAGCTGCAGAAGAGAGTCCTTCGTATCGGACGTCCCAACCTTGCGTGAAGACAACCTCAGGCTCATCCAAGTCCGGGTTCTCACTCAACCGACCGCCAGCAGGCACGTAAAAATCGTCATCAGCAGTCATGTTCACGCTGATCCGATCAATCTTGAAGGTCGAATCATCATCTGTACCCTCAATACGCACTTCC
>JANQNF010000003.1 GCA_028279705.1 archaeon
GAAGGCAGCATTTCACCTAGTGTACACTTAGAGCGCCTAGGTATGCTGAAAAAGGCAAATCTTGCTATAACTCTACGCCGAAGTGTCTCACTCTTGCCGATTTTGAGAACGTTGAAGGCACAAGCAGACCTTGTTCAAGCCTTGAACAACACATGCCATCTTCACGATGCCAGGAGTAGCAGGCCTCGTGATGAAGCTGATGACTTAACATTTGGCGGTTTCACCCTGCTTAGCACTCATGCAGTACCGTATGAGACTGCACTTGAGCTTTGCCTTGCAGACGCACGTGGCCTCGAGGTGCCCGATCCAACCAGTCCTCAAGAACTTCGTGCAGTAGCCACAGCTTTATTAAACTTTCGCGGGATTTTAATGGAGAGGGGCGAAAATATTGGGCGTAGCTTAAATGGAGTTTTCATAGTTCATAATCGGATTCAACAACAGAAACAATACAAATGGGGCGGTCTACAACCTTCCCGTCCATTGTTTGAGAAACGGTATAAGGGCCGTCACCCATACATACAAACAGAGACCATGGAGACGGCATTGCCCTCCTCATGGGACAAAGTGAATCTAGAAGCAAATTGCATCTTTGCCGCAAATGAGAGGGCCTATTCAATAGCTCCACTCTGCTTGGCCAGTTCCAATCCAGACAGATGGCCAGTTTTTCGCGTAGTATGTAAGAAACGGGGCCGACCGATACGAGTTGTCGACCCTCAATCAAATTTGACTTTGAGCACAGAGCAAAGACAGGAAATACAAACAAAACGTCATCTGGAGCAATTTGAGTCCATAGTCAGACTTTGTCGTACCACAGCTGAATTAGCGCAAACTCGCCTCGACGATGGGCAAGAGCTTTTTGAATCAATGTGGAACCACTTTGCAAAACAGGTGTTCCTTCCTCCGAAGTTTACATCTTCACCAGACGGTTTAGGAGGAGTGACATCTACAAACCTCACTCTTGTGGGGCCTTATGGCCTGTTTGACAGGACAGAGGATGTTTTACCCAGAGTCAGCCGTGAAACATCTAGTACCAACAGAGGCAAACGAGCAATTACACCTCTCATCTTTCTAGGTAGTGCAGCATACAGTCTTTTTACAGTCTTGTATGATGTACTGAACTATGCAAATTTACGCAACATTCAAGAACAAAATGCAGAACAGATTCTATCCCTTTCAGCTGCAGTGACAGCCAATTCACAGGAAGTGACTGAATTGCAACTTGGTCAAGCTGCCTTATTCAGAATTTCTGATGCAGTTAGAAATGAGCTCCAAAATATCCACTCTTATCTTGCCGAAAATAAGGCTTCGATACGCCTCCTGGCTTACCTAGGAGAGACCCGACAATTGCTTGAGACCTTGGAGAATCGGTTTCACACACAGTACCAAGAAGTTAGACTTTTCTTAGAAGCACTAATTATTAATGACACCCCTGCCACTTTAATTCACACACAAGAGCTAGAACAAATCAAGGATACAGTCTTGTCAAAATATGGTTTACGTGTTGACAGTACACTACGTAATGTCTTATCCTTGGTGGATCCAAATAAATCCGCCCAAAATCCCTTTACAATGCAAGTTTTCATTCGGTTCAAGGCACTTTCGAAGCCCACACAAATATTCCATGCACAGCCGATTCCCATAAAGCTTCAAAATGATTCACTTTTAATCACAAAAGTTTGGCCGAAATATTTCACTTACTCTGAAAGATTCGATCGTTTCACCCCACTGACTGAAGGACAATTTAGTGCTTGCAGAAATAAGCCATGTCATTTGGCTGCACCATCATATACACTAGAAAGCAACAAATGCGCGGCACCAAGTTTGGCTAAGATTCCCCTTCCAACCGAACAAATAATAGCACAGTGTCCTTGGGACAGAGTGTTGGCCGAGAATGAATTTTGGGCCAGCAATGGAGAGAACTTCTTTATTTATGGCACCCCAAAATCTGCATCAGCAGCAACCATCTATTGCAATGGTGATCCTAGTGCCACCAGAGTAGTACGTCTGGAACGGAGTGGGTATATTGAAGTTCCTAGTTCTTGTGCAATTACCATGCATGGGGGTGCTATTCAGTTTGAAGCACCAGCTCCACAAGATGCTGCACTTATACGCAAAGTTTTACAAGAACAACGCAGTCCACATGCTAACCATACGCATAATCTTGCAGCAAAAACATTATTAGCTAGTTTTGGAAATTTCTTTGCAAAAGTCAACAACTTTGTTGCCCAGGCGCCAAAGGCTACTGCCAACTGGGTCGAAACTTGGCTTAAGAAAATTGGTCTCGGGTTGCTTGCAATTTGCGCAATTCTCCTACTAGGTACAACATTCATCTGTGTGCTTATAAAATTGGCTCCCGAAGCCTGCCTAAACATAGGAAATTCAGTCCGTAACTTTTGCCGAGGCATGTGTGCCCGCCAGCTGCCACAACAAGGGAACGCCGCACAAAATGACAATTCACCCAATTCCCAGGAAATGCAACAGCGGAGGTTTTCTGCACCTCAGGCGTCAACCCCAGTGCCAGTACCTTCCAGTCCACAGAGCAAAAGTCCACCCATTGTGGTGGGAGAAGCTTTGTGCGATCTTGCTGTAGACTATCGCAACCAGTCATTGGCAAATGTACAGCCCCCACCAGGTTATAGTCATGCTTCTTGGAATGCAGCACTACAGAATGTGACAACAGCTCAATTGCCTGCCCATGG
>JANQNF010000043.1 GCA_028279705.1 archaeon
CACTTATTCACTTTTCTTCATAAGTGTTCACTATTTTTGGCCACTAGTACAATGTAGATGAAGTAAGTGAATCAAAAAAGAATGAAAAATGCTAATTTCGGAAATTCTCACAAGTGGGTAATCGATTTTTGCCTTGAAAATGTGCACTCTGTTTCCTACTCGGCCATTCTTAATTTTCATTTTTTTCATCGGCTGAGATAATTTCCTCTCACAATTTCCCAGTTTTTTCCCTCTCAGCTAAGAAGATGCTAACAATTTTGCTAACCTGCCGTCGCGGCTCCCGCCCGCGAGCCTGCGGACGGGTGTGCCCCAAGCGCCGAACTGGTAGTTGTCCCTTATAGCGCCGATAACTCGCTGATTGAGATGAGCGCCGACGACAAGCTGGTGGATGCCGAACGTTCCGACGAATCCGCTTCCACCGACGATCTGGCTTCTAAGTGAGCCAGTTCCCTTTTATGCTGCGATTCTCTTCTCTTTTAAGGTCCTCTTTATTATCGTCGCCTCCGGGCCCGAGACAATCATGCTTGTTTAAAACTGCGCTTGTCTCATGTTCCACACGATTAACTGGTTCAAAATAATCTCTCTGTTTCTTCATTTTGTTGTTTATATACTGATACACTCTTGCTCGTATCCAATATTTGCGCCTCCTTGCGCTATACATGTCTTGTACTATGTACTCTCAGAATATAAATCTCCCCTCTTCTGAGCTGCATCTCGATGCATGTATCACACACTTCCGTACATTCGGGACGTTTCCATCTCTCTTATGTTTGGAATAAGACCCAGCGACTGTATACTTCTACGCTCAAATTCCGCCTATAACTGCTCAGTACAGGTGATAATGCAGGTACTATGATATTCTTCAACTACCCAACTCGGAACGTGGACAATCGGTTTAGCTTTCCCCGCCCAGCCTGCGCTAACTCAATACTAGGGGCCTGTTTCTGTAGCAAGAGAGTAAGTACCCTACTTATGCGAATAATTTACTCTGAGTTTACGCATTCGCTTAAATCGTGTTTCTGTAAGAAATTTAGGGAATACCTAAAGTTACCGTACGTTTTTTGCGTAGGCTATACTTACTCTTATCAGCTAATAGTTTGAGTTACGCGCATGTGATAGGGATCGT
>JANQNF010000044.1 GCA_028279705.1 archaeon
ACCGCCGGAATATTGGGGCAGCAAAAATGAGGATCCGGACACATGGATACGTCGCACCGAACGCGTATTCGACGCAAACGAGTGGATAGAGAATCGGACAAAGGTGTCGAGGGGGCCAAGGTGGCTCTGAAAGGGCTGGCTAAGCGCTGGGCGACGGCCAACGATCACTTACTTGCTCCAGAAACATGCACTTGGGAGGAGTTCAAGCGTCTATTTAGGACCAGATTTCGTCCGTCAGATTTTGAACAGAAACTGCGAAAGGATATCTTCACTGTTCGCCAGTGCACGGGCGAAACAGTAAGGGCTTATGCAGAGAGGTATCAGACAGCCATTGCGCTGTTGGCTTCAGAAACTGAACCTCTTGATGGACTTCTGAATACTCACAGGAAGCAGTGGACTCATGGCTTACACGCCGACATGCGTCGGCATGTTATGGTAGCAAACCCACCTACGTTCGCAGCATGTCTTGAGCTTGCCCTTAATGCGGAGGAAGCTGAAGGAGGCACGGAGACGGCAGTGATACATGCGCTACATGACACCTTGCCTCCAATCTTCCAGGAAAGAGAAGCTGTTGAGAACCTTACCAAAGGTCTGGCGGAACTTCAATTGTTGGCAAAGGCAAAGGAAAGGGGAAATGCCTTAAGTGGAAAGGCAGGATTTGAGCGGCCAATGGTGACCGCTCCGAGAGGACGAGGGAGTTCATGGAATGGACCCCAGGGAACGAACTTCAGGAGTCAACCGGTGGAGGGGCAGAGAGGTATGCCTATGAGAAGATTCCGGCCTAGTAGACCCATCGAGGGCCGACGTTGTTATGAGTGTGGAACGTTGGGACATCTCTCATACGACTGTCCTAAACGACAAATGCAAGGGAAATTCGCGAATATTATTAACCACCCGTCTTATAATGAACCGGGGAAAGGTTCATCGGATGAAAGTGATGTGGAGGAGATTTCTGAGAGGTGCTATGAGAAGGATGATTATGAAGTTGAGGTGCAGGCTTTCATGGCAAGAGGACAAGGAGAACGGCAGGAAAGGGCGGAAGCACGGGAAGCCCGGAGAAGGAGGGAAGAAGGAGCCGCTCCGGCACAGCCTTCAGCCCCGGTACGACCGACAGTAGAGAGAGCTGCACAGCCGAGACAAGCAAGACGGAAGCCAGTTCTGGAGGCACAATGGCA
>JANQNF010000068.1 GCA_028279705.1 archaeon
TTGAGTTGTTCGGTACCGAGAACGGAATGGTCAGATACATGAATATCAAGCGCGAGCTGGAGGAGCTTTTTCAAAGGCCCGTGGATCTTGTTATGCCCAGGTCAATAACGAACGAGCGTCTGAAGCGCTATATCTACAAAAAAACGAGGACTGTCTATGCGGCATGATCCTCTGGTCTGCATTGAAGACGCTCTTCGTGTGTGTCGTTTGATTCTTGAGTTCCGCTGAGTCCCGGGACGTCGTTCCGTAAACACAATAAGGGCACCTCTATTTATTGTCATGAGCGGTTCAAGTGCAAGGCGGACGGAGCGCAGAAACACTCTCCTACCCGCTCAACGAAGCAATTGAAGCGCGGAATAAATAAATAGAGGTGCTTTTAATCAACTTTCTCTTAGTTCTTACCTTCTTGAGCTGCTTTTTCCTCTCTCGTTACCAGTTCCTTGATTTCGTCCATATGAGCAAGTTCAAAAAGCTTTTGAGGACGACCAAGTTGTTCGTTAATTTCTTCAATTGTTTCTTCAGCCTGCTTTGCAAGCTCGGGTGCGATTGCCTTCTGTGCAACAAGATCTCTGAGTGCCCGAACATAGATAAAACCGCACCTATGAGCGCTCGGATTGAACAACTTGACACAGGTAGTTTGCTCGCAACACGTTGAAACAATTGCTGAGTCGGTAAAATGATTTGCACGGTATACGAGACCTGGGGTAATGACTGTGAAGCCCCAAACAGCGATTATCCGATAACATCCTGGAGGCACATCAATTTCCAGGTGACCGCATCGTGCAGGCAAAACCACATATCGTTTTCCACAGTACTCGAGTACGCTTCCGTCACAATTATAGATGGTCACATACCATGTTCTATCGTCTATAGTACAAGGATCGTCAATACCTGATATAAATACATTTAGTTTACTCATTCCCATGATAATAGCCCTCGTGATTTAGATTTGTTATCGTATTGTAATGTTTTCCAAGTATGAACTGCATGGCATTTTCTTATCTCATATCACCTCCTTTTATGATGTTATGTTGATAAATAAGGGCACTTCTATTGGGCACCTCTAAAAAGTGTCATGAGCGAGCAAAGTGTAAGGCGGACGGAGCACAGAAACCGGAGTGTACACAGAGTACATGAGGATTTCGAGCACCGGCCAACGCAGCAATTTGGGCGCGCAATAAGTTTTTAGAGGTGCCCTATTGATACCAATGGGAACCATCAATAGGAAATAACCTCAAGAGCCTGTTCCACACATAGGAGCGAATTACTCGCAACTCCATCTGACACCTAAATTGAGCGATTGTCGAGCATGCCGGAGATGCAAGGCACAGGGAACACCGCTGTAGTAAGCTACCGCAAGTTCCCTGTAACGAAGCAGATTCAATATGATCGGCAATCCCGAAGGGTTTCAACAAATGCGACTCTTTATCAGCTTTCACCCGACAGGTGAGGAATAATCTCACTATAAATACATTATAACAGGTTGTTTTTAATAAACTTACTATTATTGAGCCTTTGTTGAAACGCTCAGCTTAGGCAACAATAAAAAACTGTTAACGGGGTACTAATGAGGTACTAATGGGATACTGACGGGGTACTAAGAGAGCTGACTTAAGGGCACCTCTAAAAAGTGTCATGAGCGAGCAAAGTGTAAGGCGGACGGAGCGGAGAAACCGGAATGTACACACAGTACATGAGGATTTCGAGCACCG
>JANQNF010000072.1 GCA_028279705.1 archaeon
GTCCTGAGTGAACTCGGGTGCCGTGACATCACTTACATCAAAGCAGTGATCGGTCATGCTCATGCTAGCGTTGAGGTTTCCAGTTGTGTCGTTTGCCCATACTACCCAGCAGATGGTTTCAGCTGGATGGCCTGTCGTGTCTATCGTGAAGTTGCTCCAGCCGGCTGGTGCAGCGATTATGAGCAGGCTTTCGTTGGTCCATGAACCTGTTTCGTTGGTTCGGAGTATGGCAGTGTCAACCTCTATTTCATCTGCCCAGTAGACGCTTGCGTAGACCTGCTCTCTTTCATCCACAGCACCGGATGAGTTATCGCTGTCTTGAGTGAACTCTGGAGCATCGATGTCACTTACGTCGAAGCAGTTTGCACTAGTGCTCATGCTAGCGTTGAGGTTTCCAGTTGTGTCGTTTGCCCAGATGATCCAGCATATTGTCTTACCGGGATAATCCGACGTGTCTATTGTGAAGTTGGAGTACTCAGGTTTGCCGCTGAAAGCATGATAGCTCTCATTTGAATATGTTCCCGTACGATTGGTTCTTAATATTGCCATGTCAAGATCGCTTGTGGCATCATTCCAGTATGCACTAACATCGACAGATTCGCCCTCATCGACGCTGCCGCTGGAGTTGTCCGTAACGGAAGCGTAATAAGGTGCTGTTATGTCACTTACGTCGAAGCAGTGATCAGCGGTGTCCATTGTAGCGTTGAGGTTTCCTGTTGTGTCGTTAGCCCACTGGACCCAGCAGATTGTCTCTCCGGCGTGGCCTGAGGTATCTATGCTTATGTTGGCGTAACCCGGTGTTGAGCCTAGTATCTGAACTGTCTGGTTTTCCCAACTTCCGGTTTCGTTGGTCCTAAGTATTATATAGTGGACCGTACCTGTCGAATCGTCCCAGTAAACGCTCGTTTCGACAATATCTCCTTCACCGACGCTTCCCGATGAGTTATCCTGATCGTACTGGTAGAAAGGTGGTCCCAAGTCATTGACAGCAAAGCAGCTCTCTGCCATGCTTGCGTTAAGGTTTCCTGATGTGTCGTTTGCCCAGACGACCCAGCAGATGGTTTCAGCTGGATGGCCTGTTGTTTCAATTGTGAAGTTACTCCAGCCGCTTGCTGCACCGATTGCTGTGGTACTCACATTGGTCCAGGTTCCTGACTCGTTTGTCCTAAACGTTGCAGTGTCCACTTCGAAATCGTCGGTCCAGTAGACGCTGACGTATACTTCTTCGCCGTCGTCAACTGCACCGCTTGAGTTGTCGCTGTCCTGAGTGAACTCGGGTGCCGTGACATCACTTACATCAAAGCAGTGATCGGTCATGCTCATGCTAGCGTTGAGGTTTCCAGTTGTGTCGTTTGCCCA
>JANQNF010000075.1 GCA_028279705.1 archaeon
GTCATCGACCTGTTACCACGTCCAGTTCACAAAGTGAAATGACCATCGACCTGTTACCACGTCTTGTTCACAGAGTGAAATTGTGATAGACTTGTTACCATGTCCTGTTCCCAAAGTGGAATGGTCATCGATCGACCTGTTAGCATGCCCTGTTCACAAAGTGAAATGACCATCGACTTGTTACCACATTCTGTTCACAAAGTGAAATGACCATGACAACAGGAAACAGAATATCTGAAGTACCCCACTTGAGACGCCGCGTCAATGCAAGACAATCCTCGGGCTTGAGACATCCGCAACAAGATCCACAGCAGGTCAGCAATCAGTTTACTTTGCTGAGTCTTCTCTTGAGAGTGCACGAGCACGGTACAGAGCGAGTAATGTGGATGTACGCCTTTATTGGCCACCCGCACCAAATTTGAAGATACCAATCGCGCGCGCCCCGCAGTGCGCCCTCATTTGCCTTGTTTGGCTGTCGTCTGTGACGTTAAGTTGTCCCCACTTGTCGGGTCGGCGCTTCAGTTGGTCGGCGCGTGTCGATTCTCCTCGGTTTGGTGGGTGTTTGGCGTTATCCTTGCATGCAGACCGCTTCAAAGAAGATAGAGTCGCGACCGTAGAGTGTTACAGATAGTGGGTCAGGATCGACTTTGGATTCGCGGTCATTTCACATCTTTTTACTCCGATTTCATGGCCAGTCCACACCTGGAAATCTACTACGTAACACGCAGGTGAACAGGAAAAGGAGCATATCGCGTTTTCATATCCGTTTCACACATTTTCACACTTGTTGCTCACTCATTTCGCACTGGAATAATGGATGCTACCTTAACACCCCAGAAGGGAAGAATCTTCAATTAAATTGAAGAGCGGTGATGTGTTGTGGTTCGTACAAGGGATTTTGTGTGCGGTGTGCGGGCACTTGTGTGCGGTTTGGTGGCACTTTTGTCAGCTTGAATGTCACGACAAAAGCATTGGCACTGCTTTTGCCTGGCTTTCATGTCCACACAAACTGGCATCACACTGTACACGTCTGA
>JANQNF010000032.1 GCA_028279705.1 archaeon
CGTATTGAATGTATTCAGAGATGTTTTCTTTTTGATAGGAGCAGCGTTTTGGCTTGCCATAGGTTCCAACATGGTTTATTGGGCGAGAAAGAAGCTGGAAGTGTTGAAATGATCAAGGCTTCAATAATTATGTTTCTGTTTTTAGTTGTTGTTTCTGGTTGTACACAATTAGAAGGTTTGGCAACTGAAAACTTCGATAATATAAGTTTATTCTTAACGGAAACTATTAAATGTAAACCTGAATATATTTACATAACACAATTTGAGTGGCTTTCCAACTGGAATAACAAATTTATCAGCGATAAAATGGAAAACTGTCAAAAGTGGTGTTATGACGAGTGGCAGTTAAGTTCTTTTAAATTGGTAAAACCTGAAGAACCAGTTTATGAATCATCAACATTTGATACGTACCTTTTAAAATGTTATTGTGACACCAAAGATTGTGGAGAAGAAATTTTTGTCGATGAAGGAAAAGGATGAAATGTCATGAAAACCACAAAAGACTACAATCGTTATGATGCGTTACTCGTAGTTGGAAGAATATTGTTTTTTTACGCTGTAATAAGAACAGTAATAATAATGACGTCAAGATATTCACAAGAATTTTACACCATACCCTTACACGACATGTACTTTTGGGGTTTTATTCTCGGTTTGTCACACTGGTTTACTCTGAGCATTGTTATAATGTGGTTCGCCCACAGAAAATCCACGATGAATTACTGGTGGGGTTCTAAAAACCAAACCCGTTAGGGTAAGGATTCCTTCCAGTCTTTCTGTTGCCACGTTTTTTCCCTTTCTTGCTTTTAGGTGGTCCTCTGGCAGTAGGCTTGACGCCATATTCTCTGAACATACCAGCTTGAATGAGACCGCTCCCTACTCTTTCAGCAGCGTTACCAATTTGAGTTCTGCGGCTACTTCCGCCTCCCTGTCTCTTGGCTTTCTCTATCTTCAGGCGTTCCTTTTGTTCTCTTGCACGAAGCTTTCCCTTATATTCCTCATGTCTTCTCTTCTCTCTCAATTTGTGTATTTTTTCACCCTGCCGAACTTCCCACGGCTGTCTCCTCTCCTTTACCTTTTCCTTTATACGCCTATACAGATAGCCTTTAAGTTGCTCTCTCTGACCACCTTCTTCCTCCATCATTCCGCTTATGTCGTCTGACATTAAATTACCTCCTTACAATCATTTCTTGCGGAGATGTCCCCTGACGTTAACGTAACCGTGCTTCTTCCCTGGCGCACTCCTTCTATGTGCCTTGACCCTATGCTGTGCCATAAGATTCACCCCCCATTACTTTCCTGAAATTCTTTTACTGACTTGACAACTTCATCAAGTTTTTTCTCTATGTTGATAAGTTTCACAAGTACCTGTGTATTCTTCATCTCTTCTTCCTCCTTTTCTTCTTATCATCCTTAACCCACTTCGGCCTGAAACCAAAACCCTTCCTTGCAAGAAGACCGGGATCCTTGGTAGGTTTCACCATTTCAAGAGCACCCGCAAGCGAGCGCGTGTAACCATAATCAACCTTCGGTGGATTCCACTGTGACTTCTTCTTCGTCCATTCAGGAGTGTTCGTCACCGGAGGAGGAACGATCGGAGGCAGACCCCCAATCGTTATGGGAGGAGGTACCGGAGGAGCCGAGACAGGCGAAGCCACACCCTGCTTCTGTCCCTGCGCCACCGCCTGCCGTATTCCTTGGTTCACCATCTCCCTATCCCTCGGCATCTGGGACACTCCCTGAGCCATCCTGCTGTGGTTCTTCCTCGCTTTATTGACAGCCTGCCGGAACTTCTCGCGTCCGCTCTCCGCAATGTCCATGCGGTACGAAGACCTGAGAGATGACCCGCTTCTTGTGGCACTAACAATTACTTTAGCTTTCTCCTCTGTCATGTCCCACCCTTCTCCATAACCGTAATCGTCAATGTCCCGCAGCTTCGGAACGTCCGGTATCTGCGCCGACGTCCTCATGCGAAGGTTCCCCCTCTGCCGCGGTCCCGCGGCTTTCAGGAGTCCCGGCACGGGAGCAGCCACTTTCGGCCCTGACGCTTCGAGCGCGGCCTTCGCCGCCTGTTCACCCTGCTTCATCGCCATGTCAACTGCTGACGACTGCGACGGCGTACCCTTGGTATCGAGCGCGGCCTTCCCGCTCTTTATGAGAAAGTCCTTTGCCTTCGGAACAACTGTGTAAGTATCCTGCAAACCAAGCGCCGCATTATCTGCGATCTCAGGCTTCCTTCCTGCAACCTTCATCAAAGCGGAATCCGCAACGGGCTTGTCGAGGTCTGACACCATGCGTCCTGTCGTTGATGACCCACTGCTCGCAGAAACACTTCTTGTCCTGTCAGCAACTTGTGCAACCATGTCCCTGCTGGCCTGCTTGATAACGGGGCTGTCGAATGTTTCCTTCAGTACATCCTTCGTCACGGTCTGCCTGAATGAGTATGTAGGAGGACCGCCTTCCATCACCTGTCTTCCAACCTGATTACCTACACGCACGTTATCGGCTACGTTGCTCACAACCTCCGCGGTCATTCCCTTACCCTTGAGAGCTTCCTTTCCTCCAGCTTTGGCGTAAGTCGTTATCTCCTGCTTACCAACCCACAAATCATAATCCTTCCCGCCGCCGACCTTGACATAGTCTGCATCAACATCAGTCACAAACCTCCCGGCTTTACCTTCCTTTCCCGCCTTCGTGACGACACGTGCTCGTCCCTTGGCAACCTGACCGCCAGCGTCAGCAAACACTTCAGAGTATTCGATGGATGCGGTTATAGCACCTTTTGACCCACCGCCTGCTACCTTCCCTGTAACCCTGCTGGCAACCTTTCCCGCTTCGCTCACAGCTTTTCCACCATAAACAAAGCTCAATATATTGGCAGCTGCCCCAGTTGCATATCCTGCTGTCTTGTAAGGATTCTCTGTGAGAGCGACACGTGCTTTATCTCCCATATCGACGGCTACCTTTTCAACGTTGTGTGGAACATATGTAACATCTACGTTTTTTGAATTTGTAAAAGCTGATAGTAAGTCTTTTTCAAAATTAAGATACCCTTCAGTTTGACCTTGAGAAAATCTTGCAGAAGATGATTGTGTAGGATCCGCACCAGTCTTCTCGACATATGACTCAAACGTGTCAACGCCTGCAATCTTCTGCATGGATTTTGACCTCGCGATTATCTGCTGTTCTGTTCTTTGGGTCTCAAGTGATGAGAAATTTGCACCAGGTTCTCCCGGGCCTGCAACGAATGGATCGCCAAGGCCAGTGACTGTTCCCTGCTTTACATCACCCATGTCTGCGGGTGGTGTGTTCCAGGGAGCATCTTGTATTGCTTTTACATTACTCTCTCTGGCATCTTCAAGTTTGTCGTGCATCCCGCGGCCCTGACTGACATCAAGTTCCTCGTCTATCTCGGCTGCTTCCTCGCCTGAGAACTCGCGGCCCGCTATGACGGTCTTTCCGGTTTCTTGTATGTCCTGCCTAGCCTGAGATTTCCAGTCATCTTTCAATTTAGACTTATCACCTTTGTACTTCCCCACGACCGCATACTTGTCACCACTCCTGACGGTTCTCACATTATACAAATAGTCGCTTGCTGCTGCTTGTTCTCTCAACCTTTCAGCATCCGCTTTTGAATATTCTCCCTCTATTCTGACAGAAGTTGTTTCTGCTCGACTTTCCTTTTCCCATTTACTTATATCAATATTGGAAGTGTCCCCTTGGTCAGGGAGTTTGTAGGATTTACCCTTCTTGCTCCTCCCACCCTTTGAGAGAGAATCAATTTCCTTCTGTCTCCTTTTCGCAGCTTCAGACTTCTCACGAAGGGCCTTTTCCCTTGCTGGATTAGAAACCATTATATTCTCTATTTTGTCGCTTATTCTTTTCTCTTCTTCAGCTGTCTTCCATGACATCAGAACATCGCCTCCGTATCAACAAGAGAGGGAAGGCTCACCTTAACCTCTTCCATATTTACCTTCCGTTCAAGAGGTTCACCTTCTTCCTCTCATGCTGAAACCAAAGGCTACCATGAGTATCGTGATTATAGCACCTGCCATTATCACGTTAGCCATCGTGTCCTGCTTCTCTGCCATCGTTACTTGGGCGTCAAGTGATTCCGCACTTGCGTTGACTGCGTAGTTGTTTGTTCTCCATACAGTACAGTTGTTGGTTGGACTTGTTACAGTCTGACAACAACCATACCATGCACTTGTTACGGGGTTTGAAGTTGTGAGTGCACCAGCTGGTCTGGATGTATTAGTTATGAACGTGTCACCGCTCGGGCAAACATCCTCATGTTGGTCTTCGGTTATATCACTCCCGTATGTTACAACAAGACCAAGCACGACGAATGCTATGACTGCCATGACTATGGTCCACACGATGTCGGCGAATCCCTTCTTGGTTCCGCTTTTAGATAATTTCATTTATTTCCCTCCGTTTTTCAAAGTCAAAATAATGCCCGAAAGACCGGGCAAATGTGTTTGTTGAAGGCATCTACCTTCTTCCTCTCATGCTGAAACCAAAGGCTACCATGAGTATCGTGATTATAGCACCTGCCATTATCACGTTAGCCATCGTGTCCTGCTTCTCTGCTATGGTGACTTGGGCATCCAACGCTTCGGCTGATGCGTTTGCAGCATAGCTATTGGCAGTCTGGTCATCATGAACGTCTTGGGTTATGTCTGTTCCGTATGTTACAACAAGACCAAGCACGACGAATGCTATGACTGCCATGACTATGGTCCACACGATGTCGGCGAATCCCTTCTTGGTTCCGCGAATAAACGAATGATTCATAGGGCTAACCTCCTGTGTGAGGATTAGCCAGTCACATAAAGCAACCCCGTCAAAATTTACATGTAAATAAATGAAATGTTTATATATTGTTACTTGCTTGCTATCGGTTTCAAAATCAGTCAAAAATCTTCAATAATCTGGAAAAGCGGCGCTCCATCCTGTCAACGTCCATGTTTGCCCTGATGACATCCTCTAATGATTTGTGCCTATTGAAAGTCTTCTCAAGTTCAAGTACCCTATGAAGGTTGCTATCAATTCTAATGACTACCTGCTTCCCCATACCCGGGCCTCCTTCTCATCTTGCTCTTGGCAAGTTCCATTACATCTATTCCAAGATACAACTCCAATATCTCTATGCCGATCATGAAGGCATAGAACAACATGATCACATTCAGGAAGAAAGGGTATCCAGAGTATATTTTACCAAGGGTCGTCGCAATCGCAGTCTTTCCCGCATCTGTGGCTATATCTATCATGAGTATGAAACACCACTGCTGCATGAACAGTGCAGAAAGGAAAACGAACATGCCGAGATACCTAGCTATTCCCTTGTTGAGACTAAATGCAATGTATATAAGCATAAGCACGAAGAACTCCACACCGAAAATTATGGCATTGTCCCACATAATTATCTCCTCCCAAAGTAGAGCATGGCTACGGATGCCATCATTATCACAGTAGTAGCGTAAGTCGCTTCCTGTGGCAACCATGATGTGTTATAAACGGTACTCTCCATACCGACCATTAGCAGAGACACCGCCCACACAAGGAACGAAACACCGGCATTGACTTCAATTGGATCGCTTCCAGTGAAACGTACGCCTGCTGCAAGGAACGCTATGTATATTAACACAAGCAGACCGACACCAAACGCATCACCACTTATGGAACTGTTGTATGATCCCATATCGGCAATCGACCCGTTTGTAAATTCAGTGTAAGGAACCCATGTGGAACCGTTGAATGGCATGTCAACCCCTCCTCCCTATCGCAAGGTATATAAGAGAACCGACTACCATCAACGCTATTATTGTGTACATCATATACAGTGCCCAGCTTGGAACTGCTACCGGATTCTCCTCATTCGTTCCAAGCGATATGACCTTCCCTGCACTGTTTGAAATGGTAGAGAGTGTTGACATCACGTTGTTTGGAAGTGTGAAGAATATGTTGAACGCAGTCTGCACCCAGCTTTGTTCTCCAGTAAGTGAAGATTTTATTTCAACTGCTGTCGTGTTTATGTCACTCATGAGTTCATCTGCTGTCTCGCTGTCCCCTGGAGGGGTAATGGAATAATCCGCATCAACAAATCCCTGCATTGCAGTGGAAGCACCGAGATAAGTGCCGACAGCTACAAGAACCACGACACCAAGCGTTATTATGCTTTGCTCCATTTTATCTCCCCCTCGAACCAATCATTATCATAACACCTATGAACACCATCGACACCAATGTCACATGAGGCAGCGTTATAATACCTGAAAAAGACACTATCCCGAACACCACACCTACAACAATACCCAATATATGATGAACATAGATTGCGACTCCACCGACAGCTATCACTATAAGAAGCGTTATCATAAGTCCCGTAGTGCCGTAAACATTGTTTCCGGAAGGAAGATAGAAAGAGTCTTGGAATGCCATATATTTGGGATTGGGTGACGGTGTTATGACAAGCGAGTATTTGTAGTCTCCCGGTTCTCCGCCAGTATTGCACGTAAGAGTAAAAGATGACCCGGATCCACTGTCAGTGCACACATCCGTGACGCTTGCAAGTCCGAGCCTCTGGAGACGAAGTGTTGCGGTGGTTGCGAATCCACTGGGGTCCGTCACTGAACATACAGTGTTGTTCGTGGTTTCATTGAAGTAGCAGCTTGAACCTATACCCTGAAGCATATCGAAGAACTGAGTCTCGAGTGAACCTATGTAGAGTATCATCGTTTCAGGATCATCCGCTGTGTCCGTTATTGTCATTGCAGAGTATGTGTTCACTGCTGTACCAAGCTGGCTAAGAGTGAACTTATAGAATACATCATCCAGTTTAAGGTAAGATATGAATTTCCCTGTACTATCTGACCGACCTATCATGACAGTTCTGTAACTGTCCTCTGACGGGTAATATCTTTCTATGTTTACATAAACGTCTGATACATCGTTATCGTTGGAATCCCTAGTGTTTATCTCTATCTTGTCACCATTACCCGTTGTTATCTGGTAAAGGTTTATGGTCTGCAATGTGGAAGTGAGGTTTGCATGATAGAAGTAGTATGTGCGCTGCTCGTAACCATTGTAATTGTAGAGCAGTATCATATCAACAGTCCGGGGTTCGTCAAGTACGCATATGGAGAAGTTGGTAACGTTGTTGACAGACAGGTTCCATACATATGAAGAATCAACGTCGGTTATCGCATACTCGGCTGAACCGTTCATCGCTTCCAGGGATTCCTCGTCGTAGAAGTAAAACTTAACACTCTCTATCGCCCCAGCTACTGAACAGTTTACAATGGAATTTTCAACATTGAACCATAACAGGGCAGAGTCTGCGTAGTTGTTGGTGTTATTCACGAACAATGTTATATTGTGAAGGCCAATGGAAAGGGAAGTTATTGTGACAGAGAAGTTGTCGCACGATGTGCTGACGTTGTCTTCACCATCTATTGAATAAAGGGAAGTATTGCATGAAATGCCGCTTGTGTAGTTCCACACAAAATCAACCGACGGCGGTGACTGGTAGCTGGCGTTTGCCGGACTTTCAAACTCTATGTCAACCGTAGGCTCGTAAGTGAATGAAACACTGTCGTTGTACAAGTTTGGTACACTGTCGTTCATGTAAAGTACCAGTGAGTTAGAGCCGACCACGGGAGATATGAGTGTATTGCCGGTTATGGTAACGTTGGCTGCTCCATTGAGTGAATAGAATACGGTGTCATAGTCGCTCGAATTGGTCCAGTTAAGCCATATTGAACTTGTGTAGTATGTTGTATTGGTGGGTGAGTCTATTGTTATACCATCGGATTTCTCAGAAACCCCCAGAGTGGAATAGGTTATAGATGAATATGTGTTATTGTACATCGCGCTTATCTGCGTAGTGTTTAGCGAGACGTTGAATAGCATGAAGTTATCTATGTCTCCCTTGAACCAGTATGATGCCGCTTGCGAGTGCCTGCCGATCGCCATAGGGTTTGAATTTGTTTCCAGAACTGTTGACTTTGTCTCCTGTGTCGAATATCCACCTACTTCCGTCGCGTTTGTGTAAATGTGGGATTTACCACTGTCTACATCCTTGTCCCATTCCCATACCAAGAACTGCCAAGTGCCTTTGCCAATATTGGCATCACTGTCCTGTGTTGCACGCCAATCTGCTAATGCGGTATCCCTAATGGATGAAAACGCTGTCTCCTGTGTACCTCCCACGATGTTATCGTAGAAGAAGCTGAAATCCCCTCCATCATGTCCAGCCCCTGCCTTTTGCTTGTTCATGAATGTACCATAAGATGCGGCGTGATCTGAGTCTGCATAAAACCATATCATGAAAGTGTAAGCGTCAGACCACGGGTTATAAGTTGACAATGAAAAGTAATCGTCTCCATCGAAATCATAACATCCACCAACCACGCAGCCGTCTGTTCTTGCTGGATCTCCCCCCGCCACGCTCAAATCATGGCCGTACGGGCTGTCGTCGCTCGTGTCGTTGAAAGTGAACCATGTCACTATGTTCGGGTCTACATTACCATAATCAGTCCCGTTACCCTCATCCACTTTCATGCCTACCTTAGTGTCGCCGTTGAAACAATCATAAGATGTTGAATTGTCGTAACACAGGTAGTTAGCTTCGGCTGCACACCATATGTACTGGATGCCGTCCCCTAGATCCACACCATTGGTATCGTTGACCAGGAATGGTACACTCTGGCTATTTGAAAGTGTTAAAGGGTAACGGTTATCATACTCGTCGTTACAGAATGCAGAGGCTGTGTAGGGTAGGGTAAACAGTGAAAATAGGGCAACTGCGACGATAAAAATAAGGGTTTTCATGCAAATCACCTCGATAATTTGGCATATAATGCCATCATTACCAGAATGCCCCCCATTATACCCCACAGAACCATGTTACCCACCATATTTGTTCCCATCTCATTATCTGTCGCTATTTGTTCCCAGTCTGGATCAGATGTCACTATTCCCATAGTTGAATTTGAAAGTATTGCCATGAGTGGTATGGACACCACGAACATGATGATGGATATGGCAAGGAATATGGGATGACTGTCAGTGAAGAATGATGATATTATCATGCATACAATGGAACCACCAAAAAGCAACACTGGGAATGAAGAAAATAGTTGCTGTGCACTATCACCATAACTCTTCATGTCAGGGTGATCATCAAAGGTATCATCGTTTTCTGTTATATCATTCCATAAGTCGATGCAAATTATTGAAACGATGTAGACTGCGCAAACCAGACCGATGACCATAAGTAACTCTATCATCGCCGCGCCTTTCATGATAAGAAATGAATGTAATTTTTATTGACAATTTGACACTGTCAAATTTCACATACAATTAACTACTGCTCTTATTTTCCTTTCCTTTCCGAGGTCGTAGAACTGAAATCTCTCGAACTTGCTTCCTTCTATGATAGCTGTTCCTGTCGGGAGGTCTGCAAGGTTCTTTTTTATCTTGCTGGTTTTTTGTTGTTTTGCACCGCGCATATACATTTTCCATCTTATCTTCTTTTTGATGCGCCAGTGTATATCCTCAAGGGAATGACATGTGAGAAATGTGGTTATGTCATTCTTCCTGTTCTTTCTGAATATTCCGCTGAGTGAAAGTTCTATGTCATATATTTTTTTGCCTACTCCTTCTGGCACTAAATCCTCGAACTCATCGAAACAAACTGTGACAGCTCTGTCCCACCTTCTTTGGTTAAGAGAGTTGAATATGTCAAGCCAATCAAGGCAGAACTGTATATGCTGTTTGGGATTACCAATGGCATATGGTGTTGTCTGCACTATATTGAAATTCTTATGACTTAATTTGTTCACAAGAACGCTGCCACTATCATATGTTTTTATCTTGTTGAATATAGAATCTATCTCTATGTTCTTTCCCGTCTTTCTATCAAAGAGTTTCATGTCAAGACCCTCCTTGAGCAGAAGGTCCATCTTGATTTTCGAGTCTATGAAATAACTCCACTGACAATCTTCACTGCTTCTAACAACAATTACATCATCGAAGTTCTTCTTGTTCTCTATTGCGACTTGGGATATTGCGGTTGTCTTACCAGATCCTTGCGTTCCACAAATCAGACATTCCACTCCACCTGAATTGCGGCTTTCCCTTTCCAGAAGGAGTTCTTTAACCATCCCCGGGTCTGTAACGAATGAGTAACTCGGCATTCAACCACCCGAGTTGAGTCCTATCTTCTTCTCAGCGGGTTTGTAACCAGGAGCGATGTTCTGCTTGACAGCGAAACCCATAAGACCTTTAATCTTCAGCAGGCTCTCTTCGATGTCAAGCTTCTGCTTCTTTTCATTTACTCCGTTATCTCCGAGCTTCTTCTGTTCAAGCTTATTGTTAACTGTACTGCGTTCCTTTTCTATATCTTTCCATCCGTCCACTTTCTCATAATAATTGATCTCCCCAGATTGTTGTATGTATTCCCACAACATCGCTTCAAGGAATTTAGTCTCCATCTTGAAGTTCGTAACCTGCCCCGGCTCACTTATCTTTGAAGTGGTTTCACTCATCTTCTGGAGATGTTCAAAGAATGTTCCCCCAAGATTAAGCTTCATTGCTATTTCTTTTTCACCTTCAGCCATTCCACCACCTACTGTGGTGGAGGTTCAGGAACTGTAACCTCGGTCTGTTGAGGAACCTCTACCTCGTATTTACACATTATAGGCTGGCTTCTGTCTATTCTTTCAAGAACCTGATTCCATGCGGCAACCTTTTCAGCAGCATTCTGCTTCTGTATTTCGGTAGTTTCCTCATACCACGTAGGTCCGAATATCATGACAACTGTGAGCATCATGACCACTCCAATGACACCCATCACTTGCACAGCTTGCATCTTGGTATCTATAGGTATCTTTGTTACTTCCTTTATTGAACCTATTATCCTTTCGTTCGAGAACCACGCCCGTTGTTCTACTGGTATTGTTTTCTTTCTTATTTCATTCTTGTTTGACAAATCAAACTTTATGGGATGCACTTGGCTTTCTTTTCCCGATCCTGCACTCCTGAACAGATCACCGAATATCTGACCCTTGAAACCTGAAACAAAATGTTTTATGTCGGTTGCCCGGAAACGCTGACCATCAGGTGTTTCAAAATATTCATAATTGTCCTTTCCCTTAATCTTCCTTGCCCTCACATCTTTCTCAACATAAGTACCGTTTTCACGATCTTCGTAAAGTCTGAAACGGTAATAGAACATGCGTGGGGCCATAAGGTATATTATTATCAGTGTCGGTCCTACACCTATTATCACACCAAACAAACCTACGATGAAGAAAGGCCATGTTGGTATGAAGTTGTAGGCTGCTATACCTATACAAACCACAACAGCGACCAACATTATCATATAATTCATTCTTTCCCCTTCCCCATCATGAAGTCCTTGGCTGCATCAAAAGCGGCAAGTTTACTCAACTTGAGAGTTTTTTTCATATCATTTGCACGTGCTTCGTTGGACTCTTTTCTTTGAAGTAACCTTATTACAGTCTCCCGTTCAAGCGACGAAAGCTTATGTTTCTTTTTCATTATTTCACTCATTTCGCTTACTACATCTACAAGTTTGGCATCATCTATGAAAGTCATAAGCTGAACCTCCCACCCTTGGATGGTTCTATTGATCTATTTTCCCTGGCAAATCCTTTTATGAAAAGTTTCTCTGCACCGCGAACTGAACGACTGAATGCTGCCATAAATGATGAAAGTATTATTTCTACAATTTTGTCCGCGTCTGATTCACTTTTTACTCCATATTCATCCCAGTTGTCAAAAATCTCCTTGGCGAGAGTTAATGACATGAATCGCGTAAATATGTAGGGGGTTCTGTCATCAAGCGTCCCAACTGGTATTCCCTTGTGTATTGTTTTGAGTTTTGTGACTATTCTCCCCATGCCGTGTTTGTTGAGGAGGGGATCCCCCATCTTGACTATCTCCGGCGGGTCCTGTGAGTAATCAACGTCTTCGCCTGCAAATGCCCTTCTTATACTATCTATCACTTCCTCAAAATCTATGAGGTGTTTGACAAGTGAGGGATCGACAGCTTGTTGATATTCGTATGTCCTTGAACCAGAAATGTCATCATTTTCCATTGATTGTTATTTGTCATAATTATTTTTGACAATTTGATATGGTCAAATCTAATAATAGTTATGTTGATAACGATTACGCAATAACGTATATGGGGGCATATACATGAATTGAATACTTTCTTTTCTTAATAATGTAGAAATTTATAATTTAGACGGATTTACATTAACTGAATGTAGAAACTCATATTTGTATTTGTAAGGAGTTCTGGATCCTTTCTTTTTACTCAACACTAAAACATCAACTACTATTGATTTGTCGTCCCTTCTCAAGTCGTGTATGACAGAGTGATTAATCTCCAGTGCCTTGAGATGTCTCCATGCGTTACGGAGATTTATGCCGAGTATCTCTGCGAGCTCTCTGCGGGTTATTCCAGGATTTTCTTTTATTGTCTCTATGTATATATTGCTCATGAAATCACCATTAAGCAGCATATTATCACCACTGCAACGTACAATACTATCATTGATAAATTCAATTGATTTTCCATAATCATAACGGTACTGTCATCGCTGCAAAAGCAAAAGACAACACCACGAGAGAGAACACTGTAAAAGCAATATATTCTTTTGACATGTATGTCGCTGGGATTATCATAATTCCACACATTACATGCAATGAGTAGTAAAATAGTGATTCGTCTATCTTCATTTACCACACCTCAGAAACACTATCTCCCGGCAAGTTGTCACAGTTGAATAGCAGCGAGCAAGCTGGTGGATGCTTTCATTGTCATTTCCCATGAAGTGATAGCCGCATTCCTCAAGCGTTATGCACACATCGCTTGTGTCAGTGATGTTCATGCAGTAATCATCATGGTCTGGTAACAATGGAAACTTACCGGGAATCAAACCCGTTATGTTCATTCCCAATATAGAACCACCAAACATAACTCCTAACAAAAGATACATCGTTGCGTGGCGTGGATTTAGTTCCTGTTCTATTATGAGGTATCCATCTTTCTTACTCATCCAAAAACCTCCTGTGATGTTCTGAACTGTTAAAATTCCTCTTGCACTTAGGGCAGTAGTGGGGACGCTTGCGTATCATGTGTTTTTTCTTTTCATTCATACACAATCAACACACCTTACGTCTTCCAGCCCATCCAGGCAATACACATCATTTCCGCATTTACACTTCTTCAAAACCCACTTAACTTTAATCGGTTCTTTTTGTTTAGTTTTCATGAAGTCACCTTATCTTTTTCGAAAACAATATATACCACATAAAAAGCAGCCGCACACAACGCAAAAATTAATACCATAAAAAGAGGTTCAAACTGCACTTCTTGTGATGATTTATTTGATGGATTAATCTCTATTGGGCTGCACAAAAGTCCGTCATTCTCGAAACAATCATTTATCCACGACGAAAACGCTATGTATGATAATATTATTATTACGAAGCCCAGCATCAGCAGTTCGTATCTAAACCGCCGATTATTTGAGCCAACCATTCAAATCCTCCTGTTTCCTCCAGACAGTGAGAGCGAAGATGTTGCTATACCCGCCTATCTTGAACACGCCGACGTTGGCTATCATCTTCAATCTCTTGAAGTGTACGGTGTCGTTCGGATGGTATGAGGGTATGATGCGATGCAGCAATAGAACGAGGCCACCAGGTGAGCATACGCGAGCTGCTTCATTTACCGCCTTAACGAGATTGACGTAAGGAACTCCATAGAGCCTGCTGGACTCTTCCTCGCTGTATGGCGGGTCGAGGCAGACGAAATCATAGCTTTCATCCGGCAGCTCGAGATTCTCGCAGTTGCACACCAAGTCAGGCCCGAGCTCGGGCTTTATGTCAACGGTGGTTCCACCTGCATCCTTGAAGCTACCGGAGAACATCCACAATCGCTTGTTTCCCCACCACCCGGTCTTTTTGAGACGATTGATGAAACCTCGAGGGAAAGCACCAGGATAGCCTCCACCTGGGGCGAGAGCCCACATATCCTTGTATATGCCAGGTTTGCCGGAAGTCAGGACATGTCCTAAAAACACTCCATTCTTCTCTTTTTCCCAATACAATGGAATGGACTTAAAATGAACTTCTCCTACAACTGGCTCTTTTTGCTTAGTATTCACTTCTCAT
>JANQNF010000047.1 GCA_028279705.1 archaeon
CCCATGAAGCCGGAATCGCTAGTAATCGCGGATCAGCTACGCCGCGGTGAATATGTTCCTGAGCCTTGTACACACCGCCCGTCAAGCCACGAAAGCTGGCAGTACCCTACGTCGTGAACCTAACCTTCGGGAGGGAAGCGCCTACGGTAAAGCCAGTGATTGGGACTAAGTCGTAACAAGGTAGCCGTAGGGGAACCTGTGGCTGGATCACCTCCTTTCTAAGGATATTTACGACCGTCTATTAGTCGGTCTTGCAATCGGCGCACGAGCGCCATTCAGGTTATCATTTAATAATAATGCGATTCTCCGACGAAAGTCGGAGAGTCGCTTATTTATAGATTTGGTTGCTTAATCAATGAGGGCCTATAGCTCAGTTGGTTAGAGCGTACGCCTGATAAGCGTAAGGTCCGTGGTTCGAATCCACGTAGGCCCACCATGAGAGATAATGATCAATTAAAATGTACTGCGGTACATTTAGATCTTTAGAAAAAAGATGATTGAGGGGGCGTAGCTCAGTTGGAAGAGCGTCTCGTTTGCACCGAGAAGGCCGCGGGTTCGACTCCTGTCGCCTCCACCAAATTACGTTACGATAAATATACGTAACGCGATACTCGATGTTTTTCATTATCGAGTTGATGATCTTTGACAAATTGAAAGGTTCGTGGTCGAGTAGCAATTGCGATTGTAATTGTTGTTAGTTTTTTATAAGCGCCAAGCAAATAGCTTATAAGGTTTGATTCTCAAAAAAAGTGGTCAAGCTATAAAGGGTATATGGCGGATGTCTTGGCGTCGGCGATCGATGAAGGACGTGGGACGGCTGCGTTAAGCTCCGGTGAGCCGCCAACCAGGCATTGACCCGGAGATTTCCCAATCCGAAAACGGACTAAGGTAACCCTTAGTATCCATGGCTGAATACATAGGCCATGGAGGATAACTGGGAGAACTGAAACATCTAAGTACCCCAAGGAAAGGAAAGAAAAATCGACTTCCTCAGTAGCGGCGAGCGAACGGGAAAGAGCCCAAACCGGTTACTTGTAAAACTGCATTTGTTTTGTAGCCGGGGTAGTGGGAGCCAATGTTCTGAAGATGCAGCTTCAGAGAGAAGTTACAAAGGTCCAATCTAGCAGAAGATTCTGGAAAGCTTTGCCAAAGCGGGTGATAGCCCCGTACGCGAAAGGTTGAACTCTTCTTATTTGGTTTCCCAAGTAGCTCCAGACACGTGGAACCTGGAGTGAATCTGGAGGGCCCACCCTCTAAGGCTAAGTACCTGCCGACGACCGATAGCGCAAAAGTAGCGTGAGTGAAAGATGAAAAGAACCCCTGTTAGGGGAGTGAAATAGAACCTGAAATCATATACCTACAAGCAGTCGAAGCCCTATGGCCCTTTTGGGCAACGGGTGACGGCGTACCTTTTGCATAATGGACCGGCGAGTTGATGTATGTAGCAAGGTTAAGAGTCTACGGCTCGAAGCCGAAGCGAAAGCGAGTGTGAATAGCGCGATTTAAGTTACATGTATCAGACCCGAAGGCAAGTGATCTATCCATGGGCAGGCTGAAGCGGATGTAACAGTCCGTGGAGGGCCGAACCGCTTAACGTTGAAAAGTTATCGGATGACCTGTGGATAGGAGTAAAAGTCTAATCAAACTTGCAGATAGCTGGTTCTCCTCGAAATAGCTTGAGGGCTAGCCTTGCGTGTTAAGCATCGGGGGTAGAGCACTGAATGGGAATGGGGGGTCACCAGCCTACCCATCCTGATCAAACTCCGAATACCGATGTGTATTGCGCAGGAGTCAGTCCATGGGGGATAAGCTCCATGGTCGAGAGGGAAACAACCCAGACCGCCAGCTAAGGCCCCTAAAATCACCTAAGTGGTAAAAGGAAGTAAAGATGCTAAGACAGCTAGGATGTTGGCTTAGAAGCAGCCATCATTTAAAAAGTGCGTAACAGCTTACTAGTCGAGCATTTTTGCGCCGATAATTAACGGGACTAAGGTGGTTGCCGAAGCTGCGGATTGCATTCAGGTGCTGTCCTGTTTGCAGTGGTAGAGGAGCGTTCCATGTTAGGTTGAAGGGATACCGTAAGGAGTCCTGGACGATATGGAAGTGATTATGCCGGTATGAGTAGCGATAAAGTAAGTGAGAATCTTACTCGCCGTAAACCTAAGGTTTCCTGGGGTAGGTAATTCCTCCCAGGGTTAGTCGGAACCTAAGTCGAGGCCGAAAGGCGTAGACGATGGAGAACAGGTTAATATTCCTGTACCACCTGCATGCGATCAAGACGCGATGGAGGGACGGAGATCCAAAGGTCATCCAGCGGTTAGAAGTGCTGGTCCAAGCTTGGGGAGTTGTTGTAGGTAAATCCGCAACACTAAAACTTCTGGAGTGATGGGGAGCGATCTTTTTCGCGAACTGACTGGAGTATCTTCCAAGAAAATCTTCTAGCGAGTATGTAGGTGTCCGTACCGCAAACCGACACAGGTAGGTGGGGTGAATAACCTAAGGCGCTCGAGATAACTCTCGTTAAGGAACTCGGCAAATTAACTCCGTAACTTCGGGAGAAGGAGTGCCACTGTTTGTGATCTGACTTGCTTGGTGAGCATTCGGTGGCCGCAGAGAAATGATTCAAGCGACTGTTTATCAAAAACACAGGTCTCTGCCAAGTCTAAACGACGATGTATAGAGACTGACGCCTGCCCAATGCTGGAAGGTCAAGGGGATGGGTTATCCTTCGGGAGAAGCTCTGAACCGAAGCCCCAGTGAATGGCGGCCGTAACTATGACGGTCCTAAGGTAGCGAAATTCCTTGTCGGGTAAGTTCCGACCCGCACGAATGGCGTAACGAC
>JANQNF010000030.1 GCA_028279705.1 archaeon
GAGGATGCAAAGTCGAAACTGTCCTGAGCACTACATGTACATGTAATGACTAGAATATTATACTTACCCTCCAGACACGAACTGACTTTCTATCTGCTAATTAATGTTTTCATATTCTGTCCTATGGATAATACAATGAAATAGACCACCCACATGTTAATGTTCACAGCGAATGTGCACACGAAAATGTCAATAAATTTCACTAAATGTCATGACATCTGACAGTGACATATTCATTTTTGTGACACATAACAACCCTGGATGAATCACTTTCTTTGGTCGCATCGTAGGAATGCAACAGACGCTTCGAACACTTACGCACGTGGCAGATTTCGGCGAGCGTAAGAAACTGCTCGAAACGCTAAAGGCGAGATACGAAGCCTTGCAGGGCAGCAGCATCACGGAAGCTCTTACGCGACGCGATTCCCGCCGACTGCTGCAGTTGGCGGGCATTTTCTCCAAGTTGGACCGACTGGCCGAATTGCACAACATGTACAAATACTATAATGTGCAGCGATTGTGGAAGAGCTGGCTGGTCCGTCAGTGCGAGCTGCTTGGACAGCTCGACGTCGATGCGGACGTACAGCCAGAGGACGCCGCTCCGGACGACTCGCCTACGTCCGAACTGGCCGCCGCTACTGATACCTTCCTGCTCTTCAAAGTTTTCAACGAGTTTTTCTTTTCCTATCTGTTCGACCAGTTTCTCCGGCCGGAATTGCACTGGGCCGGCCCGGTTTTCGGCGGACATGCGATGCAGTTGGTGCTGCACGTTTGCAGCGACTTGATCGAGCACTTCATCTCCAGGAACGAGTCGCTGCAGAGCCTGCTCACTGCGGCTCTGAACCTGCACGAAGGCGAGCGCTCTGCTGGCGTAGATGCCATAGCGGTCTTGGTGGAAGTGAAGCAGCGAGTGCTCGATCCGTTCGCCAAACAGTCGCAACGGCTGCTTGAACACGCGCCGCACACGCACGAGAGCGAAAACGACAAGGAAAAGCTGCTTCACACGCTCTCCAACTCCCTTCACAAGTTCCTGCGCACTTCATACAAAGTGCTTTGTCTGTACCCGGCCGGTTCGAGCGGCAATATCGCCTCCGTCTACACCTATTTCGAGGAACGTTCCCAAACCGAACGCTTGGAGAATTCGCTCAAGTCGCTCATCGCACTAGATCCCTCCGATACGCTGGACAATCTGAAGCAGTCTGCCGACAGGTTTGTCCCTTTTGCCAGTTCCACCAACTTCACTTTCCCTTTGCCCGAAGCTGCTTTTCCCAAACTATTTCCTTTTTCGGACAACTGAAACAGCTTTTATTTTTAGCATATTTTCGCATCTAATAGATTTTTTAAGATGATAGGAAGAAACAGGATCCTTACGATTTTCCTGTAAAATAAGAATAAATTAATAAAACATTGTGTTTGAAACAAGATCCCGGGCCAAAAAATCTTTTTTTTTGCATAATGTAGACAATTATTGTGTGGTGTGATGTGTGAAGGTTGTTGGAAATCTTGCGCACCAGCATGGAGAGATGTGTTGCTCTGACGGAGGGATGTGCGGTGCATCGGTGGTTGGCCTTGGCGAACCAGCTCTGCAGGAGCTACATGCAAGAATACGCGCGCGCTGTGGAGTCCATGTTGGCCGCTTTCGAGCCGCTTCCATTAGCGTTCGCTGCATGTGCAACTTACAGTCAGAGCGCCGACAACATGAATATTAATTGGCCTGCGAGCACGGCGGACGAGAGCGCGGCGGGCTCTGCGGCTGGCTCTGAGCAGCATTTGCAGCTGTTCAACACTTTGTTGCGCGCAGCTGGAGTGCTCGCCGTGCTCTTTGTGCACGGCAGAGACGTGCTCGTACTGGCTGCGCAATTGCTGGCCAGACTGTCGCAGCAACATGCACACGAACCCCGATCGAGCAAGTCGGAAAGGGACCGCGACCGCGAAGGCGAAGGGAAACAAATGCAAGTGCAAATGCATGTTCACGAAGCTTTCAGCAATTGGACCCAAGTTTTCTTCCACCATTTCGACTCGGAGAAGGCCGCCTTCCTCGATTTCTCCGCCGCCACGCTACAGAAACTCATCCCCGCAGCCGCAAGTATGATTATTGATTATACATGTACAAGTGTATATACATATGTACATAAGTACATGTACTGTACTCTGTACATATAAATGTACATATACATGTATATGTATGTACTACATATGTACATTGTACATGTACTGTACATGTATATGCTTTTCCACATTTCCCCTCTGGCATCCCTTCTCCTCCTCCACCTTCACTACAAGGTTTGCCTACAAGCCTTATACATCTACTTGTCCTGTCCTTTGTCTACATTTTGTACTCTAAATTACTAGTAAATGTACATACAGATTTTCAAAATATTAGTTTAAGTTTCCTCCTCGTTATCACATGTATTGAATAATCAAGATACATGATGCTTTCAGGTTCCTTCCTACAACTACCTGTACACATACTCTTGCGGTATTGTCAGCGTTTTATCTGACAACCCCCAACCCCCCCCCCCGGACTTGAAGGTTAGTCTCCCCAATTTTGGAATCCAATTTAAATCGCTGGGTACGGTACTGTACATTGCGATAACAAGTCAACTTACAAACACTGAACTTCTTATTTCCTTCTTACATGTACATGTAACATGTGCATGTACCGGTGAATTACAGTGTCTAGAATAGAGAAATAGAATTACTTTCAATATGTGTAATTGTGCACGTACATGTACATGTGTATACATATACTGTCAGTGTGATGTGTGAATGCTGTGAGCAGGTGTTGGTGGTTCTGGGACGGGCAAGTCGTGCGGGGTAGCGATGAGTGCGGGTGCGGGTGCGGGTGCGTTGGACTTGGACTTGGGCGGCGACTGGCAGTGGCAATGGGAGTCGAGCAGACACTGCGCCTGTTTGTGCACGCAGCTCTACAACTTGTGTGTGCACTCTCT
>JANQNF010000074.1 GCA_028279705.1 archaeon
CTGATGAACAAATCCAAGTACGTCACCCACTATCTCAATCTGAAGTTCTACATAGAGCATGGCCTCCTTGTCACCAAGATTCATCGAGTGATCAGCTTCGCAAAGTCAAGGTGGCTAGCACCCTACATCGATATGAATACTCAGCTTCGCAAACACGCACGAAATCCATTCGAGAAAGACCTTTTCAAGTTGATGAACAACGCTGTATATGGGAAGACATGTGAGAATGTTGAGAAGAGAACGGATATCCACCTGTTGACTGACGTACATTAGGCGAAGAAGCTCGTCAAAAAAAGCACAATGTTTGAATCTCAAAATTCATAAACAACACTTGATTGGATTGCAGTGGCATAAGATTAGAATGATGATCGACAAACCATTCTATGCTGGATTCACATTGTTGTAGCTTTCAAAGCTAAAGATGGCAGAGTTGCAACATGATATCATCATGGCTCGCTACGGAGATAAATCAAGTGTCCTGTTCACTGACACCAATTTACTTATGTATGAGATTGAAACTGAAGAAGTCTAACAAGATATGTGGAATATGATACAACAATTCGACCTGTGAGACATGATCAAACAGAGCGGCCTTCAAGACAAGCCATACGAAAAATGGTGTCTTAGATGCTCGAAACTCAATAACAAATCGTTGAATTCGTCGGGCTCAGACAAAAGATGTATAGTTTCAAGATCGGTCACAAAGAGAAGCACAGCCAAGCGAATCACTCGAGCCGAAGCACAGGAACTAAGACACGACAAGTTCAACCTTCAACTGAACGAGCCTATGCAGAACTGTGATAAACCGACTAATTGGAGCTAAGCTGCATGAAGTCTAGACGATAGAGGTATGTGAATTTCTGTTGGCTATACTTCCCAATTATCAAAAAGTATCGTAATACCTTAAAAAGTATCGTTTTTTATATCATTCCTGTCTTAAATTTAGACTAAGAAGACAGGTTTAAGTTCATTCGAGGACAAACGCTTCCTGCTTGGCGAGAGAACTATCTCTTGTTGGCGATCCCTATCACTTTGGCGAACAGCGAAGATTAAATTGTGGAAGGGAAACTTGTAACTGGCTGTGAAAGTCCAAATTTGGGCGTTGTGTATTTAATGCAAGTAGTCGTGGAATAGTAAGGGTTGCCTGAGAGATTATGAGATTGTTG
>JANQNF010000040.1 GCA_028279705.1 archaeon
TCTCTAGATGGGAACAGCGATTTTCCTTGTCTAGATCGTGAGAAGGTACGTGGAAACTCTACTGTCCGCGTACGATCATTGAATCTGGCTTGATATCCGGGAAACAAATCCTGTCCCCTACTACGCTCTTTCTCTTCCATAGCTGTTTGTATTCCTTCTGCTACCTGTCGTTGATACAACTTCTTCTGCTCTTCGAACTCCTTTTTCTCCTTTTCGAATCGTGCCAGTTTTTGGTCCAAAGTTTCAGTTTCTGCTGATACTGTAAACTTTACACCACCTCCCGTAGCTATCAACCCTTCTGGTTGCTTATCAGTTCCACCTGCATTCGCAGCTTGCTTCTCTACTGAAGGTACTGCATTCTCCTGTTGTGTACTAACTGCTGGTGGATTAACAGGTGGTTCCACCACAGCGGTGTTAGGTACATCTTTTGTTGGCGACCGTGTCACAGTCATACTTCTAGACTCCGGTCTATTCGTCGAATTCAACGGCTGCAAACCTTCCGAAAAATCACTCAGCACTGAAGTTGCTAATGCACGATCACTCTCTGAACCAGAGGCTAACACTATTCGCGAATTATGTACCAACCCGTGAAATACTGCTGACTGCTGTAACTCTCGTGCAGTTAGCTCTAAGTGGCGTCCGACAATCTGGGTTTCCAAACCGTCCGGCTGCGTCACTTCTATTGCGTGCTGTAGAAATTCCTCCTTTTCCAACTCGGTATCGCTGAAGGCAGTGCGATCCAGTCGACGTTGCTCCTTTTCTCTGGCCTCCGTAAGTTTCAACAATGCTGTTGAAATACGAGCACCAGGAATCCGGCGTTGAATTGGCGACAAAGTTATCAATGGGCGCTTCTGCGTGCGACCACTACCTGACATATACACACCTCTCACCTTACAGTACACAGCTGGACGTGGTTTCACTGCTGGGTCGCTTGAGGATTCTCGCCGCACCCAGCGGTGATACCCACAGCAATACAGTTATACACAAGCAGAAAACACAATACAGTGTACCGGTGTACAGGGTACACAACAACAACGTCGAATCGCCGAGCTTCGTACTTCGTCGATCGCTAGACACCAGTTGAACACGCACCTGCAACTGGACGTCT
>JANQNF010000024.1 GCA_028279705.1 archaeon
TCTTCCTAATAATGATAAAAGCGTTTTGAAATTCATAGAAGAAGGTTTGGAAAAGGGAGTTAAAGATGCGGATGGAAATATAGTATGGAGAAGACCTAAGCCAGGGATTCTGGAAGACCTTAAAATAGTAATAGGAAGTGATCCAGACAAATACGGAACTATTATTACAGCCTTTTAATTGATTACTATGAATAAAAAAATATACAAAGCAAAAATCCTTCAGGTAGAACGTGATGCAGAAGAGAGTGAAAATCACATTGCCACAGCATATGTTAAAATTCTGATTGAAGATCATGAATTATGGTGCTTTGTTCCTGACTGGACTAAATATTTTCCCTACCATCCAAAGCCTTCAAAATATGGTCTTGGTGAAAAATTAATTAAAAACTTAACAGGGAAGAGTTCTGAGGTTTATATTAGTCTCGTAAATTATCCAGCGAAAACAAAGATTCCTGATAAAAAACGAAAAGGATTGGAACAGCCATATACAGACCAAACCACCGTTACAGGAAAAATCATAGAACATGAAAACGCTCATGTAAAAATCGACTGCGGCGGCATAATAATCCATTCTTCCATAGACTCTGAAAATCAAGGAAAATATAAACTTGGAGACTATGTAAGCCAAGTGGGGATACCCTGCATATATTTTACTAACCTCTAGAGGTGGATTACGAAAAACAATTAGATGAAAAAGGCATCGCGACGCCGCATCCGAAGGTGAGTTAATGAGAAGGTTCAAAGTCGACTATGAGTATAATGACTACAATAACATGGAAAATGTACTAAAAAAATATCCGAATTATATGGGACCTGACACACTTACTTGTACGACGGCGGATATTTCAATATTTTTGGACAGAAAACTGGTTAAAATTCCATTTTCCAATCCACATAAAGGTGACTATTCATATTCAGATTGGCTTTGGGAATTTTGCTATTGTATGGCTCTTTCAGTTTTGGAAACCTTTAAAGGTAAAGAAAATCGTGTGGCCTCTTCTGATGCTTACTTGGAATTCTTCCTCAAGAAAACAGGAGAGACTATAAACGTCAAGTTCGTCGTGGCTGGTACAAAGGTAATATTTGACATAAACCTCCCCTTCAGGGATTTCGCCGGAGAAATACTCCGGACAATAGACAGATTCACAAAAGACGTCCTTCAAATAAACTCCAGACTTGTGGAGGATACACAATTCAGTCAGATACTCGATGTAAAGAAAAAGATAAGCGGGATTCTTGAGGAGATGAAATGAAAACTATAGCGTTATCATCGGCCCTTGTGATATCACTTCTTCTTATATCTTTTGTTGCAGCTACTTCCAACTTGAACAATTTCAGTAAGCTTCCTCTTGATGGCAGGGATGCTCTAGAAGCCGGCTGGGAGGCACCGGAACTGAAGGGACTTTCCAGGCTCCTCGAAAACTCAGGCGAGACCGTAGCTGGTAGGCTGAAGCAGCACTACATGGAAGAAACCTTCAGGATAACGAGCAAGGGCATAGGGACGGACGTCATCGATCTTAAGAAGGTGGAGGCCCGGGAACTTGCGGAGTATGCCAAATACTGGGAAGGTGACCCGCTTGACGATTCCGCCAAAATACATAAGCTCATAAAGATGTACAGGTCGAAGGGCACGAGGACTGCCATAGGAAATACCGGGAAGTGGGTGGAGGATGTCGCTTTGCTGAAGAAAGGTCGGCACATAGGACCTAATGAAGGATTTGGTTGGGAACATATAGTTGCTGAGAATCATCACATACAAATTAGAGATAGACTTCAGTTATCCGATGCCGATGGTTTAGTTAAGAAAGTTATCAACGAAGTTATTTCAGATAAAAGTAGCATAATAAAACATACTCCCGGAAAAGAGATAATATTTTCCAAAGTGATCGAAAGAGGAAGTTATTCCAAAGAAATAAGAGTGGTAGTGAGTGATATTCGAGAGAACTTAGGGAGCATTGTCACTGCACATCCGTGGAGTTAGGTGATTGTCATGAAAAAACATTTTGAGCATGCAAGATTTGAAAAATGTATAGCTTTTTATGGTGATGCATCTGATGAACAAGTAAAATCAGGGAACGCACACCCAATAGAAGGAAAAATTATACTCACCGTAAGAAGCAAGAAGATTGAATGCTTTGACGGATACGGTGAAAGTTTGAATAACTTTGTGAAAATCAGTCCAGGAAATATTATAAAAGTTGAGCTGGTATTTTTGAATTTCCCTTATAAATATGACACTAGAATTAAAAGTGAAATCAAAAGCATTGTTGACATAAGAGCGGAGAAATATGGAAAACCGACCGGTGTTAATTACTACAGAGCCACAGGTCAAATTATTGAAATATCTAATCATCCTAAATACGAAGACTCGTATAAGATTGTTATTGACTGTGGTTTGATATTCACGACGGAAATAGGAAAGAATGTTCCTGTCAGAGTCGGAGACTATTTAAAGGTTGAGGGAAGGCTTGATGCCCGCTTTGTAGGATTTGATAAAAAATGATTAAAGAACTGTCCAAATCCTTGGAAATCCTCTCAAAACCATACGATTTTTTCCATAAGGCTAGAAAAGAGAAAACAATCAACGAATCCGTGAGATTTTTGGCAGTGTTTTCCGTTATTTACTCACTCCTTTATTTCATGTTCAAGCTTGCAATGGGCGTTCCTGACCTCAGTGCATTTCCCAACATGTTCATGGCGTGGATAGTATCTGCAGGCATGCTTGTCACGCTCATCATAATTGTGCCAATAGTAACAGTCATCAGCACCATTATTTACCATCCTATTGCATTTATCCTGAAATGCAGGAAAGGGCTACCGAGCACATTCAAAGCAGTGGTATACAGTTCCGCACCAGTATTCATTCTCGGCTGGATACCTTTCGTCACATTCATATCCTCCTTGTGGAGCATTGCGTTGATGGTCATTGCGATCTCGAAGCTCCACGAGGTTTCGATGAAAAGGGCTTTCATGACGATTGTTCCCCTGTATATACTGTTCATCTCATTAACCTTACTCTTTTCAGGAAACGCGGACATGATTCTTGGTGCACATTCTTCGGAATTGTTGGGAATAACTCGCTGAAATGGAAAAATCTGTAGATAAACAGTGGAAGAATCAGCGACTTTTCCTCCCCTTCTTTGGCATTTCCGTATGCACATCAACCTGCGGGAACGGTATCTCGATTCCTTCCTTGTCGAAGCGCTTCTTCAGAGCTTTTATGAACTCGTGTGTAGCAAGGTACCTGTCTGCAAGGCTTTTCGTGCGCATTATGATCCTGAAGTTTATGCTAGAGTCCCCAAATTCCCTGTAGCGAAATAATGGCTCGAAATCCTTCACACCGTTGCACTTTTCCATGACCTTCTTTGCAACGTCAACAGAAATCTTCTCTACCTTCTCCAGATCGCTGTCATACGCGACGCCGCAGTCGACCGTGAAACCCACCGATGGGTTTGGAGTATTGTAGTTTATGATCTTGCTGTCAGCTATCTTGCCGTTAGGCAGAACCACGATGTTGTTCGTATATGTCCTTATCTTTGTGCTTCTCCATCCTATGTCCACCACTGTCCCCTTGTCGCCTGAATCCAGTTCCACGAAGTCGCCGATCCTAAGAGGCCTGTCGACGACCATCTGGGCTCCCGAGAAGAAATTCGACAGCGTCGGCTGGAGTGCGAGTGCCACTGCAAGGCCTCCGATTCCCATCGCAGCTATCACGGTTTCGACCCTTATTCCAAGCTGGTTGAACATGACCACGATCATTATGCCAAAGATTATGCCGTATGCGACCTTCTTGATTATCGGAAGGAACTGGTCGTCGACGTCGGACTTCGTCCTGTGCGCAACTTCCGCTGAGTACCATTCTATTCCCGCCCCTACGAGCCTCGATGCCAGATATGCTACAAAAAGCGGTATTATGACGGTGTATGCGGTTGCCACTTCGGCACCGTATTGCGAAAGCATTGGCAGGTATCCCAGCGCGAGGAATATACCGAAAATGAGTATGCCGACCTTGACAGGCCCTTTCAGCGATTCAAGCAGTATGTCGTCTGCGCTGCTCTTGCTCCTTGAAACCAGCCTTCCCTCGGCGAACGTGATTATACCGCTTGCTACCTTGGCGACGACTATGGACGCTAATATGATGAGGAATGCTATAATGTAGTCTGCGTAAGGTCCTGAAAACGACTGGATGGCTGATATAATCTGCTCCATGCGTAAGAATGGTCGTGCTATTTAAAAAATCACGACTATAGATAAAGCATGCCTGCCAAAAGGAAAAAACCTGCACCAAGAAAAAGTTCTGCGAAGAAGAGTCCCAGGCCAAAGCCAGCCGAACACGACTTTGAGAAGGGCGTAGATAATTTTGCCGAGGAGATGGGAAAGCTTGGCGAAAAGCTGGGAAAGCGCTTCGAGGACAAGGAAAAGGAGTGTGACCGCTGGTTCAGGACGACTTTTGGGATCGTCGGGCCGTTCCTTTCGAGCATAATCGGAATAATCATACTTTCACTTTTCATCTGGGTGCTTGGACTTGTCAATGTACCCATAGGAAGCGGGCTCCTTCAGAACATACAGTACTTCCTACTGGCACACGTCGGCTGGTTCTTTTTGATATTCTTCTTCTTTTCTTACACGTCTTACATTTCCAAGGGCTTTCCGGGGGCATACAGGCCGATATCGCCGATAGTGTCTGCCGCGGGCATCGTTGTGGCTATTTGGATATTTCTCAATGTCGTGAAAATCGCAAATCTCTCTTTTAATATCAGTGACGTTTCGGGAATCGTCCTCCTTGGCGAGAGCATGCTGGTATCACTTTTCTACATATTCGTGATCATAGGTTACCTCGTCCTCATAGCAGGAATTTCCAAAGACAAGTGCTGCGGAAGTCACGCCTCATCGAAAAGAGAAAAGAAAACAATCTCAAAGGACAGCATCAGGACGGGAAGGCTTTACAGATCGGGAAACGACCGGATACTTGGCGGCGTCTGCGGCGGCATATCAGAATATCTTGGAATAGACCCTGTGATAATAAGACTTATCTGGGTTATATGCAGCCTTGCTTGGGGTTCAGGCATACTGCTCTACATAATCATGTGGATAATAATGCCAAGGAACCCAAGGCACAAGTGGGAAGACTGATACCGATTGTTAATCCTGAAAAAAATACTACCAATATGAAGTCCACGAGATTCATACCTGAAATAGAGGAGTTTGAGGACATCGAGAAATATACAGGCGAGATTGTCAGCGTCCGAGGCATAAAAATCACCAGGAACAAGTACGGCAATACTTACGAGACGACCGAAGAATCATATACGGGCAAGCTGGAAAGGCGGGAGGGTATCGTCCCCGAATACACAGAACCATTCTATGTCATAGAGATATACGGGAATTCTGCGGTGGATGACATTCCCAGTGCTCTGCGAAAGACCATAATAATAGACAGTGATAATTTCCATGCGAGAAAAATAAGCATCGTCTAGAAAATCAAGCCTCGAGGACTTCTATTCCGGGAAGAGTTCCTTTTTCTATGAATTCGAGCGTGGAGCCGCCTCCGATGCTCGCGTGGCTTATTTTCACTCCTACTGTGTTTACAAGGAGCGTGCTTTCTCCTCCAGCAGAAACCGTGATGACACCTTTCTTCGTGGCATCGGCAAGCGCTTTTGCCACCTCTGTACTTCCTTTCGCAGCTTCGGGTACCTTCTTGTCGAACATGCCGACAGGCCCTGACATTACGACGAATCCGGCCTTTCCTATGACCTCCTTGAAGTCCTTTATGGCCTCAACGCCAATGTCTACTCCCATCCACCCCTTGTCGATCGTGCTGACGTATTTCAGCTTGCCCTTCTTCACGACACCGCTTTTCATCACGAGATGGTCCCGTGGAAGGTGGACGACTATTCCCTTTTCTTTTGCTTTCAGAAGCACCCTTCCAGCAAGCATCACCTGGTCGTGTATCTGGTCTTCTGCAATGTAGGAATCTCCAACAAGCTTCTTCATCTCGCCTACCGGAATCTTTGACACTTCGCCCGGGCCGGCTTTCACCCATCCCAGGTACTTCTCGGCTATCATGAACGTGTACGCAACGGCGCCACCTACGATTATGCTGTCAGTGCTTTTCATGCGGTCGAGCAGCTTGAGCGCAACGGTTATCTTTGACACGACACCGGCTTTAGTTTCTATCTTCTTTCCTGCGAGTATGAAAACAAAAGGCTTTCTCCTGCCTTTCTTAAGTACCTTTGTGATCTCGTTTATGTACTCTATCTCGTGCATGAGGTGGATACCGACGTATCTCTTGTCAACGTGCTTTGCCATGGGAACGATGTCTGATGCGGGCCTGTGCCTCTGTGCAAAGTCGTCTGCAACGTAGACGTCAACCATGCCCGCAAGCCTCTTTGCGTAGTATTCGTCACCCTTATTGTATTCCTTGTCGAACCTGGGATTTTCCAGCACCAGCACCTGGCCGTTCTCAAGCTTATGTATCTTTTCCTGTATGGTATCGAAGTTAGTTGCTATGCTCTGCACTTTCCCGCGCAGCTCAGTCGGTGCGAGGAGTACATTCTTTTCCACAATTCCGCTGTCTTCAAGCTTCTTTTTTATGTAAAGGTACACGGGAATGACACTCTTTGTCTTGTCCACACCGTCAGGCCTTCCTATCCACCCGGGCTGGAGAACGACCTTTGCGCCATTCTTAACGAGAAACCTTAACGTTGGCAGGAACGACTCTATCCTGCTCGTATCCTTTATCCTTGAGATATCGTGTATGTCCTTTTCGTCGTTCATCGGAACGTCTGCAGAACCCCTCATGAACACTATCTTACCCTTGAGGTCGGACTGCCTGAGTTCTTTTACAGAATGTATCACAATACTACCTCCATTTCTTTTGCATGTACTCTATCAGGTCGACCAGCCTGCTTAAGTATCCCCATTCGTTGTCGTACCACGAAAAGACTTCTATGAGGTCACCTTCGGTGTTTGTAAGGAGAGAATCGAAAATTGACGAATGCGCATTACCGATCACGTCACTTGAGACCAGCGGCTCGTCGCTGTACTGGAGTATGCCCTTAAGCTTTCCTTCGGCCGCCTTCTTCATGACCTCGTTTATGTGCTCCGGCGGAACGGGCTTTTTCTTAAGCTCCACTACGAGATCTACTATCGAACCGTCTGCGACAGGAACCCTCATGGCGGACCCGCATATCTTCTTGTCGAGCTTTGGTATGACCTTTCCGAGTGCCTTTGCAGCACCCGTGCTCGTCGGCACGATGTTGACACCAGCGGCCCTTGCCCTTCTCATGTCCTTGTGTGGCCCGTCGAGGAGCAGCTGGTCACTAGTGTAAGCGTGTATTGTGGTCATGAACCCCTTTACTATCCCGAACTCGTCGTCGAGCACCTTTGCGATGGGAGCTAGGCAGTTTGTGGTGCATGACGCATTCGATATTATGTGGTCCTTCTTCGGGTCGTATATGTTTTCATTGACCCCGAGAACTATCTGCTTTACAGGCTTGTCGCCTTTCGGCGGTGCTGAAAGTATAACTTTCTTTGCACCTGCATTGAGGTGCATTGCGGCCTTGTCGTATTCCCTGAAAATACCGGTCGACTCGAGCACAATGTCAATACCGAGCTTTCCCCACGGAAGCTTCGTCGGGTCCTTTTCTGAAAATATGTCTATCTTGTTTCCGTTGACAGTTAAAGAATTCTTTCCCCACTTTACAGTGCCGTCGAACGGGCCGTAAACGGAGTCGTATTTCAAGAGACGCCCGAGCGTTTCCGCGTCTCCAAGGTCGTTTACTGCAATGACCTTGAATTTCTTGCTTTCAAGGGATGCCTTGAGGAAGTTCCTTCCTATCCGACCAAAACCATTAATGGCGACTTTTAGCATGAAAGCACCAGACTATGACTATAATTGGATTTGCTCCATAAAAAGCTTTTCTCGTATCATGTGGCGAGAAGTCGGTGGAAAATAAATAGAAGTGTCGAATAATATAATTATGGAAGGAAATGAAAAGGGTGCAAGTCCTTTGTGGCTACTTCTTTCCGTCTTGCTTGGGGTCATAGGCGGAATAATAGTGTATGTAGCTCTCAGGGACAAGGATCCTAGATTGGCGAAAAAGGGACTATTGCTGGGCTTGACAATCACAATAGTTGCGGTCCTGTTGCAGGTGATATTCCTGCAAGCGGCAGTCTTGAACCCCGCCCCGTTCACCCCGGGTTCGGCACTTCAGTAATCACATAACATGGAAGTGTAACCGGAAAACAATCTTTTAGATTCCAGACTATTTCTTTTTTCCAACGAAATTCTGTAGCGAGTACTGGGTTTCGCCTTCGGAAACCACGTCGTCCTCCGTGTAGCCGAGTGCAGAGAGTATCCTCATTGCTGCAGGAACTACCTGATTATTGATATAGTATTCGGGATCGTAGTTTTCTGCATCTTCGGACGGCTCGGCCCTTTCCGAAATGCTCCCGCTGCCCTTCGTTATGACGTAGGCTATCACGGAGCCCTGTGCTACCGTCCTTCCCCTTGATATGGATTTTCTGGCTGCAACGACGTGGGGGCTTATCTGCTCGTACTCTTTCAGGGGCCTTGTTATCTGCGTGTGTATTACGAGGTCGTCCATCGAGACTTTCCCCTTTTCTATCTTCTGGACAGCCCTTCTGACTGTCACCAGCGCGTCTTCTGGCGAATTGTCCCTTAGGATAGAAAGCAGAACCTTTTCCTGCGTGTCTTTTGCAATTCCGGACCAGTCCCTTCGCACTATCTCAAGGCCGCGTATCGTTATCTCGCCGTCAGAGTCTATGAGCGCATATCTCTTCTTTGCAGCAAGGCCGGTCTTTGCTGGAACGAACAATCCTGACGTGTAAATGCCCTGGAACTCAAGCTCCATTGCGCCCGGAAGCGTCCGGTTGACCTCGTCGAGGAGCTCAAGCGATTCCTTCTTGCTTTTCACTTTTACAAAGAGCGAATCGGTGTCACCGTAAACGACTTCATGTCCCATCTTTTCAGCCTTCCTTATGACCTTCTGTATGTAATACCTTCCCCATGCGGTTATGCTCTGCGCACAAACCCTCGAGTACCATCTGGACCCTGCGTACCCGTAATAGCCATAACTTGCATTGGCAAGAATCTTGAGCGCGTACTGGCGGCTGTTTGTTACCTTGTACTCGTCAGAGTCCTCGTCCATTTCTTGCATGGAAGCTTTCAGTTCCCTTCTCTTTTCGATGAGCTCCTTTACCGTTCCCGACACGAATCCCGGATGGGCCTTGCAGTAGTAGTAATCCTCACCTGGGACCTTGTTCGTCGGGCCCTTCTCTTCATCACCGCAGCACTGGCAGTACAGGGTCTCTGGAGAAATGTTGTGTGTTATCGTGATTGACGGATACAGCGATGCGAAGTCGAACAGTGCCAGCTTTTTGTGTATACCTTCCTTTGGCGGATATACGTACCCGCCGGTGTATGGGGCAGCCCTTCTCCTTATCTCCATCTCCTCGTACTTTGGACGGTTAGGTATGATCTCATCCGCTTCGTATGCCTTCCTGACAAGCAGCCATTCTATGAGCTGGGAATACGTAAGCCTTGATGCGTCAAAAAGTGTCTGGCCAGCTATCCTGCACAATTCGAAAATCTGAGGCAGGAGTACCTTTGCAAGGGACACTGTCAGTTCGGAGTCTGTCATGCAGTACTTGACCAGCCTCTCAAGACCTTTACTTTCCTTCCACGCTTTCTGAAGTTCTTCCCATTCCATCTTGCGTTTCCCGCGTCCGATGATTTCCCTGGATACGTTGTCAAGGCTGAGCGATTCTGATGACAGAGTGTCTGATATTATGTTATCCACGAAGTTGTAGAGGTCAACATGCACGCGGCCTTCTATCCATGCTGAATAGAACTTCCCCCTTTTCTTGAATTTTAGCTCATTTCCGGTCCTTCCGATGACGACATGAAGGCCGTTTACCTTTGCCCTCTGAGATATCTTTTCAAAATCGAAACGGTCGCCGTTGTATGTCACTATTATGTCAGGGTTCCTTCCCCTCACAACTTCGCACAGCCTCTTTAGAAGCTCCTTTTCATCACCCACGACTTCGAGGAAGTCCACGTCAGCCTTCTTGTAGCTTATGACTTTCTTGAATCCCCTGTTGTCCTTTATGGAAACCATTATCACCTTGTCAAGCTCTCCTTCCTCCACGAGTTCTATGTCTATTGCCATCATCGACAGTTTTGGATATGCGTCTTCATGTACACTGGTTATGGATTCAGCATATATTGTCGAGAAACCATTCCCGGTGTCGCTTGCACCAGTCACATCTATCCAAGTCATCGGTATCATTTTCCTGTCCGTCATGTATCTTCTGAAGAACGTCACGGAATGCTCGTATTTTGCCTTGATCTCCTTCCATTCCTTTATATGATCACTGAACTTGGTGATGTCCACCGGCCTTGTCAGTGTGATCCTCATGAGATGCTTCTTCTTTCCGTAGAACTTCTTTTCAGCCAGTTCCACCTTCTCGGGCTTGTTTCCATCTACAATTAGTTCTGACAGCTTACTCTGCAGTTCACCGACTTCCTTCTCACCGGTGTCCTTTGCATACTCGACGTAAAAGTACGGCCTGAACGACCTGTCGATAACAAGCACGGGTTCGTCTTTTTCTGTTTTGCACCAAATGTGCATGTCTGGCTTGTCAGGACTTTCCTGCTGGACATCGAGGATGAAAAGCCTGGTAGCGTTTTCGTCCATGGTTAAGAATTATTTCCTCTATTTAAAACTGATGGGCTTTATACACACGTTAAAGTCGGAGGAAATAATATTTTAAAACTTTCTTTCTCATATGGACTATGGAAGAATTATACAGTGCTTTCATAATTATCGACACAGGAAAACCAGTATTGATACCGTACACTTCTGATCAAATGGGGAAGTATGGAGATGACATCCATGAAGGAAGCGTGGATGGCCATGAAATAATAGCATACATGTCTGCGGGTCTTTTATCTGACAAGCTACTCTTCGATGAAACCATAAAAAAATTCAACATCGGAAGATAGAACTCACAATGCCGCCCCGATAGCTGCGCAGTACTCCGCATTTTTTGGGAATTCAGCTTTTCCTCCCATCATTTTCACAGTGTATGAAATCCTTTTCTTGACCACGCTGTTCAGTGCAACTCTGCCGCACATAAGCATACAATTTTCCTGGTTGATGGTTTTTGCAGCAAAATAGGACATCGATCCTATTGTCTCACCGATCATCTTCAGCAGGCTGTGCGATGTTTCGTTTTTACCCCATCTCCTGCATGCCTTGCCGAAGTTTGACGCAGTTGCGCTTCCCGGGATCTTTCCTATGCCTGAACCGACTATATCATTGACTGTTAGGTCCATTTTCCCCTTTCCTTTCAGTGCGAGCTTTTCAGCACCTTCGGGATCCTTGCCGATCATCAGAAGCGAGAGCCCTTTCACCGTACCGCCGCCGATACCGGTCCCGCCAAGGTGCCTTGATTTGCCGTTCTTGACAGAAACGAATGCCGTTCCGGTCCCGATGCTTGCAACGAAAAGGTTCTTCTTTCCCGAAATGTACATCCCGCCCTTTCCGATTGCAGAGATCTCACCGACTTTCCTGTATGGTGCCGGGAATGAACCTATCTTCCTTGCGCCACCGCCAGTGAAGACGACACGAAGTTTCTTTTTGGATTTTTCACAAAGGCAGTCGTAGCACATTAGGGCGTGCTTTTTTTCACCGCCTTCGACAGTGCACTTTGCAACAATCCTTTTTCCATCTAGCACTATTCCCTGAGTATTAGTCCCGCCGATGTCTATCCCGGCAATCATCTACTGCAGCCTTTTCATTTTCCAGAGGACAAGCGTTGCGATCAACACTGCCCCGAATATAGAAAACATCGCGGAGTTATATATCGATGGGGAGACGCCTGCGACGAAAAGAGCCTTGGTCAGGAGCCCTGCAATGCCTTCCCCTCCCATCACTCCGGCAGCTGTTATTATACCCGCCGCGGTAAAGATCCCGGCCTTCTTCTTGTCGGTTAAGTATCTTATGGCACCGCCGATTGCAAGGAGTATGCCAAGAACTGTCCCCAGGAAGAGTCCTATACCGAAGACCATGGGAATCACGGGAGCCTTCTTCTTTGTCAGCGTTTCAAGGACTACCCATACGAATGATATTCCAAAACCAATGAAGAATGCCCACGGATGAGCAAATCCCGATATGGACCCGGCGACCATCTGCGCCTGCGGTGCGGGCATGGATGCTGTGAAGAATTCACCGGAGTAGGCGTCCACTATCATACCCAGGACGAATGGTGCGAGAAGGCCTGCTACTATGACTGCTATCAGGTCGACTTTTATTATGTCCTTTGCCCTTGTCCCGATTATCTTTGCGGACTTGTAGTCGTGGCCGATGTCACCTGCTATTGCCGCGGCGATTGATACGAAACATACGACAAGGAATGCTGAAACGAAGTCAAGCTGAAGCCCTGCCAGCGCGAAAAGGCCTATTGCGAGGAGGCCTATGATTATCCCGAACTGTTCAAGCGGGTCTATGTCGGTTTCTCCTGTCATCATGCCGGCTACGCTTACCATTATCCATACGCCTGCTACTGCTATCAGCGCTGCCACGGGATTCATGCCCGCAAGCGATATTGCGACGAATGCTACTGCCGAAAAGAGCGGCGTGTGCTTGGTGTACCAGGGCATGTCCTTTCTCATGAACATGGGTGCAAATATCTTTCTTGCCCTTGGAAGCACGTACGAAACGAAGAATCCTATGCCCGCGCCTATCACCATCCCCATGCCGGCATTCTGCATGATCCCCGGACTTACATCTGCTGCGACGACTCCTGTTGCTGCAAGTGCGGGAATGAGTATGATCCATCCAAGAAGCGATCCACCGAACCACGAGTTGATCGAAGCCTTTGGTCCAAGGAGATAACCTATACCCACTGCAAGGGGCATTGGGTAAAGTGCAAGCGTGAGGCCGATCTCAGGCATCAGCGGCAGTGCCCATCCTGCCGGGAAGAACATTTCCCTTAAGAGGACGAATATGCCGGTAAGCGAGAGTGCGACAGCGAGGAACAGCGTGCTCTTCCCTATTTTCGATTCGGCTTTTATGACTTCTGCACCGGCTGTCCCGCTCGGGTAGGGAAGGTTTTCTTCCTCGACGAAGATTCTTCTCAGTGGAACCGAAAGTAGCACGCCCATGATTCCCGCAGTGACACAGACTACTGCAAGGCTCGCTGCGCCTGGCATGGTGACGCCCATGCCCTGTGACTGCAGGTAAAGTATTCCCGGTATGGTGAATACAACGCCTGATGCGAGAAGTCCTCCTATGGTTCCCCCCGCCTGCGCCACGTTCATCTCATGACTGGTCGCCTTCCCAGAAAACCTTGCGACTATCTGCAGCAGTGCGCCTGCAGCGACAGCACTGAATATTATGGGCCATGGAAGCGCGCCAATCTTTAGCGCGATGTAGCTTGAAACTATCAAAAGGAATACGGTCAGAATGACAGCGATTGTGCAGGATCTTATCGTAAAACCGTTATTTCCCTTTTCCTCTGGATGCATCAATCCCACCAAACTACTGTTTAAACATAGAGTCATCACTGGTCTTAAATATCTTTAGCAATCTACTCGACAATGTGTTAACCCTTTAAATCTGATGTTTCAAACACTAACAATGGAAGAATACGAGAATTTCGACGACGAATTCTCAATGGAAATGGGAAGCTTTGAGATGAAGCAGGTCAGGGATTTCGACCGCATATTCAAGGTCGAGGGCGGCGGTTCCTTTGCGCAGCATCCGTGCCTGCATGACGGCAAGATTTACGTCGGTTGCATGGACAGGAACGTTTACTGCATTGACGCCGCTACAGGCGAACTGGTCTGGAAGTTCACTGCAGACGGAGGTTTCGTTCCGGCATCGCCGATCATAAGCGATGGTATACTTTACATAGGGTGCTATGACCACAACTTCTATGCACTTGACGCGGGAACCGGTGAAATGTTATGGAAATTCAGGACAGATGACAAGAACACCGGGACAGCTGTCGTCGATAAAGGCATGGTATACTTTGGCTCAAATGATTACAACATATACTGCCTTGATGCTAGGTCAGGGAATCTCATATGGAAATTCAGGACACAAGGTGAAGTTCCGTCCATGCCGACTGTCCATGGGAACGTGTTGCTTTGCGGATCTTACGACAGGTTCCTTTACTGCCTCGACAAGCGTACGGGTGCGCTCGCGTGGAAGTGCGAGACCCAGGGTAACATATACCACGAATGGGTCCTTACAGTACACGACGGCATAGTCTACCTGCCGTCTTTTGACAATATGCTCAGGGCAGTCGATCTAGAGACCGGAAGTGTTTTATGGAAGTACAAGACAGGCAGCTATGGTGGAATGCATTCGAGTCCTCTCCTTCATAGTGACAGGCTGTTTGCCGTCAACAGGGAGGGCATGCTCCACGCACTCACAATGGACGGAAGTACGATCTGGAAGTTTAGGATAAACAACGCCATGACGCTAATCGAGATCAATGGGGACAGGATATATTTCGGTTCAGAAGACCAGAACGTTTACTGCGTCGATATAGAGAACGGGAAACTCATGTGGAAGTACCAGACCCAGGGGCAGACTTGGTGGAAGCCCACGGTTGATGAAGCCAGGGTTTACTTCTCAAGCTTCGACTGTCACATATACTGCCTTGACAAGAGCACACAGGAACTCCTGTGGAAGTTCCGCGGACAGGGAGCGCCTTCGAAGTGGCCGCCGCCTTTCGAAAGCTACGAGCTCGTGGTCAGGGAGCAGATCGACACGGAAACTGATGACGAAACCGGAAGAAAGACCTATGAGATTGAGGGACTTGATGAAGAGAACACAAGCGAGTACCAAAGCAGGATAACTTACCAGATATCCACGCAGTATTCATCCAAAGGCAAGTACCAGATCGATTCCCGCGAGGAAGAGTTCTAGGGCCTTAACCATTCGATCTCGTAGTAGTCGAACTTTGCGTCCTTAAGCTTAATCTTATTGAGCGCGTAGTATGTTATCGCAGTTTCCCTGTCTGTTATCGAAAGTATGAGATTGAGGTTCATGGCTTCGGCCTTTTTCAAAAGTGATGCGAGCTCGACGCCTCCGATATGCTCCTCCTCGCTCACTGCTGCAAGTAGGTACCTCGGCCCGTCCTTTGGAGTTTCCCTTACCCAGTCCTTTCCTTTCTTCTTTCGCCTGTATGCAGCGAAGTCTGCCGGGTAATCGACGTAGTCCTTGTCTGTTAGTTTTGGCATTCCCAGTATGAACGTCTTCTTTACACCGTGTGCCACTCTCACAGCTCTTGCCCATTCAGATACGAGCAGCTTCTCCTCCTTTGGGAACACATGGAGTACGTGCTTTGAGTGCACCCACTTGCCTCCGTCGGAACCCTTCGCAGGAGATGCGCCCGGGAAGTATATCCTGAAGTGCGTTCCGAACTTGAAGCCAGTCTTTACTATGTAACCGTTTAGGCGCCAGTCTACGTATGCTTGGTACATGGTCTTTGCAAATTCCCTTCTCCTTGCGATTTCACCCATTATATTCTTGGAACTCGTTTCCTTGCTCTTAGCCGTGTCGAATACCCTGAGGCCGAAATGTTCAGAAAGCAGCATGACCTCAAAGAAGTTCAGCTTGAGTACGCTTCCCCTTTCCTGCTTGTAGACGCCTATCTGGCCCAGCCACCAGTCGCTGAATAATTCCCTGCTGAGCTTTTGGTCATCAAGCACGCCCATTGCCGAGGTTGAATCCCACACGACCTTGGCTTTGAGCTTCTTCAGAGACATTTCACTTGAAGGATACTTCTTTACCTGGCTGCTCCTGCTCTGGCCTTTTGTTGTCTTGTCAGCCCTTCTTATTATGAGACCGCGGTCCCTCCAGTCCCTGTAGGCATTGTACTTTATCATGAGCCTTGGATCTTTTGGAGCATAAGCTGCGAGCACTTCCTCAAAACCCATGGCCTTCCCGTTATGGTTCACCGTACCGTTTTGGAGGTCTATTATGTACAGCGCCTCCTCCGGGGTGAGCCACAGCGTTTTTCCGTCCTGCTCACCGAAAGAGTTATTCCTTAGCCTGTCTGCGTCCTCGCCTTCTGCCCACAGTCCTTTCTTTTGATCGAACTTAACTTCCATCATGTCACTCACCGAATGCTCTTTTTATGGTGTCGAGCTTTTCGCCTTCCTGTGAAAGCGTGTATATCATCACACCGTCTGTATGTTGTTTGGCAAGGTTTATAAGCTGCCCGACGTATTCTGGGGACGTTGGATAGTCCTCAGACCACGGCGTTGCGTAAATTCCCAGTATGATCTTCCCGTCGTATTTACTTTTGAGATTATTCAGTGCCGGGACAAGTATCGTGCTTTCATCATACTCACCGACGGGAAAGTGCGTGTAGTAGAACTGGACCCCGTCGAAATGCCTGCTCCTCTTTGGGAAATACGGTGAATCAACATTCGTTGTGTATACAACCGGTATGAACATAAGGTCGGGACCGATTTCTTTTGCAGCAGACAATATGTTTTCCAGGTAGGAGTCTGTGAAGTACATGTAATCCACAAGGACATTATCTATGCTCCATGCCTTCAGGCGCTCGTGCTCGACTGAAAGCTCTGCTATACTCTTTGCAATTTTCACATAGTCGGTGTAGGCGGGATCGTATCTGCGTTCTTCTGCGAGTCCTGACGGTGGTACTATTGTGACCCATACGTCTATTCCCATTATTTCTGCTCTTGGAAGGAATTCTTTGAGCGTTTCCATGTCCTGTACAGTGTCACGAATGAGGAAGTTATAGGTGTTTGCGTTGGTTCCAGTCAGTCTCGATTCCAGTGCGGGGATGTTTACTTTCCCGTCAACTCTCGGCGCTGAATCGTAAAACGCCTTGATGAAGGTATCGCCTGAAAGTGACGATATCGATACCATTGATACCGCGATGATCGCAACAAGTGATGCTGCTGCAAAAACCTTTCTCATACTTTAAAATATGGTCAGTTAAATTAAATTAGGTGCTACAATGGCAGACATGCGCATATACACAGACGGTGGGTCGAGAGGCAATCCAGGACCCGCGGCCTTTGCTTTGCTGATATACGATTCCAAGGGAAAGCTACTTGAGAGTCACAGCGAGTACATAGGCGAGAGTACAAACAACGTTGCCGAGTACAGGGGCATACTCAAGGCACTCAAGATGGCAAGGAATCACGGAAAGGGCAAGGTGGTGTGTACCATGGACAGTGAACTTGTCATAATGCAGCTTTCTGGTAAGTACAAGGTAAAAAAGCCCCATCTCAGGGAACTTTATGAAATGGTGAAGAAAGAGGAAAAGAACTTCTCGTCCGTCGAATATACTCACGTTAGAAGGGAAGACGAGTACATCGCACTTGCGGACATGATGCTTAACAGGACTCTTGACAACGTCGGTGGCAGGAAATGAACATGAAAGAGGTTCTTAAGGGAAAGCTTACCGATGAAGAACTTGAGCGCGTTCCAAGGGCTTTTGACGTCGTTGGAGACGTCGCGATAATAGAGATACCAGAGGAACTTAAGAGGCACAAAAAGCTCATCGCAGAAGCTCTGGTGAAAGTGAACAAGCATATCAACACAGTGTGTGACAAGTACGGGGAGCGTTCGGGCGATTACAGGTTAAACGACATTGAGGTGCTCGTCGGGAAGGGTACAGAGACGGAGCACAAGGAGCATGGCTGCAGGTTCCGCGTGGACCTGAAAAAGGCATACTTTTCTGTAAGGGAATCCACAGAAAGGCTGCGGATAGGCAAGATGATCAAGCCCGGAGAGGACGTTCTTGTGATGTTCAGCGGGGTGTGCCCCTCACCCATAGCTTATGCGAAGATGCAGCCGCAGATAAACAAGGCTTACGGTGTGGAGCTGAACCCGGACGCGCATAGGTACGCTGAAGAGAACGTGCGCATAAACCGCGTGCAGACGAAGGTTGTCCCTGTCTGTGGGAATGTGAAGGAAGCGTGTCCGAAGCTTGGTGTTAAGTTCGACAGGATAACCATGCCCCTTCCAAAAGGGGCACACGAATTCCTTGACACTGCATTCGAAGTGGTAAAGAAAGGCGGGACAATCCATTTCTACTATTACGACAGGGAAGATTCGCTTTACGAAAAGGCACTTGAATATGTCAACGATGCCGCGAAGAAGGCTGGAAGGAAGATAAAGATAACCGACAAGAGGAAAGTGCTTCCATACGGTCCCAGGATATGGAAGATCTGCATAGAATTCAAGGTCCTTCAGTGACTAATTTTTCTTCACGATGAGTGCCACGAATGCTGACAGAACTATGACGACGATTGCAGTTGTCCCTATGAGCACCCCTGCACTTTCTGCATCAATTAAATTTCCAGTGGTAGCTGCTACTGCACCAGAGACACTTTCAGTTTCGGCCCCTTCCCGTGCTACCGTCGGGGCTCGCTCTTCAGGTTCCGGCTCCTCTTCGACTTCCGGTGCAGCGTATTCGCAGGACTGGGTCTCTCCACTGCCTTCGTATTCCAGGCCGCATGAATTGGTATCGAACCATGAAGTGCAAGACTGCTTCCCGTCCTCAAGGCATTCTTCCCAATCAGCACACGTCCAGTCAGGTTCACACACCTCCTCCACGATTGTCTGACTGCCGTATCCGGGATCAGGATCATCTGTGGGTCGCTGGTTCACGGAACCGAAGACGTCCCAAATGGAGAAGTGGTCGGTTATCGCCCACACGTAGTTCTGGACAGTGTCGACCCCTCCCACAAGATCATCGTATATCACCCACTCATCGAGTGTATCGTTGTAAAAGTAAAGCCTCAACGACGCCTCATTGACGTTCTTGGCACTGACCTCGGAATCCGTATAGTACACCTTCAGCACGGTCTCGTTCATCGCGTCCTCTATCTCCTCGTCGGCTATTATCTCTATGACCTTGCCGAGGCTTGTGACGGAAGAAGCTTCATGAGAAGTGACCGTGCTCACTACTATTTCGGGCGCTGACACGTGGGAGACTATACTCACGCTTCCGCTCTTGTTCGAATCGAGCTTCAGTTCTATGTCTATCCCTATCGTGTCGTTTTCAATCGTGGCCTCGCTCGTGTTCGCAATCTCCTCGCTGTAGAAATCATCAGCAGTCTTATCCATACTCTCTCCTGTGAACCATGGCGCGTAGCTTATTTCACCCTTAATTATCGAGCTGAAGTCCGGGAGGCTGCTTCCCCAGTAGTTACTTACAGCCTCTATCGTCACGGACGTGTCGTTGCTGCTGACTATTCTCACACCGTATTCACCATTTCCTCTTATCGTGTTCTTGCGGACCAATATGTCTTCTGTACAGTTGTAGCATTTCGATGTGCTTGGCGGCGGGCATGTCTCGAACGTCGGGTTGCAGAAGTTTCCGTCGAGGTCCAGCATTATTCCGTCCCACCCATTGTCGTGGATGTGATTTCCGGTTATGTCGTAATTATGATTCACAGGCCCGAAGTATATGGCGCTCTTCTCGTTACCGTAGATCTCGTTACCTTCTATGGTCAGGTCCTCTGCTGAGAAGCCTTCAAATGTCCTGTCGCTGCTTCCCCTTATTATGATTATACCGTGACCGTACTTGAGGTTTGTTTCCTCACCGGAAAGGCCTCTGTTACCATAGATTTTATTGTTCCTTATCACAAGTCCCGAATAACCACCGGCTGTTTCTATACCGGTCCTGTGTGAACCGTAAATCTCATTGTCCTCTATCACGGTCCCTTCCATCGGGCTCGGTCCTTCGGTCCCGTAAGAATGATACGATGCCCAGATGAAGACGTTGTTCCCGTTGCCCTCTGCACCGAAGATCTTGTTACCGGAAATAAGACTGTTTATCAGACCCTGAGATTCGTTGTAAGGGTTGACGTCCAAGTAGAGATTCATCCTCCCCTTGGTCCCGTCCTGGCCGTCTGCGTCGGTGTTCGCCCCTATCACGTTGTTCCTTATGTTGAGATTCTCCATAGTCTTGTCATCGACCTTCACCGTGATCAGCATCCTGCTTCCTGCTGCGCTCCTTTCAAGTGCCTGCACGACGAGTCCTTCTATGCTGACGTCGTCAGCGTCGTCCACCGTGATGACGTCAGAATCCTCGCTGCCCCCGGGAGGCTGCAGTATCGTCTCGACGGAATCGTCCCATGTGTAATTCCCAGGAACGGGATAGCCGTTCTTGTTCACATCGTATGTTGCACCTCTCAGTGTAATGGACTTTCCGATCGTTATCAGTTCCTCGTACAAACCAGCATCAACTTTTATCTTGTCGCCGTCGGATGCGGCGTCTATCGCATCCTGTATCAACATCCCTTCTATCACGTGGTAGTTCTCTTCCAAAACGTCATAAATCAGCATGTCGCTGTAATTGAAAACAGAACCCATGAGACCCTGTGCGACTTCCTTGGCACCGTCCACGGTCTCCCTGTAGAACCACTGCATGTATTCATGACCTTCCCTGAACCCGTACGTTATGTAATCGAATTTATCCGGAACCTGCACGTTCGTTATCGCAGGGTATGTGGGAGGATCCTTCTCTATCAGGAGCGGTGAGCTTTCCGCAGCGCTGAAAACGCCGCTGAACGTTATGTTGCCTGATTCCCTGCCGGAAGACTGGATGCTCACGCCTCCCCATGCATTGTTCTCCGTGGATATGTCGGTGACTGTGATATCGTTTGAATCGAGCATCATCAGGCCGAAACCTGATACAGTGTTCTTCACACCCACGTTGCTTAACGTCGCACCGTCGATCGTGTTCAGGTCGATTCCCGTCTTCTTCGAGTTCTCGACCTTGATGTCCTTGAGCTTTATGTTGCTTACGTGCGAGACCTTGAAACCGTAATTATCAGGGGTACCCACAAGCGTCAGGCCGCTTATGGTCGTATCATTGCCGAAATTCTTCACAGCATAACCCGTAAGGGAGCTGGCATTCACGATCGTGCTTCCGGCACCGGCCCCCTCAAGTTTCAGCGATTTCCCGCCAAGGTTCAGTACTTCTGCGAATGAACCGCCAGAGATATGAACGGTTCCACCGGCATCAACAGCGTCTATGCCTTCCTGTATTGTCACGTAGCATGGGGGTGTCCCGTTACATGCTGCATCGATCCACACTTCCGTGTATCCTGCCGCAGATGAATTAGGCATTATACATATAATTAACGCCAACGCTACCACTGAAGGCACAGTGTGCCTTTCCAAGTGACGTGATTCAGTGAAATACCCCACATTATCGCCTCTTTTGCGGAACACCTAATGGGTCGTGATATAAACGGTGTATGCCTGTTTTATAAAGATAATCTCTGCGTTTAAGCCCGATTTCAAGCTTAAAAATCGTTCCAGTCAATCAATAGCATGAAAATCTTCATGGAAACCTACGGCTGCGCCGCCAATGGCGCAGAATCGGAAATAATGTCAGGACTGCTCGATGCCGCAGGTTTTGACCTCGTGGAAAAACCGGAGGAAAGCGACGTTATTATAATCAATACGTGCTTTGTCAAAACGCAGACCGAGCAGAAGATAAAAGACAGGATAAAGAGGATTCTGGGCACATTTCCCGAAAAGAAGATCGTGGTGGCCGGCTGCATGCCCGGTGTGAAAGGTAATGGTATAGAATTCATCGCGCCTGACGCAAGCCTCGTGGACACTCATAATACCACGAGGATCGTGGATGCCGTCAGGAGCACCTTCGCGGGAGAGAGGGTGGTATTCACAGGAGATTCTGGTGAGAAAAAGCTGCGGAGGCCAAGGATGAGGGAAAATCCGCACGTGGGAATAACGAAGATATCCCATGGATGCAACGGCGAATGCTCTTACTGCTGCGTGAGGCTTGCCAAGGGCCCGCTTCATTGCTATCATCCAGAAGACATAGTCAAAGACGTCGAAGATGCAGTCAGGGAAGGCTGTAGCGAGATATGGCTGACCTCGCAGGACAATGCATCGTATGAATATAACGGAGTGAGGCTTCCAGAAATCATTCGGATGGTTTGCCAGGTTAAGGGGGAGTTCATGGTCAGAGTGGGCATGATGAATCCCGACAGCGTCCTTCCTGTAATGGATGAACTGATAGAGGCGTACGGAAACGAGAAGATCTATAAGTTCATCCACATACCCGTCCAGTCCGGTTCTGACAGCGTGCTGAAACTCATGAAGAGGAAATACATGGTGAAGGAGTTTTCTGAAATAGTATCCAAGTTCAGAAAGGAAATACCAGAGATTTTCATATCAACGGACATGATCGTCGGCTTTCCGGGCGAAACAGAACAGGATTTTTCAAAGAGCCTCGAACTTGTCAAATGCATGAAACCGGACATGGTGAATGTCTCCAAGTTCGGTGCGAGGCCCGGTACCGAGGCAGCAGACATGGTAATGCTCGATGGTGCAGTGCTCAAGGAGAGGTCGGAAAAGCTTTCAGATGCAGCGAGGAGGGCTTCGTTTGAGGCCAACAGGAAATGGACAGGCTGGGAGGGGAACGTGACTGTCACCGAGAGGGGCAGGAAACCCGGCCAGTTCCTTGGAAAGAATTTTGCCTGCAGGCCTGTTGTGATAGAAAGCAAAAAAGATATTCTTGGAAGCGTAGTGCAGATTAAAATAGAAGGTGCGGGAACCGCATATCTCAAAGGATCATACCACGGGAATTAGTGACGCCACTGATACTACCAGCATAGGCACTATGTATATGCTCACGAGGTAGCAGATCACTGCCATTACCAGGACGTGTAGGAATGACACGTCCCTGAAGAACAGTTTCATCAGTACTATCCATACCAGCACCGGAAGCAGCATGATTACGAGACTTCCGAATGGCAGCATTGCAAGTACGCCGCCGAGTATGGCTACGATCCCAAACAGGTTTATTACAGTTACCACCAATGCCAATATGAATGCATTAACCGGGTTTGCCTGCTCCGCGAACTTTTTGGCGAAAATCATCACTATGACAAGTATTACTATTCCACTCACGATGGTCGAAATTATTAGATTGGTTGCGAGCCCTATCGGGTCTGTGAGAGAAAGTTCCAGGATGCTAGTAAGTGACGAAAGGTCAATCATGATAAAATATTGGACAAATCGGTTTATATATCGTCACGAGTCCCACTTTATTGCTAACTCTTAAAAAATTTTCCGCAAATGATAATTACAAGCTTAATGTGGGAAGTGTTTGAAGTGAACAGGTTTCAAAGGGCACTGGCGCCAATCGTCTTTGCAGGCAGCATGCTGTTTGGCGACCTGAACGCACAGACCCGTGCTGATACAATAACAGTCAATCCACATGTCCAGCTGAACGACACCGCGCTCGATTACTATGGCTCTGGTGACGTTAATAATGATAATTCAATACACTGGGACGATCTGGATGAAATGGACTTCCTGATAGGCCAGTGGGAAAATGATAACTACAGGGCGGATGTGAACGGAAACGGGAGAATAGATTTTATGGACAAGATTCTCCTGAAAAACTACCTGGAAAATCCGTCAGGGTACCTTCCTGCCCACTGGAACAAGACACTCCGTAATGAAAGAATCGACTGGGCCAATAAGATGGCTGCGATTGACAAGACAGACGAACTACCATATATCACAGATTCTTGGATGTGCGGAGATTTCGCAGCGCAGTTTTCATTGAACATGAGAGGCGTGGAAGGGACCCTCCCTCTGCAGAGCAAATATGACCTTACACAGATCGGCAGATATAACGTTCCCTTTTGTAACGTTTCCCTGATATCATACCCGCACGATTTCTATCACGGGATAGTTGCGGTCCTTGTAGGCAATAATGCTGAAAATTACGATGACTGGTACTTCATAGAACCCCAGAATGACGGAAAAAGAGACCCCGCGAGTGAAGAAAGAATGCAAGGCGGCGACATTGATTTTTGGGAAACTCGTTCCCACGACGGAGAGATCAAGAAATACAGTATTTTCATGAGGTTTGAGGTCGATGATTACAAACCAACGCTGTCCACTAACCCTCACATGTACTTTGTTACTGTAAACCTGGTCAAAAAGAGAGATACCTCAGGTCTAGGTACAGAGCCTCTTTATCTGACAGCGATTGATTACACGGAGTTGATGGACAATGTAAATATTTATCCTAATCCTGCAAAGGACAATTTCACCATAGACGGAGCTGACAATTTCGACCTGAAAATATATTCGATCGGAGGAGAACTAAGGTACGAGCAGGATAACTACAACGGTGGCCAGGTTTATCCGAATCTTAAACCAGGATTCTACATACTGAAACTGGATGACATTGGTCTAAGCAAGAAATTGATAATACAGTGACTCACTTCCGGATTTCTCCCGGCTTGACGGTGTCCCCTGCGGCTATCACCGCGCCTGGTAGTATGGAGGCATTTATGCCGGTCTTTACACCGTCTCCCATGAAGCAGCCGAGCTTGCGCCTCCCGGAGTCTACAATCTTTCCACGGACTTTCACCATCACGTTTCCGTCGTCGAACCTCAGGTTCGCGATCTTGGTGCCTGCGCCGAAGTTGCAGTTCCTGCCTATTACCGAGTCACCGACGTATGAAAGGTGAGGTATCTTCGTACCTTCCATTATTATGGAATTTTTTATCTCGACGAAGTTTCCTATTACGGCGCCTTCCCCTATGACACTGTGCGCCCTTACGACGCAGTTTTTCAGTTCCGCGCCTTTCCCGATGAACACGGGCTCTTCTATAACGGCTTTCTTGCTTATCCTGGCTTGCGGGTGTATGAAAGACCCAGTCTCATTCATTATGGTCTCGTTTGCCTCGAGAAGCTTCCAAGGATATGCGACCGGCTCCCAGAACGTGCCTTTGATGCATTTTATTTCATGCTTTGATGCAAGCGACTTGATGGCGTCGGTCACTTCATACTCGCCTCGCGGGCTCTTTTTCATCTTTTCTTTGAATATCCTCTCGTCGAGGACGTACATTCCCGTGTTGATGAGGTCTGACACGGGTTTTGCCGATTTCTCGACGATGTCCTTTAGATTGTCACCATCGCATACGCATGCGCCGAAGTTCCTGGTGTCACCTTCTATTGTGAGTATGGCAAGGTCGTGCCTTGCACATTTCTCAATGTCACTTCTCTTGTAAAGGTCGTCTCCCATCATCATTACGAACTTGCCGTTTAGATGATTCTTGGCTTGTGTGAGAGCGTGCCCGGTTCCAAGCTGCTCTTCTTGGGTGACATACGTTATTTTGGTCCCGTTGAACTCTGATCCAAAATAGTCCTTCACGAGTTCTTTTCTGTAACCGACCACCAGCACTATCTCGTCAACCAGCCCGTCCAGTTTTTCCATGTTGTGCTGGATGAGAGGTTTTCCTGCTACGGGCAGCATTATTTTTGGGACTGTTTCTGTCAGAGGACGAAGTCTCTCTCCTTTCCCAGCTGCCAGTATCAGTGCTTTCATGTCAAAACCCGGGGATGTCTAGGAATGCTTCCACCAGGGCTTTAAGCCCATTGCCATGTCGGTCTTCTTTATGCTTGTCAGGGGATCAGATTCAATCTCAAGCATGGCCCTTATGGCATCGATGTTTTCCGGCACTATGTCGCTTTCCTGGTGTATTGCCTGCATGTAGAAGAGTTCGCTTTTCCTGACATTTATGCTTTCCTCCCACACAGCTATCTCATTTAGGTCAGATCTTGGCCTTCCAAGATCCCTTGCCCATTCCATGACTTGTGCAGTGGACTTTATGCCGTCTCCTGCCTTTACAAGTTCCACCCTCGGTGCCTTTCTGAAAAACTCCTTTATCTCGTCTACTGTCGTACCGTTGTTAAGGGTAGCGTTGACGGTATGGACGTGCATCAGCGTCGTTGGTACCTTGAGTGCTACTGTTGTTATGTCGAGGTCTGGCATGACCGTGTTGACGTCAGGTCCGTGATGCGACGGCACGGATACGGGATCGGGCACTATGGCGTTCACAGGACCCTTCTTTATGTTGCTTGGATCCGGACCCCTCCTTATCATCACAGCGCTCACGTTCTTTATGCCGACGCTTTTGTATATTGGAAACAGCGTCCTGCAGAGTCCTGTGGTGTTGCATGACACAACCCTTACAAACTGCTTTCCAAACGAATCCTTGTAGTTTGCAATTGAGTTGAACGATACGTCCACTGTATCGGCTTTTTCTCCGCCCTGGAATATGGACTTCTTCTTCATAGGGATGTAGAGAGATTCCTTGTTCTCTATACCTATCCCGTCGGGAGCACCGTCGACGATTATTTCCGCCTCCTCTGCAAGCTCCTTTATCGTTCCCTCGACTTTTATTCCGGCTTCCTCGAAAGCCTTCTGATTCTCCCTTGTGTTGACGTACACTGGAAAACCCTTCCTCACCGCATGGTGAGCCTCGAAGGTGGGCTTGGTCTTCACCACGCCTACTACCTTCATGTCGTCCTGCAAGGCGACAGCGTCTGCGACGCGCCTTCCTACAGTGCCGTAACCGTTGATAGCTACCTTGACTACCATTCAATCACCTCTCCTTTTAACATAACATCACTCCACTGTCACCGACTTTGCGAGATTCCTCGGCTTGTCGACATCATAACACTTCATGTCTGCCACGTAGTACGCAAGCAGCTGCAGTGGAATGACGTTTATCAGCGGAGTGAGATCATCAATGGTCCTGGGCACGTGTATCACCCAGTCAGCAAGCCTCTTTATCTCTTCGTCACCTTCGGTTGCTATTGCTATTATCTTGCCTTGCCTTGCCTTCACTTCTTCCATGTTTGAGATTATCTTTTCATACCCTCTCCCGCGGTTTGCTATGAAAACGACGGGCATGTTCTCGTCTATGAGCGCTATTGGTCCGTGTTTCATCTCGGCTGCGGGATATCCCTCGGCGTGTATGTATGAAATCTCCTTTAGCTTTAGCGCCCCCTCCAGGGCTACAGGATAGTTTATACCCCTTCCGAGGTAAAGGAAGTTTGGATGACCTGCAACCTTTCTTGCTATCGCCTTTACCTTTCTCTCCTCTTCAAGGACGGCGTCTATCTTCTCAGGTATCCTGTTTAGCTCCCTGGCAAGCTTTTCGTCTATCTTTCCGCCTTTTTTTACTTTCAGGTCCATTGCAAGCAGCACGAGGGCCACAAGCTGGCTTGTGAAGGCTTTCGTGGACGCGACACCTATCTCGGGACCGGCGTGCGTGTATATGCCCATCTCGGCTTCCCTTGCTATTGTCGACCCGACGACGTTTACTATCCCGAGGGTCTTTGCCCCCCTCTTCTTTGCCTCTTTCAGCGCTGCCAGCGTGTCTGCTGTTTCCCCTGACTGTGAAATAAAGACGACGAGATCGTCCTTACTTACGAGAGGGTCCCTGTACCTGAACTCTGAGGCATAATCGACCTCTGTTGGCACTTTTGCTATACCCTCGATGAGGTAGCGTCCTATCAGGGCAGAATGCCATGACGTCCCGCATGCAACGAGTATTACCCTCCTGCAGTTCTCAACACTGCCGTTTATGCTGAGCTTTACGTTCTTTCCAAGCCTTCCTCTCATGGTGTTTTTCAATGAATCCGGCTGCTCGAATATCTCCTTTAGCATGAAGTGCTTGTAACCGCCCTTTTCTATCTGTTCTAGGTCCCACCCGATCTCCTCATGGCACTTGTTCACCTTCTCGTCCCTGAGATTCTTTATGGTGACTTTCCCTTTCTCGAGTATTCCCATCTCCTTGTCATCAAGGTATATCATCTTCTTTGTATGCTCAAGTATTGCAGACGCATCAGATGCTGTGAACATTTCGTCACCCTTCACCCCGACTATCAGCGGGGAACCGTTTCTTGCCACCACGATCTTACTTTCCTTCCTGTGGACCACTGCAATGCCGTAGGTTCCCTGCACCTGGAGCAGGGACTTCCTCACGGCAGCTGCCAGGTCGTCGCAGTAGAATTTCTCTATAAGGTGTGCAAGTATCTCAGAATCAGTACCGGATTTCATCTCGTGGCCTTCGCTTTCGAGCAGCTCCTTTAGTGTGTTGTAGTTTTCTATTATACCGTTGTGTACGATGGCTATGTCGCCAGTGCAGTCCACGTGAGGGTGCGCATTCTCCGTGCTCGGCTCACCGTGAGTGGCCCACCTTGTGTGAGCGATGCCCATCTTGCCCTTCATGTCACGAAGCCCGTGCGCAGAATCCACGTCCTCTATCCTTCCCTTGTCCTTCATCAGCTGCAGCGACCCATTGACGATCACCATGCCCGCTGAGTCGTAACCCCTGTATTCCAGCCTCTTCAGACCACTGAGTAATATTGGCGCTGCTTCCCTCTTTCCTATATAACCGACTATACCACACATAGTATCACGAAATAAATACAAAATTGGATGACCGTATTTAAAGCATTTACTGAGAAAAATGTCTTAACGGGTATCGGTTTTTGTGTCAAAATTGTTTAAACGTTTATAAACCTTATACAGAAAAACTTTTAAATATTAAAATAAATTTCTTAATGGTCTTATGGCAAAATACTTCCTGTTAAAGAGCGGAAAGAGAAGCGAGGTCGCACCGGTGCAGCTTTTCAAGGACCCTTCGAAGCTGAAAGTGCTCACTTCAGAGCTTGGGTGGAAGATATTCACGATGCTAGCCGAACCGGGATGCCCCATGGACGTAGCCAAGAAGCTTGGCATGCATGAACAGAAGATCTACTACTACATTAACAAGCTCAAGGAAAACGGGCTGATAACAGAGCTTGGAACCGAACAGAGGCATGGTGCAGTAGCGAAGTTCTACCAGGCTGTGCAGGAGTCCTTCGTGGTGGCTTCAGGCAACGTCAGTTTCAGCAGGCTGAGCATAAAATCCCCTGAAAAGTCCAGGCTGCTACACCCCTTCATAAATAACGGCAAGCTCAACACGACCATCGTCGTGGGTTCACCGGATCCTCACGGACCGTGGAAGGCCCGCGCAAGCGACGCGTGCTGCGCCATAGACCTGGCACTGTTCCTCGGGGCATTCACTGCGGGCGAGAACCTGCCAAACTACAAGCTGGACACCGAGGTGCGCGAGGACACGCTGAAAGGCAACATGGTGCTCATAGGGGGACCGACTGCCAACATGATAACCATGAAGCACAACAAGGAATTTCCAATATACATCGACGTCGACCACGAGAAGAACATAGTTTCAACGCTTTCCAAGAAGACCTACACGGCAGATGACAGCGGCATCGTGAGCATAATAGAGAACCCGGAAAGTCCGGGGAAGAAGATACTCATGATGGCAGGCAAGCGCTTTGCCGGAACGAGGGCTGCCATACTTGCGGTTGTGACGAAGTTTGACGAATTCCTTGAGGGAAACAAGTTCGACAAGGGCGTCAAGGCGCGTGTCGTTAAGGGTTACGACATTGACGGCGACGGCGTGATAGATACGGCCGAGTTTCTTGAGTAACGAACGTAATCTTTTTATATCAATTGTAATAATATTATTACATATGTGGGAAAAATATAACAAATACAGGGTACTTTCGGTTTTCTTTGATAATCCGCTTCCAGAAGGCAGCGGTTTCCAGTTGAGGGAGATAGGAAGGATCGTCAGGCTAGCTCCAATGTCAGTGAGGCTGTATCTCAAGGAACTTGAGCGTGAGGGACTGATAATAAGCAAAAAGCACAGGATACACGGATATCCGATCTATTATGCTAACATGGAAAGTGAAGATTTCCTTTTATACAAGAAGCTTGATACTGTCAGGCGTATAAAGAAGAGCGGGCTCCTTGAATATCTTGACGAGAAGCTTTCACCTGAATGCGTTGTACTTTTCGGGTCAGCTTCAAGAGGACAGGATATCATAGGGAGCGATATTGACATATATGCCTGCTCCGATGAGAAGAAGCTTGTTCTCGATAATTTTGACAAGAAGCTGAAGAGAAAGATAAACGTATTCTTTTCAAGTAATTTCAGTTCACTTAGCGAAGAACTGAAGAGCAACATAATAAACGGGATAGTGCTTCAGGGGTATCTGGAGGCGCTGTGATGAAGGAAGGTCTGCTAAAAACATATCCGGACAAGAAGAAGATTTCGTCCATGCTCAGGATGTCCAAGAAGACAATGGAAATGATAAGGACCATAGACTTCAAGAAATTCCCTTCGAACGTGCTGAAGGAATACTACGATGTCATGAGGGAACTGATCTCAGTTATCATGCTTATTGACGGTTACAAGACTTATGGGGAGGGTGCCCATAAGAAGGCTGTTGAATATCTTGGCGACAACTATGGGAACTTCTCTTCGCAGGAAATCATGCTTATCGACGAGCTCAGGGTGAAAAGAAACAAGATATCATACGACGGGTTCTTCGTGAGAGAGGAATACGTGGCGAGCAGGAAGGCAAAGATGGATGCGGTGATAGACAAGCTCGTTGGTGTCATAGAAGCGAGGACGCGGAAGTAGTCAGTGAAAGGCGACCGAGTAATCGATACGGCCGAGTTTCTTGAATAATCAGAACCCTTCAGTTTTCTCATCAACCTGGTACTTTCCTCTGGAATTGTACTGTGTTGAGACCTGGTACGTTATCCTGCTCTGGTATTCGCTCGTGTTGAGTTCATCCTCGCGGTCGAATGAAAGATCGTACGTGGTCTTTTTCTCATCTTTTTCTGTTGCAAGATTGTCGCTAGAAAATGTCAGTTCAAAGCCTTCTTCTATCGGTGCCAAGTACGAAGGGGAACCGTCTGCCCTGAATTTCCACACTAAGTGCCTATTTTCAAGCTCAAGGCAATAGACGTTGCAGTCCCATGAAGTGAATATTATTCTACCTTTGTGGAAAACAGGACTTACAAATACTATATCTTCTGTCTTGTAAGACCATAATTTCTTACCATCCAACGAAAAGCAGTGCATGTTTTTGTCTTCGCTTCCCACATATATTCTACCTTCATGGAATGATGGCAGAGCGAAGTGATGCTTGGTTACATACTTCCATTTTATTTTTCCTTCCAATGTGATTGCAAATAGGTTTCCTCCCCTCGTTGCGTGATACAATACATTTTCGTGTATTTGCGGAGACGTATCGTTTCCGTAAAAACCTGTATTGACCTTCCATAGCAATTTCTGAGTTTTCATATCTACTGCCCTTAGGTAATTATCAAGCGATGCGAAATAAACTACATTCTCGTGTATAAGGCACGGATTTGACGAATGCAATTCTCCCTGCGTCTCGAACTTCCATACAAGTTCTCCATTGTCTGCATCGAGACAGTAAAAAAACCTGTCAAATGAACCGAAGTATACCTTATTTTCATGAATACGTGGCACGTAGTTTATATCACCAAATGTCTTGAACTTCCATAACAATTCTCCCGTGGTTGCATCAATGCAGTAAAAATTTTCATCCTTGGAGCCGAAGTACACTTTTCCATTCTTTACAGTCGCTGCCGAACCTATCTTGTCCCTTGTCCTGAACTTCCATCTAAGTTTACCATTCTCTGCGTCAATGCAGTAGAAATTGAAATCGAACGAACCGAGATATATAGAACCATTCCAGTATCTCGGGTGTGATTCCATTATTATGCCCTCAGTCTTGTATTTCCATATCAATGACCCGGTGTTTACGTCTATGGCATAAACGTTGTGATTGCATGAACCGAAGTATAAAACATCGTCTTTTATGAGGGGTTTTTTGTATTACGCTTCCGCCTGGCCCTATTTTCCATATCCTTTCGAATTCGCTGACTTTTTTTATTTTGAAGTCCTCCATCTCAACCGAGAAGTCGTCGAAATCAAAGCCTGCAGATTCTTCCATTAGTGTAAAAATGAACGGAAAACTTAAATACGCTCCGCGAATTAATCTTATGATCACAGAAGAGGAGATTTCAAAGTACAGTGAAGCAGGCGCCATAGTCGCGAAGCTTCGAAAAGAGATGCTTTCCGGCATACGCGTCGGGGACAAGCTCCTGGGCATTGCAGAGAAGATCGAGGGCGCTATATTCAAGGCAGACGCGAAGCCTGCGTTTCCCGTGAACATAAGCGTCAACGACGCTGCAGCTCACTACACGCCGCAGATAGGTGATGCGAAGGTGGTGGAATCTGGGGACCTCATCAAGATAGACATCGGTGCCCACATAGACGGATACCTAGCCGACATGGCCTTCACCTACTGTTCCCACGGAGACCCGCTCATCGATGCTGCCGAGAAGGCGCTTGAAGCAGGAAAATCCGTCATAAAGCCCGGGGTGAAGATCTCCGAGATAAGCGCTGCCATACAGGATGCCATAGAGTCTACGGGTTTTGGCCCGGTCGTAAACCTCAGCGGTCACGGCGTTGGCAGGTACAAGTTCCACGGCGACTTCTCAATACCGAACGTGGCGACAAAAAACGACCGCGTGCTCGCAGAAGGCGACGTCGTCGCGCTTGAGCCTTTCGTGTCTGAGAGCGCAGTCCACGTGGACGAATCAGAACCTGTTGAGATATTCCAGTTTTCGCAGAAGAAGCCTGTGCGGTCAATGGAAGGCAGGAAGATACTTGACCTTGCCGAAAATGATTACGGCGGCTTCCCGTTTGCCAAGAGATGGCTTGCAAAGCACGTGTCACCATTCAAGCTGAAGATGGCACTGATGGAGCTTGAAAAGATTGGCGCCCTGCAGACGTATCCTGTGCTAAAAGACATGCAGGGAAGAAAGATTGCACAGGCAGAGGACACGATAATCGTAGCCGAGAAGCCGATAGTTACGACGAGGATCTAGAACCGGTGTATGTACTTTTCCGGGACCTTCCCGTTTACCACTTCCACACCGTGGCTTACGAGCATCTCTTCTTTTACTTTCGGTCCCATTACCCCGTATCCTCCGATCTTTCCGTCTGACATTATGACCTTGAAGCATGGTATGCCTACGGGATCGTTGTTTGTCTTCATGTAAGCTGCAACCGTTCGCTGGTGCACGCCTGCTGCATTTGCCAGCTCCTTGTAGGTTGTGACTTTTCCCTCTGGGACGCTTTTTAGAATACTGTAGACTCTTTTTCGACTGTCCATCTTAACTCCAGAAGTCTTCCGGCTCATTTTCCGTCTCAAGCACTACCCCGAACTTTGAGAAAATGGAACTGCAGTTTGGACACTGCCATACTTGGGGGTCCTTGTGCCATATCCTGCCCCTGGTTCCACACGTGTGGCACTTTTCTGAGAACAACATGTCAGGAAGAGCCGCCCTTTTTTGAAACCGGCATGCTGACCTTGTAGGCGTTTTGCACGTTCACCTTCAGTTTCTCAGCCTCGAGTGCTATCTCGAACCTCTTCTTCTTCCCGACGTTCGATCTTATGACAGCTTCCTGCGTCTTTGGGTCGATGCCGGTCAGTTCTTCCTTGTTGGAAACATAAACAACTTTCATTCCGTTCTTGGTAAGCCCTTTCACAGCCTTTGGCGAGCTGAATCCCATTGACGGCTTCTTTCCGCGGGCCTTCCTTCCCTTCCTGAGCTTGGAATGCCTTCCCCTTGGCCTTCTCCACGAATCTTTAAGCTTGACATGCCTGAAACCTTCCTGCCTCTTAAAATCAGGCTTTTTGGCCTTTTTCTTCTTCCTTAACTTGAGCAGTTTCTTGATAACTTCCACCATTCTATCCATCCTCCATCGGCACGGGCTTTCCAGTGGTGTATATTCCGTCCTGGAAAACGCGCCTGTCATATCCCTTTACGTGGGTTGCACGCTCTATGTTTGCCGCGCTCTGGCCGACCTTTTCCTTGTCGATTCCCGTGATCTTCAAGGAATCGCCTTCTATCTTCATTTCAACACCATCAGTGACTTCTGCCTCCCTTTCGGACTTTGCGCCTATGAAGTTCTTTATTATGAGCTTATTGTCCTTCTGCTCGAGTTTTACCGGGAAATGCGCGTAAACGAGCTTGAGACTGCATGTCCAGCCCTTGGTGACACCTGTTACCATGTTGTTCATGTGTGCCCTCCACGTTCCCAGCATGGTCTTTGGCCTCTTCTTCTCGTCCTCTGAAGTCATGACTATCTTGTTGTCCTTCTTCTGGATCTTTATCCCTGGGTATTTGAACTCCCTTGAGAGTTCTCCCTTGGGACCCTTGAAGGTGACAACGTCCCCGTCAATAGAGACTTCGGCACCTTCCTTTATTTCCACTTCGTATTCGAGCATATGTACACCTGATAAATTATGTAAATACTTGTAGGGATACTTATAAATATTTGCTTTTGGTGCGCATTTTTAAACTACGTCCCTTTCTTACTATTATGAGCGAGCTTTACGTCGAGAACCCGCTGGAATTCTGGTGCAACAACTACGGTCTTAGCTCTGCCGATGTGGTGTTTTTGGGCGTGCCTTTCGACGGCACAAGTACAGGCAGGGTCGGAAGCAGGGAAGCGCCGAATGCTATAAGGGCGGCTTCTTATAACCTGGAGACTTACAACGCTTACACGAAAAAGGACCTAAAGGACCTGAAGATGACGGACCTTGGGAACGTTATGACCTGTCCTGGCGATACCGACGAATCACTGAAAAGAATAGAAAAGACCGTCAGGGACATCCGCGAGAAGTTCCCGGTAATAGTTGGTGGCGAGCACATCATAACGCTTCCCGTCATCAAGGCTCTGGTGAAGGAGCATCCCAACCTGACAGTGCTGCAGTTCGATGCGCATCTTGACCTCAAGGACGAGTACCTCGGAAACAAGTATTCCCACGTCACAGTGATGCGCAGGATTTCCGAACTGCTCGGCAAGGGTAAGGTAATCCAAGTCGGATGCAGATCGTTTTCGCCTGACGAGAAGGAGTATGCAAAGAAGAACACCGTACTTAAGACTCCTGAGAACCTGCTCAATTATGACATAAAGGGACCGGTGTACGTAAGCATAGACATGGACGTGTTTGACCCATCGGTTGCACCCGGGGTGTCCACACCGGCGCCCGGCGGCATGATACCTGAAGAGTTCTTTGATCTTCTAAGGGAAATTGGGAAGAGAATGGAGGTTGTCGGTTTTGATGTTGTCGAGACGTGCCCTCCCCATGACGACTCCGATATGACTTCAATACTTTCTGCAGAGGTTGTGAAGGAAACGTTACTTGCTTTCCGGTAAACACTTGGGGGGGGGGGCAGCTAGCTGTCCTTGTTTTTCTCTTCGAGGTCCTTAATCTTGCCCTTAAGTTCGATCATCTTTATTTCCCTTCCGACCGCAAGCCTGTTGAACCGTTCCAGTTCATCGTTTTTTGATTCCAGGTCCTTTTTGGACTCCTCTAACTGCTTTGTCCTTTCTGCAACTTTCTTTTCGAGCGTTTTGCTGTATTCTTCTATGGACTTTCTGGATTTTTTCAGGTCCTCAGTCATCTTGTTGAATGCCTGGCCCAGCCTTCCTATCTCGTCATTTGATGTAACGTCCACCTTGTGGCCGAGTTTGCCCTTCGCAATAGCTTCAACACCTTCATTTATTCTATATAACGGTCTGATGATGACATACCTGAGAATGATGAAAACGATCGTGATGGAAAGCAGTGTAATTGTCGATAGGAAAAATACGAAATACCTCACTTCTTCGTTTATCCTCTCATCGACATTCTCAAGCGTCATGTCAAACTCGTACGTGCCCATCAGGCTTCCTGAGACGTGTACGGGGGTGATCACCCGCAAAACCCTCAAATCGTCTACATATGTGAATTTGGTTACCAATACGTCGTTATCGTAAGAGTTCAAATTTTCAGCATCCGGGATTCTACCCTTCATTCCCTGGTCACTAGAAATGAATATCCTCAATTCGTCTTCTTCCGGTGTATTCAGGCTTATTCTCAATATCTCCGGGTCCAGCCAGATACGTTTATGGATGTTTGACAGTACGGTTGCCTCGTCTTTCAGGTCATCCTTGTGCTGGATGTTCGCATCCAGCGCGTATGCAATCGAAGTAGCCTTGAGTATGAAGCTTTGTTCCAGACTGCGTCTATGTTCCCTAATCTCCATGAAAGCAAAAAGAGAAAACAGAAAAGTGAAAACTATAAAAATGCTTAGTATCATTTTAAATGACAAACTTAGTATCATTTATTTCAGCCATTTGTCTTCGATTTCCTTGAGCTTACCACTTGTTTTCATACCTCTTAATATGCGATTTATCTCATCCATCAGAGCGTCATTTCCGATTTTTGTCGGGATTCCGTAGAATTCCTGTGTGAAAGGCTCTCCTGCTATTTTCAGGGACGGATTCTGTTTGACATAATCGACAGCTGCAACATAATCTATGATCACTGCATCCAGTTCGCCTGATTTCAACTGATTCCAAATGGTCTCGCCCGTCTCTGTTTCTATGTCTAATGCCAAGTACTCGGTTACAAGTTCACTGTCCGTGTATTTCAGCGCCTCTTCGCTGCTTGTGGTATCTGCCTGTGCGGCAACTTTTTTTCCATCTAGGTCAGTCGGCATTTTGATCGTTTCATCGTCGCCTCTTATGACCAGTGTCTGGCCTGCGTTGAAATATGGTATGCTGAACAGCATCTCTTCGGACCTTTCGGGTGTAATTGTCATTGAACTAACTGCAATGTCAAGCTTCCCGGACTTTATGTCAGTGAAAATGTCGTCCCATGCATAATCGATGATCTCTGCTTCAACGCCAAGCTGCGATGCTATTTCCTTTGCTATGTCGACCTCCAGACCGATGATCTCCCCGTTCTCATCGAAGAATTCCATCACACCGTACGGGACGTCCGTTCCAATGACGATCTTACCACGTTCCTTTAAATCCATAAGAGACGTGTCGGTTACCTCTTCCCCGGTTTCAACCTGCGCTGTCTGGGTGCAACCGGAAATCAAAAGAACAACGAGCAACAGGACTATATACCAATTTTTCAAGATTATGCACCATTTAATACTATCCATATTCCTTCATATATATATTTCGGTCAATTTTCTTGAAATTGAATAAATGTTTAAACATGGGAATTGCCCACCGGACAACTGTCGCTTTCCATACCGGAATAGCGGAAAGCTACCCTCCCGTCAGGTTTAAGTACTGCGCGTTGTTTAGTACTTCTTGTTGAATAAGGAGGTAATTTTAATGAATCCTGTTGTTTACTTTGAGATGCCTGCGGACAAGCCTGGTAGGGCCAGCGAGTTCTACGAGAAGTTGTTCGGGTGGAAGATAAAGAAGTTCGAAGGCGAAAAGGCTTCGTGCGGCGATTACTTTTCCATCGAGACGGGCAACGCGAAGATGGCGCTTTGCGGCGGCATCATCCAGCGGCAGGCTGACGGGCACGGTCCGACGATCTATGTCGGCGTTCCTTCCGTGGACGAGTACGCGAAGAAGGTCGAGAAGCTCGGCGGGCAGATATGCGTAGAGAAGATGGCCGTTCCCAAGATGGGATACTTTGTGTGCTGCGTGGACACGGAAGGCAACGGTTTTGCCATATGGGAAGACGACGAGTGCGCGAAGTTCACCGCTGCCCAGGAAAATGAAAGAACTTAAAAATGACAAATCATGTTCCTGCTGAGAACAAGTTATGGGGGCAGTCGCCCTCACTTCTTTGTTTTTGGCTTTTCAACCTTCTTTTTTGCAGCTGCCTTCTTGACAGGCGCCTTCTTTTCTGGCTCCTTCTTGGATGCCTTTGGCTTTGCCGCTTTCTTGACCGGCTTTTTCTCATCACTCGCTGCCGGTGGAGTTTCGGAAATGTCACCGAAGAGGTCGTAGGAGCCTGTTCCTGCGGGGATCACCTGATTGAGCATTATATTCTCGACGATGCCTGAAAGGTCGTCTGATGCGTTCTTGATTGATGCTGAAATGAGGTGCTTTTTGGTTTCCTCGAATGCTGCCCTTGCGAGCACAGAGGTCTTTTGTCCTGCGATACCGTAACGGCCTATGGCCTTTATCTCCCCTGTGAAAGTCATGAGATCTGCAAGGAGCATTATGTACCTGACGTCGACGTCTAGGCCCTGTTCATCGAGGGTGTATTTTGCCTGCTCTATTATCGCGTTCCTTGCAGCCTCGACACCGAGGACGTCCATGACCTCGAAGATGTTGTTGCACGTCGTCTTGTTCGGGTTGACACCTTCAATCTTTAGGACCTTTTTTAGGTTGGAGCCGAGAGTGTTTATCACCCATTCCCCGCCGTCCCTGCTTATTATGGCCTGGGTGACGCCCTTTATACCCTTCATGTGCAGCTCGAGCAGCTTGTACTTGAGCTTGTGCAGGTTCTTTACGTCAAGCGTGGTGCTTGCGACTTTGAGCTCGTGCCCTTCAACATCGACTTTCACCTTCTTGAGTTTTATTGCCTTCTTGATGGCATCCATGTCGATTTCGAGCTCCTTTAACATCTTTGGGTCAAGCTTGCATATGATCTCGAGGTTGGTGAGATCTATGACGTCTGAGACCACAAGGTCTTTTAACTTCACTTCCTTTATGTTTTCTGCAACCTTCTTTGCCTTTTCGGTAGTCTGGAAATCATCAAGCAGGTGGATCTCCATCGTGGGCGTTGCTAGTTCTTTCCTAGCGTCGAATATCTCTATGATCCTTGGAAGACCAAGCGTTACCTGTATACCCGCGGTACCTGCGAAGTGATACGTTCGCATGGTCATCTGCGTTGCGGGCTCTGAAAGAGACTGTGCTGCAATGACACCTATTGCTTCCTCTGGACTGTAAAGGTGCTTTTTCTTGCTTATCTGCGAATCAGTCATTTACGTCACCCCATTCTGACTTTGAAGGATCGACACCGTCTTCCCCTGCAACGAACTGTATTATGTGACCGTTTGAATTCTTAACGGACATGTTCGGGTTGACACGCAGGTCCTGGAGGGCGTTTACAAGCCTTCTCTGCATGTAACCGCTCTTTCTTGTCCTAAGCGACTTGTCCATAAGACCTTCACGTCCGTTCATTATGTTCCAGAACAGCTCGGTCGGACTGAGCTCCTGCTTGAAGCCCTGCTTTACGAAACCATGACCGTCTGCTGAAAGATCACCCTTCTTGAAGTGAGGGAGAGTCCTGTTGAAGTAACCCCTCTTTATCCTCTGGCCGAGGATTGCTTCCTGGCCTACGCACGCGGCCATCTGTGTTATGTTGATAAGCGAACCCTTTGCACCGGAATTCGCCATTGAAACTATGTCACTTTCCTTTATCTTCTCCTTGACTATCTCCGAGACGTCGTTTAGTCCTTCTGCAAGCACGTTGAGTATCTGGGTTTCAAGCGACTGCGCTGCAGTAAGACCCGGAAGTATCTTGAGTTCGTTCTTTCCGTACTTGTCGATGAGGGAATCGGAATTTCTTTCAGCCTTCTCTACCCTCTTTTTCACCTCATCCATCACGTCTGCTGTCAGGTCGAGGTCGGATATGCCTATGGAGAAACCCCTGCCTGCAAGGTAGGAGACACCAAGCCTTCCGCAGTTGTCTATGAACGTCTTTATCTCGTCAGTGTCCACGAGGCCGTGGAGCCTGCTTATGATTTTTCCCTTGAGCGCGCCGACTGCGGCTGCGTCTATTGTTCCCTTCGTGAGCTTGCCGTCCTTTATCTTGACCCAGCAGTCGAACTTGCACCCATCGTTGAGGCACTTCTCGCACTGCACACAGCAGCTCGATCTGAATTCTATGTTAAGGCTCTCGGGAAGCAGGAGGCTGAATATATCCTTTCCGGTGAAATGTTCCTTGTCTGGAAGATCCATCCTTATTCCCGCCCTGCTGAACATGTCAAGCGTTTCTCTTTTACTGAACTTTTCATCACCTCTGGTCAGGAGATACATGCCGGATATCTGGTCAAGGTCGACACCTATCAGAGGTCCTCCAAACCTTGGTGATATTATGTTGTTTTTTACATCCACCAGTTCTGCAGCCTCCACTCTCGATTCTTCTGTCTGAAGTGCGTGGAGGTTCATCTCGTCACCGTCGAAGTCTGCGTTGTATGGCGGACAGACCTGCGGCGATATCCTGAACGTCTTGTGGGGCATAACCCTTACCCTGTGTGCCATTATCGACGGCCTGTGAAGTGAGGGCTGCCTGTTGAAAAGTACCATGTCACCGTCATAAAGCTGCCTGTCAAGCGACCATCCCGGTGCGAGGTTCTCGATAAGTTCTTCCTTGTTGTCCGGACCGACCTTGATCCTCCTTCCGTCCGGCCTTTTTGCATAGTTGACCTTGTCAGTCTTGATGAGCTCCTTTATCTGGCTTGTGTTGAGTTTTGTCACAGGGACTTCTATTGTGAGCTCCTTTGCGATAACGTCGGGCACGCCGACCTCGTTAATGGATATCCTCGGGTCAGGTGAAATCACAGTCCTTGCCGAGAAGTTGACCCTCTTTCCAAGGAGATTGCCCCTGATCCTTCCTTCTTTTCCTTTCATCCTCTGGATCATGCCCTTCAGTGGCCTGCCGCTCCTGTGCCTTGCCTGCGGTATGCCTGTCAGTTCGTTGTCAAAATAAGTCGTGACGTGGTACTGGAGCAATTCCCAGAGGTCCTTTATAATGAAATCTGGTGCGCCGATGTCAATGTTTTCCCTCAGGGACTGGTTTATCCTTACTATGTCCACGAGCTTGTGTGTCAGATCGTCTTCGGACTTCTCGCCGCTCTCAAGCGTGATGCTCGGCCTTGCCGTGACAGGTGATATTGGGAATAGCGTCAATATGAGCGCTTCGGGCCTTCCTCCCTTGAACCCGATCCTTTTCAGCTCATCCTCTGGAATGCTTTCGAACCATTCCCTTATGTCTTCCGGGGACAGCTCTTCCTTTTCTTCATAGAAAGTGCTCGGTTTCAGGAACTTTATCTTACCCTTTGCTTCCTTGCAGTGTGGACACTTGCTTGGCGGGTTCCTGCTCAGGTCCTTTGAACTCTTCTTTTCATCAGGCTTTGAAAGAACCTTGCCGCATTTCCTGCAGCTTATCTTTAGAAGTTTGTAGACAGCTTTCGTGTAGAGAATGTTTAGTACAGGCTTTGCAAGTTCGAGGTATCCGAAGTGGCCTGTACATTCCCCGATGCCGCCGCCGCACGACCTGCAGTGCAGGCCCGGATCAACAACACCGAGTCTTGGGTCCATTACACCGCCTTCCACAGGATAGCCGTCGACATCGTAAAGATCTGATGTCACTATCCTTACCGTTGCGATGTTTTTGATCATCTCAGGAGAGAGGATGCTAAACGTTATCTTCTTTACTTTCGATACCATCAGGCGTCACCTACCTCCAGTGTCGGATACATGCACATCGACTTTACCTCGTCGATGAACAGCTTGAATGCATATGAAGTCTCCACCCATTTAATCTTGCTATCCTTGCATACCTGGCACGCCGACCTGTTGTTTGCCTTGTCGTAAATTGCGACCATACCGCAGCTTTGGCATATGGGTATTGTCGACTGGTCCGAGTCGAACCTTTCCTTTAGCGTGAGTGCCGATCCGTGTGCCACCAAGCACTGCTGCTCCATCTCACCAAGCCTCAGGCCGCCCCTCTTTGCCCTTCCTTCCGTGGGTTGCCTTGTAAGAAGCGTCACTGGCCCCCTGGACCTTGCGTGCAGCTTGTTTGCTACCATGTGGTCAAGCTTGAGGTAGAAGCTCATTCCCGTGAATATCATGACCTTGTAGGCCTTTCCTGTCCTTCCGTCGTAGAGTATCTCCTTTCCGTCATCCCTGAATCCCGCACCGACCAGAAGCTTTCTTATCTCATCCTCTCTCATGTGGTTGAATGCGGTTCCCTTGATGTCCTTTCCTGTAAGCGCCTTGGTCTTTCCTGCAAGAAGTTCAAGCATCTGCCCTATCGTCATCCTGCTCGGCACTCCGTGCGGGTTGAATATTATGTCGGGTACGACACCGCTTGCAGTAAACGGCATGTCCTCGTGGGGTACCATGAGACTCACAACGCCCTTCTGGCCGTGCCTTGAAGCGAACTTGTCACCAAGCTCCGGTATCCTCCTGTCCCTTACCCTGACCTTTATCACGTGGTTTCCGTTGGTGCTCTCTGAAACTAGGATCTTGTCTGCTATCCCGCCTTCTCCGTGCCTTATCGTTATTGACGTCTCCCTCTGGTTCTCAACCCCTGCTGCGAATTCCTCGCCGGAAAGGAACCTCAATGGCGAACTCTTTCCAACAAGAACAGAGTCTGACGTCACGGGCGTTTCGGGGTTTATTATACCATCTTCTGACAGGTCCTTGTAGGCTTCCTCGCCCCTGTGACCCTTTATGCCCGGTTCAGGAACCGCTATCTCGTCTTCCTGGCCGCCCCAGTACCTTTTCTTCTCGGTCTCGTAGGTCCTGTAGTAAACTGACCTGAGCAGTCCCCTCTCTATCGAGGACCTGTTCATCACTACGGCGTCGTTTAGGTTGTAGCCATCCCAGCACATCACGGCAAGGACGACGTTTTGTCCTGACGGGTACTGCCTTAGTATGTCTGATGTCGCAGTGTCGATTATCGGCGACTGCGGATATACGAGCGTGTTGAACTTTGTGTCCGTCCTGACAAGATAGTTTGTCACGGGTATTCCTATGGACTGACCGACCATCTTTGCGCCATAATTTATCCTGTCACCCCTGTTGTATCCGGGATACGGTATGAGCGTTGCCGGAAGCCCAAGCATCGCAAGCGGCGTGACTTCCATGTGAGTGTGCTGCGACGTTAGATTTTCCGGCTTGAGTGCTATGAAAGAATTTTCCTCTTCCTCTGCGTCGAGGTATTCCATTATGCCGTGTCTCATTAGGTGCGCTGTGTCTATCTCACCGCTTTTCAGCTTCTTTATCACTTCATCTGAGAGCTTCTCCTTTCCGTTCTCCACTATAAGAAGCGGCCTTCTTGCCCTTCCGGTGTCTGTGTTTATTCTTATCTCACCGAATTCTTCATAGTTTACTATGTTCAACTGGTCGTTGATCAGGCCTGCCCTTCTCTTCTTCCTTATACTCTCAGTGACCTTTTTGGGCGAAAATGTCCTTCCAAGGAAATCGCCATTGAAATAAACGTCATACGCTTTGGGCACTTCCCTCTGAGTGCTCCTTTCCAGTTCAGCCTTTACGGACTTTACGAGCACTTCTGTTGAGCTCTTGTTGAGTCCCGGGGTTATCTCCGATAACAGTGCAAGGTGCTTTCTGAGACCGATCGAGCTTCCCTCGGGAGTCTCTGCCGGGCACAGCCTTCCCCATTCCGTCGGGTGTATCTCCCTTGCGCTGAAGTGCTCCTGGGTCGTTGTCAGTGGCGAAACAACACTTCTTAGGTGGGAAACTGTCTTTATGTAACAGCTCCTGTCAAGCCTCTGGCTCACGCCTGACCTTCCGCCTATCCAGTTTCCTGTGGCAAGTGAAGAAAGTATCTGCTTTGTGACAGCGTTTGCCTCGACTATTCCCTGAACTGACGGCTGCTGTCCCCTCTTTGTAAGCTTCTGGTAATTGTAAGTCATCTTTGCAATGAGTCCCCATCTTCCAAGAAGCACTGACCTGAACAGCTGTGAAAGCAGTTCTCCTGACATGAGAAGCCTCTTGTTTCCGTAATGGTCTATGTCATCCTCTGGTATCATGTTCTGGGATACTGCGATGACCTTCCTGACGATCCTTGCAAGGTACATGGCTTTGGCCATCCTGTCAGACTTCTCCTGGCCTATGTGCGGAAGAAGGTATCGGTCGAGTATCTGGTTTACCCTCTCTGTCCTGTAATCTTCAGAGACTTTCAGTTTCCTTCCTATAGTGTCTATTGATTCCTCCTCGTCAACTGGTTCTGACTCGTAAAGCGAAACGTAAAGCTCGTTTAGGATCTTTGGGTCACTGCTAATGTTGTCGCATATGTCCTTGTCCGTTGACATCCCAAGTGCCTTTAGGAGCGTCACTATGGAAAGCCTCCTAATGTTTGCGAATGAAATTGTGAGAATTCCTTCAGGTCTCCTCTCTATCAGGTGCCTCTGCTTGAACCCGCTCCTTTCGGAATTCACCCTTACGGTGACGACGTCGTCGTCCCTCTCGAACACGGGCTTGTTCCCTGCGATTTCCTCTATGAGCACAAGTGTCCTTTCAGTACCGTTCACTATGAAATATCCCTTTGCATCATCCGGGTCCTCGCCTGCCTTTATGAGATCATTCTTGGTGACACCGTACGTGGAGCACAGCTTTGATCCCACCATTACAGGCAGGTCACCTACGTGGACCCTTTCTGTCTTCTCCTGGACACCGTTTACTATAGGGGTGATGTTTACCCATATAGGTGCAGAATACGTAAGGTCCCTGATCCTGCATTCGTTTGGGAACAGCGGACTCTTCGTGTCAAGCGACCTCTTGTAACCGTCAGCCTCTATGAGGTAGGGGCTTCCGACCTCGACTTTTCCGAAGCTGAGCTTTATGTCACTCACGTCAGGCATGAGGTCGATTGTGCCTATCTCGTTTATTATGCTCTGCAGACCGTTCTCCACGAAATTATCAAAAGAATCTATCTGGAACTTCACCCATCCTTTCTCTTTCTCAATGGCCCTGAACAGATTGATGAAGTTCATAGTCATACCTGCCTGCTTAGTACCTTTAGCTGCTTTCATGCTTTCACGACCAATCTATAATAAACAGCTTCCCCAGCTGTCTTTGACTTCCTTGTTATTTTTATCACGTTTCCCGGGGCAGCTCCTATGATCTCTATCACAGGATCTGTGACGCGTATCTTTGGCAGCTGGCTTTCATTTACCTTGAATTTTTCAAGAACTTCTTCCTTTTGCTTGTCTGTAAGAATCTCGTGCTTTGGAACTAATTCATGTTTCGTTATCTCTACGATGCAACCACCCTCGAAGCCTGCAAATCCCCAATAACAATGTATAATGGATGAATTAACTAATAAATTATAAGCAAATATTTAAATCTTTCGGTGTTTTTGGCCATTTTCACTGTTTTTGCAGCTATTTTAAGGAAATGTCAAGCGATTCCACGCCTTCCACATGGGATATGAGGTCCTTTAATATGTCCACCCTCTCACTGCTGCCTGAGACGTCAACGAGCATCTTCCATTCCGTGAGCTCCTTTCCAACCCTCTTACTCTCGCTCATTATCACATCGAAGGAGTTTGCCGAGAGTGCTTCTGAGACAGCGGCAATCGAACTCAGTTCCTTTAGCATCATGCTTACCTCAGCAGTGCTGTCCTTTGAAAGCGGCGTCATGCTGAAATTTCCATTACTGCCGTTTGTCACTATGACCTTGGTGCCTTCCTCTATCTTCATGCCGTTTCTTATTTCGATTGGTATAAGAATCCTGCCCTTTGAATCGACCCTCATTATGTACGGACTTTCCATGAAATTGCACACCCAATTCCAATTATAGCATTCGGATCATATTTAAATCTTGTTTTTCACTTGCCGATGAAGAAGGAATGGGCCCGGCAGGATTTCCGCAAATCATGCTTCGAACCCGCGACACCCAGGTTTATTCTGTCATCCCGCCTTTTAGGCAGTAAGCACGCTTTTAATGACATTAAAAGCTTCACCTGAGGCGCTGCCGGAGCAACGCACTCGTCTGGTGCTCTAGCCAGACTGAGCTACGGGCCCATTGCATGAAAATATGCTTTTTGACTTTTAAATAGATAAATAACATTGCCCGGATCCTGCCCTGCTTGGGGCTCCGAGGGCAGGACCGGGGAGTAATGTGCTGGAGGAATCATTCAGCGGTTACTGCATCGTAGGAATCTTCACTTTCTACATGCTCTGAGCACAGGCAGACTGTGACATCCTTTATCGTGCAGCGGAAATCGCTCTCAGATCCGCAGGCTATGCAGGTCATACTAAAGCATTCGAAAACTGCTTATAAAGAGATTTCCCGACTTGTTTCCAAGGTTATACCCAAATCCTTTCCCAGTTCATTCCCAGGTCACGTAGAGCAGCACCAATAGTCCTATCATCTCGAAGAACTTCACCACGAGATGGAAGGTGGTTATGGAGGTTATGCCCTGCATGAGCAGTGAGTTGTAGAAGTACAGACTGAGCGCGTTCTCTATGAGGAACATGACCGCGAAGAATAGCATCCCCATCGTCATCTTGGACTTGACGAGCTTGTGATTCTTGAAGTATATGTATATCAGCACTACCGTCAGTAGCACGTTCAGTCCATTTATTCCCAGCACCATCTGATCGAACATCACTTCTCACCTACCTTATTCTTTATTTCGTTAAATATATCTTTTACCTCGTCGAACATTCCTGACGGAAAGTAAATGGTACCGTACTTCTTCTCTTCTGCAGTTATGACACGGTTCTCGACCAGTACCTTCATGTGGTGCTGTACAGTCTTGTAGTCAAGACTCAGCTTCTTGCTTATCTGGTGCATGTTGTAGGGCCTGCTGTCAAGAAGGTCAACGATCCTTATCCTCGTAGGGCCGCCCTTGCTGGTTGCGAAAACGTACCAAAGTATGCGGCCGAAATTCCCATTCATTGCTTAATCTTTCAAATAGTGATTAAAAAAGAAGAGCGCCCCGACCGGGATTTGAACCCGGGTCATGACCGTGACAGGGTCATATGCTTAGCCTCGATGCATAAACGCTATGCACCGATTAGGCCACTACACCATCGAGGCACAATTTGTTTTTGTGTTTAGGATTATTGAAGTTAATTATATTAATAAACTTTTCTGTGTCCACCTTAGAATATAATCCATACGTTTTAACGCTCCCCTTTGATTTCGTCCATCCTTTCTCGAAACCCAGCAATTTCATTGCATTCACTATCGAATTTCGTAGCGGTTCGATTGCAGATGATAGTTCAATCTTTATCTTATTTCTATTGATGAAAACACTTCCATCTGTGTCGAAGAGTCCCCTTATGCAGCATTTTGTGTAACTATCATTTTTCAATATCCAGTAAGGAATCCTACTCCCGTTATTTTTCTTGTTGCCTTCCAATAGACCATATTTTTCCATGTTGACTACGACGAACTTACTGTATGCGTAAAGTATTAGTTCATTCACGGATTTGTGATAGTATTCTTTCAGTTCTGTACCGAAGACTTCCTTGAAGAGCGGTTTAACATGATTCAAAAGATAACACTTGTCTTTTTCCATGTGTCCACATATTCTTACTGCATATTGTTTTCCATATATGTTCCCGTCTCCAAGCATAATACCCACAATTTCTGCTAGTTTCTCAGATGGTTCTATACTTTTCACATTTTTTGCCTTGGTTCTAGGACTCATTGACGCTCCTTTTTTTCTACCCCAGTTTTCTCCCAACCTTTCTTCTATCATATCATTATACGATTTGCTTGCGAGATCGCAGAGTTTTTTGTATAGTATAAGGGATAACGTCCGTTTCTCGTTTCTCAATTCATTTTTAAGATAACAATCGTTGCATTTCAATGAAACAGACAAATCTTTCCATGTCCCGGTGACACACTTTGCGTATTCAATTAGTTCCCTTTGCTTACCTTTCTTTAATCTGACCCTATCCATGATAAACAAATGATTTTATATTATAAGTTATGCTAGTTCACTGCGCATAATTACACTAATAAATTGATATAAGCTTTATTAAATTAATGAAACTCTCCCAGAGTATAGCCGAGATGATAAGCCGCAAGAAAAAGAGACCTTTGATCGTGCTCATAGACGGCGGGACATCTTCGGGAAAATCTTACTTTCTTTCCGAACTCCTTGAAGATCTGGACGGAATGTCCATAAATCACATGGTCATAGAAGTCGATGACTATCTCATATCAAGGAAAAAGAGAAAATCCCTAGGAAAGGACTACTACGACCTCAAGAAGTGGTTCAGGCTGGACATGCTTGCCAGGAACCTGAAAGAGATAGAAGAAGGCACTGACGAAATAGAAAAGCCGCAGTATGACCATTCCACTGGCAAGGAAAACGACCATCACGTACTGAAAATAGACAGGCATGCCGTGATATTTGTGTGCGGCATATTCTCGTTCGATGTTGGGGCATTCTCGGACCTCAAAATACTCATAGACGCGGACGCTGGAGTGAGACTCGAAAGGGAGGCTATCAGGAACAAGGAAAAAAGGAACGTTCCAGAAGAGGAGACGGTCAAACGCTTCCGGGAAGTTTTGGACCCGACGTACCAGAAGCATTACATGCTAGTCAAGGATGACGCCGACATAGTCGTGGACAACAACGATTGGGACAACAGGAAAGTGATCTTCAGGAAAACATAAGAATTGGCAGCGATCTGGGTTTCCCAGCCGAAACCAGTAATGCCCAGACCGTAAGAGAGCTTGACTTCCGTGTTCGAAATGGGAACGGGTAAACCCCTCCACTTTGGCCGCCGAGTATTATATTGCCGGTGGCATTTATAAAGGTATTTCATCAGAGTTTCTCTATTGGTCCAAATGATTAAAGCTGTCATATTCGACTTCGACGGAACGCTCGTAGACAACATGAAGTTCCACTACGATTCTTTCGTAAGAGCGCTTGAAGGCAAGATTAAAGTGGAGAAGGAAAGGCTCTACATGATGGAGGGCGGACACGTTTTCCCCATAGTCAGCGAACTTGTAAGCGACCTTAACTTGAACGACCACGAGATAGAGAATCTCATAGAAAAGAAAAAGAAGATTTACAGTGAAATGACGAAAAACCTCAAGATGAGGCCGGAAGCAATAGAGCTCATAGAGAAACTGAGGAAGCTAAACTACAGGATAGGACTCGCTACCGGAAGCCACAAGCATGTGGTTGACGTGCACGTTTCCCAAGAAGAGTACGGGCTTTTTGATTACGTTCTTACTCTTGAGCAGACGAAAAAACCCAAACCCGATCCGGAGCCTTACATGAAGTGCGCAAAAGGCCTTGACGTAAAGCCTGAAGAAGTCGTCGTGATCGAGAACGCACCGCTTGGAGTCGAATCGGCAAAGAGTGCCGGCATGATATGCATAGCCCTCACAAGCACGGTCTCAAAAGAGGACCTCGAAAGGGCTGATTTTGTAGTAGAATCACTTAATGATGTTGAAGATATCATCAAAAGCCTGTAAATGTCAAGACTATCGGATCATAGAGACCCGGATATGACAATAATCAAAGTTCATACCCGGCATTCTGTTTACCGTTTTGTGATACCGCTTTCTCGCTTTTTGCAGCGAGGCTCATCTTCGCGTATATGTCCATGTCCGCATCGTTAATGAGTTCAAGCGGATTCGGACGTTCAAGTGGGCCATTCGTCCCGTACATCGACAGCGGCCTTAAGTCTTTATTCACACCCTTTACATTCTCAGTCATTTCCTCACCTCCATCATATTTTGAAGGCACCAGACAGGTCCGGGGAGAAAAAACTCTTTCTCAGGGAAATGAAGAAGAATTGATGCACCCCGGGAAACCTATGACTAATTATTCTAGGATAATTAGCCCGGTAATACCCATGTGATGCATAACATATCATTCGTTGCGCACTTTTAAATACTTTTGCCTCATGCTTGCGCTTCAGCGTTGTTATTTGCCGTAGAAGTGAAAAAGAAAAATAATCCCGAGAGGGAGATTCAGGCCCCATAGTGCAACTCCCACCCTTTATTTTATCTAATATGTGTATAAATACATATAAATCCATAGGTCCCTATGAATATATAGGTATGTTAGCATGACAAGAGCAGAGCTAAAGCACCCGGAACATAAGAAAACAGGTGCGGATAACGAGTGGAAGATAGAGTTCAGCTGCAAGGTCACCCACTATCCGAGGCTGGATACTGTCATAATGGTAGCCGAGACAATAAAGAAAATCGGACCCTGCACGAAGACAGAGCTTTCAAGGAAGCTGAAGAAACCTGTCATGTGGCCGACACTTACCGTTATACTTGACTATTTCGAGACTATGGGCTTTACGATAAAGGACAAGAGAAACCAGATAGTCTGGATATACAATCCCAAGCTTGTGAAGAAATACATAGGCAGGGAGGACCTTAAATGGGAGCCGAAATAATATTTGTCGACCGAAAGCTCAAGGATGAATATGAATCGATAGGGAACAGCTCTGAATTTGCATGGCTTCACAAGGCATTGACCAGAGCATTCAGAGATATCATGGACAATCCGTCTTGTGGAATTCCACTCAAGAAGTATCGCGTTCCTAAGAATCTCAAGTCAGTAGACATTGACAACCTCTGGAAATATGACCTTCCGGGAGGTTGGAGGCTTCTATACTCTCTTGCAAAAGACGAGATACGCATCATGTCGCTGATACTTGAATGGTGCGATCATCATACATACGAGAAGAAATACAGTGGAAAGAAGTAAACTTTTATCAGAATTCTTCAGTTTTTGAGTCTATCTGGTACTTACCCTTAGACGAGTACTGGGTCGAAACCTGGTATGTTATCCTGCTCTGATATTCACTGGTGCTATCTTCTTCAGAAAGTCCGCTGAAATCATATTTCTTTCTTGTGGCATCTTCCTTTGCCGTTTCTTGCGGTATCTTAACCTCAATGCTGAAAACTTCCTGTGCCTCAGGATAAGAGGACGGCTGACCTTCAGTTCTGAACTTCCATACAAGGCTTCCGTCTGTGTCAATGCAGTAAAGATGACAATCAAATGAGCTGAAATAAACATTGCTATCCCAGATTACTGGTCCAAGGTACACTTTTTCTTGTGTGTCAAACTTCCACAATTCCTTTCCACTCATATTGAGGCAGTAAAATGTGTAGTTTTCACCTCCACTTAAGAAGACTCTATTCCCTTGAACTGCAGGCATGCCAAGTAGTTCATTCTTCTTGTATTTCCATATAATTTTGCCGTCCATAGTCAAGGCGTACAGTACACCATCTCTGGACGAACAGTAAAGAGTATCATCATGAATCACGGGTGACATGTAATTTCCATATATTCCCATTCTAAGTTTCCATTTTTCCTTTCCCGTTTCTATATCAATTGCGTAAAGGTTGTTATCAAAGGAACCAAAGTAAACAACATCGTCATGGACAAGTGGGCGGTTAAGTAAATGTATCTCGCCCCGAGTTTTGAATTTCCATATGAGGTTTCCTGTTTTAGAATCAAGGCAATAGAAAAAATGGTCGTAAGAACCGATGAAAACTTTTCCATTATGGACTGAAGGAGTTGCAACTATTTCATCGTATGTTTTGAATTTCCACACAAGATTACCCGAATTTGCGTCAACTGCATAAAACATATTATCCTTTCCGCCAACGTATACGATGCCATCAGCGATCGCAGGTGTCGCACAAATCTTATCACTCGTCTTGAACTTCCATAAGAGTTCCCCGGTTTCTGTATTGATTGCATAAAGATTGTGGTCGTACGAACCTATGTAAAGAACTCCGTCGCTTATTGCAGGAGAGGATAGATGGATAACATCACTTGTTCTGAATCTCCATATTTCTTTCCCACTTTTTGCATCAACCGCATATATATTGTGGTTAGCGCAACCGAAGTAAACAATTCCTTTATGTATAACTGGTATCTGCATTATGCTTCCACCGGTTTCAACGCCCCACTGCCTGTCGAACTTCTTAGACTTCTTTACAGATAGGTCTGCCATTTCTATAGAAAAATCCTGGAATGCAGCATCACTTTCTTCCATATAGTCTATGGATGACGATAAGATTAAAAAGGTCCATATTTCGTTTATTTTGTACTCATAATCGGTATCAATCGAATCTAAAAAGTAAAAATAATCCCGAGAGGGAGAGTTCCACTCTTCCACGGGATTGTGGAATCGTTTTGAACTCCCGACCTATCGGTCTCTTTCGAGCGACTGCGTCCAACAAACACACTCATAAGACCGTGCATATATCACGGTGTGCCCGTCTACAGCCGATCGCTCTAGCCAGTCTGAGCTACCTCGGGATTGTAATAGAATATGACATGAAAGCCTTAAAAAAGGTAATCATGCTGCAATGTTGAGTTCCTTTGTCTGCACTTTGGATTTGCCGCCCTTGCCCGTTGAGTACCTCATGAAGGCTTTTGGTACTTTAAGGCTGCCCTTGACCACTGGATTCATCTTGTAGTGTATTATCCTGTGGTCCCCTGGCTCTATTGCGGGAAGCGACCATACGAGTTCGGTCATTTCCTTGTGATGCTTCACTGCAGGCTTCACTGTCTCGAAATCATCTTTCAGGTTGAAAAGCGGTGAGACCTCGTCCTTTACGATGACATCTGTTATCTTCTTTCCGGCGTTCTTTATCTCAAGCACGGTCATGTAGCTTCCGTCTTCTCCCATTTCGACCTTTTTCCTGAGAGCAGGAGTATTGATCTTGGTCCTCCCGAAGAACACGAAGACTCCGAGAAGCACGGCGATTAAAAGGCCTTCAGCTATGAGCGGCCAGTACTGTACCCGGTAGACGATTTGCATTGCTTCTTCAGGGTTGAGTTTTGACACAGTCCATTCGCATACACTCTCATCGCAACTTTCTGGTTCCTGTGAAAACGTGACGAAACCGGTCGGCACGTTCGCACTTACCGTGTAGTCCTCCTCTATCACGTTGCCCTCGTTTGACACGCTTATCACGAATTCCTGGAACAACGGGTTTGTGCTCTCTTCTTCTGTCTTTACCATCCTGTGGACAGGCTCTATCATGAACGATTTTTCCAAAGATATGTCGGTGCCCTTCACTTCAGCCTTGGCGGTGTATGTGTCTGCGAAAGGTGCAGCACTCAGTGGTATTTCATGTGTCAGGTTGGTCCTGCCTTCGATGAATAATGTCTTTGTGTAAGTGTACATGGTCTTTTTGGAACTACTCACAAGCGAGAATTCCGCGGTCACCTCTTCCTCAGTGCCTGAATCCAGCTCAAGCAGCATGTCCACGCTGTCTGCGCTCTTTTTTATTTCACCGTCAAGTTCGCTTACTTCTCCCTCGCCAAGAACAACCAGTTCCACCTTCTCGCTTAATACCAGCTCGGGTTTGTCATGGGACTGGACCTTTATCTCGTACTCATAAGTTCCCGGTACATCGTTTGGGTAAAACTCGATTTTTACCGTGACCGGGTCTTCTACCGGGAGGTCTATGTAGGAAGTTCCCATGTTGATCCAGTGACTCGGGGATCCTGTCACAAACAGGTACAGTCCGCCCACTGACTCAGGACTGTATGCTGTCACAGTGAATTTTGTCATCTCTCCTGGGTTGACCCTGAGAACTTTTGGGACGACTTCCAGGCTCATGTCCGTCTGGGCAGAAACTAAACCGATGCTTACGATGAATGCAATGAGCGTGAATGCCAGTATCTTTTCCATGTAAAAGACCTCTTGGTGCTTTCCTTATTGACTCTAAAATTTATAAATATGAACGTGGCAGAGCTCTAATTTATATTTAACCCGGCAATATACAGATTACCACGCAATCGGGACCGTGGTGTAGCTTGGCCTAGCATCGGGGCTTCGGGAGTCCCAGACCTGAGTTCAAATCTCAGCGGTCCCATCGAATGACCCCCAAAACAATTATACGGTAAAATGGGGCCGTAGTGTAGTTTGGCCTATCACTCGAGGCTGGGGGCCTCGTAACCGGAGTTCAAATCTCCGCGGCCCCATCCTTTTTTTATACACGATTGAGCAAATGGAAGTATGGGAAAAAATAAGGCAGACGAGGCAGGAGGCCTGGTCTTTGTTGGCGGGTTCTTCATCGGTTTTGCCGTCGGTGTACTAATGGGAAGGTATGACGTTGCTGCATTCCTTGCGCTTGGGATAGGATTCTTAGGTATGGCCGCTGTTCGTCTGAAGTCCAAGTGAATGAAAATCCTGCGTCGCTAGGATTTTTATTTAGGCCCTGACAACTATTACTATGCTAGGATGGCTGCTTCTTGCAATAGGAGTCGTGGGTTTCAGCTGCGCCGGCTGGAAGGACTTAAAGACTACGGAATTTGAGGACTGGCTCCCCTACTCCATCATAATAGCCGCGCTCGCCGTTAGGGGAGTGTTTTCGCTTGTTTTAGGAGATTTTGCTATAATAACAGATTCCATCCTTTACGGACTCATCTTCCTTGGATTCGGCTATCTCCTATACATGCTCAGGCAGTGGGGAGACGGCGACGCCTGGCTCATGGGGGCAATGGGATTTCTTTTTCCAAACGCGACGGGATTTGCGCCATTTTTCGCAAGCAGCATGCCATTTCCTTTGCTTGTGATATTCAACTTCTTCATGGTCGCGCTTGTGTACATGATAGTCTATTCATTCATACTTGGCATAAGGAAACCAAAAGTGGTAGCGACTTTCAGAAAGAACCTGCAGATACGGAAGAAAGCGATTGTATATGTTTTTGCCCTTCTGCTTTCTGTGACAATATTTACTAGCTTGTACTTGTCGTCAGTTTATCCTGTAACAATCTCTGCGTTCACCGGTCTCTTCACACTACCTTTTGTAGCCGCGGGTATATTGGTTTTCCTTCAGTATGCGAGAGCCATTGAGAATGACCTTTTCAAGCGAAAGATAAAGATGAGGGATCTAAGAGTAGGTGACGTCCTCATGACGGATAGAGTAAGAGGACTCACCGAAGAGGAAGTGAACAAGCTGAAGAAGAAGGGCGGCAGCGTGTGGATAAAGGAAGGCGTCAGGTTCGCACCTGTCTTTGTCATAAATCTCTTGGTCACACTTTTCATCGGGAACCTGATGGCACTTTTCATACCGCTGATATAGAATCCTGATATCTACCCATTAGTCATTGATGAAAAACGAAGAAAACAAACGATATAAAAACAAATAAAAAAATTGCCGATGTGGCGGTAAACGCGATTTATGCGCTCTTTACCCTGTCTACACCGGACTTCTTTACTACAGGCTTTTTCACCTTGGCTGGAAGCCATGATGGCCTGTTTGCAGGCGCGTCAATGACCTTGACTGAACCCTTGAACTTGTGGATTGTGAAGGTCCCGTCCTTGTTTCGCCTGCCCCTCTCCCTGAGCTTGATGTCACCGAAGCCCCTGGCTGCGGCTTTCAATGCTGCCTGTCGAGGAGATTTTCCGGTAAATACGTGCTTTGTTCCACCAACTTTCATTTCGTAGTATTTTTTTGCTGCCATAATTTTACCTCCTGATAGAATTTTCAATGAAATTATGGTTTCCTGACTTATAAATGTTTACGCTAGGTGCTTATTTCGGATTGAAAAGTAACAAAAAACGGGTGCATGGGCGACATTTTATCTTAAAACCGTCATCGTGCGAAGCTTCTTATACCAGTAAACCATTTGCTTTACTTCTTCCTCGAAATTACCAACCGGCTCGTATCCAAGTTCCCTTTCAGCCTTTCGTATTACGTAATGCCTGTTTATTGTGAGCACGTCAAGATAGTTCTTCATACCTGCAGTCCTGGCCATGATACCGACCATGAAAGACGGCAGCTTCCTTGGGTTCTTTCCAAGCGCCCTCATTAAAATCTCTGCAAAAGTGACGAAAGGCACGGGGTCCTTTTCGGCTATGTTGTACACACCGCTTCCCTTCTCGACTGCCTTGACAAAGGCCTGGACAGCGCTTGATATGTGGGTTACGTGTGTGAGTTTTCTGGTCCTTGGTATGGGAAACCCCCTTTCCATTAGGCTTAAGTTCTTCATCCAGTTAGGGCTTCCCTTGCCGTAAATTGGTGCTATCCTCAGTATGGTATAAGGTATGCCGGAGTCAATGATGTACTTTTCTGCCATACGCTTGGATTCTCCATACGGTGTCTTTGGCGTCAGCGGATATCCTTCATCAGCTTCCCCCTTTATTTCACCATAGACCGAAACGCTTGAAGCGAATATGAACTTCTTTGCGGACTTGCAGTGGTCGAGAAGATTCCTCGTACCGATCGCGTTTATCCTGAACAGCTCTTCCCTTGGCATGGTGTAAGAAACCAGTCCCGCCAGGTGGATGACAGTGTCAACGTTTCTGAGCGGGCTTATCAGAGTCTGGGGCTTTGTGATGTCTCCTATTGCTATTTCGGCTTTTTTTGGCACCTTCTCTGCTTCTTTCCTGTTCATGCAGAGTGCTCTTACCTTATGACCCTTTTCAAGCAGGCTCTGAACGACATTCCTTCCAACAAAACCGGATGCACCAGTGACGAGAAGCATATGTTATTATTCCCGGCGGTACATTTAAAAACCTGCTGCCAATCTATAACAATGGACCGTAAGGTGGGGCGTTACGTCCGCAAGATAATGCCGGCCAAATCTAAAAAGATACGGACGGGTAAAGTCGAGAAGTACATAAATTCCATAACTTCTTCAGGCAAGGGCGTCTTCATGGGACTCATAGATCCCGAGAAGCATACTCCTGCGAAGGGTGCCAAGCTTGCCAAGATGATGTACGAAGGCGGCGCTGACATCATAATGCTCGGGGGCTCCATCGGTGCCCAGGGGCACGCGCTTGACGACATGGCAAGGCGGATCAAGGAAAGTGTTTCGATCCCTCTTCACATCTTCCCAGGAAACATAGGCAACATAACAAAGCATGCCGATTCCACTTACTTCATGAGCCTTCTCAATTCCAAGAACCCGTACTGGATATCCGGTGCCCAGGCACTTGGTGCTCCCATGGTGAAGAAATACAGGATAGAGGCCATACCGACAGCGTATCTAGTTTTTGAGCCGGGACAGACAGTTGGCTACGTCGGCGAGGCGAAGCTTCTTCCAAGGGAAAAGGCTGACGTTCCCGTTGCCTACGCCATGGCTGCTCAGTACATGGGCATGCGTTTTGCCATACTTGAGTCTGGTTCAGGTGCACCTGAACCTGTGCCACTTGAAATAGTCGGGGCAATAAGGAAAACTACCGATCTCAACATAGTCATAGCAGGCGGTGTGAAGACGCCTGACCACGCGAGGGCGCTCATAAAGGCGGGGGCAAACTGCATTCACATAGGAACGAAGATAGAAGACGAGAAGAACCCGCTTGAGCAGGCAAAGAAGTTTGCAAGAGCCATACACATGAAGAACGGAAAATGAACCGTGAGTTGATTCTCATGAAGCTGAAAAACATTGTCAGAAAGGAAAAGGAAACTTCTTTCAGCCTCTTCGGGGGCAAGGGCGGTGTCGGTAAGACTTCCATGGCTGCGGCCACTGCCGTGTCCATGGCAAAGATGGGCAAGAAGACCCTTGTCATATCCACGGACCCTGCACATTCCCTTTCGGACTCCCTTGAGACGAAGATAGGCGGCGACGTCAAGAAGATAACAAAGAACCTCTACGCTCTGGAAATAGACCCGCAGAAGGCCATGCAAGAGTACAAAGGAAAGATACTTCCTAAGATTGAGGGGATGGACGCGCTGAAAGGAATGGGCCTTGGCGATACGTTCGACATGATGGGCATGACGCCAGGAATAGACGAGCTTGCCTCCATGGACAAGTTCATGCAGTACATGCAGTCAAAGGAATACGACGTCATAGTGTTCGACACTGCGCCTACCGGGCACACCCTGAGGTTCCTTTCGCTTCCCGAACTGATGGACTCGTGGGTTGGAAAGATGATAATGATAAGGATGAGATTTGCCGGCATGATAGGCGCTTTTAAGAAATTGCTCCCGTTCACAAAGGACCAGGAAGACAGTGACATAGACCTTGAGCATCTCAACACCATGAAGGCGCGCATAGAGGAGGCACGAAAGATACTCCAGGACCCGAAGAGGACCGCATACAACATCGTCATGATACCAGAAGAGATGAGCATACTGGAGTCAGAGAGGTCGCTTAAGGTTCTGAACGAATACGGGATACATGTCGGCGGCATGATAGTCAACAAGCTGATACCTGAGAACAGCCACTGCTCATTCTGTGCTGAAAAAAGAAAGCAGCAGCAGGAAAGGCTTAAGATGGTCAGGGAGAAATTCGGCAAGTACAGCATAAAGCAGGTGCTTCTTTCAAAAGAAGAAGTCAAGGGTATCAAGATGCTTGAGAACGTCGGAAAGGAGTTATCTGACTAATTATAGTTCTCCCAGCACTTTTCTGAATTCCGGAAATTCGTCCAGATCGGGTATGTCAAAACCTCTTTTACCCTCAACATTTTCCGTCTTTGTGTTTTGTTTCTTCATTGTAGATGTGACTGATTTGTACTTTCCAAACATTTTCAGTGTTTCTATTGCCTCCTCTTCGTTTCCAGCCTTAAGGTATGCCCTTACGGACCAGTACGCGTTAAGGGTTGCACTGTTGCATCCCCCTTTCTGTGTATAGAATCCAGCACCGCCGTCCTTCTTCTCTGCAGTTTTCGCAGCTCTTTTGTATAGTTCTCCCAGTCCTTCCCATGATGTTTCTGTTCCTGATTTATGTAAAATTCTTTCAGTGTTGCTAGCACCTTCCGTAGCAAAAGACCACGAACCATAATAATGACTGAAATTTATTTCGTCATTCAACTCTCCTAGCATTCTGAGCCCCTTCTTTTCAAGCGCCTTTTTGTAGACAGGACTTTCCGCCAGATCGGAATACTCTGTCCAATCTCTGGAGGGATTAGGAACAAACAATTTCGGGTATGCTTCCTTTGCGATTTTCTCCGCTTGCTCTATCATCCCGAAATTGCAGTATCCCTCAAACAACTTTTTTCCGATCTTCTGTGCGTCGTCGAAGTTTCTTTCTTCAATGTAGCGGCGCATGGACCTTTTCAATGCAGGGTATCTGAAAACCGAGCTTAGTATATACCTCGCTTTTGTCATCTTAACACCTTTTAGAGTGACTAAAATGTTATGATATAACAATCTTTTGTTTAAATTTTTGGTCAAATGTAAAAAGTATTTAAGTTTATTTTTCTATATGACTAATAATGAGTTCAGGAATTGTTAAAATTGATGCAAAAGACAGAAAGCTTCTTTACGAGCTTGACATAGATAGTCGAAGATCTGCATCCCAGCTTGCAAAGAAGGTAGGTATATCGAAACAGGGGTGCACTTACAAGATTAACAGTCTCAAAAAGAAGGGTGTCATAGTTTCGTTTCCTACGGTCATGGACATAGCACTCATGGGTTACCTCTCCTTCAGGTTATACTTCAAACTCATCGACATATCACCTGAAGATGAAGAAGAATTCAGGAGGTACATGATAAACAACAGGGACGTTCCGTGGCTTGTCGGTTGTGAAGGCGCGTGGGATTACATAGCAGTAGTCTTCCCGCCAGATTTTGAAAGCTTTGAGAATTTTTCTGCTGAACTGAACAACAGGTTCGGCAAGTTCATAGAGAAGAAAGACATAGCACTGGTGACCAGTGCACACCATTTCCGTTGCGGTTACCTTCTTGGTGAAAAGAAAGATGTTCCACCCATGATATATGCTGGCCAGCCGAAGCGAATAGAAAGGCTTGACGATATCGAAAAGAGCATACTGTCACTGCTATCGAAGAACGCACGCATATCACTGAAGGATATCTCCAGGCGCCTTGACATACCCGCCAAGATCGCGAGTTACCGCATACAGAAACTGAAAAGTCTGAATGTCATAGAAGGGTTCACAGTCACTGTAGATCTCGAAAAAGTCGGTTTTGAGCGCTATAAGGTATTCATACGTACCAAGAACATGACGAGTGAGAAGGAAAAGACATTCATGCAGTATTCCAGGATGCAGCCTTACATTCTTTACTATAGCAAGTCGATAGGTACGAATGATGTCGAGCTGGAACTCGTTGTCAAGGACAGTATACACCTAAGGAGCATAATAGCAGACATACGGAACAAGTTTGGCAACCTTATCAAGAGTTATGAAATACTGAAGATATACAGGGAGTACAAGCTGAATTATTATCCGTCTGGCGTTGTCGGAAAAGGCAGATCTTCGTAAACTGCCCCGTTATTCAGTCCCTGAAATACTTCAGCGTGATGAAAGTACCCAGTATGGCCATTGCGAATATCACCTGAAAGACCATGTTACCTATGAAGTATGACAATGCTGCGTATATCGACAGGATTGCCAATTCGGAAAAGCAGATGATCATCTGCTTGCACGTTGCGAAGAGTTCTAGTTTCCTGCTGTTTCTTATCTTCTCGAATACCTGGGAATAGAAGCTGTCCCTGAATGAAGACCACGATATATGGTTGAACGACTGGACGAAGAATGCTGCAAGGGGGGTTACCATCGCAAACATGTACCCCAGATAGCCGATCCCCTGAAGCACCCCACCGCCTGTTTCTGACTGCTTCCTCCTCTTGTCAGCGTAGTTTCCATACAGGAGTATGAAAAGGGATTCCACGATGATTGCCGATATGGTGACGTTACCCAGTGTCTCAAAGCCGCCGAAGGTTATGAAGATGAAAAGCGGCGCGATGAAAAGGCTTGCGATAATCGCCATGGACATGCCAAAGAACGGTAGCAGGTTCTCGCGGAAATCATCTGAGACGAGGTATCCAAAAGGTTCAGTGAAACGCGTTTTGCTTCCATCCCCTTTAGGCATCCTGATTTTCAGTAGCGGTATGGTCGAGAGGAAGAGTGCAGCTATGGCAAGGACAGCAACCGGAAGGTAAGAGTAATTGACAAGGAAGAACGTCCCGATGGCAACTGAAACTATACCGGAAACCGATGAAACCACCCTCTCCATTGTGAGCTCCTTACTTCTGTTGATGTTTTCCACCAGCTGGGCGTGTATTATGTTATTGCAGGGATCGTATATGCCCCTTGCTATACTGTGAAATACGAATGCCGCCAAACCGAACAAGAGCGACACTTCCGTGAACGCTATTCCTATGAAGAAGAACGACATGAATACGTATGATACGAGTATTGCCTTTGCAAGTCCCATCCTGTCGAAGAGTTCCGGGCCAAGCGGCGACATAAGTCCCCTCAACCCGAATTCGAGCCCGACGAGGACGAATATGAGGTAGAGCGGCACGCCGATTGAATAAAGGTATGCAGCCGTGAATATCTTTACAAGCGCCCTTGAGAAACTGTGTCCGCTTCTGTGCAGGTACATCTCCGTGTAATTCCTGTCAGAGAAATACCCCCCACGAATGCTCATTCCATTCTATTCTCCGCGCTCAAATAAAAATAATTTTAACTCAAGAAACAGTGAAAGTATTTATACTTTCCAATACCAAAATAATTTTACGCACTGTAATCATAACGTTTTTTCAAGGATTGCTGGGCGCAAGGAATAGCTCCAGGAGCTTGCTTTCGTCCGGTATATCCCCAGCCGCAGAAAAGAGGATTTTATTTGGACGTTAGCCAAAGGACAATACAGTAACCCTATTTTCTGGATTAGCCCCTTGCGACCAAAACATGAAAATCGTAGTGAGAGTTTACGGGTCATCTTCGAGAAAAGAATCATCCCCAAAATCAGTAGCACTTATTTGACACAATGGTGGTAAAGTGCATTGGGGACCTGCAGACTACAGAGTCATCTGCCATGAGTACCCACTTAGCCAGGGACTTTAGGTGTGACTGCATAATCTGCACTTATTTCATAATTGCCTGCGAGATTTTATATAAGTTGTGGTACCACTTTTCCTGAACACCTTCAATTGCCCCAAAAAATACAAAAAAGATTTTAATCCTTCCGGGAAATCTGTAAGATGGAAAATGTCGCTTGGGTCGATTTTGAAACCATGGAGAGATTCATGGTAGACGTTCTGAAAGCTGCGGGTGTTCCCGAGGAGAATGCAAAGATCGCTGCGGACGTGATGATAACGGCTGACAAGATGGGCATAGACTCCCATGGCATAAACCGGCTGAAGTCCATGTACTATGACAGGATAAGGGCAGGGGCGCTGGATCCCAAGGCCGAGCCAGAAATCGTAAGGGAGGGGCCAACCACCACGGTCATGGACGCTCACAGCGGCCTCGGCCATTCTGTTTCCAAGAAGGCCATGCAGATTGCAATAGACAAAGCAAAGAAGTACGGCATGGGGATGACAGTTGTCCGGAACTCCAACCACTACGGAATAGCCGGTTACTATTCCCTCATGGCTGAGAAAGATGGCATGATAGGCATCTGCGGAACCAATGCCAGGCCTAGCGTCGCGCCCACTTTCGGCGTCGAAAACATGGCCGGGACAAACCCGCTTGCTTTCGCGATGCCAAGTGACGAGGATTTCCCATTCTTTTTTGACGCAGCAACGTCCATGACTCAGCGCGGAAAAGTGGAGGTCTGTGCAAAAAAAGGCAAGGATCTTGCAGAGGGGCTTGTAATAGGCGATGATGGGAAAAGCATTACCGATCCAAACAAGGTTCTTGAAGGCTTCACGAATGGTAATGCTGCACTTTGCCCTCTTGGCGGGATACTGGAAGAGACCGGCAGCCATAAAGGATACGGGTTCCTGACAGCTATCGAGATACTATCCGCAGCCCTTCAGGGCGGAAGCTTCCTGAAGATGCTTTCCGGCCTTGATGAAAACGGTAAAAAAGTCCCCTGCAAGCTCGGCCACTTCTTCATTGCAATAGACATTTCCGCATTCACGGACCTTGGGTCTTTCAAGAAGACGACAGGCGACATACTGCGTTCACTCAGAAGCTCAAGGAAGGCGCCTGGAAAGGAGAGGATATACACGGCCGGTGAAAAGGAGTATCTCGTTCAGATCGAGCGCAAGGACAAGGGCGTCCCTCTAAGCGAGAGCCTCCAGGAAGAGGTCCTATATCTCAAGAAAGAACTCGGTCTTGACAGTTACCATTTCCCTTTCGGCTAGTTTTGCAAGTATTATAAACTTAATGACGAATTTCTATCATGATCAGCGATAATGGGTAATTAAACATTTTATTCTGCGAACCAAAGAATAACCATGACCATAAAGGCAGTACTCTTCGACCTTGACAACACACTCGTGGATTTTCTTCGGATGAAGAAGACAAGCACCGACGCTGCGGTTTCCGCCATGATAGATGCGGGCCTTCCCATGAAAAAGGAGAAGGCGCTCAAGATACTCTGGGACCTCTACGACGATTATGGCATAGAGTATGGCAACATACTCCAGGAGTTCCTGATAAAGGCGCTTGGCAGGATAGACTGGAAGATGCTCTCCAATGGTATAATCGCATACAGGCGGGTCAAGGTGAGTTTCCTTCAGCCTTATCCCCATGTCATAACGACCCTTATAAGACTAAAGAAGATGGGATACGAGCTTGCAGTCGTGAGCGATGCCCCGCGCATGAGGGCATGGCTTCGTCTCGCTTCCATGAAGATTACCGAGTTCTTCGACACTGTCATTACCATGGACGACGTTGGCGGCAAACTCAAGCCCGATCCTGCGCCTTACAAGCTGGCGCTCAAGAAGATGGGCGTGAAACCGGACGAAGTGGTCTTTGTCGGCGACAACCCTAACAGGGACATACTGGGCGCGTCGAAGCTTGGGATAAAGACAGTACTTGCAAAGTATGGTGAATGGTCTAGGCCCGGGAAGGATTCTGTCAAACCGGACTATGAAATAGATGACATCAAGCAGCTCCCGAAAATACTGGAGAAGATGAAATGATAATAGAGACAATACTGCTTTCCCTTGCCATACTCGCACTGGCCTTTACTATCCTCTACAGGGCCTATTCCGAGCTGAAGCACGATTACATGCAGCTTCTTTCAAGCAAGCAGAGCATGTCCGTCAAATATGGCAAGATGAGCGAACAGTTCATACCTCTTCTTCAGATATACCCCTACGACCAGCAGAACTTCCGGTTCCTTGGAAGTCCAGTAGACGGCGTGCAGTTCAACGACGACAGCGTAGTATTCGTCGAGTTCAAGACGGGCAGTTCGAAGCTTAACAAGAACCAGAAAAGGATAAAGCACCTCGTCCTTGACGGTAGGGTAAAATTCGAGGAAATTCACGTTAAGAATCCGGATTAATCGACGGTTATATATTCACTGTCGCCTTTCCTTCCTTCCTTCTTGTCCGCACCTGACATTGCCTGTTTCTGAAATTCCTGGAGTTCAAGCCCTATCCTGTCCATCGAACCCCTGATGTGATCGATTTCCATCTTGAGCTTCCTTGCAGCGTCCTCGACTTCGGCCTTCTTTGCGTCCACGTTCTTCAGTGCGTCCTTTAGTCCCTGCTCCTTTACAAGTCCTGCTCCTATCTCCACGAGGAACTTGTCCTTGTTGCTGAGCTTACCATAGCCGTAGCAGCCGGCTCCCATTGGAACGAGCATGTCACTCCCTTCCTTTGAGCCGTTGACTTCCTTGAGAGAAGCTTCTGCTGCCTCAAGCTCCACCATGCGGTTTTCAAGCGCGACGGCCTGCTTTGACAATTCGTCCATCTGTGCCTGAAGTATCTGATACATCAAGGCCTTTTCCTGTGCACCTTTTTGGTCCATTTCCATCAAATCACCAGAATAGTATGGATTATATGTTAATATACTTTTAAAGCATTTTCATGTGACCGGTTATCCCGTCAACTTCTTCGTCCTCGCAAGGACCTATCCCAAGCGCGGTCACTGTCCCGGGCTTTACTTCAGTCTTCCCGGCATCCTTTATGAGCGCATGCGCAAGCTTTGCTTTCTTTGCAGTCTTTTGTATCTGCAGAAGCTCTTTAAGGTCCGCAGCCTTTACTATGACCTTCTTGGACCCGCATGCTTCCCACTCTGCCTGCTGCTCCCGTGTGGATTCCTTGAATGCCTCAAGCGATGCGTGTGCCGCCTGTGCTGCGGTCTTGCCCTTGCTTAGCTTCAGGTCCATCCTTATGACTATTACCTGCTTGTACATAGCAAAACATTTGCCGGTATGACTTAAAAACAGAACGATATAGTTGCATCATGCAGGATCAAATTAAATAAAGAAATAGCTAACATGATGAACTTAATCGTATCAAGACTCAAGGCTTATGAAACTGTTCCGGTTATTGTACCCATTTCCTTGAATCCGGTCAGTCCCGTGTCGAGATTGTCGTAGGTCAGCTCGACATCTGCCGAGTAAGTTGATCCGGCTGTCTGGTCAGTGCAGTACGCATTGATGGTTATACCCGTACCTACTCCCACAGAACCCGTTCCTGACGTGGCAGTGCAGCTTGTCGCACCAACGCTTACCGCGATTGCTGTTATGTTTATCCTTGACGGAAGGTTGTTGGCCAAAACGAGCTGGAACTGATCTGTTGCATTGGTTGCACCAAGCTTCCATGCACCAGGTTCAGGCGCACCGATGTTTGTGAACCCAGTTGCCCTGGAACCAGTCCAGGTCGCCGGATTGAACACGCCGAGCGAATAAAGCGCCGCTGCCACGATGATCACGATCAGGATGGCCCAACCGTAAGTCATCAAGTATTCCATTGCTGCTTGTGCTTTCATTTTCATATTAATCTTATATTATCGTCAGTTCCTTATAAACAGACATGCGGCATGTACCCATGCCACGCGGAAAATATTGTTAGAAATAGAAAAATGAATAAATTCAAATGGAATGGCTTGGATCAGGGTTACCTGAGACTCTAACTTACGGTTCCGGTTATTGTACCCATTTCCTTGAATCCGGCAAGACCGGTGTCAAGGTTCTCGTATGTCAGCTCGACATCTGCCGAGTAAGTTGATCCGGCTGTCTGGTCAGTGCAGTACGCATTGACTGTTATGCTCGAACCAACACCTGCAAGTCCTGTTCCTGCTGTAGCAGTGCAACTTGTTGCACCGACGCTGACTGTAACGGCTGTTATGTTTATCCTTGACGGAAGGTTGTTAGCCAATTTCAGCTGGAACTGATCTGTTGCATTGGTTGCTGACAGTTTCCAAGCGCCTGGTGCGGGTGCACCGATGTTTGTGAACCCAGTTGCCCTGGAACCAGTCCAAGTTGCCGGGTTAAAGACACCAAGTGCATACAATGCCGCTGCCACGATGATCACGATCAGGATGGCCCAACCGTAAGTCATCAAGTATTCCATTGCTGCTTGTGCTTTCCTCTTCATAATTTATCAATATATAGTTGATTTAATTCCCTTATATTTGTTAATAAGAGAAATGCTCCGAAACTTATTGGTATTTACAAAAATGATTAAATCTCCGCTATTTCGGGCCTCTTCTTGAACTTGGCGAACGGCTCGCTTATGAATTCAGGCACCTTTCCCCTTATCATTACGTTCACGTAAAGGTGGGGTTTTATGCGTATCTTCCTGCTGCAGTTTCCCTTAAGGTAAAGCTCCAGCCATTCTATTGACGTGAAGTCGATATCATTTTTGAGCCTGAACGTCACTTCGGTGCCAGACGTCTTCCTGGGCTCGACGTCTAGAATTGACAGTGCTGTTGGGACCGTTATCCTCTTGCCCCTCCTAAGCTTTATCACAAGGGATGCACTTTCTATTGAGACTGGCGAATAGCTGTCGTTTACAATGTCGTATGCGATCAGGACGTTTCTTATCCTGCCCATCTTTTCGACCTTTTCCTTCATGCCGTAGAGATTGAGCACTTTTATCCTGTCGGAAAACAGCCTACATTTACTTATCCTGACAAACTGTATAGTCGGAACATACTGCCTTACCATCCTCTTTTGGAACTTGAGCTGCGCGTAGATGATCACTATCAGGACAAGCATCAGTATTGGCATGAGAATCGTTATGAGACTCTCGCCCCTGTACGTCATGACCATGAAGGCAGCAATGGCTATTATGGCACCGAAGAGCAGAGATTCTGTATAGCTTGACACCTTCCGGATTTCGAAAAGAACGTCCTCGGAGAAATACCTCACGCGCCTTAAGAACTTGTCCCGCTTCTGTCTGGCGCAAAACGACGCATACTTTCTCGTTGGTAAGTCGTGCTTGGTTGCCAATACCTCGTCGCGCCATTTGGAGATCCTGTGCTTTATCCTGTCCTTGAGCTTGCGCTTTGGCATGAACGGGATAATCATATTATAATATTGGACTGATGTATTAATTATGCAGACCGTTTATTCCCCCGAATGCCTCAAATATGATATTCCGGGCCATCCCGAATGCTCTGGAAGGGTGAGTGCTATATACCAAGCTCTCAATGACGACGGTCATACGTTCGTGACTCACGAGCCTGCCACAAAAGAAGACGTACTGCTCGTGCATTCCAAGGAGCATTACGATATGGTGAATAAGGCTGATTATGCCGGGATAGAGACGCCTCCGATAGACATTAAGTTCCCGCTGCTTTCTGCCGGTGCGGCGATAAAGGCGTCAGAAGTGCTCGGATTTGCACTGACAAGACCTCCCGGACACCATGCCAGCCGTGACATGCTTGAGGGATTCTGCTACTTCAACAACGTGGCGATAGCCGTCAGGAAACAGGGAAAAAGAACGGCGATTCTGGACATAGACGTCCACCATGGAAACGGCACGCAGTCCATATTCCTCGGCGATGAAAGCGTCAGGTACGTTTCACTCCACCAGACGCCTCTTTATCCGATGACTGGACTTAGGTCCGAGCAGAACTGTCACAACTTTCCGCTCATCCCGGACACAAGTGAAAGAGAATACCTGAAGACGCTTGAGCGCGCACTTGAACTGGTAGAAAGGTTCAGTCCAGAGCTCCTTGCAGTTTCCATGGGTTTTGATACTTTTGAAGGTGATCCTCTTGCAGGGCAGCACCTAACGGCGAAGGGTTATGAAAAGATTGCTAAGATGATAAGTGACCTGAGCCTGCCGACTTTCATGACGCTTGAGGGCGGCTACAACGTGGAGAAGATCGGCGAGATGTGCAGACACTTTCTTGACGGATTTGAATGACTTCAAGCCTGTTGAATATATTTAAAAACTTAAATATCAAATAATATCATGAGATATCAATGGATATCTCAAAGTATGAAATTGAAATAAAGAGGCACGCTTTCATACGCGCAATGGAACGTGGTATAACGCCGGACATGATAGAAGCGACCATAATGGGAGGGAAAGTCATAAGGTTTGGCAAGAACAATGTGAAATTCGTTCGGCATTACAAAGATTGCGATGTCTTTGCGTTGACGAGATTGTAGGAAAAAGAATAAAGATAGTGACAATAGTCAGGAGACAATGAGCAGAGTTAATCGAGGTGGTAAAATGAAAAAATGTGGTGATTGCAGAGGAAAAATGGAAGAGAAGGAATCCAAGACTCCCGAGGGAGTGAAATACAAGTATTCCAAATGCAATAAATGCGGTGAGGAAGTTGTCGGCATGCTCCAGCTGCGCGAAGTTTCTGTCAAATACAGGGCACTGAAACTTTTTCACGCTAAAATGACGCAGTGGGGGCAGAGCCTTGGCGTGAGGATACCAAAAGAGCTTGTTGAAAGGTATCAGTTCAAGCCCAACGAGGAAGTTACGATAATCCCGGAAAAGGAAGGGATAAGAATAATGACATGCAAGTGATTTGAGTTAATACTAGCTCTTCTTCATTATGTAGGTGTCGGTGTCCTTCACAGGGTCGAGGAACTTGCACGATTTGAGTATGCTTCGGACTTCCTTTTCGTCGAATCCGAACTCCTTTGCGACGGCTTTCTCAGATATCACCGTCCGATCCGAGACGACGTCTCCGATCTTTTTTAGCCTGCCTGTGAAATTCAGCGCTTCCTTCTTTTGGTTGAACCAGTCGGAATAGCCAACCGTCAGCGGATGCCTGATGTTGAAGTTTAGGTGGCCGTTCTTTGGCTCTGCCAGGAACAGCGAAAAGCTGCTGTCAGAGAACTTGTTGACAAAATGTGCCATCTCGATTCCAGCACCCTCGCTGACGAGCACTATTATCTTGTAGCCCTTCATCTTCCTTGCTTCCTTGTGGATGTATGCGTTTAACGCGTTCTCGTCGAATATTCCCCTTGAGTCGTAAGGAGTCACGAGAATGCTTAACCTTGTCTTTTTGAAGAACCATTTCTTGCTGTACACCTCGATTAGGTAGTCACCCTCATTCTTTTCGGACCTGAACTTGGCCTTCTTCACAAACTGCGTGGGAGTCCAGTCAATCGGGCCGTTTTGCTCCATCTTCTTTTGAAGCTGCCTTGAGAATTCAGAAGCGTAATACTGCAGCTTTGAGATCCTGCTCTCCTCGTGGTTATCCAGGACGCCTTTTAAGTCCACCTTAATTTCAGGCCCGTCTTCTTCCCCGAACACTTCCTTTTTGTCAGGGTCCTCCTCTTTCTCGTCTACGATATTTTTGGTGTGCTTTGTGCAGAACTTGTACTTGTGGACGTCCCAGCAGTCGTGGCATATGAGGTTTTCGCAGCCTTCCCACATGCATTTTCCAGCCCAGTCGGTCCTTGAACTTATCTTCCTGCCACACCTTGAGCAGAACTGCATGTTCTTATCGGAAAGCATCTCGTCGAGCTTCTCTTTTGCTTCCCGTTCCCTTTGGGCTATGTCAATTTCAAGGTCCTTTCTTGCAGCTTCCAGTCCCAGTTTCGCATCAGCGTCTTCAGAAACATTTTCCATTTCAACCACCGAGTGAGTGTCTTCTCTTCTTGAAAAGCGCCATTAGGTCGAGTATGTACTTTTTGAGCTGATCGCACTTCTTCGGTACGGTTGCACCACCCTTGCCCCTGAGAACACTGTCCTGCATGTCCTCAATGAAACCTGCAAGCTTCACAGCGTTTTGCACGAGTGCGGAATCGAACTTTATGAGCCTCATGTAATCCTTGTAGTCACCCACTTCGCTCCAGCTCATCTTGAGCCCGAGCTCCAGGAGGAATATGTCAAGCCACTGCATGACCTCGTCAAGGGGTCCTGCACTCTTCATGTCCTGCTCGCGGTACGCTGCCTCTATCATAGGGAAAAGGAAGTCCCTGGACTTGTTTATCTCATCTGCGACGATCTTTCTGAGTTTCTCGTCTGTCTTGTCCGTGTGCTTTGGATCCTTGTAGTTGTAGCCTTCTATAAGCTTTTCCATGCTGTTATATTCTTTTTTTACTTGTCCTCTCGCTTTTCCCCATTCACTCATTTTACCACCCTGTAACTATCTTCTCCCTCTCTTTCATGAGGGATGCTATCTCGTCTGTGTATACTTTAATTTTATCCAGATTTTTAATAAAGTAATTTTCCCTGCCCTTTTCAAGGAGCGTCCTGTGGAGTGAATGTGCAACCGCTTTCATTTCCCTCACTTTGGTTACGAGCTCCTTGTCCCTCCGTATGAGATCTCGTAGATCCTTTTCGACCTTTTTCGTGCAGGCGTCGCACGCTTTCTTGCCTTTCTTGCCGCACGTCCTGCTGACTTCTGCCCTGATTGCAAGCGACCTCGTCTCGTCCCAGATCGCTTCTGCCGCCATGCTTAACTTGTCGCGCTGCAGTTCAAATCCGACCTGGACCACGTGGAACATGACGTCCTTGACTTTCTTTATTTCGGAAACGAGGAACTGCTTGACCTTGGCGTCTGTTTCGACAGCGCACTTGACATTGGTGTAGCTGTATTCCGGCACTACGCCTTCCATCATTTCCATGATGTCGAAAAAATCATCGGACATTCTATCACTTCTTTTTCTTCTCCATCTTCACTTCCAGTTCGGTCTTCTCCTTCTCAGCTTCCTCGACCATCTTCCTGAGTGTCTCCTTGTCAATCTTTCTTTGCAGGTATTTCTTCTCTGCAGAACCTATCATCTTCTGCAGACCGTCGTACCTTTCCTCAAGAGTGCCGCCGCTCTCGTCGGGCACTACCTCCTTCAGGGACTCGAGCCCGAGATTTTTCCTCTCGACCTCTTCTGCCATCTTCTGCTTTTCCTTCACGTCCTTTAGCTTCAGTCCCTCGAGGGCGTCCTTCATGTCCTGCTGGGTTTCCTCTTCCTCTATCTGCATCTCTGCCTCGCGCTTTATGCGCTCCCTCTGCATCTCGTCCAGAGCACCTTCCCTTGTCTCGACGGTACCACTTATCTCAGCCATCTCCCTGTCGTGGACTGTCTTTCTGGTGTCCTCCTCCTCGTCGATTCTGGACTTTTCAACGTCTTCCTTGATTTCCCCGCGCCTTTTGAGATATTCCTTGTAATCTTTAGGGAGTATGAACTCGACCGAAAACGACAGCAGCCTAAGGCCGAACACCTCAAACTTCTTCCTCGCCTCGACTTCCACTGCTATTCTTATCTCCTTTTCGACCTTCTTCTCGTCCTGGAGTTCGTCTACGACCTTCTTTTTGACTATCGGTGCCATGGATGACACCACTATCTCTTTTCTGAGCTCTGTCCATACGTCCTCCACGCTTAAGATGTTTCTTCGTCCCATCAGAAGCTTCCTTACTTTTTCTGCGTCAGTGACAGAGAACTTCATCTCTATTGCAGCGTTTATCTCCTTGTCGTCCCCTGTCCAGAGACCTTTGATGTCCTGGTGGATGCTTTTTGGAGACGTGTCGACAAACACGACGTTCATCTCTGACCCAGAAAACATGCCAGACACTTTGTGCTTTCCTTCCGAAAAGGACCTTACGGGTTCTCCCTCCTTTTCAAGTACAGCATTTTCGGTCTCGGAGAGCTGTATCTTCTTTCCAAGAAATCCGTCTATCTGTGAGACTGCAACCCTTTGCGAAATCGTCGAATCCGACTTTTCCCACTTCATGGCCATATGTATCATTTCCCGATGAAATTTATAAGCTTCAGGTTCCCGTTCTCTGCACGACCGAGTCCTTGACATTTACTACTTTTTTTGTGGCCTTTCCTTCTTCACCTGAGCCTATCCTCGACCTCTGAACGACAGAATCTATGATGTTTATGACCTTCTTTATTTCAACCTTCTCCACTTCGTGCGCATCGGTCTCGGATACTATAGTGTGCCTTATTATGTCTGCAATCTTTTCGAGATTTCTGTCTATGTCCTCTTCCTTTTCAGAGTAAAGCTTGAATACGAGGTGTGCAAGTTCTTCGTCCTTTTTTATGACTGCGGTGAGAAGGTAGTGCTTTCCTTCCAGCTTGAACGAATAAAGTACCATGACTTCCTTTTCGAACTTGTGCTCAGCTACAAGCGACATGTCCTTGCAGTTTTCCATGATGTGCTTTAGTACAACACCGCCCTTGAGCCCGCGGAACGTGTAGCCCTTCTGGTGATGGAACATCTTCTTTTCCAGTTCCACGTAAAGCTTCTCGCTTATCGGGTATGCGCTGATGCTATTGTCTATGTGCTTTTTGTTCTCTTCTGCCTTGGTTGCTGCCTCCGAAACCTTCTTTGGCTGCGGCTCTGAGGCAAGGACGCTTGCGATGACGGGCTTTATTTCCTCCCCGTATTTCCTCCCCTTCTCATCGTGCATTATTATCCTGCCTTCGGCTATCTTGTGCCTTCCTGGGATGCCGACCTTCATGCTCCATGCTGCCCCGTACTCCTCTCCTGGCGAAAGCTTGTCGAATTCCTTTGGATTCTGGTGCGGCACGCTGACTCCTTCGTCGAAGTCCACGTCCACCTTCAGGTCCTGAAGCGGCGTGGACGAAAGGTTCTTGACCAGGATGACAAGCTTGCTCGTCTTTCCTGCAACCGGGTCAGGGTGCAGGTGCGGCGTTATCTGTATGCTCGGCCGTACGATCACCGACACTGGCCTGATTTCAAAATCCAGCAATTCCCCTTCGTTGTTGTTCCACGTTATGAAATTGTAGGGTGAACTGAGCTTTCCTATCGTACCTGACGTTTCGTACGAGAAGACGTTGACCTCTCCCGGCTTGAGCTTCTCTATATCATGCGTAATCTTTGCGTCCCTGTCGCCCACCACCACGTTTGTTATGGTTTCCTTTGTGTGGTTCTCAACTACAATCTCGAATCTTACTTTCTCACCTTCGCTTACCACTTCCTTGTCTGCGTACTGGTCAACCCTTGGGTGCGATATTGAATGCTTTAGCCTGTTCACTTCACTTTTCAGGTCATCGTCGTGCTCTATTTCACAGGCCTTGTCATACAGCTTTATTGCCTTGTCCGGCCTTCCCGAATCCTTGCTTGCCTGTGCTGCAGTCTTGTAGCACCACTGCGCGGCGTAGACGCTTCCTGATTCCTCGAATTTCCTGGCACCCCTCATCGCGTAATCAATAGTATTTTCGTAGTCTCCCTTTCCTTTTGCAGCAAGTGCAGCGGACCTGTAGGACCATCCCGCGTTGAACGCGTTTCCTGTCGATTCGCTGTACTCCGCTGACTGGAGCGCATAGTTGATCCCGTCGTCCCATTCCCCGGCCCTTCTTGCAAGGACAGACAACCTGTGGTACATCCACGCAGCGTTGTCAATGTCGTTTTTTTCCGCACTTTCTTGCGCTTTTTCAAGAAGCTTTGATGCGTGCTTTTCGTAATCCTTCCTGCTTATGGACGCATCGTCAGAACTTTTTGACAGCATGTTGAAAAGCGACATAGTTAATAAATGGCAGTAAAAATTATATTAATACCGTGCGATGAAGACATGGTTTTTTAAAATTATCACCACTTTCATTATTCATGAGTGGGTACATGGATTTGAGAAGGAGCGCGCTTTCGGGACTTCTCGTCGGTGAAGACAGTATGCCTGACGGAAACGTTATTGACGTAAAACAATATCCTGATTTCGACAAGAAGATAGGCAACGTCTGGGTAAGGTCAATAGGATATAAAAGCAGATTTTTCCCAGTTTGCGAAACCGACGAAGACGGTGACACAGAAACGATACACAACGATACAAGCATTCCCGCACTCATTCTTGAAGGAGACACCAGCGTGAAAAAGAACGGAAAGGGTGTCATAGCCCTTCATCAGCATGCAAGGGATTATAAACTCGGCAAGAGCGAGGTTGCCGGCCTGAAGAAGGGAAAAAGCGGGGACATGATGAAATACGGACTTGAGCTGGCGAATAAGGGCTACCATGTAATATGCTTTGATTTCAAGCCCTTTGAGGACAGGCTTGTTACCGATGAAAAATCTGATGATTACAACGCTGAGAGAATTCTAAAGCAGGAGACTACCGTTGACGGTATAGAACCGATGGGCATCCACGTTCTTGATACGATGAGGGCTGTTGACGTAATGGGCGATTACTGCGGCATTGAAGATGTTGGCGTGATAGGGCATTCTCTTGGAGGGACTGTCGCTTTATATTCGATGGCATCCGACGATAGAATAAAGGCGGGAGTCTCAAACTGCGGCGTTGCGACATTCGATTCCGTCAGGAATGACTACAAAATACATAATTGGGCATGGTCAGTCCACGGCATAAAGAAGGACTTTGGCGAGTTCCACAAGCTTCTGGAACTGATTTCACCTAGGGCACTCATGATAGCTTCTGGAAAAGGTGACAACATCTTCCCAATAGAAGGTGCAGAGAATGTCGTCAAGTGGGGAAGTAAGTATTACACAGAATGCCCGGAAAACCTAAAGTTCGAGGCTTTCAATGGCGGGCACACTTTCCCTGAAGATGTGCGTAACGGCGCCTACAAGTTCTTTGACGATATGCTTTGAATTTTTAAGCATGTTTTACCAAGAATAGAAAATCTGGGTTTTCATTATGGCAAAGTACGAGTGCGTCAAGTGCGGCTGGCAGGGAAAGCCGATGGTGATGGAGCCTGTAACTAAGGTCTGTCCAAAGTGCGGTTCAGTCCAGCTAGAGAAGATAAAGAAATAGGACCACCCGGTCTTATGATACTTTGGGTTCTTCAGGATGCTCTTTGAAGTTTTCATCAGCACGATCCATTTCAGGGAAGTATCTCATTTTTGGTATGTCCCTTGATCTACAATACCTTATGTAAAGAATGTCACTTCCCAGGATCTTCTTTATTTCATCCACGATCTCCTTGAACCTGTATTCACTTTCGACTTCCAGGTCGAATTCTATGTTCGACCCCCCTATTGTCATGTCCTCGTACGTTATGTTTGGATGTGACGATATGAATTCCCTTAAACTCCCTTCATTATCCTTCTTCTCAAGTTCTATGCCGACTTTATAGTATTTCATTCCGAGCTTTCTCAGGTCAAGGTCGGCCCTGTAGCATAGTATTACACCCATGTCTTCAAGCCTTTTCATTCGGTAACTCACGTTGGCTGCTGTCATTGAAAGTTTTTCCGCGATTTTCACAAGAGGTTCCCTGGCATTCCCTGAGAGTATTTTCATGAGTTCTATGTCGGTACTGTCAATCTTCTCCCTCGCTGATATCCCTATGTGCTTTTTCCAACCGCTTTTTCCGAGATACCCTCTTCCGTGGTAAACTATTTCGTATACGACTGCATGATTCTTTTCCATTATGTTTGATTTGAAACGCCTCTCGAAGCGGTCCCATTCTTCCCTGAATTCTGAAAAATCCCTTGTCATGTACATTACGGTCATGTCCCATACATTCTCCGTTTTCATTATAGCCGATGCGCTCTTGCTGTTCTCCAGGAATTCCTCCATCTTATTCTCCGTCTCACTTGACATGTTCTTGAAGCGTATGTCTGCCCTGAAGATCAGGTACCCCATTTTTGAGAAGTTGAACAGAGCGTGATAGCCTCTTATCACGCCACGCTTCTCAAGATTCTTTATCCTGTAATTGACTACTTCCCTGCTGGCGGATACACTATCTGCTATATTTTTCATGGACGACCTGGCGCTCGTGTCGAGCTCAGCTAAAATTTGCAAATCAAGTTTGTCCATTTTCATTTTTACAATTTCAATATTCATTTTTAAAATTAATAAAACTTTTTCCGCGGGGTGATCTTTTAAATGTAGTTTTTCGGACCAGTGTCCCCCGGATGACCAACCGGGTTTATTTTTTACTTTTCTTGATTCCATCTTTTTTCGATTTCTCGCCCTTTTCGGTTCCTGCAGCACTGTCGGTTTTTTTGGCCCCTTCTATGACACTCTTATGTTTTTCCGGCTTACGTTTTTTACTTTCCATGACTATGAGGTATGAAGCCGATACGACCAGAAGCGAAATGACTGCCATTGCCACTATCGTGATATTGTCAAATACTTTCTTGTCAACCCCGGGCTTCTCTTCCCCAGTACAAGCATTCTTTTTGGCATCGCAACCATCTTCGCATCTTTTCAGAAGTGACCATCCGGACCCGTCACCTTCACATTCATACAGTTTGCCGTTCATGCACGACCTGTCTGATGGCGTGCATATTTTTTCAGGGACTTCAACGTCATCTTCCAGTACTTGCGCGTAAAATTCAGTTTTTACTTCGTCTATTATTGCGGCCACTTTCTGGCCGATGACCTCATAATTTATGGAAAACTCGTCTTCCGGACCGATTTCCGGATACGTTATCAGCCAGCTTGGGTCATCCTCCACCACGACAACCGTTGCTCCAGGTGCTGACACATTCACAAGACTTGCGTCAGCCGCAAATGACTTAGGGACCTTTTCGAAGACCATGAAATTCCTCACCTTCTTTTTACCCGAATATTTTATTGTAGTTTTCAGTTCCGTTCTGGTGCCGCTGAACTCAAGCGTGCGCCTGACTTTGGTGTCCCTGGTCACTGTCTCTGATATGTTTTTCAGCACTGTCTTTTCATCATCGTCCAGGTGATCATCAGATAATACCTCGCCGATAGCTTTTGTCAGGTTCATGTTAATGTCTATCTCTGCCCCCGCTTCTATCGTGGGGTTTATGGACGTGTTGTCAGGAACTGTTATGACCGTCGTGCCGCCTGTTCCGCCGCCCGATGTGGTACAGGACTGCGTTTCCTCAGAAACCCATGGATACTGGCACATGCTGCCGTCGTTGCATGACCTTGTTTTTTGCCCCCCTGTGCATGAAGACCAGTCCCCGCATGCCCAACTCGAATTGCATTCAAGTGTGGTGAAATTCAATACCCCTGAAATGTTGCAATTGCCAGACGCGTCGCATGAAGTTACATTGTAATAATGAGTCGTGTTCTTTGTGAGATACTTCAATGTCAGATTATGAGCCATAGTAAGAGACGCGCTGTTTACACTTCCTGAGACTGAATGTGAAAATGGAAAGTGACTAACTGTAGAATCTGACGGCTCATCAGTTTCCCATATAATGTTTGCGGATATGGCACTTACCGCATCTTCAGTGATGTTTAATAGGGACGGCGGTGTTTCGTCAGGTGTTGTCATATTCACGTTAATATTTCTTACCACAGAATTCCCGTTACTCACAGCATCGCTGCATTCTATGTACCACGTGCTTGAACCATTTGGAACAGACGTGTTTTGTATTGTAGTGTTCGTTGCATTTGTCACGGATACATTTTCACCTGAAAATGATCCGTTTATGTAAAGTGCGCATGACATAGTCGCTTTCATGTTGTCAAGTGCAGTGAACTTGAAACCCATTGACTGGTTCGAAGAGTTGTGATTGTCGGGCGGGTATAGTAGGTTGACAGACGGAGGTTCATTGTCAATGAATAGCGCCCACGTACCAGAAATCATCGAATTCGCGTTTGTGCAGTTCACAAACCAGTTGAATATACCGTCGCTTAACGAGTGGTTTGCATAAACCGTTCCAGTGCTGCCGTTGGCAACCGGACCGGCAGTACCGCTACTCGTGTTGTCAATGAAAAGTACACAGGTTGCCGGTGAGTCACCTCCCGTGTAGTTGAACCGGAACTGTATAGTATCATTCGTTCCGTTGGTCCATAAACCATTTCCCGGTGATATGAGATTGACAATGTCCACGCCGGCACCGGTAACAGAAATGGCATAAAATATCGTGGACAGAGAGAAGAGTGCAAGCATCCCGCATAATACATGTTCCACTGTTCTCATTTTTTCACTCAACCATGTTGTGTCCAAACTATTGATGGAATAATGTGATTCTCAACTTTTAATACTTTATCCAGTCATGGCATATACAACTATTTTACAATTATAATAATTTTAATTTAAAAAATTAAAAATATGTAAAAATATTTAAACTCAATTTTACAATAATTACACATCTAAATGAGGAGGTAAATAAATGGCGATCAAAACACTAGCTATTATGTCAATGGCACTAGTTGTCCTTTCCATCAGCTTTACAGGCGTGCAGGCATACGAATTCAGTGAAGACTGGGAAACCGGGTCGATTTCTTCACTCAAGTGGGCGACGTCAGGGACAAACCAGTACAGAACTTACGTGACGACTGGGTACTCACCCCGTGACACATACCACATACGCATGGACGACAGCAGGGGCGACGGGACTTACAGCAGGAACGAACTAACCACTAAGGAAGACTTTTCCGGTGCAACGACCATGCAGCTGAGCTTCTACTGGAAGGAGCAATATGACGAGAGTCATTACTGCCCGTCTACATGGAACTTCAGCGCGAACGGGGATTGTGTGGCTTTCACATGCGACGGATTCGTCTGGCATAAGATAATAGACCTTACAGGCGGTACAAGTTCGTACAAGAACGAAGTATACAACATATCCACACATCCAAACTTCTGTGAAGAAGTGGACTCTTCGTTTGCCATAAAGTTCCAGCATTACGACAACTATCCGCTTGGCAGTGACGGAATCTTCCTTGATGACATATCAGTAACCTATGAAATCGAGAACGATGACTCCTGCGAAGACAGCGACGGCGGGATTGTTGCAGATGTCTTTGGCTATTTGACCATTTCACTTAACGGCAGCCAATACAACCAGAGCGATTACTGCGACGACGGTTCCACTGTCATGGAGTACTACTGCGACGGTAACTATGAAGAGTCCCAGCTGACAAGCTGCGGTACAGACAGTTACGGCGATGCCTACTGCATCGGGGACGATGTGTACAAAGACTACACTGACAACTACTGTTCGTATGGTGCGTGTGATTACAGTGTGACACCCACACTGCAGGAATCATGCGAATACGGATGCTATGGTGGCTCCTGTAATGAGCCGCCTGCCGACTACTGCAATGAAACCGATGGTGGAATGTTCCCCTACACGTTTGGTACAGCATTTGGGTTTTTCAGTGGTTATTCCTATAGTGAACCCGATTTCTGTGTGAATAACGTGACGTTAACGGAATTCTACTGCAGCGGGGACTATCACTATGAAACGAACATAAGTTGCGTGGTAAACGGTACAGGTTATTGCTACGATGGCAAATGTCAGTTCTGAACTCAGTTAACATGCAGCGGTACTGTCTTTTCTCGGCACGCCGTTGCAACTTTTAATTTCTTTTCTAGATCTCACCGAATATAGACATGAACTACAATAAAACATTGCCTATATCTTTTTTATCTTTCCTGGTGTCGGTTCGTAGCAGACGCCTTCCCCAAGGAGCTCGTTTATCACGCCTTCGAGGTCTTCCTCTGGCGCTCCCGACTGCTGCATGAGTTCGCTGTACTTTATTCCTTCTTGGCTGCCTTCTATCAGCGTGAGCACTTTCTTCCTGAGGTTCTCGCCTTCTGCGGGTTCAGGTTTTTCTTCTTCCTGCGGCTTTGGAGGTTCAGGCTTAGCATCGGCTGCCTCAGGCTTTGCTTCAGCTGCTGGTTCCGGCGCTTTTGCAGGTTCTTCCTTAATCGGTTCCGGTTGCGCTGCCTGCTGGGGTGCTGGAGGCGTTTGCGTCTTCACCGGTTCAGCTGCTGGTTCCGGCTTTGCTTGGGGTTCTTTGGTTTCCGGTGGAGCCTGTGCAGGCTGAGTAGGCTCTTCCTTTGGCGCTTCCTGCACGTTTCCGGACCTCTTCTTGATCAGTTCCAGAACCTCGAGCCTGAAAAGCGTTTCCTGGTCTGGAGTTATCTTGGTTATGATCTCCGGTACTATGTATATCTCGCCCTCGTATTCCCGCACCTTGCCTATGAGATTCACGAGGTCTCCTACCTGGACAGTGTTTAGAAGTTCTATCTCCCTCCACAGCTTGGCCCTGATGGAAGCCGTGGAATCGTCAAGCGTGATTGAAGAGAAGTTGCCGTCTTCGGAAGTGAACTTACCTACTACGGTTCCCGCTATCCTGGCTCTTGCGATGTTTTCCTTGGCCGGGGTGATAACGTAGCTTGGTTCCATTCCTTCCTTTTTCACCCACTCGCCGCTTATCAGGTCAACTGCCCGGACTTTCTTTGCGGTCTGTCTCTGAATTGGCATAACAAGTTTATGCTCTTCTTATTTATAGCGTTTTCGGTCAGGTCCCAAGTAACATCAATTTCTCGTTGATCGCCAGTTTCCTCAGGTGAGGATCCTGCGTATGTATGTCAAGGATCTTCTTCCAGTCCCTGTCTGGCGGCAGAGATATGACATCGAGTTTGTAGGGTTCGAGATGCTCCTTGTACATGTCCCATGAAGCATAAGCCTCTGTCGATGAGTGCGTCTTTTCTTCCCTCTCTTCTTCCTGCGACTCCTCCTCGACATCTCCTTTCATGGAATCTTCGTCGATGTCATCTTCCATGAGCTTCATAGCGCCATATTTGAAAAATGACGAATTCAGGAACTTTCCTTTCATGATAAATGTTTCGAGTAAGGGATTAAAAATCATGCGTGCAGTTCGACAATGTCCTTATCCTTTAGCTTGTGGTCCGGGCCGACCTTCTGCTCGTCGAATTTGGCAGAAGGTCCCCATATCCTTGCGTACTTGAGGTATTTTTCCTGACCTTTCAGAATCTTCTTTGCAACATCCATGATGGTGACTCCCTCGTTCATTATGAGCGGCTCTTCCATGTCCGGCTCCTTGCCGATTCTTTTCATGTATATCCGTACGAGGTCAAGCTTCTTCCACATGGCTTCCTTGAGGTCGTCTAGATTTTCTTCCTTCTCTGCCGATATCTTGACTATGTTTCTTGTTATCCTGCTGAAATCCATTATTTTGTCTATCTTGTTTAGGACTACTAGGGACGGGACATAGACCCTGTTTTTCATCATGGCGTCTATAAGTTGTTCCTCGTCAATGTTTTCGCGTATCAGAATGTCTGCATTGTGCATCTTGAATTCGGACAAAACCTTCTTCACGGTATCCTTTGTGAGCTTTGGCCTCTTCACCGCTATATTTATGTTGAGTCCGCCGGTGTCTTTCTTTGAAATCCTTACGTCAGGCTTGCGGGTGTCAAGCCTGAATCCCGCATTGTAGAGCTCCTTTCTCATTGGTTCCAGCTGGTCTATGTCGTCGAGGACGAAAACTATGAGGTCGGCACTCCTGACAGCAGATAGTACTTGCCTTCCCTTCCCGGCACCTTTCGCCGCATCGGCTATGAGACCCGGAACGTCGAGCATCTGTATCCTGGCACCGTTGTATTGAAGCATCCCGGGAACGACGTCAAGCGTCGTGAAATCGTAATGCCCTATCTTTGACTCCGCATTCGTGAGTCTTGTGAGAAGTGTAGACTTGCCAACAGAAGGATACCCTACCAAAAGGACGGTCGCATCACCGGATTTCTTCACATTGAAGCCTGGTCCGTAGCTCGTTCCAGACCCCTTGGCGTCCTCTGCTCGTAGTTTCGCAAGCTTTGCCTTGAGTGATCCTATATGGCCCTGAGTGTGCTTGTTGTATTTGGTCTTCTCAAGTTCTTCCTCGATCTTTTGTATCTCTTCCTCGCGCGTCATAAAAGAATATTGTCATGAAAGGTTATTATTGCTGAATGCGCAAGAACTGCATGCTGGTTATCTTCACAGCCACGTGCTTTTCAGGTCTTTAAGCTTCCCGGTCGTTTTCATGTTCCTGAGAATCTTGTTGATTTCATCCATGAGTGCAACGTTGTCGAGATTTGTCGCTATCCCGTAATATTCCTGGGTGAACGGCTCACCGACCATTTTCAAATCATCAGGATTTTCCTTTACGTAACCGGAAGATCCGATAAGGTCAGTGACCAGCGCATCTATTTCCCCGGCTTTCAGGTCTTCTATTATCTCTTCGTAACCCGGATAGCCTATCACGGATTCCCTGTCCGCGTATTCCAATACGGCCTGTTCGCACGTCGTGCCTGCACTCACTCCCACTTTTGTACCGTTTAGGTCTTCGGGACCTTTTATGTCATCGTTTTCCACTCTTACGGTTATTACCTGGCCCGCGTCGAAATACGGGACACTGAAAAGCATTTCTTCCTGCCGCTCAGGTGTTATTGTGATCGCAGAGATTATTATGTCGACTTCCCCGCTTTTCACAGCGTCGAATAGTTCTCCCCACGGTATTTGCTTGAATTCGGTGGCGACTCCCATCTGGGCCGCAATCTCCCTTGTGACATCAAGGTCGTATCCGACAAATTCTCCGGACTCGTCAATATACTCCATCGGCGGGTAATCCGGAATTGCACCAACGACAAGTTTCCCACTCGCCTGTACGTCAATAAGTGATGTGTCGGTTACCACTTTTTCTTCTTCAACCGTCTGCGTGCATCCTGAAATTACTAAGACTGAGAAAACAAATAATACGAAAATAACGTTTTTCGAAATCATTCTCCCGATATAATAATTGGCATCCATCCTATTTTATACTTTTCTATTGGTGCCAACGGCTTCAGCTAGGTCACCCGTCCGTTACTTCAAGCACCTTTGCTGTCATGTAGGGGTTTCCATCCACTTTGAACGGGAAGAACTTCATTTTCAATTTTATTAATTTTCCCTGCTTGGTTTTTACGGGAACGGTCTTTATCGTGGGTTCAGACAATGTGAATATCTCTGATTCCATTTTCCTTGCATGTTCCTGCGAGTCGGAGTGGACATTCGTTACCTGCCTGTCCAGCAATTCAGACTCTTTATATCCCATGATCTTGCAGAGCTTTTTGCCTATCCACTGGAAAGTCATGTCATAGCCATCCGATATTGCGTCGGGATCAGGTACCTTTTTCTTGGCAGCCTCGATGAGCTTTTCAACACTTTCACTTGACATTAAAACTATGTTTCATTTTTCACCTTAAATAATATGATCCCCGCATAGACGCGGGGTTTTTGATACCTTCTCCACCGATGCAGTTTTCACATGCTAAGAATGAACATTTCGTCACTTCTTCTGACTAACCTATAAATTGGATGACAGAGAATTATATTCATGGCAACTGAGCTGAAAAAAGAACTGGGACTGATACACGTCGTGATGCTTTGTACAGGTGCCATAATGGGCACGGGCATCTTCATCATACCAGGCGTTGCGGGCGGCCTCATGGGTCCTGGGTCAATGATACTCTGGGTCATAATAGGATGCCTTACAATACCGATAAGCCTGTGCTTCATAGAACTTGCGTCGAGCTATAACATCACAGGGGGCCCGTACGTATATGTCAGGGAAGCCATGGGCGACTTCTGGGGCTTCATAACCGGGTGGACCGCCTGGCTTATGGCGTGCATATACATAGGGACGCACACGATAGCCATAAAGTATTACTTGGATTATTTTTACGAACTTACTTTCGTTGAGTCTGCCGTGCTTTATGCCGGCGTCATAGGCATCATAACACTTGTCAATTATGCAGGCGTAAAGCAGGGGGGCAGGACACAGCTTTTCCTTACGCTTGGAACGTTTTCCGTGCTTGCGATATTCATAATATTCGGACTTCCCAAGGTCGACATGACAAACTTCGACCCGCTGTTTCCGCTTGGACTTTCAGCTCTTGGGATGACCGCCGTATTGATAGTCGAGCCGTTCATAGGCTGGGAGACGACGACTGTCATCGCAGGTGAGGTCAAGGACACCAAGAGGAACATACCGCTCGGACTGGTGATATCGACCGTTCTCATAATGTCTTTCTACCTGCTCACGGTGTTCGTGACGCTTGGTGTCATGAACTGGGAGATGCTGGCCGAATCGGTCTCACCCATGGCGGACGTGATGAAGCTTGCCTACGGAAGCTTCATGGGCATGATGATGACCGGCGGTGCAATAGTGGTAAGCCTTGCCTGCCTGAATGCGTGGATACTCACGACTGCGAGGCTTCCATACGCCATGGCAAAGGACAAGCTTTTCCTTGACTCCTTTGGAAACATAAGCAGGAAGTACAATACACCGTCGAGATCGCTTCTGGTCCAGGCTATCATAGCCTTCGTCATAACACTTACGGGTTCATACGAAGGTGCGGTATTCCTTCTCATGGCAAACGCGCTGATGCTTTATGCGCTCTGCGCATTGTCTGTCATAAAGCTTAAGAAGAGGCCGGTAGACAGGCTCATAGACCTTCCCGTCGTCATACCACTCATGGCTTTTGTCATGTGCATAATACTGCTCATACAGATACCGTTCGAGCTCATGCTTTCTGGACTGATGCTCATAGCGTTTGGTATACCGATCTACATAATGATACGGGTAACTTATGACAAGGAGTTCCTTGAGAAATTCTACAATGCGGTGTCACCGCTTTATGATGTGATCTCACCGCTTTGGTATGGAAAGGGCAGAAGGGACAAGGTGATAACCAACGCCGATGTGAAACCTGGCAACATAGTTCTTGACTACGGCTGCGCGACAGGTACAGACGTTGTGGGACTTTCAAAGCTTGTTGGAAGTGAAGGCAAGATAGTTGCAGTGGACATATCCATAAAGCAGCTTGAAAGGAGTGTTGAACGCGCAAAGAAAATACCCGGAATGCCGAACGTGGCCTTTGTCAAGGAAGGAAAAGAGCTCATGCCGTTTGAGGCAAACACGTTCGATCGTATAGTTTCCGTCGGCGTGCTGTCATACCAAGACGATCCGACCGAGCTGCTCAAGGAATTCAGGAAAGTGCTTCGGAAAGGCGGGAAAGTGAGCATACTCGATTTCGGCAGGGCACTTTTCGTCCCCAAGGCAAAATACCTCAAATCCCACGAGACCATAAAGAAGACATTTAATAGCGCTGGATTCAAAGACATTAATGTGGAAAAAAACAGCAGCATCTCTGCTGAGTACTACTACATAACTGCAGTGAAGTGACATGAAAGTAAAAGACATAATGACAAAGAATCTCATAAAGTTCAAGCCGGGCCAGACGCTGCACGATGCCCTTGAGGCATTCACCAACAAGAACATTTCCGGTGCACCGGTCGTCAAGGACGGCAAGCTGCTGGGTCTTATAACCGAGCTTGACGTCATAAAGGTCATAGACATTTACACACCAAAGGTACATTTCACGTCAATGCCCCATTTCTTTTTGGTCCTTGCAGGGCTTAAGAGCAGGAAGAAGGCAACAGAGCTTAAGAAGAAGATAGTGGCCGCATCAAAGCTCAAGATCGAAGATTTCATGACGGCAGAACCCGTCACGATAGAGGAAGGCGCCGACATAATGGAGGCTGCGAGAATCATAGACACTTACAAGGTGAACAGGATTCCCGTAATGCACGGTGACAAGCTCTGCGGCATAATAACGAGAAACGACATAATCAAGTCCGTTGCAAAGCTCGAACTGTCGCTTGTGAAGAAAAAGAAATAATATAATCATAATTTCTCAAATACTCTCATGGATAAGAGTGACATTTTTCAGGACCCTGATCTTGATCAGGTCTTCATGACTGACGAGAATGTGCTTTCAGACATCATAGAACTCTGTGACCTGAAGAAGAGCGAGACCGTCCTTGAGATAGGTTCTGGTCCCGGTAACCTGACAGAAGCTCTCGCAGCGAAGTGCAAGAAGGTCGTGACAATAGAGATCGACGAGCGGAGAAAGGACGAACTGGAAAAGAAGTTCTCGGGAAAGAACGTCCAGATCGTCTGGGGAAACGCGCTGGAAATTCTTGAGAAGAAGAGCGTGCGCTTTGACAGGATCGTCGCAAACCCACCTTACGCAATAAGCGAGGCGCTCATAAAGGCACTTTTCAGGCACGATTTTATATCATCCATACTCACGCTTCCTTCGAAGTTCGTCGAGAGGCTTGCTGCGAATCCGGAGGAAGACCGTTATTCAAGGCTTTCGCTTTTTTCCCAGGCTTTCTTCAAGATCGAGACTCTTCTTCGCGTGGAAAAGAGCGCGTGGACGCCGAGTCCTGATACATCAAGCTTCGTTGTCAAGCTGACGCCCAGAAAACCTGCGGATTCAAGAGAGCTCTTACTTAGAGAGATGTCGCTGCAGGACGACAAGAAGCTGAAAAACGCGCTGAGGGATGCGATGTCCAAAAGTGACGGCAAGACGAAGCGCAGCGCCATGGAAGTTATCAGAAACGCCGGTGTGCCAAAAAAACTTCTGGACAAGAAGATAAGCGAGATTGGGCTCCGGGACATAATGGAAGTTGCTGCCAAATTCGGAGGAAAGAAATACAAGCTTGTTGCCTTCGACCTTGACGGTACGCTGATCGACGAGAAAGAATGCATATGGAAGATCATACACGACCATGTCGGAACCGACCCGAAGATACGAGAAGATCTCATGGAAAAATTCTTCAGCGGGAAGATAACCTATGCAGACTGGGCTTACCACGACATCGAGAGATGGAAGGAAATGGGGGTTACGATGGACACTCTTGCCAAAAAGGTAAAAGAGTTCAGACTGATGCCCGGCGCCATGGAGACTTTGAAAACGCTGAAGAAGAAAGGATACAAACTCGCATTGATATCCGGAAGCATAGGCATAGTGCTTGACACATTCATACCCGATGCTCACAGGATATTCGACCACGTCGTCATAAACAGGCTGACGTTTGAGGACGACGGAAAGATAACCGGAATAGACGTTCCAGAAGACTACAAAGAAAAGGAGAGCAAGGCCAGGTCACTTGAAAGGATAGCGTCACTTGAGGGTGTTAGTCCTGAGGAGTGTGTCTTCGTCGGGGACTCAGACAACGACTTCGATGTCATGAAAGTCTCCGGACTTTCGATAGGATTCATGCCGACCAAAAAGATATCATCGGTCAGCGATGTCATCATAAAAAAGAAAGACGTACGCGAGATAATGAAATACCTGAATGATGGTCAACACAATCCCTTGTAACCGCCGGGTGTACTTAGTCCCTTGTAGCCACCGGGTGTACTTATTTCTGCTACCTGTATGTATTTTTCATTTTCCCCCACAGCAATCCTAACTTTTTCGCTTATGTCAATCACACTTTCAAACGAATCCAGTTCGCCAAATTTGCAGCTTGAGAATCTTATTTTCATACTGCCATTTTTCTCCCACAGTACTTTTTCGCTCTCGGCATAGGCTCCGCATAAACTTAGTATTTTGCCCACCGGAATCTCCCCTCCATTCGGGACTGAATTCAATGTGCAGTATACGAAAGCCATGTTATTAAACGAGCAGAAAATAATAAAAAACCATCAAGACGATGCGAATCTCATGATCCTTTCAAGACCCTTTCTTATGGTCTCTTCGGAACAGGCATAAGACATCCTGATGTGTCCGTCACAGCCGAAAGCCACGCCCGGCACCACGGCTACTTTTTCCTTATCGAGGAGTTTTTTGGAAAATTCCATCGAATTCTTGCTGACGCCTGAAATGCCTGGGAAAACGTAAAACGAGCCTCCCGGCACCTGGCAGCTTATTCCGGGAATTTCATTTAGGCCTTTTACCATAATGTCCCTTCTCTTCCTGAATTCTGACACCATCATCTTCACAGCGTCCTGGCTGCCCTGCAGGGCTTCCATGTACGCAACCTGTGCAATCGACGTCGGATTGGATGTCGTGTGGGACTGCAGCTTTACCATGGCCTTTATGACATCTCTTGGACCTGCTGCCCATCCTATCCTCCAGCCCGTCATGGCATACGTTTTGGCAGCACCGTTTGCTATTATCACCCGTTCTTTCATCCCACCAAGCGACGCGATAGAAAACGGCTTTTCTTCGTATGATAGGTGCTCGTATATCTCGTCCGATATGACATAGATACCATTCTTGGTCGCAATGTCTGCGATCTTCATGAGCTCTTCCTTTTCGTATACAGCGCCCGTGGGATTGTTCGGGGAATTGATCACTATGGCCCTCGTCTTTGATGTCACGCACTCTTCAATCGACGATGCTTTCAGCTTGAACCCTTCTTCTTTACTGGTTTCGACTATCACGGGTTTTCCTCCGGCAAGTTTGACCTGCTCAGGGTACGAGACCCAGTATGGGCTTGGGATTATTATCTCATCGCCGGTATTGCATAAAGCCATCATTACATTGTGGAGTACATGCTTTCCCCCGCAGCTGACTATGATTTCCCCGGGTCCGTAATCAAGGCCGTTTTCCCTTTTCAGCTTCTCTGACACTGCTTTTCTCAGCTCGGGCGTACCGGCCGGTGCCGTGTACTTTGTAAAGCCTGAATTGATCGCACCTATTGCAGCCTTCTTTATGTTATCAGGAGTGTCGAAATCCGGTTCCCCTGCGGTGAAATTCACAACGTCAGCGCCGGCCAGTTTCAGCTCCTTTGCCTTGGTGTTGAGTGAAAGCGTCGGCGATTCTGAAATGTCCATTATTCTCGATGATACTGACATGACCTAGATATAGAACGATTTCTTAAATTGGTTACTTCTTCTTCGACTTTTCCTTCTTGGAAACTCCGTCCTTTACGGCCTTGGCTTCCTTGCTGTCTGATTTGATCTTCTTGCCGCAACTCCAGCAGAACTTGTCACCAACCTTGTTTGGAGCGTTACATTTTGGACATATGACAATCTTTGCCACCCTCTGGTTTTCCACCATCTCTATCGTTCCCGGATCCAGCTTTATGTGGGTACCTCCCTCGTCCTCGTTTGGAGTCTTCCTCCTCAGCTTGTTTCCGCACGTGAAGCAGAAGAAATTACGCTCTTCATTAGCTGCCCCGCATTTTGGGCACACGAACTCTATGATGTCAGCTTCTGTTGGAACGATCCTGCCGCCCTTTATGTCATCCATCTCGATCTGCAAAATGTCTTCCTGGGTCAGCGCTATTTCATCGGGTGCAGGCGCCTTCCTGAATGACTGAAACAGTCCCGAGAATCTGGATCCCGTCCCCGGCTCTGTGGGATGTTGCGGTATATCCCCCTCCGGGGGTAACTCCTCAGGCTGCCATTCAGCTTCCTCTTCGTCATGCCCTGTAACTTCAGGTTCAGCCGGCTGCGGTCCAGGTTCACTCTCCGCAGCTCCATTGAAGTCGAGCTGGCCAGTCATCCGCATCTTCCTTCCGTGTGCAGCGCCGATTGCAGCTATTGCAAGCCCTACTAGCATTACCACAAAGCTTGCGGGACCGGGACTTGAAATGAGCGTGAATATGCCGATAAAGATTATTATGAGACCGGTAGCATATAACCAGACGACCTGCATGTATTTGTTCATTATAAGTTATTGTTCAATGCTAATAAAATAATTAATTCGCTTTTTGTCTAATCCGAACGGCCACTATTTTTATAGGTTGTTTTTCAATATCTGTACTCATGAAGGAACTTGACCACATAAGAAAGGTCGAAAATGAGATTTCTGTCAAGGTGGAAAGGGCACGCAATGAGTCTGAAAAAAAGCTTGCGAAAATGAGACGTGACCGAAGCATGCTAATCGAGGAAAAGGTAAACGTCGTAAGAACTGAACTGGAAAAGGAGAAAGAAAAGTGCAGGCATGATTCTGAAAAGGAGGCTTCCCTCATGCTTGACGGTGCGGAAAGGGAAGTTTCTGAAATAGAGAAAGCTGCCAAGAAGAACTTCGATTCCGCAGTAAAAACGGTCTTGGGGTTTTTGTCTTATGACAAATCTTGAATATTCAAATGCCAGGATAAAGGGCTTGAAGAGCTTTCTCATAAGCGAAAATGACATGAAGATAGCCCTTGAGATGAAATCCGTCCGTGATTTTTCCTCATGGCTTGAGAGCTCCTCTTACAAGTCATCGGTTGACGGGAAAAGTCTTCTGGACATAGAAAACGGACTTTTCCTGGACCTTCTTAAAACTTCTGAAAAAATACTAAGGATAGTTCCCGAGAACACAGTATCGTTCTTTTCTGCAAGGCTTTCTTATTTTGAAATAGAAAGCCTGAAGCTTCTTTTCAATTTGAAGTCCAGCGGAATCAGTAACGAGAACCGTACGGCCTTTCTTACTGGAAAACTGAAAAAACTTGCAAATGCCCTTTCTTCTGCTGACAGTGCTGAAGAAATATCTGAAATCCTGAAAAAGACTAAGTACGGCGATGTGATTTCCGGCTGCCTTGAGCGGAAAGAAGACGTCTGTTCAGGCCTTGACCGGTACTATTTTGAGAGGCTCTGGGAAGAGGTTGGAAAGCTTCCGAGGGGATACAGGCCACTTGTCAGGGAGATTATCGGAACGGAGATAGACTGTGCAAACATAATGCTTGCCCTCAGGGCAAAAGCCAGAGGTGAGGATAAGTGCCCGGTGATACCGATATTTCACAACCTCAAGAACAATTTTGGCACTTCCTGCGACAGCGCAGACGGCGTCAGGGGAGTCATCTCACTCATTTCGGAAAGTGCCTATGTTAGAATCCTTGATGATGCGATCCGTTCCTATTCCGACGGCAAGTCACTTTTCATGTTTGAACAATTGCTCAGAAGGCGCGTTGCAAATGCCTACAAGAAAGCAGCATCCGATACCCTTTCTATTGGTGTTCCTCTCGCCTATGTCAAGATGAAGGAAAACGAGATAACGAATCTCAGGTCAGTTTCCATGGGCCTTTCAAGCGGCATGTCAAAGCCTGAGATAGAGGAGATGATACTGTGACGTGGTATCCAGACGATATGATGCGGGTAGACATACTCGTTCCTGACACGAGGAAGGAAAAGGTGGTCAGGGACCTTGAGGATAGCGGCCTCATGGAACTCATAGAAGCAGACGCTCCTGGTGTAGAAAAGAGCGGTATATCGGACAGCTATCCGCGCGTATCAGAATTCATAAACATGATCGAAGACACGCTTGAAGCGTTTCCCGCTCCGGTGAAAAAGGACAACATAGGTTCTAAGGAGAAGGTTTCCGTACGAGACGACGGTACTGAAAGACTCCTCTTGGATGCGGAGAAGATGAGACCTATTTTGGAAAATGTCAGGTCGATCAGGGACGAACTGAAGTCGTGTTCTGACAGGAAAGAAAAACTTTCCGCTATCGGCAAGATAGTATCGCTTCTTGGATCGCTTGATGTTGACCCGTCGAGTGTTTCCGGCCACGACCTTGTGTCAGTCTTTCTTGGAAACATTCCTGCAAAGGACGTCTTGAAGGTAAAGGAAGAACTCTCAAATAAATCCAGGAAAAGTTTTGTGAAGGCCGGGAAAGCATCCGGCGGAAGTTCCCTTCTAGTCGCGGTAGTTTCAAACGAACATGCTGATGATTCAACAAGGATTCTCAACACAAGCGGCTTTGAGCCGCTGAAGCTTCCAGAGGAAATATCAGGGATGAGCCTGGCTGAAGCGAAATCCTTTGTTGAAGGTGAAACGGAAAAAGCTACAAAACTTGAAGACAAGCTGAAAAATGAACTACTGAAACTTTCCGAGAAAAGGCACGACCTTCTAGTTCTTCTTGAACTGTTGAAGATTGAAAAAAATCTCGACGAGTCTGGTATGAAATTCGGGAAGACGAATCTCACAGGGCTTATCAGCGGCTGGGTTCCTGAAGCGAAGCTGAAGTCACTCGAGAGTACGGTAAAGCGCTCTTCAAATAATGCGTGCGAGGTTTCAAGCAGGAAGCCGGGGAAGGGCGAGATACCACCAAGCCTCATGCACAATCCCGGACCTGCAAGCGGGTTTGAGATGATAACAAAGAATTACGGGCTTCCGGCCTACGACGAGCTTGACCCGACAAAGATAATAACGTTCACTTTCCCTTTCATTTTCGGCATGATGTTTGGAGATGTCGGGCATGGCATAATGCTCTTTATCGCAGGACTTTTCATGGTAAAGAAGTTCGATGCCGGCATAAGGGACTTTGGAAAGACCATTGTCATATGCGGGATTGCGGCGACGTTTTTTGGGTTCCTTTATGGTAGCATGTTCGGCCTCACGATTGAGAATACTTCGTGGATGTTCCATCCGCTCTGGATGGAGCCACTTGCCCATGGCGGTGCGAACATAACATATTTCATAAAGTTTTCGATAATGCTTGCACTCGTCGTTCTCAGCCTTGGCTGCATACTGAACATAGTAAACAAGGCAAGACATTCGCTAATCCATGCATTCTTCCATCCGTGGGGAGTTCTTGGGTTGTGGGTGCTCCTTGCGGGCGCAAACCTGTTTTTCAGGCACGGAATGGATTTCATACCACTCATAATAACAGGGGTACTGGGAAACGCCGAAGCGATGAGTACAATATTTACCGATTTCATGCTCCTTCTGATCCCCGTCGCCCTCGTTCCCGTCGGGGAGATATTTGTTGACAAAAAGCCCGTTCCTGTCGGACTTTACGCAGCAATGGAGGTCCTGCAATGTTTCCTCGTAAACACGATATCATACGTGAGGGTCGTTATAATCGCTGTCGTCCATGGCGCGCTTCTTCTCATGGTAATGAAAGTGATGGAAGTTGTGACATCTGGCATGAGCGGGCCTGTCGGTTCCGTTGTGTCAGTACTGATATTCATAATCGGAAATGTCGGCGTCTTCGGCATGGAAGCAATGATATCTATGGTGCAGACCGTAAGACTCCATTATTACGAGCTTTTCTCCAAGTTCTACAGCGCTTCTGGCAGGCGGTTCTCTCCTTTCAAAACAGAACGAAATTACACGGTCAGAAAGTGAGATATGGGACAAACATGTGGGACCTATTTAATATTTAAAGGTAAGGAACCATATGAACGTTATATAGTGTGATAATAATGAGAGGGAAATTGTTAACAATTGTGAGCGCATTCATTGTCGTGCTTGCCCTTTCTTCTGGTGCGAACGCACAGAAAGAAGCACACGCAGCTACTGCGTCTGACAGCGGGATTATTGCAATCTCTGCTGCAATCGCAATAGGAATGTGCGCTCTTGGCGCCGGATACGGTATTGCAAAGGCAGGTTCTGCCGCAATGGGCGCCATAGCAGAGAAACCTGAGTCTGCAACATGGGGACTCATAATCGTTGCTCTGGCAGAAGGTGTTGCGCTATACGGCCTTATAATAGCATTCCTTCTGGTGACCAAGCTGTAAAACCTATTTTTAGCTTTTCTTGTCTTCATCAGATGCCTTAAGATAGTTATGGGGATTGGCGAAATAATACGGGAATTGAAGGAAACCGGAAACAAGCAGGCAGAACAAGTCAGATCTGAGGAAAAGGCAGAGACCGACAAGCTGAAAAAGGAAATCGAGCGCGACGCATCTTCTGAAATTGTAAAAGTCAAAGAAAAATACCGAAGGGAAATCGACCTTGAGAAGAAAAGGATACATGCAAAAGCCACTCTGCAGATAAAGGAACAGGTTGAGCAGAAGAGAAGCGAGGTCATAGACAGGGTATTTCTCGAAGCAGAAAAGAGGGTCCTTTCCATGAACGAAACCGGAAAGAAAAAGATACTGGAGTCGCTTTCAAGGGACGGAAAGGCTGGAGTTTCAAACCCGACGGTTTTTGTTGACATGAAGTATGCAAAGCTTCTCAAGGGCGCAAAGGCAAAGGGCATAGGTGACTTTGGCGTGATTGTCGAAAGCGGACATGTGACTGTTGACAATACGCTTTCTGCAAAGCTTTCCGAATTCAAGTCGGGTTCAAGACATAAGGTTGCTGAGGTGCTATGGCAAAACTAGCTGTGATCGGGGACGACATGACCGTACTCGGGATGAGACTTGCAGGCGTTGAAAGCAGCATTGCCACTGCTGAAAATATCCAGAGCGTGTATGACAAGGTAGCGGAAAGTGCGGACATGATAGCAGTGACTCATGGTCTTTTCGAATCGCTGAAAAAAAAGGACGAGAAAAAGATAACCGTAAGCATCCCTGACATGACGGGAGGTGGCGGTGACATGATAAAGGAAATGGTAAAAAGGGTTGTTGGATTCGAGGTGAAGTCAAATGGGTAAGATAATACGTGTTACTGGTTCGGCAATTGAAGCCGAAGGCATGCGCGGAAGCAGCATGTATGAGATGGTAAAGGTAGGAAATGAAGGCCTTCTTGGCGAGATAATAAGGCTTGAAGGTGACACGGCTTTCATACAGGTATACGAAGAGACTACGGGTCTTACTCCGGGAGGTCCTGTAGAATGCACGGGAAAGCCGCTTTCAGTGGAACTCGGTCCAGGTGTTCTTAAGTCCATTTACGATGGCATACAAAGACCGCTTGAGTCGATAAAGTCGGAGTGCGGCGAATACATACTGAGGGGAATATTCGTCCCATCCCTTGACAGGAAGGCGAAATGGAAGTTCACGCCTGTCGTCAAGAAGGGCGATTCCGTCAGGGCAGGAAGCGTCGTTGCCACGGTTCCCGAAACAGATGTCGTAACCCACAAGGTGATGGTACCATACGGTGTCGAGGGAACGGTAGAAAGCGTTGAAAAAGGGGAGTTTACCGTCGATGACGTCGTCTACAAGATAAAGACAAAGGACGGTGTGAAGAAGTTTACGATGGTCCAGACCTGGCCCATCAGAAAGCCAAGGCCTGTCACAGAAAAGCTTGCACCAGAAATCCCGCTTCTTACAGGGCAGCGGGTGTTTGATATGTTCTTCCCGCTTGCAAAAGGCGGCGCTGCCGCGATCCCTGGAGGCTTTGGGACAGGAAAATGTGTCAGTGGTGACACTCCTGTTGTCATGGGTGATGGAAGTATAAAGAAGATGTGCGACGTGTTTGAAGAGAACAAGAGAAAGGGACTTTCGACGCGCGAAGGCGTTGAGGAGTATACACATCTGTCAAAACCCCTGAATGTCTTTTCGTGCAACAGCGGCCACGTGAAGAAGAAAAAGGCAACACTTGTCTACAAGGGAAAGACCAATTCTATGTGCAGAGTTAAGACGAGAATGGGACGGGTTGCCGAGGTGACACCGGTCCATAAACTATTCAAGATCAATCCGGATCTTTCCATAACAGGTACCGAAGCTGGAAAGCTTAAGAAGGGGGACTTCCTGATATCACCGAGGAGGATGAAGATCAAAGCAGAAATCCAGAAGATCAATGTCTTTGATCACTTTGATCATGAGAGGGTGTGTGATAAGGAAATAATTGACGAAATCCCGGGTATTATCGACGGTTTTAGCTGTACAAGAAAGGAGCTTTCAGGAAGACTCGGGACCTCCTGCAGCACCATCAGTGGATACTACTCCAAGAGCAACAGGCCGACTGTCGATTTCGTGAGGAAGCTTTACTCTCTTTCAAAGAAGAAAGTCAAAGTTTCAACAATAAAAAGCCAGAGATATGGAAAGAAGATTTCAGTACCTGACACGTTTTCTACGGAACTTGCAGAATTCATGGGACTTGTGATTGGCGATGGTTCCCTCAAGCCTGGGGGAATAGAGTTCTACAACAATGACGAAAAGATGCTTGACAGGTTCGATGAGCTTGGTATGAAGCTTTTTGGCCTTACTTCCATAAGAAAGGTTGCAAACACAGTAAAGTGTTCGCACATGGGAAGTGTCGCCCTTGTCAGGTTCATGAACAGTCTTGGTATACCAAGGGTCAAGAAGTCCAGGACGTGCACTGTTCCAAAGATCCTAATGAAATCCAGTGACAGGCATGTTGCGGCCTTTTGTGGAGCCTACTTTTCATGCGATGGTCACGTCTCAAAGAGAGGATACGATCTTGAGATTGCAACCGCCAGCAGCGAATTCCAGATAGGGTTCTCGTATCTTCTTCTGAGGCTAGGAATACTCCACAAGCTTTCCGAAAGGACGGGAGTAAATGGAAGGCCCCAGTACAGGATATTCGTTACAGGAAAGGACCAGATCGGCATTTTCTATGAAAAAAGTAATAATAATAGCGTCAAGTTCGAAAGAATCAGGGATTATCTTGAAAATGGCAGGTGTGCTTACAATTCAACTGACGTGGTCCCTATAGGCAGCGATCTGGTTGAGGAGGTGTACGATTCTCTTGGCAGGCCCCATAACCGACTGAACTCCTACGGTGTCCACATAGACAACTATCTCGGCAACAAGGAAATGATGGGAAGGGGCGTGTTTTGCAAGTTTGCAAAAGCCAGCGGAAGAGAATCACTGATGAAGTTTGCAGACTGTATGAGCGACATATACTGCGACAAGATCGTGGATGTGCAGACTATTGATAGTCCAAGGGACGTCTTTGATATAACTGTCCCGGATTTCCACAATTTCGTTGGAGGCTTCGGACCGATGTTTTTGCACAACACAGTATCACAGCAGAGCCTTGCGAAGTGGTCTGATGCAAACATCATAATCTATGTCGGATGCGGTGAGCGCGGAAACGAGATGACAGAGGTTCTTGACGAGTTCCCGCACCTGAAGGATCCTAAATCCGGACTTCCTCTCATGGAGAGGACGTGCATGATCGCGAATACGTCAAACATGCCTGTCGCTGCAAGGGAGGCGTCCATTTACACGGGAATAACGCTTGCAGAATACTACAGGGACATGGGATACGACGTTGCAATGATGGCGGATTCGACATCCAGATGGGCAGAAGCCCTGAGGGAGATGTCAAGCAAGCTCGAAGAAATACCTGGTGAAGAAGGGTATCCTGCATACCTTGCGTCAAGGCTTGCAGACTTCTATGAGAGGGCAGGACGGGTAAAGGCGCTAAGCAGCGAGACCGGGAGCATCAGCATCATCGGTGCAGTGTCCCCTCCGGGCGGCGACTTCTCAGAGCCTGTCACGCAAAACACCCTGAAGATCACAAGGGTCTTCTGGGCGCTTGACACGACGCTTGCGGACAGGAGGCACTTCCCGTCCGTAAACTGGCTCACTTCGTATTCGCTTTACAGCGGAAAGCTTGACGCGTGGTTTTCCAAAAACGTTTCTCCTGAATGGGCAGCGCTTCGAAACAAGGCAATGGTAATACTCCAGAAGGAATCTGAGCTGAGGGAAATAGTCCAGCTTGTCGGCCCGGACGCACTTCCGCTTTCAGAAAGAGTGGTACTTGAGGTTGCAAGAATGGTCAGGGAGGACTTTTTGCAGCAGAACGCCTTCCACGAAGTGGATTCGTACTGCCCGCCAGAAAAGCAGTTCCGTATGCTTGAAATGATAATGGCATTCCACTCCTTTGCAGACGGCATGATAGCTTCCGGAAAGTCCATAGAAGATGTCCTGAATACGGACATCGCATCCGAGATGGGCAGGATGAAGTACATGAATGAGAATGAATTCTCAAAGATGCACGAGTCGTCCATGAAGAAAATGAAGGCAGGTGTTTGATTATGGCAGTAAAAGAGTACAAGTCCGTTGAGAGGGTCTTTGGACCGCTCATAATCGTTGACAAGGTATCAGGTGTCAGCTACAACGAGATGGTCGAGATAAAGACTGCGACCGGCGAAAAGAGGTTCGGCCAGGTGCTTGACGCGATGAAAGACAAGGCGGTCGTCCAGCTTTTCGAAGGGACTTCAAACCTTGACACAAGGGACACGAGCGTAAAGTTTCGTGGCGAGAGCATGAGGCTTGACGTTGGCGTTGGAATGCTTGGACGCGTATTCAGCGGTGCTGGAAGGCCGATAGACAACCTCGGCGACCTTGTCCCAGAAGACCGCCTGGACGTAAACGGATTTCCAATAAATCCCGCTTCGAGGGAGTTTCCAAAAGAATTCATCCAGACAGGCGTTTCTGCAATAGATGGCATGAACACGCTTGTCAGGGGACAAAAGCTTCCCATATTTTCTGCTGCAGGCCTTCCGCACAACCAGCTTGCTGCACAGATTGCAAGGCAGGCGACCGTCCTCAAGGGCAAGAGCAATTTCGCAGTGGTCTTTGCTGCTATCGGCATAACTGCAGAGGAGGCAAGGTTTTTCAGGGAGAGCTTTGAAGAAAGCGGTTCCATGGAAAGGATCGTAACGTTCTTAAACCTTGCAGACGACCCGACGATCGAGAGGATAATAACCCCAAGAGCAGCCCTTACGACAGCGGAGTTTCTCGCGTTCAAGCACGGCATGCACGTCCTTGTAATAATGACTGACATGACAAACTACTGCGAGGCCCTAAGAGAGGTGTCTGCTGCAAGAGAAGAGATTCCCGGAAGGAGGGGATATCCCGGTTACATGTACACCGATCTTTCAATGAATTACGAGAGGGCTGGGAGGATAAAGGGAAAGAAGGGGAGCATCACGCAGCTTCCGATCCTTACGATGCCCTCAGACGACATAACCCATCCCGTTCCAGACCTTACAGGATACATCACCGAAGGGCAGATCGTGCTTTCAAGGGAACTGCACAGGAAAGGTGTATTCCCTCCAATAGACGTTCTTCCGTCCCTTTCAAGGCTCATGCAGCAGGGAATAGGTGCCGACAGGACAAGAGGCGATCATTCAGGAGTTTCAAACCAACTCTACTCAAGCTATGCCGAAGGAAGGGACCTAAGAGACCTTGTCGCAGTCGTTGGCGAGGAGGCCCTCGGGGAGCGTGAGAAGAGCTTCATAGAGTTCTCTGACAGGTTCGAGGGAGAGTTCACAAACCAGGGGCCGAAGGAAAACAGGACAATAGACGACACGCTTTCAGTTGCCTGGGACATAATGGCTTCCCTTTCGAAAAAAGACCTCAAGAGGATAGACCCCGAGTTCGTCGAGAAGTTTCTCAAGAAGGACTAGATTATGCCAAAATTAATAGAAGGCGTTCATCCGACAAGGATGAACATGCTGAAGCTGAAGAAGAGGATAACGCTTGCAACGAGGGGTCACCAGCTCCTAAGCGAGAAACTCGACACGCTTATGTCTGAATTCTTTGAAGTCCTTGAAAAAGCAAGGGGGATTCGGGAAGAACTTGCCGTCTCTCTTGAAGCCGGCAGGAAGAACCTTGCAATGGCTGCCGCACTCTCGCCTTTTGGGGAGGTTGAAGCGGCAGCGTCCTCTGCGGGCCCAATAAGCGGCGTAGAACTTGAGATGAGGAACCTGATGGGTGTTCGGATACCAAAGCTGAAAGTCCCCGAAAACGAGCGGAAAATGGACTACAGCTTCGGGCTTTCCTCGTCAAAGCTCGATGATGCGGCAGTAAACTTCTCCGATGCACTGAAAAAACTCCTTGTTTTGATAGAAAGCGAGGAGTCTCTTCGAAGGATCGGTGAAGAGGTTGCAAAGATAAAAAGAAGGACAAATGCCCTTGAGTACATACTCATCCCAAACCTCAAGCATACCAATGCCTACATACGCTTCATGCTCGAGGAACTCGAGCGTGAAAACTTTTTTAGGCTCAAAATCATAAAAAGAAAAAGATAGGTCGTGAATGCATGATTGCAAGCCGCTGGATAATTGAAAAGATCATAAGATTCCTAAAAGACGAGAAGCGGAAGGAAAAAAGAAAGGAAATGGACACGCTTTTTGGCAGGTATTCAGACGACTCGGACCTGCAAAAAATAAAAAAAGACATAGATTCCTACTTCAAGAAGCCAACGGAAAAGTCGCTAAACGCGATCATGAAAAAGCTTGAGAATCTCGTCCGCACAAGAAAGATAGAGTCTTCAGGCGGTACGAGGCTTTGGTTTGGCGACAGAAGGAGAGGTCCTGGGAAAAAGATGAGGTAGGACTTTACTTCTTAGCTTCGAGAAGCACGGCGTTTGCAATTCCCTGCTGACCGGGCCTTGACGTAATCCTTGCAAGTCCGGCTTCAGTCTCAACGACAGCACCCTTTGTTACAATGTTTCTTCTTATGAAGTGAGGGTTTGCTTTGTTCTCCTTTACGGAGATGAGTTTGGACCTGCTGATTTTTCCGGTCTTTGGGTCTGCCACGTTTATCATCTCTACAGAAGAAAGCTTGAGCTTGACGGAGCCGCCTTCGGCTCTCTTCTTTGCGACCTGCCTTTTTCCTATCTTGGTTTCTATCGGCAGGTTACCCCTGTCGTTTCGCCTCTTCTTCCTCACCCTCTGAAGTCTTCCCCCAGTGGGCTTCCTTTTTGATCTCAGATGCCAGAGTACCATGAAATCACTTATCTAATATAGAACGATATCTTTATATATATTTTATGGAAAATAATATAGACCAAGCGACACCGACCTCGCTTGATTTTAAAGGAAAGGTGATTAAATGCAAAGACCACTGGATGTCCTTGGAAGTTCACAGGACAAGAAGGTAATCATACAGCTGAAGTCAGCTTCAAAGATCACAGGTACGCTGAGAGCATTCGATTCTCACATAAACCTGTGGCTTGACGACGCCAGCTTGGACGAAAAGGAAAGCACAACGAAGCTTGGCAAGGTTCTTGTCAGGGGCGACAACATCGTGCTTATTTCCCCGGAAAAGTAAAGGGAGCCGTGAATTATGGTAAAAGGAACACCGTCTTTTGGTAAGAGGAACAAGAGGAGTCACATAGCTTGCAGGCGATGCGGAAAAAAGAGCTACCACGTCAAGCACAACGAATGCGCTGCCTGCGGATACGGTAAAAGCAGCAAGCTCAAGAAGTTCTCGTGGCAGTGGAAGACCCTCATAAGCAAGCGAAGGACGAAGTGAGAAACTCCCAGAAATTTTATTAATGTTACCCTGTCATTATATTCATCGATGGGCCTGTAGCTCAGTCTGGTTAGAGCACCCGGCTCTTAGGGGTCACTTGACCACGGAGAAACCGGGGCGTCGCGGGTTCGAATCCCTCCAGGCCCATTTCATTTTCTAAAGTTTTCCCACAGAAGACCGAAGGGTTTTTATTACTTTCTTTCAAGAATCAATATGTCAAAAAATCCTTTCATTTTAGCAGTCCCAGATTATTCAAATATGGATTCCATAGGGAGGGGGAAATATCTTGGTGACATGATTCACCAAAAGCTAGAGAGATACGCGTCTTTTGATAAAGTTTACATACAGGCAGAACCATTTGCTGACGGATCAGAAAAAGTGGAGACACAAGAAAACGTCAGAAGAAGTGAGATATATTTGGTAAGCCCTATGCACACCAATGGTTCTCAACACGTGATGATCAATTCTGAAATGTTAACTGAATTGAAAAGATCGAGGTCTTCTGCGATAACACTATTAGAAACTTACAATCCCTATTTCAGTCAGGATAAGAGGAAAACCAGGGAGCCGGTGACCGCAAGAGACGTCTTGGACACTTATGAAGAAAAAGGATCAGACTATATATTGACATTTGATCCACACTCGGAAACACTTGTCATGGCTTCAAGTCATAATTGCCCGTTAGAGGCCCTTCCACTATCTGGTAATTTAGCTGTTGCTTTCAGAAAATTATACGAATTGGATAACTGTGTCGTCGCGAGTCCAGATGTTGGCGGTTATCCCAGAGCCGAGCTCTTTGCAAACCTTCTAGGACTCCCATTGATAGGTGTGAGAAAAGTGAGGTATGGTAAGGACAAGACGAAAGCCCTGGAGATAATAGGTGACATAAAGCAGCATGTCGAAGGCAAGGATATAATATTCAGAGATGATGTACTGAGGACTGCTGGAAGTCTTGAAACTGCAGCGCAGCTTGTGAAAAAATACGGTGCTAAATCAGTACGTGCATGTTTAACACATTTCGACCCATCGGGTGAGGCGTACAAAAGATTGTATGATAATGACATAGGCATTTTAGTCACCAATACAGTACCGCCCATCAAAAAACCAGCCGTTAAAGCTCACAAAAATTTTGCCGAACAAAACATCAAAGTTCTGGACATTTCCGATACAGCGGCACAGATTATTGCAAAAGAATCGTCCGGAGGGTCACTGCGCGGATTCTTTGACGAAAGCTTCAATCAAATAGGTAACGGTATGGATCCCGAAAATATAGAAATCAAATTCATACAAGAAGAATTGGCAGCTCAATAAAACAAATAAATCAACGTTCTCCAATTATAACCATGAAACTAGACTACTCCAAGCTCGGTCTGAAATGCGGCATAGAGATACACCAACAGCTTGATACTGTCAACAAGCTGTTCTGCCAATGCCCTGCGCGCTTTTCCGAAAAAGACCACTGCTGTGAGGTCACTAGGAAGCTTGGCGCTGTTGCGGGCGAGTCTGGAAAGATAGATGCTGCGGCCATGCACGAGATGATGAGGGACCGGACGTTTCTTTACAGGGTTTACGGCGACGAGAACTGCCTTGTGGAAACCGACAGTGAGCCTCCTCATGCACTCAACATGGAGGCGCTTGTGACTTCTCTTAAGGTTTCTCTTATGCTCAACTGCGAGATACCAGACGAGGTTCACGTCATGAGAAAGACCGTGATAGACGGCTCAAATACCGGGGGATTCCAGCGGACCATGATATCCGGCCTGAACGGCAAGCTGAAAGTTGGATGCTGCGAGGTGGGCATAACAAACGTCTGCATTGAGGAGGATTCTGCGCAGATAATCGAGAAGGGCAGCGATGCCGTGGTCTATGGTCTCGACAGGCTCGGGATACCTCTAATAGAGATAGGGACGACCCCTGACATACACACGCCAGAAGACGTCAGGGCAGTTGCCGAGAAGATAGGAATGCTTCTTCGGTCCACAGGAAACGTCAAGAGGGGACTTGGCAGCATCAGGCAGGATGTCAACGTCTCCATATCAGATGGTGCAAGAATCGAGATAAAGGGAGCTCAGGAACTGAAGCTCATACCGGAACTCGTCGAAAACGAGGTCCAGAGGCAGGTAAGCATCCTAGAGATAGGAAAGGAGTTGAAGAAGAAGGGCTTTTCCAAGGTCCATTCCGGTGTAAAGGACGTGACGCAGGTTTTTGCAAAGACCGAGAGCAAGATAATGAAGGGAAAGAATGTATTCGCGATAATAGTTCCGGGTTTTGCCGGAATGCTTGCACGAAATGTTACCAAGACCCGGACACTTGGAAATGAGATAGCAGGCTACGTGAAAGTGAGGGCTGGTATAAAGGGTATAATCCATTCCGATGAGAACCTGCAAAAGTACAAGCTTGACCGCGAGTTTTCGGACATAGGAAAGAAGTTCGGTGCAAAGGTTGGGGACACGATCATAATAATGGCTTCAGGAAATGAGCTTGCGGAGAAGACCGCGGCAGCGTTTGAAGAGAGGATAAACCAGTTCATGGACGGAGTACCGACTGAGGTGAGGAAGGCCCTGGACAATGGCGATACGGCCTACATGAGGCCAATGGCAGGAGCTGCGAGGATGTACCCTGAAACCGACGTGTCCCCGATTCCCATTACCGGGGAGATGATGGACGAGTTAGGCAAAAACCTCCCTGAGACGTGGGAGAAGAGGATAAAGAGGATAACAAAGTCCTATGGCATATCAGAAGAGCTTTCAAAGCAGCTGGTGCAGTCGGGAGATGACGAGCTGTTTGAGAAGCTTTCCAAAAAGTCCGACCCGAAGCTTGTGTCAAGCGTGCTGCTTTCGACCATGAAGGAGATCAGCAGGGAAGGCCTTGACGTTTCCGCAGTCACGGAGAAGCACCTTGTCGACGTCTTTGACATGGTGTCGAAAAAGCAGGTTGCAAAAGAGGCGGTCCCTGAGATACTGCGCTGTGTTGCAAAAAGTATGGGTAAGAGCGTCAGCGAAGTTGCAGGGACAGTCAAGACGGTCGATACTACCGAGCTTGAAAGAATCATATCAGGGATAATCGAGGGGAAGAAGGACCTTTTAGGCCATCCCAGAAGGGAACAGGTTCTCATGGGGCTTGTGATGAAGGAAGTCAGGGGATCTGTTGACGGAAAGACGGTCATGGACACGCTTGTCAAGGTCCTTAAGAAATACTGATACTATGGTACGCATCGCAATATGCGGGGCAGGAAACAGGAACCGCGGCGACGAGGGAATAGGTTCAGAGTCGCTTAAGGACATACAGAACGAATTATCAGGGGACAATTTCCTTTTCATAGACTGCGGCAGGTCCCCGCAGGATTTCACGAAAGACGTCCTTGATTTCAAGCCTGACAAGGTCGTGGTAATCGCAGCTCTTGACATGCACAGGGGTTCTGGGATCGTGGAGAGTCTGAGTGCCGATGAAGCCAGGGATATGCTACATGAAGACGGCCAGGTCGACCTTGAGATGTTCCTTGGATATCTGCAGAATGCACTTGAGGGAGAAGTTGTGTTCATAGGCTTCCAGCCATGGTCGAGGAAGGATGGGCACGGTCTCAGTGCCGAGGCCAGGAACGCTCTTGTTATAATCCGCGGAGCCGTCATGGAAATCGTCGGATGAATCCGTACACAGGAAGGCTTATAAAGCTCTCTGTCAAGAAATAATCGTAACGATTCTGTGATGATCATGACTTTGGACAAAATAGAGGAGATAAAGTGCAACTGCACTATCTGCGGATCAAGGTTCAGGGTAAAGATCGACAGGCTTGGAAACGTCAATCCGTTTGCCAAGTACTGCGCGTTCTGCAGGTCGCTTCTTGAAGAGGTCGAAGAGTTCGAATACAAGAAGTAGGTCGCTTACATGCACACATCCGGTGCCCGGTGCTTTCAGCATTACTGCTTGGCTCAGTTTAAAAAGTTTAGGGTTATCCACTAATCATGAACTTTGCAAAGAAAATGCTTATTGCCGGAGCAGCGGCTTCATCGCTCTCAAATTATTCGCATTCGCAGCAGGAACCAGATTATTCAGGATATTCCGAGTATTATGACAGGACGTATCCTTTGCACAATGCCATACCCCCGGAAGGCTTTCTTAAAACCGACATGGCATTTACGATTGGTAATGATAATCGCGGCAATCTCCAGACAGACACGGATTTCGAGTTATGCCTTTTCCCAAAAAAGCTCCCTGTCTGGTGCTACGTAGACCCACTTGAGACCAACGTCATATATTCTAATCGCATCGGTCTCGGATTAAGGTTCAAAGCTGGTAAAAATCTTTACCTGATGCCATCCATGGACTTTCTTCCAACGGTCTGGACAAGCGAGGAGGAGATGAGAAAAAATGACTATAATTATGAGGGGGGCGACTTTCTCTATAATGACGGTTTTCTGGGCGCAACCGTTCATGGAACTCTTCTTACAGACGGTAAGCTTTCCTTTGACTTCAGTCCCAGCATCAGGCGGTACCTTGAAACCAAGACAACGGAACTCTGCTGCCCTGTCACTGCCTGGCTTGAACTGCCGACGGCAAAGAATGGCAATTACGAGAGCGCTCATTTGGGTATAAGCAGGGATATGGGTACCAACGCTTTAAGTGACCTCTATATCAGACTCAGTCTCGTCACAAAACATGGCGAGGAGTACAGAAACAACTTTTTCCGAGGCGAAAAATGCAGTTTCGAGATAGGTCTTGGGAGGAAAATCTACGCAGCACCGAATACAGAAACGAGGAAAAGTAATCACAGCCTGATGGCACGCCTTAGAATTGATATAGACGGTTCTGATGAGAAGAATAGGAAACGTTTGAAAGGATATGGACAGGGAAATTATCTTGGCGATTGCCAGCCATTGCATCTGCCCGATGAAGAATACAGGGAAAAGCCCCGCAAACAACCTAGGCAGGGAAAGATCTTCAGCAGGAAGACTGTGAAGTCTACCGGAAGGTGATCACTGCCAAAACAATTTAAAGGTTTAACCCGATTATATAGAGATTAAAAGGTGAAAAAATGATCATACCCGTAAGATGCATAACTTGTGGCAAGCCTGTTGGCCAGTTCTGGGAAGAGTTCAAGACCAGGACTGCAAAGGGCGAGGACACAAAGAAGGTCCTGGACTCGCTTGGAATAGAGAGGTACTGCTGCAGGTCACTTTTCCTGACACACGTTGACCTGACCGACAAGGTCGGAAGGTTCCAGAAGTGATTCCTTCAAAGTCTCCAGTAGACTGTGAATATCCTTATTATGGCCTGTGCCGTGCAGCCTATCGATACTATAAGGTTGAGCACGAAAAGGACAGTCAGTGACCATGTCCATTCCACGCCGAAGACCGATACTATCCATGGAAGTACGTTGAACCATGCAAGCCATGCGTACAATATGACCCCTATTACTGGTATGAAGCCGAGCAGCAGCGTTATCCCAAGCAGTATCTGCGTCACTATTGCTATTGGTATGCCGATGAAACTGTAAGTGAGAAAGCAAAACAGTATGCCGAGAACCAGCGCAATCGCGTTGGAATACATGTAAAGCTTTTTCTTTACCATAATTACTATTATTCTATAGGACCCTAAAAAATAAAAGTTGGTGATTATGAGCGTTTTGCCCGTGCATATCGAGGATGTGACCATTACAACAGACCTGAGCGTTAGGATACCCCTTGATAACATCGCATCCAACGAAGATGACGCAGATTATGATACAGAGAATTCCGATGGTATCGTCTACCGGGTAAAGGAACCGAAAGCAACTGCGCTGATATTTTCTGCAGGAAAGATCGTCTGCACGGGCACAAAAAGCATCCGTGACGCCGAGGAGGCCATGAGAAACGTCATAAAGAAGCTGAAGGAGCTGGGCATAGAGCACGCGTTTGAAACCGAACCTGACATGGTCATAGAAAAGATAGTAGCGGCGTTTCGCCTCAAGGATACCGTGGATCTGGATCAGCTGTCGCAGAAGCTCAAGGATGCCGAATACGATACGCAGAAACTCCCCGGAATAGTATACAGGAACGACGGCATCGATTTCATCATACTCGAGAAAAAGATAATATGCAGCGGTGGCCGCAGCATAAAGGAGATCCAGAAGGCAATGAAGGACCTGAAAAAGACCATCGAGAAAGCGGGCAGCAAGGTAGATTTCGTATGATTTCTGTCGCAGAGATGCGCGAAGCCGAGAAGCGGGCAATCGGTGCAGGTATGACCGAGGCCGAGCTCATGGAGAACGCGGGAATGGGCGCTGCAGTGATCGTGGATTCTGAGATAAAACTTGAGGGCAAGGCTGTTTTTGTTTTCTGCGGTACGGGAAACAATGCCGGCGATGGCCTCGTTTTCGCAGGAGATGCACTTGAAATGGGCGCAAATGTCACCATATTCTTCGTAAAGGGTACTGATGAGCTAAAGCCTCTTCCAAGAATGCATTACGAAAGGCTTTTGGGGCTGCGTGAAAATGGAAAGCCTGTCGGGTTTGAGGAAAACGTGCAAAATCCCGTGAAAGCAGACGTGCTGGTCGACGCCATGCTCGGAACCGGGCTCAGGGGCAGCGCTGACGATACTTATTCGGATAACATACGTTTGTTCAATTCGTCAGACGGGTTCAAGGTTTCACTGGACTGCCCTTCCGGGCTCGACGCCGATACAGGTCAAGTGATGGGGATTTCCGTGAAACCGGACATGACCGTGACATTCCACGATGTCAAGAGTGGTATGGACGAAAACAACTCTGGCCGCGTGGAAGTAGTTGAAATAGGCATACCTGTAAACAAAAACGAGCACTAGGTCACTCTTAACAGGAAAAATGAAAATGATTTTTGTTGCAATGTTTATACTTTTGTTTTTAAGTAGAAAAAACCAAATAGAATTGTATATTGTCTGGTGTGAAAAATGAAGATATGCTACTTCTACCTGCACAGGATGGCCGGCAGAGGCTCCGGGAGGTACATGCAGTCGCTTCTCAGCTATTTCAAGCCCAGAAAACACGAAATAACCGTTGTCGAGGGCATGCGCTCAAAGCTCAAGGTCCTAAAGGGCCTTGATGTAAAGTACGTTCATTTCCCCTTCCAGATACCGGTTTACCAGGGAAGGGCCGATGTGAAGAAGAACGTAAAGATATCCACCATTCCTGACTCCCAGATATTCAGCCTGTCACGCAGGTTTGCCGAGTGGGGAGTGAAGATAAACGAGAGGAGGGGGCTTGACGTGATTCACGTCAATCACGTAGGCGTTCTTCCGTTTGCGGCAAACATGGCAAAGCAGATAAACGGCGTCCCATACGTCGTGACAGCGCACGGGACTGGCATGCTCTCATCACTTGAAAGCAAGAGGAATTTCGATATGGCCAAGACAGGTCTTGACGGGTCTGAAAAGATCATGGCAAACAGCAAGTTCACAAAGAAGCAGCTGGTAGACGATTTTGGCGTACAGAAGAACAAGATAAAGGTAATCTACCCCGGAGTAAACACCGACGTCTTCAAGGCAGCCTCATCCAGGGTGAGAAGCGCCATAAAGAGAAAGTATGGGTGCAAGAACAAGAGAGTGATCTTCTCTTCAGGTTTCTTCACAGAAGAAAAAGGATTCCAGTACCTGCTTGAGGCTGCAAGCGTGTACGAAAAAGAGGACCCGAACATAGTAACGCTGATCACAGGGCAGGGCTCTTACCAAAAGGAGATGTTAAGACTGATAAAAAAGTACAAGCTCAAGAACACGAAGATACTTGGATGGGTGATGAGAAAGGACCTGATAAAGCTTTACGGCGCTGCAGATATTTTTGTCACTCCCTCTATATGGAACGAGCCTTTCGGCCTCGTCTCTGTCGAGGCCCTTGCTTCAAGTACACCTGTCATCGCAACCAAGATGGGTGGCATTCCTGAGATAGTAACAAAGGACGTCGGTGAGGTCATAGAATCCAAATCGGCGAGAGCCATATCGGACACGGTCTTAAACAGGATAAACGATGAGGCTTGGCTCAAGAAGAGGGGAAAGAAAGGAAGGCAGATGGTCATAGACCACTTCTCGGTCAAATCGTGCGGAAGGGAGACCGAAAAGGTTTACAAAAAGGCAATCAAGTGATCTAGCCTTTCATGAGTTTCTGACTATTTTATTATCCTGTCAGATCCAGTCTTTTTCCATTCAACTTTTCTGCCAAAAATGTAGCTGTAGAAACCCATGAAAGCGGCAATCATGTTCACGAAACCTATGAATGGGTCCAGGAACATGATAAGGAAGAATGATCGATCTTTGTGCTTTAAAACAAAATAAACGATCAGCGTGAACACGAAGACTCTCAGCAACATCACTGCGTACCATATCACAATGAGATTTCCCAGATAACCGACGAGTGTAGGTGTAGTGCTCACCAAGACACTCAAGACAGCGTCAGTTGCGAGAGTTACGAAAAGCAGCGTGTAAAGCAGCAAATCGCCTAGATACATGAATTCGACGTACGGAATTATGAAGAGGCCGAACCTGCCGTATTTCCTCCTTCCAAATGTGCCATCGTAACCTTTCAGAGCGATCTCTGCCGTTCCCTTGGCACCTCTTGGGTTCCTGACGAAAACCTCCCTCATATATCTCAGTACCCCTACTTTACCTTCCACGTTCTGACTGAATACTACCTTGAGACCTTTCTTACGTAGATGGAGCGCCATGTAAAGATCATCCGCTATCAGCTCATCATTCTCAGGTATGTCAGCCAGATCCTTCTTCCGCATGGCACATGGTGATGCGGAGAAATAAACGGACGAATCTATGCGCGTGAACAGCCGATGTCTCACGAACGTTTTCAGTAATCTGAGAGCGTCCCATCTGCTGAAAATGCCTTTTTTGTAGTTCACCGGGGTCCTTTTTCCAAATACTGCGCCAACTCTCTCATCGACCAGGTATTTCACGCTTTCCCTGACGCATGATGGCGAGACCACAACGTCAGAATCAGAAATCAGTATGACAGGATTTTTGGCCTTCTTGATCGCGAAGAGCACGGCACCGAGTTTGCTCTTGGTATTTCCTGAAATATACTTGATTATATTGTGCTTTTTCGAGTACTTTTTTATTATCTCCGGAGTGCTGTCCGTGGAGTTGTCGGAGCATATTATCTCTATCTTATCTTTCGGATAGTCCACTTTCAGCCATGCCTCTATCACATCAGCTATCATCTTCTCCTCGTTTCTGCTTGGTATTATGACTGAAACCTTTGGAACATAGTTCTTATCTTCTTTGTACTTGGGACGCATGACCGACCCGAAAAATGAGATAAAGGAATTTATCAATACTATGAGAACAATCAGCAAGAATATGGGCCAGCTTAACATCCACTAACCTCTGCCCTTTAGTAAATCCTTGTAGACTTTCAGCACTTTCGGCACTTGTGCACTGATAGAGAACTTCTCATATACGACTTTTCGGTTGTTCTTTCCCATCCTTTTTGCTGTTTCATTGTCAGAGAGTATCTTGTGCATGGCATCCGCGAGCTGCCTCACATTCTTCATCTCGACGAGGAATCCGTTGTACCCGTTTTTCACTATTTCCGGAACTCCGCCTCCTTTGGTCCCTATCACAGGCTTTCCACAAGCACCAGCTTCTATGAACTGGAGGCCGAATGGCTCGCCTATTGCCGACGGATTGATGACAAGATCGCAGGAGGAATAAAGTGATGGAAGTTCCGAATCCGGAAGCACGCCGGGGAAGAATAATATATTCTTTTCAATTCCAAGAGACTTTGCCTCGCTGGTGATCTGTTTCTGCAGCTTCATCACGTCTTTTTTAAGAAGTTTTTCGTATCCTGGAAGCAGAATCTTGAAATCCTTGAACTTCTTCATCGTAATAGACGCAGCTTTCAGTAAGATGAATATCCCTCTTTTAGTGGCCTGGCCCTTGTTGAAAAGCGGTATCGGGGAGAATATAAGCTTTTCATCATCCCTTATCCCGAATTTTTTCCTGTATATAGGTTCAATGGGCTTGTAAACGTCCGTGTCGACAGTGTTGTACACCATGGTCGTTTTCCCCTTTTCTGCACCGTTTTTGATCGAGAATCTTGCCATATCGTTTGTAATAGGGAAAAAGTGGTCCCAGCCGATATCTATAAGAGAGGGGTCACCGTAACTGTGCAGAGACATGATTACAGGCACTCCCAGTGTTTTTCCAACCCTGTATAATGAAAGAGACTGCTGGTATGAATCCTTTCCTTTGAACTCCAGGGAAGGCAGGACTTTGTGTAAGTTGTGTGCGTGAATTATGTCTATCTTTTTTCGTGTTATGAAATCACTTATCGCCTTGTATGTCGCATCAGCGTCGTAACCCACGACCAGCTCTTTCATTCTGAAAACTTTTGCACCCTTTATGGTCTCCTCATCGGGAAGATTTTTTTCCTGTCTCGTGATCACGTATACTTCTACATTCCTTTTCAGAAGATATTTTATCATGTTTTCCATGACAGTTGCAGTACCTGTAATCCTGGGCTTGTAATACCACGTTGGCATACATACCCTTATTTTACCCATACATTATTTATGGCGCATTTTCAATAAAAATGATTGTGTAACGCGTAAATACGTGATGATATGAACGTTTCAATGCTGGCTTATGAGCTTTTCCCTTTCAACCTAGGTGGTTTAGGCATCCATATTAAATACATCGCGGATAGTCTTTCCAGACTCTGTGATCTTGAAGTTGTCATGCCATTCGACATGAATGCGAGCGGGATAAAAGTAGTTCCGGTTCCGGTAAATGGTGCAAAAAGCCTGGTGAAGGTCAAATATGACCCCGAAATGGTGAGGCACTATAACAAGGTTCTGGTGAAGAGATTTGAAGGGAATAACACTGATGTAGTCCATTCGCATGACTGGGTGACGGCTGACGGCGGGAGGAGAGTGAAAGAGGAATTCGGCATCCCGTTCGTTTTGACACTCCATTCGACGATGCTCGGTAAAAAGAAGTACCTTGGAACCTTCAAGGAGAGCAGGTACGGTCTCGAAAAATCACTTTATTCTGCTGACAGGATAATCGCCGTCAGTGGCAAAATCAAAGAAGAACTTGTTGACCTGTATTCTGTTGACCCGAAAATCATAAGAGTGGTATACAATGGCATAGATTCGGGCGGTTTCTCAACAGGAGACGAAAATAAATACATATTTTTCATAGGACGGATATCCCCGATGAAAGGAATAGAATACCTTCTCGAATCGTTCGCGGGCATAATCGACGACTACAGAGATTACAAACTCGTCATATGCGGAGAGGGAGACGTTGATTATGTGGATGAAATTAAAGAGCGCTGCAGGAAGCTGAAAATCGACAGGAAAGTGCAGTTTATAGGAAGAGTGGACCAGAAGAAGCTGAATAAGCTGTATTCAGAGAGCACTATCGTATGCCTTCCATCAATATACGAACCCTTCGGCCTCACTGTACTTGAAGGCGCAGCAAGCGGCAAGCCTGTCATAACGACTTCCATGAGCGGCGCATCCGAGATAATAGATAACTGGAAGAATGCTGTTGTAGTGAAACCGAAAGATTCTGCCGAATTGTCAATGGCGATGAAAAAACTCCTCGACAACGCCGAGCTAAGAAATAATATATCCAAAAACGCACTGAAACTCGCGAAACAGTATTCGTGGGACAAGGCAGCCAAGGAAACGCTGAATGTTTACAAAGAAATCGCCTAGAACTTCTCGTACAGCGACGATAGCCGATCGGAGACGTTTTCCCACGAGAAATACTTCACTGCACGTTCTCTTCCCCTCTTTTTAAGACTTTCGTATTTCTTCCTGTTCTCCAGCAAACTGATCACCTTATCTGCGATGTCGGTAGGATTTTTGGGCTTTATGAGAATACCGGAATCTCCAATAACCTCTGGTATTCCCCCGACCTTTGTCGCAATGACGGGTGTTCCGCACGCCATGGATTCCACGAGTGTCATTCCGAAGGCTTCGTAGACCGCCGGGTGTACAAGCACTGTCGCTTCCTGGAAGTATCTTATCAGTTCACCCTCATTCTGCGCGTCGAGGAATCTGACACCATCAAAGCTTTCTTTTTTTACCTGTTGCACATATTCGCTCTTCTCGTTCCTCTTGCCCACTATCTGAAGTTCCGCATCAGGTATTTGTTTTTTTATTTCCTTGAATGCGCGCACGAGATATATCACACCCTTTCTCGATATAAGATTTCCCACGAACAGGAGTCTTGTTCCCGGGGATTTTTTTCTTGGTACATAACGTTTGACATCGACACCATTGTACAGGAGTTTAAGCTTACTTTTTTCCACGCCCTTTTTCAGGTAGTATTTTAAAAGATCCTCAGATACTGCAACTACAATATCTGCACGTTCAACCCCTTTGAAGAATTCCGGGAATAAAGGGAAGCTTTTTGTCAGGCCTTCCACACGGTTATGAAGATGCATTATGACAGGCTTTTTAGGTTCCGTGTACGCAAGATATTCTGGTCTCTGGTGAAAATGAAAAATATCCGTATCGTGGCGTTCAATTTCTTTTTTCAGAAAATGTGCATAAGACCATGAGGTTATGTGTTTTTTATTGAGGTACCATCGTACCGGTGACACCTTCAGATATTTCTTGATATAATGCTCCTCGATCTTCGACAGCTTCTTGGATAAAGTGCACAAGCTGGAAAGATACACGAATTCGGTGTTCTGAATTGCTATTCTTTCCTGTGCAGGTAATGAAATTATCTTGAAACGATACTTTTTGTTAAGACGTGATACTACTTCCACAATCCATTTCTCTACAGCACCCCAGCCGGTAGGTGGTATAGAGACAACCTCATTACCGACCTGCGTTACTGTCTTCATGTTAATTATTATTGCAGTTCTGAGTATTATTTATTATGGTGACGAAAATTTCTGCAATGGCTGGCGAACATGTCATTCTCGGTACAGTAGAAAAGGACGGTAAAGTTCTCTTGCTGATGGATCTTAAAGACAATCAAAACGGCGGCGCTTCGTACGTATCAGGAGATTCAAGGAGATCCGTCAACCTCATAAAGGCAGAATTCGAAGATTACGAAAAATACAAAAAGGAATGTGCGAGCAGGATCTCGCTTGTGAAGAAAAAAAGGAAGACTGGCAGACTGAAGGCTTCATACGTCTTCAGCGACGGTGAAGAGATAGGGATATCAGCGAAGAAACCTGTCATAGACAATTTCCTGAAGGAATCCAGATTCAACGATTTTCTGCACAGGGTTTCCTCAGCGGCCGCGTCCACCCTTAACGTTCATGGTGCAGTTCCTGAAGAGAAGATAAGGAAATTCTTCCGCAAGCCGAAGAAAAGCGTATTCAGTGATCTCCGTGGCATGAAGAGCGCACTTTATTCCCATGACGGCGAATGGAAGAAATTCCTGAAAGCTGCCGGGGTGACACTTTCCGTCATAATGCCCACCTACAACGAAGTTAACTTCGAGAGGAACGTATCACTCGTCGGAAACGTCAAGAAAGCGGGTCTTGTGAACGAGATAATAATCACTGACGGCTATTCTTCCAGGCACGAGCCTGCTGAGGTACTGGAAGGCATGAAAAGCGGAGGCAGTGACCTAGGATGCACTATCATAAGGCAGAACGGCGCCGGAAAGGGTGAGGCCATAGAGTCTGCGGTGAAATATGCGCTCACACAGAAGCACGACTTCTGCATAATACTGGATTCGGATAACATGGCCGCCCTTTCGAGGGTCTATGATGATCCGCCAGTAGACATTGACATAGAATTCTTCCTTCGCAGCTTCATCCGTTCCATAATAACTAACATCCGTGAGAGAGGACCCGACGAAACAAGGAAAACGTTCTTCAAGGCATCGTACATGAGGATGCCGCAACTCAAGAAGAGTTTTGAGCTGAGGTTCGGCTTGGTCACGAGGATAGTGAAGGACTTCTACTCGCGGGCACTCGGTTCAAGCCACAACCTTTACGCACTGAGCGGTGAGGTGGCCTTCAATCCGAGGTTTCTCCTGGAAAAACTGAGCCTGAGCAAGCACGTACTCGATCTCATGGGTCTGTCAAAGTCCCAATACTGCGGTTCCAACGTTCCCGGAGGGTTCTGCCTGGAAACCATATGGAACTCGATCATAGACATAATGGGCTATGACGTCTGCTACGTCAATACGTACCTGCACCATCACGGGCCTGTCGTGAAATCCACGAAAACAGATATAGGCGAGCAGATAGGCGAAGTGCTCACAGGTACATTCGCTGGCATGCTCATAGGACTGATTTACAGCGGCAAGTATGACAGGAAAACAACAGATCTGCTGAAGAAGATACCTCTCGACGTTCTGAGGCCGGACAGACTCATTCTCAAACTTCATGAAGGTAAAACAAAGCCAGAAGACATCAGATGATCATCGTTTAAAAATCATCACCCGAGTAATATTCTCATGAAGAAAAAGCTTACTCTTCCGCAACCATTCCAGTCACTCATGGAGGGAATAGAACATGGTGCGCTCACAAACTTCTACGGCGCTCCCGGCACCGGCAAGACCAACCTCTGCCTGCTGACGTCGCTTGAGGTGATAAGAAGTGGCGGGAAGGTGATATTCATAGACACCGAGGGCGGCTTCTCCCAAGAGAGGTTCGCGCAGATATTCCCGAACCCCGAAGAAGCGCTGAAAAGCGTCCAGATACTTGAACCAAAGGATTTCAAGGAGCAGGGAAAGATGATAAGAAGCCTTCCGGGCATGCCGGCTGACATGATAATAGTGGATTCCGCGGCAGCCCTTTACAGGCTAGAGTACTCGGATCCTGAGAAGGAAGCGCTTGAAGCCAACAGGGAACTTTCCAAGCAGATGTCTGTTTTGTCCAACATCGCGAGGGAAAGATGCATACCCGTCGTGGTCACCTCGCATACTTACAAGAACTGGGACACCGAGAACAACGAGATAGTAGGAGGCGACGCCATAAAATACTGGTCAAAGGCTGTCGTGTTCCTCGAAAGGACCGGAAAGATGTCCGAGAGGAATGCATCAATAATAAAGCACCGCTGGCTTCCCGAGGGCAAGACTGTCAAATTCGAGATCGTCCATGAAGGAATAAAGCCGTCTGGTAGGAAAATATTCTGAACTACTTCTTACCTTTCTTGACTTCGCTTGCCTTCTTGATCTCTTTTTTGTCGCTGTAGTCGAAGCCGTGCTCTATGCAGAGCTTCCATGGGCGCCTTCCCTTGGACTTGATCTCTACAAGGTTCATGCCACACTTGCATGTCTTTGAGCTTACAGAAAGCGTTCCCTTCTGCGGAAGCGGGAAGGAGTTTGTGCAGTCTGGGTAGTTGTTGCAGCCTGCAAAGCGCTTCCCTGTCTTTTGCGACCTTATGACCATGATGTTTCCTTTCTTGCATTTCGTACATCGCCCAACGTTGTTCTCTTCCTCTTCGTACTTGCGGACAGCGTCCTTTATTTCACCGCCTATGTTGGCTTCCTCTGTCTTGAACTTGTCCAGGATCTTCCCGAGTTCCTTTTCAGCATCCTTTATTATGTCTTCGCGCTTCTTCTGTCCTTCCCTGATCTTTTCCATGTCCTCCTCAAATCTTCTGGTAAGGTCGACAGAAACTATGTCAGGACAGTGCTTTCGGAGAGCATTTACGACAGCCTTTCCAAGTTCCGTGACTATTATGGACTTTTCCTTGATGTAGCCGCGGTCGTAGAGAGTCTCTAGTATGTTTGCCCTCGTTGCCTTCGTTCCGAGTCCAAGGTCTTCCATTTCCTTGAGAATCGACGCCTGCGTGTACCTCTTCGGCGGCTGGGTCTCCTTCTCGTGCATCTTGAGCTTTTCGACCTTTACGTCGTCACCCTCTTTCATCGAAGGAAGCTCGACTTCCTTTATGCGAGTGTAAGGCTCATAGAATTTCATCCAACCGGGCTCTATCGTTGTGACACCGTTTGCTGCGAATTCCTCGCTTTCAACGCTTACTATCGCTTTCACGGACTCCCTCACAGAAGGATCGGCAAACGCTGCCATGAACCTCTTGACTATGAGGTCGTATAGCTTCTTCTGGTAAGCATTCAGTTCCTTTGGTTTGTTTCCCGTCGGGAATATGGCAGGGTGTGCTGGGTCTTCCTTCTTGCCCTGCCTTGGGAAAAGCTTGCTCTTAGAAAGCAGCTTCCCGCACAGTTCTTCGTACCACTTCTGGCCGGAAAGCTTCTCGATAATCTTTTTGTATCCTATTGTCGGCGGCAGTTTCTGGCTGCTGGTCCTCGGATAGCTTATGAGCGCCTGCTCGTAAAGTGTCTGCGCTATGTCAAGCGTGGTCTTTGGCGAGAACCCAAAAAGCGCGTAGCATTCCCTCTGCATGGTCGTGAGGTCGAAAGGCACAGGCGGGTAGTATTGCTGCTGTTCCTTCTTTATCGAAGTGATCTTCCCGTCCTTTCCTTTGCATACTTCCATTACCTTTTCGGCATCGCCCTTTTCCCAGAACTTGCCGTTGATGTGGAATGCGATCACGTCACCTGCCTTTACACTACCGTTTAGCTCTATCTCCCAGTAGGGCACGGGCTTGAACTTTTCTATCTCCCCGTCCCTCTTGACGAGGATTTCCAGTGTCGGTCCCTGCACCCTTCCGGTGGAAAGCGTCCTGTAGGCGCCTGCCTTCTCAAGTGATATCGTGAGTGCTCTAGACATGTTGACGCCGAAGTACCAGTCAAGCTGGTGCCTCGTCAGCCCGGCTTCTATCTGGGGGAAATCCAGATGTTCGGACATATCGTCGAAAGCCTTTATGAGGTCCGGCGTGGTGAGCGTTGAGAACTTCATCCTCTTGCCATCTTCGACGTCGCAGATGAATTTCAGTACGTTCCATGCGATCACTGAACCTTCAACATCGTAGTCGCATGCTGATATGTACTCGTCAGCGCCTTCTGCCACCTTCTTCATGCTGTCGAAGTACTTCTTTGCCCACTCGTTTCCTTTCCTTGTATACGTCGGCTTCCATTCAACTGAGAACGCCGGGTACTGCCATTTCAGCCCGCCGTTTTTTTCGTCGAGTACGAATAAGTGACCCACTGCGGGCACGACCATCATGTCCCTTCCATTCCTCGTTATGCTGTAATAAGAGACCCCTCTCCCGCCGAGTTTTTCAACTTCACCGTCTGCAAGAGCGCTGGCTATCCTCTTTGCGGCGGATGGTTTTTCGGTGACGACCAGCGTATAAGTCATAGTAGAATCTAAAAACATCGCAAGTATTTAAAAGCTTTCGGCGGCAACTTTTGAACGGTTAATTTATTACATATATAATTGATTATAATACAGTGCCGAGGTGGCAGAATCCGGTTCAATGCACCCGCCTCGAAAGCGGGCGTCCTCTGGGCGTGCAGGTTCAAATCCTGCCCTCGGCGCTTCCCTTTTTTCATTTCAAAAAGGCCGCGGCCCGCTGTCAAAGATAGGAAAAAGAAAAGATTAAAAAACTCCACTTTCATCTGCTATTGGTTCTCCAGAAGGAAAAACGCTCCAATCCTTACAATAATTGCCAATTTCCTTTCCGTCTAATGTACTAGGCAGTTTTTCATCTTCATGTAGGCCGAAATTTGTAGCATACGGGCAGATTCCTTTGTACACCCGTCCGTCAGAAGCGTATCTGCAATTAAAACAAATTCTATCCACAATCCCCTCTTTTTTCCCTATGAAATCGTTTCCTCTTAAAGTATCTGCCATAAATACCACCTTATAATACTACTCTATAGTAGTATATATATAATATTGATTTATAAAGATATCTGATTTCCTCATGGTATCGATTTTGACATAAAAAATGCCATTTTTTAATAAAAATATGGGGCCGTGGCCCTTTGTCAAAAGAAAGAAATAAAGGAAGAAAGGGCTTAAAGCCCCACTTCTATGATATTTACTTTGCCTTTACGATGTCAGTGCAGATACCTGCAGCAACAGTCTTGCCCATGTCTCTGATGGCGAACTTGGCAAGTTCGGGGAAGTCTGCCTGCTTTTCCAAAGCGACAGGCTGCAGTGGCTGGACCTTGACGATTGCTGCGTCACCGGTCTTCAGCGTGTCCGGATTCTCTGCTACAGTTGCACCAGTCTTTGGATCCATCTTCTTGACGATCTCAGTTATCCTTCCTGCGATGTGCGCAGTGTGGATGTGGAAGACAGGCGTGTATCCCTTGGTTATCACAGTCGGATGCTGGAGCACGATTATCTGTGCCGTGAACTCCTTTGCGACTGTCGGCGGCTTGTCCGGGTGTCCAAGAACGTCACCCTTCTTGATGTCCTTCTTGGATGCGCCCTTCATGTTGAATCCGATGTTGTCGCCGGGCTCTGCCTTCTCAAGAGGCTTGTGGTGCATCTCCATGGACTTTACTTCGGCTACCGTGCCTGACGGCTCGATGACGACCTTGTCGCCTGCCTTAAGCACGCCAGTCTCTACCCTGCCTACTGGAACAAGACCTACGCCAGTGATGGAGTATACGTCTTGTACCGGAAGCCTCATGGGCTTGCTGATCGGCTTTTCACCGACCTTGATGTGGTTGTCCATGGTTGCAAGAAGCGTCTCGCCCTTGTACCAAGGCGTGTTCGTTGACTTCTTGACTACGTTGTCGCCAACGTATGCGGATACAGGAACGAACGGAATTTCGTCCGGCTTGTAACCGATTGATGTCAGAAGCTGTGTCACCTGGGTCTTGACGTCATTGAACTTGCCTTCATCATAGCTGACTTCGTCCATCTTGTTCACAGCCACGATCAGCTGGTTTATGCCAAGAACCTTGGACAGGTAAAGATGCTCTTTTGTCTGTTCCTGTACACCGTCTTTGCATGAAACAACAAGGATCGCTGCGTCTGCCTGGCTTGCACCGGTGATCATGTTCTTAACAAAATCCCTGTGGCCTGGGCAGTCGATTGCCGTGAAGTAAAACTTGTCCGTTATGATAGGCTTGTACATGAGGTCTATTGTTACGCCTCTTTCTCTTTCCTCCTTGAGATTGTCCATTACGAAAGCAAACTCGAACGTTTCCTTCTTCAGTTCCTTTGCAAGGTCTTTGAGTTTCCTCAGCTCCTGCTCTGGAAGTGAACCGGAATCGAATAGAAGTCTGCCTAACAATGTTGACTTACCGTGGTCTACGTGACCTTCGGTTATTATGTTCAAATGTGGCTTTTCTGCCATTTTATCTCCTCCTATTTGTTCCTTATGATTACCGCTTTGCACGGTTAAGGACCTTATATTATAAAACATTTATATATTTATAAGTTTTGCTAGGTATGATGACAATAAAACAGGCATCAAGCAACACTTTGGAAAATCACTTTGTTGACAATTTTTTGGCAAGTGTGCCAGAAAAAACAATAAAAGAGAGCGAAAGTATTAAAAGATATTTAATCTATAAAGTACAAGAATCCATAGTCGTAATGGATTAACAGTTAAGAGGAAGCGCATGAAAAAGGACATCGGAATCGGAATAAAGGGGCCTGAGAAGTCCTGCGAGGATGCGAACTGCCCGTGGCATGGAAGCATCGGCGTCAGGGGAAGGCTTTTTGACGGCAAGGTGGTTTCCACCAAGTCCAGCCTTACGGTTATCATCGAAAAGGGCTACTCTCACATGGTTCCAAAGTATCAGGGTTATGAAAGAAGGAAGTCCAAGATAGCAGCTCACAATCCCCCGTGCATAAACGCAAAGGAAGGGGATAAAGTCGTCATTGCAGAGTGCAGGCCACTCTCAAAGACAAAGAATTTCGTTGTTGTTTCTAAAGAAGCGGTGAAATCATGAAAGCCATATCTTCAAGCAATGCAAAGTCTATCCAGCCTGGAAGTGTTCTAAAGTGTGCTGACAACAGCGGGGCAAACCTTTTTGAGGTAATAGCTGTCATGGGTTTTAAGGGCATAAGGAGAGCCAAGCCCACTGCAGGGATAGCAGACGTTGTCATGTGCAGGGTGAAAAGCGGCAACGAGAAGGTGAGGCATCAGGTTTTCAGGGTCGTCATCGTCAGGCAGAGAAACGAGTACAGGAGGGCAAGCGGCATGAGGGTTGCATTCGAGGACAACGCCGGAGCCGTCATCAACGAAAAGTTTGACCCGACAGCGACATTGATAAAGGGTCCCATTGCGAGGGAGGTCGTAGAGCGCTTCAAAACAGTAGGAAAGATCGCAAGCATAGTAGTGTAGGTGTTTATGATGAAGAGCGAATGGTCAAACAAGTGGAAAGCCAGTGCGCAGCCAAGAAAGCAGAAGAAATACGTTCACAACGCGCCTCTCCACGTGAAAAGGAAGTTCCTTTCCGTGAACCTTTCAAAGCCTCTCAGGGAGAGGTTTGGCAAGAGGTCAATGGTCGTTAGGAAAGGCGACGACGTTATTGTACTGAGAGGCAGCCTCAGGGGAAAGACGGGAACCGTAGAGAAGGTGAGCATAGCAAGCGGCAAAGTTTATATTGAAGGCGTCAAGATGAAGAAGGTCGACGGTTCGGAGATATCAAAACCGTTTACCGCGTCCAATCTGCAGCTGACAAAGCTTTCACTTGAAGACAAGAGAAGGCAAAACATCGTCGAGAGAGCAGGCGACAGCTCAGGAAAAACAGTTAAAAAGGAGAAGAAAGGTGATTAATTATGCATTTGAAGAGATATTCAATGCCCGGCTTCTGGCCGCTTGGCAGGAAGAACAACAAGTTCGTGATAACACCGTCACCGGGACCGCACCCAAAACAGTTCAGCATCGCCCTTAGGGTGCTTGTAAGGGACGTTTTGGGTTATGCAGAGAACGCAAAGGAAGCGGGAAAGATAATCAAGGCAGGTGACGTTCTTATAGACAAGAAGGCAGTCAAGAATGACAACCATCCCGTCGGACTCATGGACGTTGTCGAATTCCCTGCGATAAAAAAGCAGTTCAGGGTAATTGCATCGGGAAAGGGTGTTGAAATAGCCGAGATACCTGCAGCGCAGGCAAGCAGGAAGACATGTTCGATTAGGAACAAGAAAGTCGCAAAGGGCGGCAAGTTCCAGCTTTCACTTCATGACGGCAGGAACATAATAGTCAAGGAAAACAAGTACAAGCCGGGCGACTCCGTTGTCATAGAACTTCCCGGACAGAAGATACTTGAGCACTTCGAGATGAAGACAGGTGCAACTGCAACCATAATGGCAGGAAAGAACTCCGGCGTCAGCGGAAAGATAAAGTCTGCCGAGGAGAGGAAGACCATGATGGAGAAGGGAAGGGTCGTCCTTGAGACAAAGGAAGGAGAGATAGAGACACTCAGGGAGTACATACTTGTCGGTGAAGCCAAATGAGCAGCATGAAAGAGATCCGGATAGAGAAGGTGACATTCAACATGAGCACAGGCGCTCCCGGTCCGGAACTCGAGAAGGCAAAAAAGCTTCTGAAGATGATTACAGGAAAGAAAATAGTCACTACGACGACTCATAAGAGGAGCACGTTCGGTGTCGCCAAGGGAAGGGACATTGGCGCAATGACAACCCTAAGAGGCGAAGAGGCAAAGAATGTCCTTACAAAGCTTTTCCAGTCGCTTGAAAACAAGATAAAGGCAACGCAGTTTGATGCTAATGGCAACTTCTCGCTTGGCATAGAGGAATACATAAACATACCTGGCATAAACTACGATCCGGACATAGGCATCATGGGCTTTGACGTTTCCGTCAGCCTTGAGAGGCCCGGTTACAGGGTCAAGAAGAGGAGTTATGCAAGGTCCAAGGTAGGAAATGCCCACAGGATAACTACCGAGGAAGCCATGGAATGGGTAAAAAAGGAGTTCAAGGTGGATATAGTATAATATTTAAATAAGAGGTAGCAGTGAATAATATGACTTTCAAGAACGCCAAAAAACAGATAGCAGACAAGCCCGTAAAGCTAGCCAAGTTCCTAAAGCACTGCAAGCCCACTGAAAGGAAGTTTGGCAGGAACGCAACTCAGTGCAGGAGCTGCGGAAAGACAGAGGGCGTCATCAACAAGTACGGGCTTCAGTACTGCAGGCAGTGCTTTCGGGAGGAAGCCAAGAAGCTGGGATTCAAGAAATATGACTGATGATTATGAGACATGATGTAATTGCGGATACGTTTTCCATAATAAAGAATGCAGAGACCATCGGTAAGACCGAGTGCATTACGCCAGCGTCCAACCTGATAAAGAACATGCTTCTTATAATGCAGAAGGAGAAGTACATAGGAGAGTTTGAGCAAGTAGATGACGGCAAAAGCGGACAGTTCAAGATAAAGCTTCTTGGGAAGATAAACAAGTGCGGCGCAATAAAGCCGAGATTCTCTGTCAGCAAGACGGGCTTCATCACATGGGAGAAGAGGTTCCTTCCTGCAGCAGAGCTTGGAATACTTCTTGTCAGCACGCCGCAGGGCGTGATGTCACACAAGGGTGCCAAGGAAAAGAACGTGGGCGGAAAGCTCCTAGGTTATGTTTACTGAAGTGATTCATATGGGCACGGAAAAGATGATAAAGGACGCTGTCAAGAACGGCAAGATCCTAATGGGCAGGAATTCGGTAGCTAGGGCACTGAAGGCAGGCTCGCTTGAGGCAGTCGTCTGTCCCACAAACTGCCCCGCAGACCTTACAAAGGAACTTGATTACTACAGCAAGGTTTCAAAGGTTCCAATCGAGAAGTTTGAGGGAAACTCTGCAGCACTTGGGCAGCTTTGCGGAAAGCCCTTTAAAATAGTTACACTAGGTATAGAGAAGTAATATGGCCATAAAACTACAGACTCAGAACATAAGGGACATAGGAGTCTTTGAAAGGGTAACGAAAGTCCATGTCAAGGACTGTATACGCGATGAAAATTGCGTGTATTTCATGATAGAGAGCGGCAAATCCGGGATTGCAATAGGCAAAAACGGCGCCGTGATCAAAAGCGTCAGCAAGATGCTGGGAAAGACTGTCAAGGTCTTTGAGTTTGCAAATGACCTTGACGTAATGGTGAAGAACATGATACCAAGCGCAAAGAACGTGGAAGTTGGAAGTGACTCAGTGACAGTCGCCATACCAAACAGCGACAGGTCAGTCGTGATAGGAAGGAGTGGAAGGAACATCAAGGTCATGAAGGAATTTTTAAACAGGCACTTCAAAATAAATCACCTGAGGTTGAAATAATGGGAGAATTCGCAGCAAGGAATTTAGTGAAGAAAAGGAAGAGGTTCAAGTGGAGCCCAAAAGCTGGAAAGAAGAAGCTTCTGAAGCTCTGGCAGGACGATCCCCTTAAGGGCGCACCGATAGGTAGAGGCATAGTCCTCAAGAAGAAGGGTGTCGAGCAGAAGCAGCCGCACTCGGGTATAATAAAGTGCGTCAGGGTGCAGCTGATAAAAAACGGCACCCAGGTAACAGCATTCGTTCCGGGAACGAACGCAATCAAGTTCATAGACGAGCACGACGAGGTGACGATAGTCGGCGTCGGCGGCTCGCAGAAATCCGCAGTAGGATCGATGCACGGCATCAAGTACAAGGTCATAGGGGTGAACGGCGCATCGCTAAACGAACTCTTGAAGGGAAAGAAGGAGAAGCCGAAGACGGCTTAATGTGATTAACATGCAGAACATGCTTTTGTTCGACAGGTGGAACCTCAGCGAGGTTGTCGTCACGGACCAGGGACTCGTAAAGTACCTGAACTTGAGGCCGGTCGTCGTTCCAAGGACTTACGGTAGGAAGAGCGGTGACTTTAGGAAGAACGAAATGAACATCGTCGAGAGGTTCATGAACAAGCTCATGAACACCGGTCACACTGGAAAGAGGCACAAGAGGACATCAGGAAGGTTTACAGGCAGGTATCAAAACATCATGCGCGAGACCGAGAAGGCCTTTGAGATCATAGAAGAGAAGAAAAAGCAGAACCCGGTACAGGTGCTTGTCAAGGCCATAGAGAACTCCGCACTTTTCGAGGAGATCGCAGCATACCAGCTTGGCGGCATAATCGCAAGGAAAGCAGTCATAACCTCCCCGCAGAGAAGGGTTGATCTTGCACTGAGGCTTATAACCCAGGGTATCTACAAGTCCACGTTCAAGAGCAAGAAGAGCCTTGGAGAAGTCATAGCAAGCGACATCATGGCCATCGCAGACAACGATCCAAAGACCATCCCGATAAGGGAGAGGATCAGGATAGAAAAGGAAGCAGAAGGCGCCAGGTAATTTCTCTCATCACAGACCGGCCTTGCAAATATTTAGATATTCTTTATAAGACTTTGCACTGTTTGCCGTGCTGAGTAGTGACGGGTTGACCTTGTATGCGTCTCCTATCACGTCGGTCGCATTCCTTGCCATTTCCGAGAACCTGTACATTGCATTCGGCAGGTCCTTGTAGATGAACCTGTTCACGAACTTATGGTCCACCGGATCATCATGACTTTTCTTGACTATTTTCTCAGCTTTCAGACCGCTTCCGAAGTATTGCCTCGTATAATCCTTTGTATTATTGTTTACAACGTCTGATGGTATCGAGTTAAGCATCCAGTCCAAAAAATACTCCGTTGTAAACGCAGTGTACCCATTCATGCCAAAGAAGCATTTGACGAGCGATTTCGCATTTTCTATATTCTCCTTGGTCCATTCACCGGGTTTTACGTAATTGAAGAACATCCCCCTGGGTTCGTATATTGTCTCCCCCTCTTTATGCGCTTTGATTATCCTCTTGTTAGCCTTTATGAAATCTTTCTCACTCATGTCCCCTTTACTGAAAGCGAATCTAGCAGCATCCATACCATTCATCGCATCATTTAGCTCGGTGTATATAGGACCACTGAAGAAGTCTGTGTGGTCCTTTTCGTGTCTCAATCTTTTCAATGTTTTCGCTTTCATAAACGCTTCTGCTACTGCTGGAGTAATTATTTCCAGTGCGTCCATGGAAACCCCGGATTCAGAAATAAGATAGTGTTTCATTTTCTCATAATCTACACCTACCATTTCCCAGTAAATGTCGTTTGCTATGCCGGCGTTTTCTGACTCTATTTTCCTTATCGCACTTTCCGGATCACAAATAAATGATATAATATCCTTTTCCCTTACCTTCGATTTTTTATTTCCCGCAACGTACAGTAAATCCTCGACACTCGAGAAATAGAACTGGAGATCATTAATACCCTTTCTCAGATTTTCATCTTTTCTGTACAGATCACCTATCGCGTATTCTATACCGTACAGCTCTATTATTTTCGGCGGTCCGAGCAATGTACGTCCAAGATAACCTCTGCGGTCTAATCCCGTGTTTATGTCGACGTCAAAATCTTGCGTATCACTCAGTCCGAGTTCTTCCCTCTCATTTGCCACGAATTCCATTTCTTTCTCAATCTTTTCTACGACCGGCTTTAGACTTTCATGTGATACGTTTATTTTCATAGTGATTATTAGGAGATAAATTTAAAAAACCACTTTTCAGTGACAAAAGAAAACAAAGACTCTTCACTCGTTATCAGAGTTTCACAGTTTTCGGAAACCCGTTTATGCCTTCGCCGTAGGAGTTCCTCACGGACCTTTCGACATCAAGAAAGCTATGGCCATTGAATTTTACACCAGTGCTTACGTATATATCCTCTCCGTTCAACTCTTGTACAACCCAATCGATGTTCGCACCATTGTAGGATTTCAGGATCCTGAAATTCATTTGTTTCTCGATGACTTTGTTTGGTTTTACTGTGAAATAGTGCTCTTCTGGGACATTTGCCTCATTTTCCATAACAACACAGGATTAGTAGAATTGATACTTAATTTTTTAAATGTTGTTTTCCCGTCGATCCATTTAAAAAATTTACATACAAGATTCAACATCCCGGTAGGTGAAAATTATGAAAAATTACGCTCTCATAGAAGCCCGAAGTAAAATGGTAAGTCTGTACGGGCAAGTTATCGGAATCACTCAGAACGAAGCTGTAGAACGCATATATGGTATTAGTCAGTCCCATCTATCCGAATTGGAAAATGGAAAAAGGGAACCTACGGGTAAGGAAAGACTCGTTATAACAGAGTTCTACGTCAGTCATGGTGCGCATGACCCTAGCGTGGAACTTTTTCCAGACTCTTTTTACGAAGATCGTGTCACTGAAAATCAAGATGAAATTGTAGCTTACAGAGAAGGTTTGTTCACCCATGTTGAAGCTGATATACCGTTTGATGAAAATGATTACGCAGTACAAGCACACGAATATGAACTGCCTGCCGAGGGCAGAATTGATTTGCTGAAACATGTCGTTAAGGCGATCCTTCCGAGTAATAAGCAGTACGCTGTGGCAATTCTACGTCCAGGATTGGATGGCGAATCCATGACGTTTTCTGAAATTGGTGAGGAATTGTCAACAAACGAGCACACGATGAGCTATCATGCAGCTCATGGTTTTATGAATAGAGCTGCGGAAAATCTGCAGAAAAACAAATTTCTGACGAATTTTCTCTACGAAAACGTCTAGGGTTGGATGTGTTGAACAAAGAAAGCTTAAATATACCATATACTAAACTATAAGATAAAAATTTGAGTGATATTAAATGGCAAAAGCAGATTTGACCACGACTGTGAAGGAACTCCAGAGCAAGCCGGATCAGATCAGGAATCTCGGCATAATCGCGCACATAGACCACGGCAAGACAACGCTTTCTGACAACCTCCTTGCAGGCGCAGGCATGATCTCTGAGGAACTTGCAGGCTCTCAGCTATTCATGGACACCGTAGACCAGGAGCAGGAAAGGGGAATTACGATTTTCTCAGCCAACGTCAGCATGGTGCACAACGTAGGCGGGCAGGATTACCTAATCAATCTCATCGACACGCCGGGTCACGTGGACTTCGGCGGTGACGTCACAAGGGCGATGAGGGCCGTTGACGGTGCCGTCGTCGTCGCTGACGCGGTTGAAGGATGCATGCCGCAGACCGAAACCGTTCTCAGGCAGGCCTTGAAGGAAAGGGTCAGGCCGGTTCTTTTCATAAACAAGGTAGACAGGATGATAAAGGAACTGAAACTCACTCCAGAGCAGATGGAGGACAGGTTCAAAAAGATCATCACAGAAGTCAACATGCTAATCCAGAAGTACGCCGAGAAGGAATATGGCGAGAAATATACAGTCAACGTAATGGACGGAAGTGTTGCCTTTGGTTCGGCGCTGAGGAACTGGGCGATATCTGTTCCCAAGATGAAGGAGACGGGATTATCATTTAAGGACATCATAGAGATGACCAATAACGAACAGGAGAAGGAGCTTGCAAAGAAGACGCCGCTTCACGCCGTAGTTCTTGAAATGGCAATCAAGCACCTGCCAAACCCTCTCGATGCGCAGAAGTACAGGATAGAAAAGATCTGGCCGGGCGGAGACGAAGACAGCCCGGTAGAGGATACAATGAAGAACTGCGACCCAAACGGCCACCTCGCGGCAGTCGTAACCAAGGTTTACCCTGACCCGCACGCGGGCTACGTCGCGACTGTGAGGATATTTTCAGGCAAGATAAAGAGCGGCCAGGAGCTTGCGCTCATCGGTTCGCAGAAGAAGGAGAAGATCCAGCAGGTTTCCATCTACAAGGGTGCCCAGAGGGTTGCAATGGACGAGGTCGTTGCAGGAAACATCGTGGGCATTGTTGGACTCAAGAGCGCTTTCTCCGGCGAGACGATTGCCGAAAGTGATTATGCTATTCCCGCTTTCGAAGGCATAAAGCACATATTCGAGCCTGTCGTTACGAAGGCAATCGAGCCAAAGCAGCCAAAGCAGCTGGCAAAGCTTATCGAATTCCTGCGTAAGACCAGCAGGGAAGACCCGACGCTAAAAGTCCAGATCAACGAGGACACTGGAGAATACCTTGTTTCCGGACTTGGCGAGCTTCATATTGATGCAAAGATCGAGAGGCCTCTAAAGGATGCCGAGATAGACGTCAGCGTATCGCCTCCGATAGTCATATACAAGGAAGCTGTCAAGGGCAACACGCCAGAGCCAGTCGAGGGCAAGTCACCAAACAGGCACAACAGGTTCTACATGGTCGCTGAGCCCCTTGACGAGAAGGTACTCAAGGCCATGGCAAACGGCGACATACCATCTGATTACGAGATGAAGAAAAAGGACCTTGAGCTTGTTGACAAGCTTGTCGAGCTTGGTATGGACAGGGATGAGATAAAGAAGCTTAAGCTAATCCACAACAGGAACATGTTCCTCGACACCACGCGTGGTGTCAATGCAATACTTGAGGTCATGGAGATGCTCAAGCAGTCTTTTGTTGAATCCATGAACGAGGGACCGCTTGCAAGGGAACCGTGCACTGGCGTCAAGATCAAGATAGTCGACGCAAAGCTCCACGAGGACGCAATACACAGGGGCCCCGCGCAGGTCATACCAGCTGTCAGGAGCGCTGTCAGGCAGTCCATAACTGGTGCAAAGGCTTTCATACTTGAACCAAAGCAGGTCATCAGGATAGATGTTCCTTCTGATCAGCTGAGCGGTGCGATGAAGGAAGTTCAGAACAGGAGGGGCCAGATAATCGAGATGAACGAGGAAAGGGGCACCACTGTCATAAAGGCAAAGCTTCCGGTCGCAGAGATGTTCGGCTTCAACTCCGCACTCAAGTCAGGCACCGGCGGCCAGGGATTCTTCTTCCTTATAGACGTGACGTACGAGCCTCTTCCAAGGGAACTTGAACATGGCGTAATCAAGAAGATCAAGGACAGGAAGGGACTCAAGGACGAGGACCTAAACGAAGAAGTCCCTGAAGAAGCATGACAAGTTCTCAGGCGGGTGAATTTAAACTCCCGGACCTGAAATTTAAGTATTTCTAAAGAATATGGTCGATTTAAAGTGGCTAACGAGACATTCGCTCAGAAAAGGCTAATAAGCCTCATAAAGAAGCTTTCTGCAATCAGGGGCAGGCATACCGAGCTCATAACCATTTACGTCCCAAGCGGTACCAATTTTAACGTTGTGAGCACACAGGTATCCCAGGAGCAGGGGACTGCTGCAAACATAAAGTCCAAAGCTGTCAGGAAGAACGTGCTTGGGGCCCTTGAGAAGATTTCACAGCACCTCAAGCTTTACAAAGGCACGCCACCAAACGGGCTTGCCATATTCTGTGGAAATGTTTCTGAGAAGGAAGGCGAAAGCGACATAGAGCTCTGGGCAATAGAGCCGCCAGAAAAGCTGAACCAGAGGCTTTACAGGTGCGACCAGACGTTCGTTCTCGATCCGCTGAAGTACATGGTCAGGGAGAAGGAGATATACGGCCTGATAGTTCTTGACAAGTCTGATGCCGATATAGGAACGCTTACAGGAAAGCGCATAGAACCGCTGAAGAGCATAGAGTCTCTCGTTCCAGGGAAGACGAAGAAAGGCGGATGGTCGCAAGCACGTTATGCCCGTGTAAGAGAAGGTCTTCTAAACGACCACCTGAAGAAGGCTGGGGAGCTGGCAACGTCATATTTCCGCGAACTTGAAGACCTGAGGGGCATAGTCGTAGGTGGCCCTGGTCCAATAAAGGACATGTTCGTAAACGGCGATTTCATGCCAACGGACATAAAATCAAAGGTCATCGGAGTTGTTGACGTTTCTTACACGGGCGTGCCCGGGCTTGAGGAGATGATAGTTAGAGCCGAAGACATACTTGCAGAGGCATCGGTAACAAGAGAGAGGAAGCTTCTTGAGAAGTTCTTCTCAGAACTTTCCAAGGATTCCGGACTTGCCGTGTATGGACTCAACGAGACGCTTCAGGCGCTCGAAAAGGGTGCAGTAGAGACGCTTCTCGTCTCTGAAGACTTCGACTGGACGTATGTCGAACTCGAATGTCCAGCGTGCAGCAAGAAGATTGAAAAGATGGTAAAACGCGACAAGAAAAACGATGTCAAGTGCCCAGACTGTCAGGAAGCAATGGAAATCGTTGCCGAAAAGGACGCGCTGGAGAAACTTGACGAATTTGCAGAACAGGTGAGCACCACGGTAGAAATGATATCAACCGACAGCAGGGAAGGCGAACAGCTCCACGAGATGGGCGGAATTGCGGGACTTTTGAGGTACAATATTTGAAATCGTGTGCATTGACCCATTTTATAAAATTATCGATTTTAATATTATTATGATATGCGGTAGTTTACATGGTGCATATTTCCGTAAGGTTAAGGAGATTTATGATACACTCAAAGCCACGGACGACTTAGATGCGTATCGCATCGGTGTCAGCATCGTGAAGAATTGTGTCAATAGTTTTCTTTTTGATGGCCAACGCGGAGATCGCAGTTTAAATTTGCCAATTATAGAAATTGATGTTAAAGGACTTGAAAGCAAATACGAGAAAATCAAGATCGACAATAAATTAAACGATATTCTACCCGAAGGGCTGAATTCCATTTATAATATATTGTATGAACTCGGTGACATGGCCTACAGAAACCGTGAACCTGCTTACAAGTACGTCGATGCCTATTCACTGGAACTGGAAAAAATGCCACCCCAAATTCTTCCGGAAGAATCACATTTAGCTAAAACTTATGACCACGGGGAAAGTGTAATAGAACCCATGTCGGAAGAAGACCTTGAGAGAAATTTCTTCGGTCCTTTATGCGGTAATTAATATTTACAATCTTTTTTCTTCCCACTTGAATATTTTCTTCCTGTAATTCCATACGATCAGCGTGATGGAAATTCCCAAAAAGAAGCCTGCTACCACGTCCTGGACTGTATGGACGTTGAGATAAACCCTGGACGCTGCCACCAGCATGGGCAGTACATAGATTGGAAGGTACCTTCTTTTTCTCATCAGCAAGAAAATGGCAGTCGTTATCGCGGTCATCGTGGACGCGTGATTTGACGGGAAAGAGAATGTATTGGGACAGTAGATGCTGCACCCATCAGCCGGGCAGGGAATGCACGGTCTTGGTATCTGGAAGACAAGCTTTAGCGCTTCTGAGCCGAAAAATGTCAGCAGAGTGACGGGTATCATTATGAGAAGGAACATCTTCAAGTATTTTTGCAACTTTTCAGAACCCCTGAACTTGATTATACCGTCGCGAATCCCAAAGTAGAAAATTATCAGTGAAAGCACGATCCCCGTCCACATCAACGGATCACCGGCGTTTGTTACCGTGACCCAGAAAGCCTCGTTCATGATTCTAATTGGTCAAGGACTCTTTTATTTATTCGGAAAACAAGCATAGGCGGCAATTATAATTCTTCGGCGGGCTTTACTTTCACGCCGATTTCCCCAAGATTCGCGACAAGCTTTCCGAGTGCGCGGTGTATGTCTTCTTCGTTTTGCGCCCCTGCCACTATGACCCTTCCTGACCTGAAAAGCAGGAATGCCACCCTCGGTTCGCTTATCCTGTACACAAGGCCCGGGAACTGCTCAGGCTCATATTCGCTGTTTTCAAGCGTGGTCGCTATATCCTCCAGGCTTATGTCGCCTATGACCTTCGTGGACGCGACGATGTTTTCGACCTTCGTTTCATACTTGGTCGGCATGGATATTCCTGCCTTCCTGATATTTGATACTATCTTCTTCATTGCCTTGTCGAGATCCTCAAGCGACTTTGTTCCCGTGCAGACAACCTTTCCCTGCGAGAAAACTAGTGCAGACGCTCTGGGATCCTTTATCTTGTACACAAGGCCTGGGAACTGCTCCGGCTGCCACTCCGTGTCCTCGACCTTCTGCAGCATCTCATCCAGCGATATGGGCTTTCCGAGAACCGTGAATGCCACGATGTTCTGTACCTTTATCTTGAATTTCAAATCAGCCTTTTTCGCACTCATGCATATACATATCCATTAACAAACTTAAATGTTTGGAGCAACACCGCGGTCTATTCGCCGTCCAGGAGTTCGATCTCGTCTCCCCTGAGCCTGTGCCTGAGCTTGCCAAGAACTTCCTTGTCGTGGTCGGTGATCCTTACGTCCAGTTCATCGCCTTCCTCTATGTTCCTGCCGACTATGGCACCGTCTATTGATACCGCAACCTTTTCACCAGCTTTTGCCTCGCTTACGTTCTCGCCCTGGTTTTGGAGTTCCTTTACGTCGCCCACGGTCTTTCCTTCCTTTTGCAGCCTGCTGTCTGACTTTATTATTCCCTTTGTCACTTCGACCCCGACGATTGCGGGCTTGCTCTGCCTGAAGACGTAACCCGGCATTATCTTCATCCTTCCGGGCCTGCTCACTGAAGAAAGCATATCCTCTTCTTTCCTGTTCTTTGAATCCTTCTCCCACTTGTCGTAATCTTCAAGCAGCCTGTAGATGACGTCGGAGCTGAAGATCTTGACCTTATTATCGGACGCAATTGTGTCTATTTCCGGACTTACCTTCACGTTGAATGCAAATATTATCGGTTTTGGTATACTCTTCATCTCCATGACGTCCTGCTTTGAGACTTCACCAATTTCCGCCTTCCTTATCGGAACTTCCATATCCTTTAGCGTCTTTACAAGCGCTTCAAGGGATCCGAGAGTGTCAGCTTTCAGCATGACGCCGCTGTTATCTGTGTCTATCTCGACTTCTGATACCTCCTCCTCGATCTCCTTTTTCACTTCATCTATCCTCTTCTCGTCGGCAACAGCTCTCAACGGTGATCCGGCAATGACATTCTCAAGTTCGGGAGCCGCTATCTTTATACCGGATGCGGCTGTGACACTTTTCACGGGCCTGAACGCCTTTTCCACGCGTATCTCCTTCATCGGATTTGGTTTAAGCAGTGCCCTTGTCTTGGTCACTACCATCCTGTCCGTTCCTATGACAAGCCAGTCTCCAGCGTTTATTTCCCCGTCATAAAGTATGACATCAATCGTCGTTCCAAGGCCCTTGTAGTCCTTTATTTCAAGGACAGTTCCTTTTCCCTCGCCCGGCGTTACGTTCAGCCTGTCTTCGAGATATCTTTGTGCAAGTCCCGTAAGCATCATGAGCAGGTCGGGCATGCCCTCACCCGTTATTCCACTAACCGGTAGTATGGAAAGCTTCTTTGTGAAGTCTTCCACCCTGTCGTACCTGTCCGCTTCGAATCCTTCCGAAGACAGCTGGCCGACTATTGTGTAGAATTTCTTCTCAAACTCGTCCTTTACCCTCTGCGACTGCTTTTCCCACGTGGAAAGGAAGCTTTCACCTTCGTTTGGGTTCCATCCCATTAGCCTGTCTATCTTCGTCATCGCGATCACAAACGGCGTCTTGAAGTCCTTGAGAAAACGTATGGACTCCATTGTCTGAGGCTGCAGCCCCTCGTTTATGTCTATTATCAGGACACCAAGATCTGCCACGGCACCACCCCTTTTCCTCAGCGTAGTGAAAGCCTCGTGGCCGGGGGTGTCTATGAAAAGTAGTCCCGGTATCTTGACGTCGACTTTCATTTTTTCGAGTAATGGGCCCGATATTTTCTTGATGTACTCAATTGGGACTTCGCTTGCGCCGATGTGCTGCGTGATGAGGCCTGCCTCACCTTTTGCCACAATGCTTCCCCGTATGTAGTCAAGTAAAGTTGTTTTACCGTGATCCACATGCCCTAGTATGGAGACTATAGGTTGCCTTAGCCCCATTTCGACACACCTCTATATGATTATGACCTGATGCCAATAAAAATAGGAAAAGAAGAGAGAAAATAAAAATAAAGTGGGCCAAGAGGCCCTTAACGGTTTATCCGCCAATCTTGAAAACTTTGGTGCTGCAGTTTGGGCAAGTTCCCTTCGTTGCTGGCTTTCCGTTCTTAAGGGTTACCTTCTCTGGACTTGAAACTTCTACTTTCTTTTTGCACTTTACACAATAAGCCTCTACCATTTGAAAACCTCCGAGTTTTGTATTTGGTACAATATTCGCTTCAGGGTATATAAATGAAATCCGTTATCCGGACCTTTATTTATAAAGAAGCGCACTTACCACAGGTTTCCTTTCGGTGCGGGTTTTATCTTGAAAAGCGTTGTTCCGCATTCAGAGCATTTCCCTTTCAGTGCCTGTTTTCCGTTTCTCATCTCGAAATCCTCTTCCTGCTCCATGTCGACCGTTTCCCTGCACTTTACACAATAAGCTTTGGTGCCCATGTTATCACTCTATCTCTATTACCTTCAGCCCGTCCTTTGTGATATCTATCGGATGTATCAGCGTGGAATGGTTGGTCCTTCTCATCTTCCTTATTGTAAGCGTTCTTTTGAATTCCTCAGCGACGGGCACGAATTCCATCTTTATGACAGTGTCCACTATGTATTCGATTATACCGCCTCCTGAGAGCGATTCGCTTGCTTCCGGTACAGTTCCCGTGAATACCGAGGTAACGCCTGCTTCTTTCAGCGATTCCACCATCTGCATGAGCGCGGCCCTTGCCAGGTACTCATCTTTTATGAACATCTCTATGAAAGAAACAGAGTCCAGAACTATCCTCCTTGCACCTATTTCCTGAACAGCGCCGATTATACTGTCGGATATGTTGTAGACGTAAGACTTCACAAGCCTTGCCATCTCTTCAGGCATTATGCCCTTTGTCGGCAGTTCGGGCTTTATGGACACGAATTTCATGAGTCTCTTTGCCTCCAGCCCGTTTAGGTCCCATCCGAACATGGCCATTATGTCATTCTTGACGTCGTCGACCCGCTGTTCCGTTGTGACGTACACCCCGGGTTCACCCTGAAGTGCTCCCTTGTACAGGAAAGACGATGCGAATATGGTCTTTCCGGTACCGGTCTTTCCTGTCAGAAGGTTGCTGCTTCCGGGATAGAAACCACCTTCCATCTTGGCGTCGAGTCCCTCTACCCCGGTGTTCATCCTGTCCATAGTTATTTCTTTAGATACGTTGCTTATATTTTTGTAATGGTGAATATGAAGCTCGAGACGAAAAGGAACCTGCTGCACCTTCTGGTTGGGGTGGCTTTCGTGACGCTTTTCCACTTCAACGTGATAGACGTGTGGATACTGCTTGGGATAGTGCTTGCAGGCTCGGTCATTTCCATACTGTCCAGGAAGAGAAGAGTTCTCCTCATAAGATGGTTCTTGGACCGTTTCGAGCGCGAGGAGGACATGGCAAGCATTCCCGGGCGCGGTTCGCTGTTCTTCTTCATAGGATTTCTCGTAGCTGCTTCTGTCTTTCAGAAGGATGTGGCATTGGCTTCCATGATCATAGTGGTCGTCGGTGATTCTGTGTCGCCTCTCGTGGGAGCCAGGGCAGGGCGTATAAGGCACCCGCTGAGTAACAAGAAGTTCATCGAGGGCAATATCGCAGGCTTTATCGCAGCGTTCCTTGCTGCCATGCTGTTTGTTTCTCCCCTGGAAGCGTTCGTCGCATCACTGTTTGCGATGACTGCGGAGGCAGTCGATAGCGTGCGCGGCAGGAGGATCGAGGACAATATCACGATACCTCTGATATCGGGACTTGCCATAACTGTCATCAGGACTATTTTCTGATACAAATCAGACGAACATTGCAAGAAGGCTTAGTATACCGAGGAATATGCAGAAATAGCCGAAATTGACCCTTTCTGCGATCTTTAAGAGCGAACCGAGCGTCAGCAGCCCCAGAAGGAAAGATACCGCTATCGCCACGATTGAAAACACGTCAAGTGTGACCTTCTGCGTTGCGATGAGTCCAATTTCTGCTATCGCGACTGCGGGTATGCTCATAAGAAAGCTCAGTTTCAGCGCGTACTCGGGATCGTGCTTTCTGAGAAGCAGTGCAGATGTCGTGAGTCCCGACCTGCTAAGACCGGGGAACACTGCGAATGCTTGTATGGCCCCTGCAATAACCGCGTCTATGAACCTTGGCCTTTCTGAAACCACTCCAGAACGCTTTACAAACTTTTGCAAAAGTCCCGTTATTATGAGAAGCACTCCTATGAAAGCCATCGCGACCCCTCCTGAGAAGTTGAAGCTTTCAAGCATGAAAAGTACGAGCGGTGCGGCTATCACGGCTGTAGTTATTGTCGAGACGAGCAGGAACCTGGTGAGCCCTGAATAGCCTTCCTTCTCGTTCGGTTTGCGGACGTACGCGGGCAGGTTCTTCAGTATCGCCTTTATGTCCCCCCAGAAGTACAGCGTTGCGGCAAGCAGCGTTCCTGTGTGAAGCCATACTGAAATGTATATTGCTTCGTTGAGACTCTTTCCGAAGAAGTTGATCATAAGCAGTGACGCCATGCCCTCGCTGCTTATGGGCAGCCATTCGGTCAGGCCCTGTACCACGGCAAGGACGACAGCTTCGAGGAAATCCATAGCAATTATAGCTTTGGCGAGTTTAAATTATCACCTGAATAAACCGCCCTCTTCTGGTTCCCCGTCGCTTATTACTATCTCCAGGACAGGATTTCCTATCTTCAGCAGCTCTCCCTGTGGGGTGACGTAGTTCATGTTCCCCGTATTTTCCTTGAAAACGTAGACTTCGTGATTCCTGCCCTTGATCAATATGTTCTCGACACCTGATATCTCAAAGGACCGTGCTATGTCCATTCCGGCGTCCGGGCTGTAGAGGTGCGCTATGTACGTCTGCTTTGGTTCAAGCTTTGCCGCCCTGAACATCAGTGCCCAGTGTGATATCATGTTGTTTGCGATAAGGAACGCATCTTCATCGTATGGGATATGGAATGTGTCAGTGTAGTTGCCAGCCGTGGTTGACTGCTCCACAAAACCTTCCCCGAAACGGCACAAGATGTTTCTTTCATCACCGTTTTTGTGTATGGTAGTGTTGTAGAAGAGCGGACGCGCATCCACAGTTGCATAAAGCACGCCTTCTACGTACATCTCGTAATCGTCACCTGAAAGGTTTACCGTTTCCTCAATTACAAAGGCGTTCTTTCCTTCATATTCTGTTCCACCGGTGAATTCGAATTCAGTGCTTCCTATCTTGCTTCCGTTCATGATGAAATCGTAGCTTCCCTTGAGGCCGTCGAAGTTGACGTTTCTTCTCTCAAGCTTTGAAGCGACGTTTGGCTGCGCTGCGATAAACGAAGCAGTGACTATCAAGAGCACCAGCGCCGCTACATAAAATAACGATATCCTTTTCGATTTTCCTCCCTTCTTTTCCGGGTACTTGTGCCTTATCCAGAACATTCCCACTGCAGCCATGAGCCCGAGCACGACGACGAATGATTCAATGTAATATATGCCTGCAATGGTAGTGCTGTCAAATGTCATTGTAAGAAACGGCAGCGCACCGTCTATCAGTGTCCTGTAAAGTATAGACAGTATGAAGTACCCTGCACGCCCGCTCTTTACGGACTTTATCACAAGCACCGTGCAGAAAACGTGCACAAGCAGCGTGGATGCCCTCTCTATTATGGGTGCCATGAAAAGCACTGCCGGAAGCGTCAGCTGCTGTAGTATTGCTGCCCTCTGCAGCGGAGTCACGAAGTTTAGTATCTGCGGGAATGCCAGCAGCACTGCAACGTTGAGAAATGAAGACAGCCCGAGCATCACAGCCTCCATTGCGCCAAATCCTATGCCGAAAGCCACGGCCTGGTCGAAGTCCATCTTCCTCAGTTTTTCCTTCATCGCCACCGCGTACGTGAATCCGGATTCAAGGAGCCCTGTCCTCAGGCCAACGTAAGCGCCTGATATCATGGCTATCCCGACTGCGGTGTAGATTCCGGTGAGCCATTGGATGATCAATGGTGTTACAGTGAGATCCAACGCCACTTTAACGGCGATTGCGGCCATCCAGACAGCTGCGCCAAGGAAGAAGTAGCGCCAGTGGACTAGTGTCCTGTACCTCCACCAGACAGCTGAAATGATGCCGACAAGCATCATACCAACGCCGCTTAGAAGGAAAATCGGGTTTATCATACCTACATGTATGGATCGAGAATTTTTAATGTTTCTATATGAGGTGCCTTGCAAGCTTGACTAGCGCGGGCTTTTTCATGAGTATCTTTGCAAGCGAGAGCATCTTCCCGCCCCTTGTGAGACCTATTGCAACGTCCCCTGTCAGTGATTCCGAGACCATGTTGAAGTCGTCGTCGGAAAGCTTTTCCATGACCTGCCTGAGCTTTTCCACTTTCTTAAGCTTGCTGCCCCTTTCCTTCCACCATATCTTGCTGTACTCCGAAAGGACCTTTTCTGAAACGTCGTTTTTCTTGATGGCCTTGTCTATCACACTTGCGGCTATCTCGCCTGCCAGCGTCGCTTCCTTCAGCCCGCCGCCGTGGATCGGATTCACCTGGTGAGCTGCGTCACCGACAACCATGAAACCGTCAAGCACCATGTTCTCGAGGAAACCTCCCACCGGTATGGCACCGCTGTTGGCCTCGATTATGCTGGCCTGCCCGAAAATCCCAGGATTTTCCTCTATGAACTTGTCAAGATAATACTTCGCGGACCTGCCCGTAAGCCCAGTCCCTATACCGACGTTTGCAACATCATCGCCTTTTGGGAATATCCACAGGTAGCCTCTTGGCGCTATCTCATTTCCAAAGTAGAGGAATATCCTCTTGCTGTTCTCAAGCTTGAGGTTTGACATCTCGTACTGGTAGCCGGAATCGATGTTCACAAGCTGGTTCGTGGTGTCAAGACCGGCTTTCCTCGATACAGTGGATTCAACGCCGTCTGCAGCGACGACGACCTTTGCCTTTATTTCCCTTTCCTCTTCACCGCCTATGGTAGCCTTGATGCCGACTATCTTTTCGCCGTCCTTGAGAACATCTGTGACTTCGGAATGTGCAACCACTGTCGCACCTGATCTGGAAGCCCTCATGGCGAGCCACTTGTCAAACATCTTTCGCTCGATTATGTACCCGCCTTCCTCGCCGTAATCGATAAGAACGTGGTTTCCGTTGGGCGCAAATACTGTAGCACCCTTTATCCTTCTTGTTATGCAGTTTTTTGGTATGTCGCCGAGTATGTCTATGGTCTTCATGGTGAGACCCTCGCCGCACCTTTTGGGTGATCCTATTTCCTGCCTCTTTTCAAGAAGAAGTACCGAGTAGCCCATTTCCGCGACGGTCTTGGCAACGCTTGAACCGCCTGGGCCGGCACCTGCCACAATGACATCATAGCTGCCCTTTATCATTTTTTCACCGTTATCGCGTGCGGAGGGCACACTTTTGAGCATATGCCACACGTTGTGCACTTCTTGGCGTCGTTCTTGACACCGTCTTCTTTTAGGTCAAGCGCAAGCTCAGGACATACCGATACGCATGCTCCGCACCTGAGGCACCTGTTCCTTTCTATTTCCCACGACATGTGACACCAACCAAATCTGATTATAGATAGATGTGCACAAGACCTTTTATATTTTTCAGTCCTGTACAACCAAAAAAATCTCGAAAACCTTAACATGATCGTGTACAATCCAGCACCAAGAATAAAGTGCAAATTGTATACCGTTTTCTCTACCGAAAAGTTAGTATTTACGGCAGAAACATTGCACCAACAGTAACCTTTAATAAGGTGCTTAACCAATAACATATATGATGACAACAGTTTCGTCAGAAACTGAGCCACCACCCAACAAATTTGCCAATTCTTTTGACCATCAGGAATGCGCTTCACTTTTTCAAAAAACACTGTTCTGGAACGGTCTCATCGACATAGATGAATTCCACGGGGAGGCGAAATTCTAGATGAAAAAAATTGGCAATAGTCGCTATGCTAAAACAGACTTCGGTGAATTTTTCTACCTGAACAGCAATGTCGATACCAGCCTCTTGCTCTTGCGGCCACGTGACAAAAGATACAATGTTTTGGTAGCCGATGATGTGAAGGATAGTATTTGGAGTGAAAATGGATATTTCAAAACTGTTGGTGATGAAAATACAAAAAAGATTGTGGATCTTTCGCGGATATATTTTGTCGATAGTAAAGCATCTCAAGACCTTTTGAAAATGCAAGAGGAATATGGAAATAACTTGAGACTGATCATCAGTGATGAAGTCGACGAACTTCTCGAACTTCAGAAGATCAAAAACAAATTTATCATCGAGTCCGGCATTCCTCTCGATGTGTATAACGAATTATTAGAATTGAAGAAAAATATTGAAATATGTGAAGGACATTGATTGAAAGAATATTAGAGATGCTGGACTTCAAATTCTAAAAGTGACGAATATCACACACATTCTCCGGCTTCCCAGTATTCAACCCCTGCTGAACAGGCACCACATCCGTTGGCGTAGGTTTCAGAACTTCCGTCAGACATGAAGCCGCACACTGGGTTGTAATCCATTGTGCATATTTCCGACTGCTTCTCCTCTTCAGTGCACGCGTGGCGCGTCAGGGTATCCCAGACAGCCTTCCAGTTGCTTATGTCCACTGATATGGCGTTTCTGTCCTCGCCCTGTTCAAGCTTCACGGTGAAGCAGCCTTCGCACCTCCCTTCAGTGACCTCAACGACCGTTGTCGCGTATGACGGGCGTACGTATGCAGCTGCGATCCTTGCGGCTTCTGTCCGGTTCTCGTCAAGCTCCCAGCTCCTGATACATGCACCAACGTCCTCGTTCCACGTGTAACCTGCCGGACCGAGGCAGCCGTGCTCGTCCCTCTCGCCTCCTATCAGAGGCTCGTCGATCTCTTCGACGAAGAGCCTACCGTCCGGCGTCCTGCACTGCCTTGGGTGGCTTTCCATTACCTGATTCCCTGCTGCTGCACAATCCCCGAAGCTTGAGACGGTTTCATTGACACCGCTTTCGGTGGTGCAGCCTGATATGAAAACTAAAGAAAGCAATATAATGACCAACATTGAAGCTGTCTTTATTGTCATGATAAAGAATTATGTTCCATACTAATAAAGCGCTTTCGTTTTGTTTCGGCTGTGACCGAAACCTGTTATCAGCGTACAGATATCATGTTTAAACTTAACAATTTAAGCGGGAATCTTCCATTATCATTATGGCAGAAGATTCGTGTTCGACTGATCCTGATGTCAAAATGACACCCGTCGAGGTTAGGGAATCCATAGTGAAATGCTTCTACGAAGCCCACAGGGACATGATACTTAAGAATTCCAGCATGTCTGATGAGGAGAAGAGCAAGTTCACCGAGACTTCAATAAGGGAGATCGTCCGCGGTCAGTTCATAGAGGCCGGCGGTGACTTTGAGAATCCCACGAAGGAATCGCTCTTCTTTGCCATTATCGGGCTTGCGGAGATTGCAAAGCAGTTCAGGGACATAGACAGGATAGTAGGTAACTTCCTAAAGATACTGAAAATGATAGACAGGCTGTGAATGTATACGCGTTTAGTTCCACCTTATATCCCGCCGGTATTGTTCGATTATCGATTTTATTGCACGCTCTGATAGTTCTTTGTGTGTGAGCGGCTTTCGAAAAAAGTTCACACCGTACTTTCTTCTTTCCATTATCTTTTTTAATTTATCAATGTCCTCTTCAGAAGTTGACGTTGTGACGAATAGGGGCTTGTATGGGCTATAATTTTTGACCCAGTCTATAAGTTTTACTGCAGGCCCGTTTTCGTAGTCGTTTCTTTCGACCTTTTCAAATGGTGTCGGATCCGGTAGAGTAATGCCAGTCATTACAGCGTCCAGTTCTTTTATGTCTTTCATGATACCTAATGGGTTTTCGTATTCTATTCCATAGAGGTTTAATCCTTCAATTTCGTTGTAAGCTGACATAAATTCTTTGTACATGTTTGGAGTATCGCCTAGTTCCGGGAGGCACCCAATCTTGATAATTTTACTTCCCATATCTCTAGTGGCGAAGAAAGTTTTATAAAGTGCAGGTTTCCCTTAGGAAAACGTCATTCATAGCGTATTGCTTCTATCGGGTTCAGCTTTGCAGCCTGCCTTGCCGGAAGGAAGCCGGACACTGCGCCTATGAAGACTGCGAAAAGGATACCCTGCACTACCAGCCTCGGGGTGATGATTGCTATTGGTTCTGGAAGGAGCGAATTCACCGCAGCTGCACCCCCGAAGCTTAACATGACACCGACGACCGCGCCGGCAACGCTTATGGTCACGGATTCGAGTATGACCGCCAAGAGCACGCGCCTGTTCGTGGCCCCAATGGCTTTCATTGTACCGATTTCCCTTCTCCTCTCCCTGACCGATATTATCATGACGTTCATTATGACTACGCCTGAAATGAGCGCGGCGATGCTCCCAAGCGCAAACGTCATCATGTTCAGCTGCGACGTCATCTCCGCCACGCTGTTCATTATGCTCCTGTCCGTTGCCGCCTGCAGATCGTCGAATTCGTCGTTTATGGTCTGCTCTATGTCGTCAGCGTCTTCGGGTGTCATGGGCTTTACCATTATGAGCGTGAGCGTTTCTTCCATGTCTGTTATTTCCTGAAGCGTGGTGAGACTCGTGTGGATACCGTTGTCGATGTCCATGTCGCCGCTTTCCTCAAGCACGCCCACGACCTCAAGTTCCGCATTCTTGAGTTCCATTTTGTCCCCAATTCCGTAGTCGTTGTTCTCGGCGTATGCGCTCCCGAGTACGAGCTCGTATGCCCCGTCGTCATTGTCCCTGCCGTCTGAGATCTCAATGTTGACGCCCCTGAGGACGTTCTCCCTGCCGGGATCGGTGCCCGTGACGGCTTTTCCGTCAATCGTGACAAACAGTAAGGGTGCCAGTTCGCTTACTCCTCCCAGGCCCTCCAGTTCCTCGATGTACTTTTCGTCTATCTCGCTTTCCATGGTCCTCCGCCCGGGAATGTCAGCCTCCATGACCGTCACGAGACCTGACGTTATCGCTATCTGGTCGTTGACATAGTAGGTGACGCCTTCTGATATGGACGAGACACTCGTGACAAGGAATATGCCTATCATGACGCCAAGCGCAGTGAGGGCTGTCCTCAGCTTGTGCCTTCCAAATTCCCTAAGCATCATCTCCCACATCATGTTATCCTTCCCTTATCGCCTTTATGGGGTCGATCTTGATCGCCACCCTTGCGGGGTAAAGCGCCGAAAGCAGCGTCAGTATCACACCGTAGGAGACCGCCCCTATCGCGAGCGTCGGGGTTATCACGGCAATTTCCGTGCCACCAAGGAGCACCTGGTTCAGCAGGTCCACGAAGAAGAATGATACTCCGACTGCAAGGACGCTGCTCACGACCGAAAGTACCAGAGCCTCCTCCATGATCTGCATCATTATGGTCCTTCCAAGAGCTCCCGTTGCCTTCATTATGCCTATCTGCTTCTTTCTCTCAAGAACGGACGTGTACATTGTTATTATTATACCTATTGCGGCAACAAGCGATGCCACGAATCCTATGCCGTATGTCATGACATTCAGCGTCGTCGTGGCTTCCTGCATCATCGAGAGCGCGTCCTCCATTGTCATCGCCATGACACCGTCGTTTTCCTCTTCTATAGTCTCCTTTATCTCCTCCACGAGGGAGATGTCGTCCGGTTCCATCATGACTTGGGTAGCCCCTCCGTCCGTTTCGTATAATTCATCCGCAAGATCGTATGGGATCAGCACTACAAGGTCGTAGCTTCCCGATCCTTCCTCGAATATTCCAAGGACCTCGACTTCCTCCTTTTCAAGCGTTATGTAGTCACCAACCACGACGTTCATGGTGTTAGCCACGACGTAGCCGATCGCTGCCCCCTCGTCACTGTTTTCCGGCCAGCCCCCCTCCTTGAATTCAAGGTCCTCCCCGCCAAACAGGTCGACACTGTCCATGTCGAGGCCGTCGACCTCGAAAAAACCTCCCATCTGCCTCGCTATGATGGGTACGCTTCTCTTTATACCCGAAACAGACGACACGGATGCCAGTTCGTCAGCGTCCATGTCTTCGATCGTAGGCGGTCCTCCCATCTGAATCTCGAATTCCTTCATGACGAATATGGTGTCAGAGCCTATGGAGCTTGTCGACGACGTCACGAGTTCGTTTACGCCGGCAGAAATCGATCCAAGCGAGACTATGGCCGTTATCGCTATGAATATGCCAAGGGCTGTCAGGATAGTCCTCGTTTTATGCGCAGACAACTCCCTTACCGCTATGTCAAACATAAGTATTATTTCACGACCTTCCCGTCAAGCATCCTTATCTCTCTCGGTGCCCTCTTTGCTATCCTTCTGTCGTGTGTGACTATTATCACGGTCTTTCCCGTGTTCTTGTGAAGGCCTTCTATCACATCCATTATCTCCTTACCCGTCTTGGAATCAAGGTTTCCCGTGGGCTCGTCTCCCATGATTATGTCAGGGTCGTTTACAAGCGACCTTGCAATAGCCACCCTCTGCTGCTCGCCTCCGGACATCTCGCTTGGCTTGTGGTCCTCCCTCTCGTCCAGCCCCACCTTCCTTAGAAGTTCTTTTGCCCTCCTCCTGGCGTCTGCACGGCCCACTCCGTTGAACCTCATTGGCAGCGCTATGTTTTCGGTCGCAGTCAGCCCGGGTATGAGGTTGTATGCCTGGAATACGAAACCAATCTTTTCCCTCCTGACGCGTGCAAGCTCGTTGTCGTCCATGTCGGAGACGTCCTTTCCCTCTATGACGACCTTTCCCTTGGTAGGGGTATCAAGGCATCCCATTATGTGCATGAGAGTCGATTTACCAGAACCGGAGGGGCCTACGAGCGCTGCATACTCTCCTCTCTCCACCCTGAGGTCCACGCCCCTGAGAGCCTGAGTCTCGCATGCGCCATTCTTCTTGCAGTATACCTTCCACACGTTACTGAGGTCGAATATAGCGTCTTTCTTCATGTCCCTTCACCTTGCGGGGAAACGGTCACTTCTTTTTGAGTTTCTTTCTGAGTCTCCAGATGTAGTATCCTTCTGCCAGAACGAGCAAGAAAAGAATTGAAGACAACCACGACGTGTCAGTTCCGCTTCCATCTTCCGAACTTGACTGCATCTTGACGTCCACGCGGTTCTCGCTTGTGAACGCCTCGTTGCTCTCGTCAAGGTACGAAATCTTCACAGTGGCCTCACCGTAACGGAAGCCTGAGAACCGCAGGGTCTTGTGCCTCGTCGGCTTGAGCTCGCTTGCCACGGAAGAATCTTTCACCTCACCGTCCTGTATGAACTCTATCTTCAGCGCCTTGGCGTTCCCAGTGCCTATGTTTTCTATGTCGACCTTGAAATCCGAATCATCCACCTTCGCGCTCAGTATCTCTATTATCGGACTTCCCTTCACGGGGATTCCTATGGTCTTCGTTATGGTGGCGTCTTCCCCTGCCTCGTTTCTGTAGTTGATGGTAAGCGTTGACATGTAAGTCTTGTACTCTGCCTCGTTGTCTATGTCCAGCTTGAACTTGGCTGCCTTCTCTTCTCCGGGTGCCAGGCTGTCTATGTAGAAGCTGCCGCCTGAAAGCACCGGTACTATGAGACTTTCTTCCGTCTCGCTGTCCTCTTCTGCCTCAAGCGTGAGTTCCAGGTGGTCCATGTCACCGGTACCGACGTTCTCAAGCTTTACCGAAAACTCCGCCTCGTGGCCGGGCTCTATCACTTCCGGCACTGTCGTTATCTCCCCTATGTGTATCTTGGGAGTGCCCTGGACGAACACCGAAAGCTTCTTTGTTATGTACGACGTCGGGTCTGAAGAGTAAAGCCTGAACTCTACTTCATATGAAGCGGAGTCAGCGTCCTTGTCAACGACAAGGTTGTATGAGTGGGTCACTGTGTCGAACGCACTTACCCTGGAAAACGTCTTCACGGGATCCTCGCCGCTTAGAAGGCTGAACGGTTCTGAAGGTACTATCTGCAGGTTCAGTTCAGATGTGGAAGAACCGAGGTTCTGCAGGGCAACTTCCAGGTTGACGATGCTTCCCGGCTCTGCCGGGTACGGCGTCTGCGTGTTCAGTATGAGGCTTATGTAAGAGGGAACCGAATACTGTGCCGATGCCATCGCAGGCAGTGTAAGCACGACTACCATGCACGCAAGCAGAGCGATTTTGTTTTTCATAACAACACCTTGATTTTTCTTTCTAATTAATGATATAGATTGTCAACGGTTCAATAAATATCTTACTGGTTTGCCAGGGCGTAGCCTTTTAAAAATTTTTAAGTATGTAAGTAGGCATATATTTAAGTCAACACATTCATTAACAGTAAGCAATTAACCAATGCGTGATATGATGGCAGAAGAAAAACCCGAAGAGAAGAAAGAAGAGAAAGTGCCTGTCGAGGAAGGCGCTTCCGAGGAAGAGGCCAAGGAAGAAAAACCGAAGAAGAAGGTCGAGAAAAAAGACAGTCGTGTAAATATAATCAGGGTGGCTGGTAAGGACCTTGACGGTGACGCTCCCCTCAAGAGGGCGCTTTCTGACGTGCGCGGTGTAAGCTTCATGCTTGCCAATGCCATATCAAAGGTTTCTGGTCTTGGCGAAAAGAAAGTGGGCGAACTGAAAGAGGATGAGATGAAAAAGATCGAGGACATGATAGAAAATCCCGGCAACTATAACATACCTGACTGGATGTTCAACAGGCGCCTTGATCCAGAAGACGGAGAGGACCGCCACATCGCATCGGCACAGCTGGAACTTAGGCACAAGATGGACATAAACGAGCTGAAGAAAAGGAAATGCTACAAAGGCATAAGGCACATACAGGGGCTTCCCGTCAGGGGACAGAGGACGAGGAGTTCGTTTAGGAAGGCGGCCACAGTCGGCGTGAGCAGGGCAAAGAACAAGCCAGGCGAGTCCAAGAAGAAGTGATGATCATGAGAAGGATAAGCAAGAGGTTCAAGAAGCCCAGGATGTCCTGGGACTCTGAGAACATTGCAGAGAGAAAGGAAATAATGAAGGACTACGGCCTCAGGCGAAGAAAGGAGATACTTATCGCACAGGAGATTCTCAGAAACTACAGGCGAAGGGCAAGGGAACTCATCGCAGAGCAGGACGAGAGGAAGGTCAAGCGGCTTCTGGAAAAGCTTGTGAAGCTTGGGCTGCTCAAGGAAGGGCAGCACCTCGACGACGTCCTGGCACTTTCCGTAAACGACATACTTGAGCGGAGGCTTCAGACGCTCGTCTGGAAGAAGGGCATGGCAAGCACGGCGCTTCAATCAAGGCAGTCCATAACGCACGGGCACGTCACGATTGACGGAAAGAAGACAAAATCTCCCGCTTACATAGTACCTGTGCAGGAAGAAGCCAAGATAACGATTTCACGTGCAGCCAAGGAGACGGGTGGTTAATGATGTCAAAGGAAGAGAAGTGGGGCATTGCGCACATATACTCAAGTGAAAACAATACTATAATTCATATCACAGACATGAGCGGCTCTGAGACCATATCGAGGGTTTCTGGAGGCATGGCAACCGACAAGGACAAGGACAAGGGCAAGGCGTTCCCTGCCATGATAGCAGCAAGGAGGGCGGCCGAGGAATCCAGGGAGAAGGGACTGACTGGCCTGCATCTCAGGATAAGGGCACCGGGCGGTCACAAGAAGAAGATACCTGGCGAAGGCGCCCAGCCTGCGATAAGGGGACTTGTCAGGGCCGGACTGAAGATTGGTAAGATAAAGGACGTCACCCCCGTTCCGCACGACACGACGAGAAAGCCCGGCGGAAGAAGGGGCCGAAGAATGTAGATGGTGATTTCTGATGGCAAAAGGACACAAGCCGGTTTCGGGAAGCAGGGCATTCTGGCCAAGAAAGAGGGCAAAGAGGATATACCCGAAAGCAACCGAAGTCCCGGAGATGAAAGGCGACAAGATCATACCGCTTGCCTTTGCAGGCTACAAGGCAGGCATGACGCAGGCAACGTTCACCGATATCAGGAAGGGATCGGCAACGCACGACCAGCAAATTGTCGAGGCGGCGACTGTCATAGACTGCCCGCCTCTTATTGTTGCCGGCATAAAGATATACAGGGAAGAAAACGGCAAGCTTGTAAACGAGGGAACGATCTGGGAGGAGAAGCTTCCAAAGGACCTTGAAAGGAAACTGGACGTTCCAAAGAAGCCGCACATGAAAAAGGAACTTGTCGGAAAGAAGCTGGACCAGCTCTCAGATGTCAGGATAATAGTTTCAACAAAGCCAAGGGAATCCGGCGCTTTCAAGAAGAAGCCTGAGGTCCTTGAGATACCGATTTCAGGCGATGTCGAGAAGCAGTGGGCATATGCGCTTGAGAAACTCGGAAAGGAAATACGATTTTCAGACGTCTTCTCACCCGGCGAGTTCGTCGATGCCAAGGCAGTCAGCAAGGGCAAGGGCTTCGCAGGCGTTGTCAAGAGGTTCGGCGTCAAGATCAGGGAAAGAAAAAGCGGCGGAAAGAGAAGGCACATCGGTAACATAGGTTCAGTCGGCCACGGAAGGGTACTTCCGGGTGCAGTCGCCATGGCAGGCCAGCTGGGCTTTCAGACAAGGACAGAGTACAACAAGAAGATACTCAAGATAGGCGAGGACGGATTCGGACCCAACGGAGGCTTCCTGAAATACGGAAAGGCTCCAAAGGATTACGCCCTCATCGAAGGGTCAGTTCCGGGACCAAAGAAGAGGCTAGTCATACTCAGAAGGGCAATCAGGTGGGACGGCCAGCCGCACCCAGTTGAAATCAGCAACGTCTCAACTGTGAGTCAGCAGTAAAACGCCCTTTTAAATTTTCACTCTAACACTTAACAGTGTCTGAATGAAATATGAAATCACTACAGAACTTTTCGTGATTCCGGATGGAAAAAGTCATATAGTCTACTCCCCGTTCAAACGTTTCGCATTTCAAGCTAACCGTCACATGATAATGCTTCTCGGTAAGATAAAACGTGGCGAAGAGATCAAGGAAAATGCCGATATTAAGAAAGTTTTGAATTTCTTGAAAAGGCACAAAATCGTTAACGGACCGAAGGATCATGTCTTTGTTGGTACGAAAGAAACGAAATTTCACCCGACATCCGTTACATTGCTGCCCACTTCTGATTGTAACCTCAGATGCGTTTATTGTTATTCAAATGGTGGCGAGAAACGTGAATACATGGATTGGGAAGTCGCGAAGGCTGCCATAGACACAATTGTTGAAAATGCAATGATACTCGAGTCCAAACGCATTCACGTTGGTTTCCACGGTGGTGGTGAGCCCACAATTGCATGGGAAACACTAACCAAGTCCGTTGATTATGCTAGAAAGCTTGCCAGAAAAAACTCCATCAAAATTCGCACGAGTATGGCAACTAATTGCTCTTTTGACGAGAGGAAGCGAGACTGGGTAGTTAAAAACATGAACCATGTGAATGTATCTTTTGACGGGCCGAAAAATATACATGACACTCAGAGACAGTTCGCTGACAAGACTGGGAGCTTCGATGTGGTTTTCGGAAACATGAAATATTTCGACAAAATCGGTTACTCCTATGGAATAAGGACGACGGTGACAAGGATGAGCGTCAAACGTATGACTGATATAGTAAAATTCATTCATCGCGAGAATCTCTCTGCCTCTAATATACATTTCGAACCTCTCTTCTCATGCGGTCGCTGCTCCGGAACAAAATGGACATCGCCTGACCCGGAAGTTTTTGTTCGCGAGTTCAATAGAGCATCAGAAGCCGCTGAAAAATGCGGCATCGATTTATACTCATCAAGTTGCAGGATAGAGAAGTTGGGTAACATTTTCTGCGGTGCCTGTGGAACTAATTTCTGCCCCACTCCCGATGGTCATGTTACATCATGTTATGAGGTAAGTTCTAGCGATGACCCCAAATCCGGTGTATTCTTTTATGGAAAATATAACAAGAAGCGGCAGAAATTCGAGTTCGACCGAAAAAAACTGGATACACTGCGTAAAAGGACGACGGAAAATATGGAATCGTGCGCTGGATGTTTTTCTAAATGGCACTGCTGTGGCGATTGTCTATCAAAGGCCGTTTTGACAAGTGGGTCAATTCTAAAACCGTGTGAAGATAGATGTATAATCAATAGAGGAATAACGAAGTACTACATAAAACGACTCCTTCAGGGCAAAAAACTTGCTAAAAGTAGACTGAGTGCTGAGATAATTGAATGTTAGTTTAAAAAACTTCTTTTCAATTTTTTATTATGCCAGAAGAGGATTTCAGGCTGAAGAATAAATCTGATGGTAAAGAGAATAAAGCTTACAGGAGTCCCCAGATATATAAGGCGCTTCTGCTGACAGTATTTTACGAAAGCGATTTTGTGTCTTGTGCCCCAGCACCGTCATGTACGTGTAAGGGTGTATGTCATTGCGAGGATGATTGCATTGATGCTTGCCCCGGGGATTGCAGCGTCGCTTGATTTTCCCTTTTATTCGTGTTCAAGCGAGAACAGATCTATTATGAATATGGCGAACGGTGTGAATATCAGCAGTAACGCGAAAGCTATTAATGCAATTATCACGTTTATGGTTGGTATGCTATAGCCAAGCATTATTAAGATAGATACGTAGCTTAATACCAGAATAATCAAAACTATGGTCGCGAGTGTACTTGTTGCCATAGCTATGACACTTCTCCATGCAAGTAAAATAAGTACCACCAGCAATATTACCGCTGCCACTGCGAGTATTATTGCAGAGCTTCCCATTATCACGAAAATTGCAGCTATGGCGAGTACTGTGATTATTGCAACGAATAGTGGACTTCCGGCCAACGGAAGCGACCACATCTTACCAGCAGTTACGACACTTCCTGTCACTAATGCATAAAGAATGAAAATTGAGCCGAAAAACAGTGCAGTACTCGGCGGCAGAATCTCAATGAAAGGATATCCCCTGAGAGCCGCGAATACAGTCCATATGAGAAAAAGGAATATGAAAATTACGAGCGCGACCACGACGTAGCCCCACTTGCTTCCGTGGAACGTCTCCTCGCGGGTCTTCCATGTCTGGCTCATGGTAAATAATTATTCATGCAAGGTTAAAAAATGGAAGTGTGACAATCCGTATCGAATCTGTACCCGCACCAATCGCCCTCTATGCCGACTATGGGCGATTCGTAAACTTTAGACGCAATGGATTTGATATAAAATTTGGGACCGTTTTTTGCGCATTCTCCATACGAAATTTCCGACTTCTTACCGGTCAGGTGTGGATATAGACCTATGCCGGGTATTAAGAAGTTTCTTGTCGACTCGCAGCCCACTTTCGCAGGAATCCACGAAAATAGTATATATTCTCCTGTTTCCTCTTCGATGTACTCTGGAACCTTTATGCAGTCGACACGCTTGATCTTTGCAATTTTTATCCTTGTATCATCTTCAAGCAAGATACAGTGCTCGCCTGCCGTCTTTTCAAAATCAACCTCACTGCCGTCTATGATCCTTTTTATTGTTTCTATTGCCATATTACGCTAAGATGTAAAGAAATAAAAACACATTTTCTGCACACAGCCGCGAAAGCTTTTAAATATCAATCCCACGATATAATTTCAAGTGATTTTAATGAAGGCACCAGTTTACGACGTCAATGGCGCAAAGAAGGGAGAGGTTACTCTAGGCAAGGCGTTCACTAGGCCCATGAGGGCAGACATCATAAAGAAAGCGGTCCTCGCAGAACAGGCCGGAGCAAGGCAGGCTTACGGAACGGACCCGCTTGCAGGCCAGAGGACATCCGCACTGTACAAAGGAAGAAGGGGCATCCGGGGCAGCATGATGAACCGTGAGATGTCCAGGATGAAGAGGATAACAAACGGCGGATTCCTTCGATGGAGGGCCAGGGCAATACCAGGCGTCACCAAGGGAAGGAAGGCTCATCCTCCAAAGGCGGAAAAGAACTGGTCAGTCAAGATCAACAAGAAGGAAAGGCTTCTTGCGCTTCTTTCTGCAATATCCGGCACGACCGACAGGAAGCTGGTCGAAGGAAGGGGTCATGCAGTGGAAGATGCAAAGCACATACCGCTTATCATGGACGACAAGTTCCAGGAAGTCAAGAAGAACAAGGATGTCGTCAAGCTTCTAGAGGCACTCGGCCTTGGAAAGGAACTAAAAAGGTGCGCAGAGACCAAGACGAGGGCAGGAATCGGCAAGCTGAGGGGCAGGAAGAAGATAAAGAGGAAAGGCCCGCTCATAGTCGTTTCCGAGGACAGGGGCATATCGAAGGCCGCAAACAACATCCAAGGCGTCGAGATCGTTTCAGCAAAGGACATCAACGTCGAGATGCTCGCGCCAGGAACAGTGCCAGGAAGACTTGCAATCTGGACGAAGTCAGCTGCAGAAGCTGTTGACAAGCTTGCTGCATGAACACCGAAACTTATAAATACCTTCTCTCATAATCATAAGGAATAACCATATAGTATAACAGGTAACAATATGGCAAAAAAGGTACCAAAGGAAGAGAAGAAAGGTGCCGTAAAAGCCGCTGAGAAAAAAGAGACAAAGACAGATAAATCGGCTTCTACGGCAAAGACTGCTACTGTTAAGTCTAAAGCTACCGGCGCAAAGGATCCATGGAAGGTCTTAATCTACCCACACCTTGCAGAGAAGAGCATGAACATGGTGGAATTCGAGAACAAGCTCACTTTCATTGTCAGGAGGACTGCCACAAAAAAGGACATAAAGGAAGCAGTCGAGAATCTTTTCGACGTCAAGGTGCTTAAAGTGCAGACAGAAACCACCACAAAAGGTACCAAGAAGGCTTATGCAAAACTAAGCCCTGAAACGCCTGCAAGTGAAATAGCTGCAAGGCTCGGAATGGTTTAAGGTGATACTCAATGGGTAAGAGGATAATCCAGCAGAGAAGGGGAAGGGGAACTTCCACCTACAAGGTAAGGAATGCAAACTTCAAGCTCAAGCTGGAATTCAAGGACTCCGGCGGCGTCGTAAAGGACATCGTGCAGGACCCTGGCAGGACAACGCCCGTTGCAATGGTCCAGTACGATGACGGGACCACCGGATACATCCCTGCAAGGGAAGGCATCGCAGTAAACGACAGCCTCGACGGCGTTGTAATGAAGCTTTCCGAAATACCCGAATCCAAGCCGATATTTGCAATAGAGAGCGCCCCAAACACAGGACCTGTATTCTGCAGGTCAGGCGGCTCCTCAGCTTTCATAGTCTCAAAGGACAGCAAGAACTGCGTTGTCCAGTTCCCAAGCAAGAAGACGAAAGTGTTCAACCTTTCCTGCAGGGCAATAGTAGGAACGCCCGCAGGCGCTGGACGCGGAGACAAGCCCTGGATAAAGGCGGGCAATAAGTGGATAGCAATGCACAAGAAGGGCAAGCTGTACCCGATCACGTCAGCAAACGCGATGAATGCTGTTGACCACCCATTCGGCGGTTCGTACAGCGGCGTCAACAAGCCGAAAACGGTTTCCGGCGACGCGCCGCCTGGCAGGAAGGTCGGTACGGTTGCATCCAAGAGAACAGGGAGGAAGAAGAGGTAAGTATTTATAATAACCAAGGATTGATTATTATGGCAAAATTCGCGTACAAAGGGAAAAGTGAGGAAGACATACAAAAGCTCAGCATCGATGAGTTCAGCCAGCTCATCACAAGCAGGGCAAGAAGGGCCCTTAAGAGGGGCTTTCCCGCTGACCAGAAGAAGCTTCTTGAAGAGATAAGAAAGAACCCGCAGAAGTTCCACAAGACCCACAGCAGGGACATGGTCATCATTCCGGAGATGCTCGGAACGAAGATAGGAGTTTACAACGGAAAGGAATTCGTTGCAATCGACATAAAGGATTACATGCTCGGACACAGGCTCGGTGAGTTCGCAGTCACAAGAAAGCAGGTCAAGCACTCGTCACCTGGTTTCGGTGCAACCAAGTCTTCCAAGTTCGTTCCGCTCAAGTAAGTGATTATTATGTTAAAATATGCCCTTAACCCGATGAAGAAGAACACGGTCAAGGTATACGGCAGGGGACTTAGGATATCCCCAAAGGACAGTAAAATACTGTGCAGCGAGATAAGCGGCAGGCCGCTTCCTAAGGCAAAGGCGTTCCTTGAGAGGCTGCTTTCCCAGACGCAGAGCCTCGATGGAAAGTACTACACCAAGACGGCTGGCGAGATACTGGAACTGCTCAAGTCGGCGGAAAACAATGTCGAGTTCAAGGGTCTTGAGGCAGAAAGGATGATAGTGAACGCATCCGCGCACCAGGGCTTTCGGTTCATGAGACCTAGGAGATTTAAGATGAGGAGACAGCAGAGGAAGGTTGCAAACGTGCAGCTTGTGCTCTGCCAGAAGTGATGATCATGTCATTCAACAAGTATTTCGTCAAGCAGAGCATAAAGGAAGTCTCGATAGACCAGTTCATACGAAGGAATTTCCCGTCGACTGACTATTCTGACATAGAGTTGCAGAGGACGCCTCTTGGAATAAAGATAGTCATATACACACACAAGCCCGGAAGGGTCATTGGGCGGAGCGGGAGCAAGATAAACAAGATGAGCGAGATACTGAAGGACAAGTTCGAGCTTGACAACCCTCAGCTTGATGTCAAGTCCATACCAAACCCAAACCTCGACGCAAAGATAGTCGCAAAGCAGATAAAAAGCGCTCTTGAGAGGGGCTACAACTACAAGAAGATAGGAAACCTTTCACTCAAGAAGATAATCGAGGCAGGTGCAATAGGCACAGAGATAGTCATAAGCGGCAAGCTTGGTGGCAGCAAGGGCAGGGTAGGCAAGTTCAGCGGCGGTTACCTAAAGCATTGTGGTCACAGTGCAGAGGAGCTTGTTGATTACGGTTTCGAGGAAGCCAACACAAAGCCTGGCAAGATCGGCATAAAGGTCAAGATAATGAAGGAATTCAGGGACATCACAGGCACCCTTGTCAAGAAGGAGAAGGTCAAGGAAGAAGCAACGAAGGCTCTGAAAAAGGCCGAGCCTGAAGAGAATTATGATACGGTCGAAGTCGAGGGAAGCCTTGACTTCGATTATTCTGAAGACAGTTCTAATAAAGAGGCAGAAAAGCCCAAAACCGATGAAAAGAAACCGGCAAAGAAGCCCGCAAAGAAACCGGCGAAGAAGAAAACAATAAAAGAGGCAAAAAATAAAGAATAAGCAGGTCAACAAAAATGGCTGTATTAAAGACGCGTGATGCAAGGAAACTGGGAAAGGAAGAACTTGACAAGAAAGCCCAGGAATTAAGACTTGAGGTTGCAAAGGAGAAGGCTAACATTGCCATAGGTGCTCCTGTTTCTTCTCCTGGCAAGATGAGGGACATGAAAAGGACGATTGCCAGGATCTTAACAATAAAAAAGGAAAAGGGTGCATGAGCGAAAGCGGAGTTTGTCAGAAGTGCGGTCTTCCAGCGGACCTTTGTATCTGCGAGACAATGGCGCGTGAGGAAGAAAAGATAAAAGTCTCGCTGACCGACAAGCGCTACAGGAAAACTGTCACCGTAATCGAAGGTATAAGCGGTGACGTTGACATAAAAAACGTCTTAAAAGAGCTCAAGACCAAGTTCGCGTGCGGCGGAACGTACAAGAACAAGACGGTCGAGCTTCAGGGAAATCACCTGAAGAGGATAAAGGACGTGCTTGTCAAGATGGGGTTCCCTGCGGAAAAGATTGAGATTGCCTGAAAAACAGTTTAAATCCCGGAACCAAAAATAGCTTATGATAACGCCTGAAAATATAGTAAGGCACGAGCTTATCGGCCTTCGGGTAAGGATTTCTGAGTCCCCTGACAGTGAGATGCTTGGCGTTGACGGCAGGGTCGTAAACGAGACCAGGAACACAATAACGGTCGAAACTGACGGAAAAGAAAAGGATATTGCAAAAGAGCATACCACTTTCAGCTTCAAGCTGCCGCAGTCAGAAATGTGGGTCAAAGTGCGCGGTTCCCTTCTCGTGGCACGTCCAGAGGACAGGATAAAGAAAAAGCAGGAAAAGTGGTGATTTTATGGAAATCCACAAGACTGTGGGGCTTCTCGTTGTCGAAAAGGGAAAGATACTTCTAATAGAGCGCCTTAACGAGCCTTCTATTGGCATGTTGGCACTCCCGGGCGGTCACGTCGATGGAGGCGAAACTGTGAAGGAAGCAGCGGTAAGGGAAGCTCACGAAGAGGTGAATGGAGTAGAAGTAGTCGGAAATCCCGTTCACGTTTTTAACCACGACGTTGGTGAAAACGAGTCCAATTGCCCTGAGAAACACAAACACGAATGCTACGTCTTTGCCTGCAAAGTCTCCGGCAATATCGTGACGGGTTCTGACGCCGGAAAGTTCATTTGGCTGGATCCCAGAGATTTCCAAAAATACGGACCCAAGATTACAGATTCTTCGCAAGAGATAATAAGATGGTATCTCGACCAGCTTGGCAAGCTTTCGTGCATGTCCGACACCATTTCCTCACTCCCGGGCGAGTAACACTTAAATAACGGGAAAGACAATTACATTCATCAGATTAGGAGGGATTATCATGGCATGTTACGCAGTGCCGCTTGCCGCAGGATTAATACACGGTCTTTGGAGAAAGTCAGCGAAAAAAACTGACATGCATGGTTTCTGGCTTACGCTGATGTTCTTAGGCGCATCAGTTTTTGGCCTTGTCGATCATGCATGGCATGGGGAACTTTTCGCTCTCAGCAGCAATCTTATGATGGATCTTGGACTTGGCTCGACGATAACGACCGGAATATTCGCAGCATGGAAGTTTGTCGTATACAAAACCAAGATGCCGAGCACGACAGTTTCAATGAGTAGGATTATCGGGATCCACAAGTGATTACATTCCCGGTCCTTTGAATTATCTCTAGTGCTAAGTCGATAACCACAGACTAAATTTTAGTATATTGCGATCCAATTATTATCCATGGTGGAACTTTTCCAGATTCCGGGAATACTCGGAATCATCTTTCTCATATCGGGAATACTCGCAAAGAAGAAGATCAAGTCGCACAACCCATTTTTCATTCTCGGCGGTATATCACTTCTGATATACAGCTACACCATAGGTGACATGATATTCATAATGTTACAGGTGGTCTACATCATAGCTTCTGTTTACGAGTTCTTCAAGATACGCGGACGATAAAAACGAGTATCTTCAGATCATTCATTTAGCCATTTACGTGCATTTTCTACGTTTCCAAACACCTTCATCACAAAATCATCACTATTTGCTCTCATGAAAATTGATGCAATGATTTTTGCTAGGTGGTTATTGATAACAAAAGCGGCTTTGGTTATCTTTGCAGGCTTCATGGTATCTGCCAATATATTCCTTGACTTAGACGGAAGATATAGAGTTCCTCCCGTGTTGATAAGTAATTTCCTCTCGCCTAATGGAAATTCCAAAATAAACTTTTTTGCAACATTTGAAATCTTTTCCGCATTCCGGCAATACGCTCTCACCCAGCATCTCAATGTTGAGTATACCACCGCCCTTCCATATTTTTGCTTTTCCATCGATCACTATCGTGTCACTAGTTTATTTCAATGCTTGTTTGCACAAATAACAATACACAGATATACTACTTTATAGCGCTAAGAACGAACTTGTCCAATGCATCAACATGATTTCTGTACTTTTCTGCTTTTTCATAAAGGTCCGCAGGGCCTTGAGTAGATTGCAGATACTCAAATCTTTTGAAATTTCTTTCATTTAATACAGGATCAAAAACTTGTTTAAACCTTTCAGTGTACATTGCTATATCATCACAGTTGTATGCAGGATCATACTTTATTTCCCTTACAAACTCGCCTTCAATACGCGCAATCTCGTAGCTGTCTTTGGCAAACCAGTTCATGTAGTAAATTGCCTGAGCAACCTCAAAGTCTGTACAGTCACCAATATTTATGTCAAAATCAAATATCCTTAGCTCTTCTGATCCGGAACTATTTTCAACTATTGTGTTTGAACATCCCCTGTCGCCAATCGCCATTCCAATTCCACCTTCGCTTACTGGTTTATGTCCATTTCTTATCATATCAAGCCACGCGTATGCATTTTTGTAGTCACCTGAACTTATCTTCATTTTGAGAACATCGCCATCAACATACTCCCTTAGGATAAAATCCTTTCCTGATGCGTGTATCTTCAATGGTCTCACAAAGCCGGCATTCTCAATCAATGCTGACTGTTCAGTATGCCCGCTGTAATTCTCATTTCCAATATACGAAAACCAGTTAATTTTGTCACCGATCTTGTCCTGGGTAACAGCTTTTAGAACGCTAAGAACGCCAACAGGATTATTAAACACATGCTCTCCCTGCTTTAACTTTACAAGATTTCCAGTTGTATCTCTAAACTCTTTTGGAGTTATGTATGAAAACTTTTTTCCAGTCTGCATATTTTCAACAACTTCAATTTTGTTTAAGCCTCCAATTATCTCTTTAACTGGCCTATAATCACCTGGACAGCCTGACAGAAAATTAGAGATTACACTTGCTGCACCATCAGATATTTTATCATTATCCATATTGTAGTTATTAAAAAGTAGTTATTTAAAGTGACAACTTATACGCTTTAATAAAGCATCAGAATTGCATGTGTGTTTTTAACATTAGAAAATTGGCATGATTGAAGTTTTATTGACGGATTTATAAATGCTGGGTGTATAGAAATCAATATCAATAGTCCTATCGTGGACAAAAAGAAACTATGCCCCCGCCGAGGCCCGAACAGTTTGTTCGTGTTGCGTTTGATTATTTGGTAGGATACTTAAGAATCTATATTATATTTCTGATATCTTGCATAATCTTTCCATGATAAGAAATATGTTAAAAGTGATAAGCATGTAATGCAGAATAATGCAATAACGGTCAGTGTTTTATTCCCTTCTTTATATTTTTTAATTCATTTTCCTGCTTTTTAATTTTTTTCTCACCTTTTTTGATTCTCATTTCTTGCTTGTCTATCTCTTTTTCATGCTGTTTTAGTTTACTGTGATTGAAAAATATCTTTCCTATATCTCTTCCCCTTCTAAATAAAAACGAACCTATCACGTAACGCAAAATGTACAACATTATACCTATGCCAAAGATTGCATATAAAGCTGTGAATAGTTTTCCAACGTCAGTTTGAGGGGTGAAATCTCCATATCCAATCGTGGTCAGGGTTATGGTTGAGAAATAGAAAGAATCTACTAAAGACCACCCTTCTTGATAGTGATAGAATACCGTACCGATTCCCAGAATGGCTACCAAAACAAGGATTGCAATCAGGAAATGCGATCTTTCATTAAACATCTTTCATCCCCTATCGATTTTTACTTTTTTACATGACTTTTTGTCACACTTCATATGAGACTTACTCAGACCGTATACCAACTCGAATACGTCCAGCTCTCCGATAAGTTTACCATTTTTACAGACCGGAACATCCCGCATTCCCAAAATCACAGCCTTTCTTAGCCCAGTTTCCATGCTGTCATCCAACGTTACTGCCTCTTTGGGTTCAACCATTACATCTTCTGCTGTTTTTAATCTGTCACCCTTTAAGAAAAAATTAATTTCGTCCAGAGTTATATCGGGTCTAAGGGAAGTGAATATCCCCTTTACGGTTATTATACCAATTAGTTTTTTTGAATCGTCAACAACATAGACACTTCTTCTCTCTCTGTTCTTTGCGAAAATATGTATTACCTGATTTATCGGTGTTTTGAGTTTAACCATGTCCACATCTTTAGAGAATTTTTTATAAGCATTTTTCACTTTCATACACACCACAATGATGTATTATTTTTATTTCAGCCTACTCAATCTGATTAATTATTATTACTATGTCCGGTTGTTTATAAGTTTTCCATGTTTCTCAACTGTGCAACAGAGAAATATTTTTATGTTTTACAATTCAATATAGTATTATGCCCGATGAGAAGCTTGCAAGAGCAATAAGATCCAAAACTAGAAGAGACATGTTGCATATACTTAAAAAGAGAGGACCGACAACTGTTCACTACTTTGCAGAAAAACTGAACATAACAGAATCTTCGTCATCCAAGCATTTGAAATTACTATACGATCTGGGATTCCTAGATTTTGAAGAAAGGCCGCCAGAGAAACTCTACTTTCTTAAATTTAAGGAAATTGGAGATCTGTTCAAGGTGTATGACCGTATTGTTGAAAAGATGAAAAAGATGTGACAATATTTTCTATGGTGATTGAATATGGCAGAAAAGGGCCTAACAAAAAAAGAGGCGAACAGAAGACTAAAATTGCACGGATATAATGAAATAAGAGAACTTTTTCACGTTTCTCCATTTAAAATATTATTCGGTCAAATCAAGAACAATTTTGTCATATATTTATTGGTGGCTGCAGCAGCAATATCAGCAATTGTTGGTAAAGCTGCAACAGAATATGTAATTATCGGAGTTATTACCGTTGTAATATCAGTTGGATTTTTTCAGGAATATAGAGCGGAGAAAGCTATCAAATCATTAAAGAAAATGATAATGCCTGTTTATACTGCCATGAGGGAGGGTGAGGAAATTGAAATTCCTACAAGAGAAATTGTTCCTGGTGATGTACTTGTCCTGAGAACTGGTGAAAAAATTCCAGCCGATTGCGTAGTTTTACAGGAAAATGATTTGAAAATAAATGAATCTGTACTCACAGGCGAATCCAAAGAGATAGAAAAATTCGCAATTAAAGGCGGCAGAACCCCCGACAAGAAGAATAAAATCTTCATGGGCACTCTTATCGTTAATGGGTCCTGTGTAGCAAAAGTCTTGGATACTGGCATGAAAACAGAGTTTGGGAAAATCGCGAAAATGATTTCTGCTGCAGAAAAGGAACTACCATTAAAGAATAAAGTAAATCAGATCACAAAGTACATGGCACTGGGAGCTATTTTCTTCTCTGTCTTTATAGGAATTTTGATGATAACGAGAGCCGGATCATTTTCTTATGATATCTTAACAGGTATACTAATTGTTGTCATAGCTATTGCTGTATCAGCATTTCCTGAAGGATTTCCGGTTGTTCTAATGTCCACTCTCGCTTCCGGTACCAGGCATATGGCAAAGAAAAATGCAATAGTAAACAGGATGTCTATTATAGAAACTCTTGGAGAAACAACTGTTATATGCTCAGACAAGACAGGAACTTTAACAACCGGGGAGATGACAGTAAAGCATGTTTTCACAGACGGAAAAACGCTTGACGTTTCTGGTGTTGGCTATGAGGCAGAAGGTAAATTCTCCTATGATGATCAGGTAGTAGACATCAATAAAAATTTCCCTTTAAAGATGCTACTTAAATCGTCAGTCCTGTGTAATGATGCCAAAATAGAAAGGAAGGGGACAGACAGTGAATTCTTCTTGAAGGGAACTCCGACAGAAGGTGCATTGCTTATTATGGCTGCAAAAGCTGGCATATTCAGGGAAGATATACCATCAGAAAGAGTGGAGGAAATATCATTTAATTCAGTGCGGAAGTTGATGTCGGTTTTGTGTAACGAAAGAGGGAAGACGATAGTGTATTCAAAGGGAGCTCCCGAGATTCTAATGAAAAAATGCAAATACTTACAGTCTGGGGACAAGATTGTAAAATTGAGTAGTGAAGAAAGAGACAAAATAATGAACTTTGATAAAGACTTTTCAGCAAAAAAATTCAGAGTTATAGCTTTAGCTTATAAGAGGACAAAAACATTGAAAAAGGAAAGTTTCGAAAAGGATCTGGTTTTTCTTGGTCTTGCCGCCCTCGAAGATCCTCCAAGAGAAGAGGTTAAATCCACCCTGGAAACTTGCAGACTGGCAGGAATAGACGTGAAAATGATCACAGGTGATAACAGGGAGACTGCAATTGAAATTGGAAAGGAGATAGGAATAATAGGTGATGTTCTTACAGGTGATGATATAGATAAACTTACCGAAAAGGAACTTGAAAAGACTGTAAAGAATATTTCAATATTTTCAAGAGTCCGGCCAGACCATAAAATCAGGATCGTAAAGGCACTAAAAAACAACAATGAGATTGTTGCTATGACAGGGGACGGTGTAAATGACGCACCAGCACTTAAGGAAGCTCATATAGGTGTTGCAATGGGGAAAACCGGAACAGATGTATCAAGAGAATCGGCAGATCTCGTATTAAAGGATGACAATTTTGCAACAATTGTTTCTGCTATCCGAGAAGGAAGGACAATTTTCAGTAATATTCAAAAATTCATTACATACCAACTCTCATGCAACTATGCTGAACTTTTCATCATTTTCTTTGGTATTCTTTTAGGAATGCCTCTGCCATTATTGGCGTTGCAAATACTCTTTATGAATATTGTTACCGACAATATGCCGGCAATTACTCTGGGATTCAACCGGCCCGCTAATTATATCATGCAGGGACGGTCTATCAGTATGTCGAGTATCATGGACAAGAGACTCCTTCGTTTACTCATAATTGCAGGAACCACAATGGGCATAGCTACATTAGCGGTTTTCCATTTTTCACTCAATATACTTAATCAGGACATTACTGTAGCGAGGACAACAGCTTTAATGACATTAATATTTTTTGAAATTGCAAATGCGTTCAATTTCAGGAGTTTTGTAAACCCAGTTCTAAAATCATCCCCATTTGATAACAGGTATTTGGTGTATGCCGCAATAGCTTCTCTCATAGCATCATTGTTGATAATCTATACACCATTGAATATAGCTTTCGAAACTGCGCCCATTGGTTGGTTCAATATGATTCTTGGGTTACTGATATCTATTACTGTTATCATAGTTTTCGATTTACTTAAAATCAGAAAACAGGAAGACAGAATAATTTAAAATCTAATAGCGAATTTGTGTGTTATTCCCCCGTAATTATGTGTTATTCCTCAGCAGGGATTTGGAAAATAATGTCAAAAACGATATTAATCGACGCTGTAAAAAATCTGAGTGCCCCCGCCGGGATTTGAACCCGGGTCATCGGCTGTCTTCTTCGGACATCCGGATCATCTTTTTATGTCACTGCCTGGCAAGTCTTGCCAGACTCAAACCTTCCGAACCGAATCGAAAGGCCGGTATCCTTGGCCGGACTAGACGACAGGGGCTTTGTTTTCTATATTCTATGTTCCGATATATTAATAAATTTAATATATAGCGCCAAATATTCTATCTGGGTGATTTACATGAAGAAGAGTGTCAAGAGGAAAACTGGCACGTTCAAGCTCAAGGACGGGCTTGCACGGATGCTTAAGGGTGGCGTTATAATGGACGTCACGACTCCGGAACAGGCAAGAATTGCTGAGAAATCGGGAGCAGTTGCAGTCATGGCACTTGAGCGCGTTCCTGCTGACATACGTGCTGCAGGAGGCGTTGCGCGAATGGCAGACCCCGCAGTCACCGAGAAGATAACAAAAGCGGTCACAATACCGGTGATGGCAAAGAGCAGGATAGGTCATTTTGCAGAGGCACAGGTACTTGAATCACTCGGCGTGGACTTCATAGACGAGTCGGAAGTCCTTACACCTGCTGATGAAGTTTACCATACTGACAAGACAAAGTTTACCGTTCCTTTCGTCTGCGGTGCACGCGACCTCGGCGAAGCACTCAGGAGGATCAACGAGGGTGCTGCCATGATAAGGACAAAAGGCGAGGCAGGCTCCGGTGACATAGTGCAGGCAGTAAGGCACGTAAGAAGGATAACATCTGACATAGACGAGATAAAGAGGATGGGTGACGCTAGTCTTAGGAAGAAGGTAAAGGAATTCAGGGTTCCATTCGAGCTTGTCAGGAAGACAGCAAAGCTTGGGAGGCTTCCTGTAGTCAACTTCGCTGCAGGCGGCATCGCGACACCTGCGGATGCATCGCTTATGATGCAGCTTGGAGTTGACGGGGTTTTCGTTGGTTCCGGTATATTCAAGTCCAGTGCGCCTTCGAAAATGGCAAAGGCGATCGTGCAGGCGGTCAACTTCTACAATGACCCGAAAGTGGTTGCCAAGGTCTCAAAGGGCATCGGCGGTGCAATGAAAGGCCTTGACAGCTCGAAACTCAAACCAGAAGAGCGCCTGCAGGACAGGGGAAATTGACATGTTAGTTGGTATCCTTGCGATACACGGTTCCGTTTCTGAGCACGAATCGATGCTTTACAGGCTTGGGGTGCGAAGCGTTCTTGTGAAAACCCCTGAAGACCTGAATGGCATCAGAGGACTGATAATTCCTGGAGGGGAAAGTACCACTGTCGGAAAATTCCTTTCAGGCACTCTTGGCAATGCTATAAAGAAGCTTGCCATGAAAGGAACGCCAATATACGGGACATGTACAGGCATGATCGTTCTTGGGAATGTAGCGTCCAGGGAACCGCACACTCTCGGTCTCATGGACGTCACTGTAAAGAGAAACGCTTTCGGAAGGCAGGTTGACAGCTTTGAAGAAGACCTTGCGATACCTGCACTTGGCAAGAAGCCGTTTCACTGCGTCTACATACGAGCACCCGTCATATCCCGTGCGGGCGCAAACGTGGACATACTCGCGCGCTCAGGTGGGAACATAGTCTTTGCTAAACAGGGGAACTTGCTGGCATCTTCATTCCACCCGGAACTCACAAACGACACGAGGATGCATGAGTACTTCCTGAAGATGTGCAAGTGAATATATTTGATTCGTGCTTAAAAGCGGATGCTTCGTTAGCTATCGTCGCAGGGACTTGCCGTCAGGAGATCCGTTATGTTGAACTTTGCCGCATCGGAACTGTCCATGCCAAACCATCCTTCCGTGTTCTCTACCTTGTAGCATTCACCGTCGTCTGAGAAATAGCGATACGCTGCCCTTGAGTAGCTGCTGACAGGGAATGCCTGTTCCAGAAGTTCTGGGACATATATGAATGTCACAATCCCGTTTGGCGACGGGGTATAGTTTCCTTCCATTCTCTGCAGGAACGTCGGGCCTTCTGCCTCATAGTAGTAACGTTCCGCCAGGTTCTCTGAGACTGGAAGCGACCATGCGGATTTGGTACCCTGGTCTATGTATATGGTTTCGTAGCCTGATTCAATAGCGCTTGTGACGAGTGACACTGCACTGCCATTTCCGGTCACCCAGCAGCTGACGTCTCCTGAAAGGTTTGCTTCGTCCTCAAGAATTATCCCAAGATGGTAGCCGTATGTCACGCTGCTTAGGTTCTCTGCTACCAGTATCTTCGTGTCGTCATCTTCGGACTTGTTGAACGTTACATCCCCTGAGCATGTCCCGGACGAGTTCTGGGAACCAGTGACCACGTTCATACCGACGTAGCCTGGGTCTGCTGGTACAACCATCCTTCTTATGAACCCTTGAGTTTCCAGCGGGAAAATGGGATCTTCAAGTCCCGCAAGCGATATGGTCACGTACTTTCGCACACCGCTCTTTTCTATCTTCGACTCCTTCATGATATCATTTACGGTTATGCTGAGGTCCATTCCGACCCTTATCGAGAACCCATCCAGGTTTTCTATGCTTATGTTACCGTAAGAAAGTGCAACCTCAAAGTCTACAGGCTTACTTGATATCCTTTCGCTCCAGTTCGGCATCGTGTTATTGAGCATGAGGAACGCCTCGCTTCCGTTTATCCTTCCTTGCAGCATGAGCATTGTAAGGTTCTCGACCGAGTCGTCGAGGAACTCGCCGGAGTTTATGACGTGATTTGTCGCTGCAAGAAGAGCCCTCCTTCCCGATATTTCCATGGCTTTCGTAGTGTCTACTTCTATCGAATGTACAAGCTGGTTTATCTGGTCGGATATGACCCTGTCAGAGACCACTTCCCCGATCTGCTCGGTGTAACCGAGATAATTGACCGTAAATAGGAGCATAGGAACTGCCAAAAGGAGTGAAATCAGAGAATAGAATTGTGCCTTCATACTTAAAATAGGAGAGAAGTTGGTTATATAATCATTAACCAGATAAAATTTTCAGTTTCTGGTGAAAGATTTAAAAATTTCGTGTCAATAACTTAACATGAGCCTTAAGTCCATAATTTATTTCGTTTTATGTTTATCCATTTTATTGTCATCATTCCCGGCCAGTAGTGCTATCGTACCTCAGATAATTTCCCCTCAAAACGTCACATATTATATTTCCGAGATACCACTTATAGCGGAAACTAGCTGGACCGTCGATAAAATGTGGTATAGTTTTCCCAGTGATAGTTGGCCTATGCCCAATTCAAATTCACAAAACTGGGCTTATACTGATAGTTATGTCATGCCCGACGTAATTAGCGTGCACTCATATATGGAAAATCCCGATGAGGTTTCCTGTGTACCTGAAACAAGGCCCGTTTTTCATGATGGTTTCATTTATTATTCCTGTGAAAATGGTATTTTTTCTGTTTATTTGAATTTTTCAATTAGATGGCAATATGAAACTGAAGAAATCGTAATAGACCCTCCTTCGATAATCGATGATACGGTATACTTCCGTGATGCTTTAAGATTATACGCTCTTCATACAGACGGTTCTGTGAAATGGGTAAAGGAGTTTGAACAGGGTGTAGAAGTGGACAGTTTCGTGGTTTCCGAAGAATATGTTTTTGCGACTATCTATCTGAGTAATGGGGATATAGAACTTCGCGCTTATGATTCAGGTGGAACCGAAATTTGGTCTAATCGATATTATTTGCATCTTCCACCTACCGTTGACAACGACATTATCTTTATAATCGATGAGGATGAAATCGCAGATGAGGTTTATGTGAGAGCACTTCAAGCAAACGACGGTTCAGAAATATGGAGCTTCATCGACCCTATATTTTCAAGTCAGGATAAGAGCTTTCCTCTAGTAATTTCCGAAGATAAGGTGTACATGATATTGGATGAATATGTTTTCGTGTTGAATAAAGATTATGGTTCTTATTTTTCATCGTATGGAAACGATTTTGAACTGCTCATCAATGAAGCTTTGCCTGCCTTCTTTGAAGATGTTTTCTATTTTATTTCTGCGGAAAATGAACTGAAAGCGATTGGTGCGAATGACGGTTCTGAGTTGTGGTCTTATCCTCTCAATGAAGAACCACTTTCTCCTGTTGTCGGTAATGATGTCGTGTATGTAGCTGATTATGATAGTCTTCACGCCCTATACACAGAAGACGGGTCAACGAAATGGGATTATGATGATCCAGAAGATTCGTCAGAATTTCTGTCACCGCCTTCTGTTGTAGGAGGCATGATCATCATCGGGTGTGAGCCTGATGTTCTATGTTTGTTTTCTGACGGCATAGAAAATGGAGATAATATAGAGCGTACACTTGTGCTCGAGGAAGGTTCCTATAATCTCATGGTATCTACTTGGACGAGCTATCCCCCGACAATACCGGAATATAGCAGTGTCCATTTTACTGTTAAATCCGGGGGACCCCCACCCAAAGTAAAAATACTGGCAGTTCCTATGAACTGGGAGGGTGGTGGTCAAATGTACTTCGATCGCATAGTCGATGAACAGGCAGGTTTTTTCATCAATGATACCATCCTTAGTGATTGTCCAGAAAGAGTGGTCGTTGAAAAATTGGACGTTGATGCACAAAATTATGCAGATTTTCAATGCGGTTCCCTCTTTGTTCCAAGTACGCAGTTAATCCGGAATTTTGTTGGCAGTCTGGGGATAAATCCAACTGAATATGATGTGATAATGGGAGTCTCTTTGGAGTCACCGTGCCACCCCGTGGCAGGTGAAAGTAACATGAAAGACACTATATGGATAGTGGGTCTGGAATCCCCCTTCACGAGTATCATGGCACACGAGATGGGTCATATCTATGGTTTATCTGACGAATATTGTAGCAATAGGGCAGGTTCTTTCATGTGTGGCTGTAATGATGGTGGAATACCTTTGATATACTGCCCTGAAGACATAAACTACCTTGGCGCTGATTTAGGATGTGACCCTGAAAGTGGTAATGGGTGCTGTTCAGATTGTGCCCCATTGGAATATCCTTGTTTTTGCTGTGAGGGAAACATAAACTCCAATGGTGGCAGGGCTACTATGTCATATGCTAATGCTGATGGTCCTAGGGGTTACGACTATCGTAGTCGGGCTCATCTGGACACAATATCAGATCTCACGTGTGACGGAAATGGTAAAGAAACACAGCAAATAATGGACATCAGCTTTACTGTCTTTAGAAATGGTACTGTCAAAGATTCACAGATTATCCTCACCGAAGGTAGGCCGACTACCTACTATCACAATGGCGGCGATTTTAGATTTGAGATAAGCGAGGATGTTTCTACTGTAGTTGAAAACTTCATCATGTCATCCTTCAATTATAATGGTCCGGTATTTTCAGATACAGACTACTCAAATGTTACTTACGAGACATCTGATCTGAATTTCAGGGTACCGTACGAAAAATCCTATGAAAAGATAACGCTGTATCACGGCGAAAACGTTTCCATTTATACTGATCTTGATTTCTGCAACAATGATACAATTTGCGGAAACACCGAAACGTATAATACCTGCCCTTCTGACTGTCCTCTGGATGAACAAGATAAAATCTGTATCAATGCCATAGATGGCGTATGTGATCCTGATTGCCTTATTGGAGTAGACCCAGACTGCGATGCCAAAGATGGTGATGGCGATGGTTTCAATGCCAGCGTTGACTGTGATGACACAGATCCAGATGTCTATCCTGGCGCCACCGAGATATGTGATGGTGATGATAATAACTGTGACGGCGTTGTGGACGAAGATGCTGACACTTTATGCGATGATGGACTGTTCTGTAATGGCATGGAGACTTGTCACGGAATTCTTGGTTGCCAGTCCGGTACCAATATCAACTGCTCGTTTAATGATATCGCAGAGATAGCTACATGCTTTAACGATCCTGATAATAGTGAAAGCACATGGGATTATTTCCCAGGATTCACATCTACATGCGACGAGAATCATGATTTATGTACGGTAGGAGAGATTGATCTAACCCATAGTTGCAATGTAATTGAATGCAATGCTCAGTGTGAAATTGATGATGATTGCGAAGATACAGAGTGTGACATATTAGACGGGTGCTATGATGGACTGTACAGGAATTATGTTGACACTGAGAATAGTTGCATTGGTGACTGCTCTTGCGAATCCAACGTGTGCTTAATTTATACCGAAGAAGAGGATTCTGACAACGATGGTTATTCGGGAACATGCGGCGATTGTGATGACACAAATCCAGATGTTAGTCCCATAGCAGATGAAGTTTGCGACCTGATTGACAACGATTGTGATGCTGAGATTGACGAAGGTGGTGTATGCGATGCCGATAATGATGGCGTACCGGACATGGATGATACTTGTCCAGATACGGAATATGGTGCGCCGGTAGACACTTTTGGTTGTTCTTCGGATCAATTTTGCTCAGGTATAGAAATACCTAAAAGTGGCTGGTCTATGTTCAGGGGAATGATTGCTTGCATTTTTGCAGACTGGGATGATAACGAGGGCTGGTTACCTAGAGATTGTAAGGTAAAAAGGGTAGGTTGGAAAAGGAACTCCCATTTTGTATGCAGCGCAAGAAAAAGCGCTGATTGAATTTCACAGACTTTTACGGGTATATTAGCTGTATATATTCAGCAAGTTCACCTTCACACCACCTGACGGACACGCTGTTTATGGGGAAGTTCTTGAGAGGTATGGTGCACGTCATGTTGCTTCCTATGGTGCTTGGCGGTATCTCAGGCGGAAGGTTGACTGCGTTGACGAGTTCATGGTATATCCCACACCGTTCCTGGAGCTTCTGCGTTTGCGTGTATTCGACCGGGAGCTGATCAATGAGTATTGAAATAGTCCAGTAACTTGTTCCCCCCTGGAGGTGATTTACTTCCATGTCCATGAGTATGTCCGCGAGCCAGCAGTTCTTTATGTAATTCGCCGCTTCTGCCTTGCAGTCGTCTGCTTCTAGTGAACAGTATGCCTGGTAAATGTACTCTCCCCCACCAGAACCTCCTCCGTTGTCTCCCTCACTGCTGGGCGATACGTAGTTGAGAAGAGAGCCTTCGCAGCCATGCAGACCGTATTTTTCCCAGAGTTCAGGCGGCATGTCGCATGATATGTTGTACCCGGTCAGATTATAGTACGTGATACCCGAATTGCAATCATTCAGGACTTCCTCATTCACTATGCAGTTTTCACCTTTCTTGTGTGTGGTGACCTTTATGGTTATGTTGTTCGTCGTGTTACCGACTGTTACTATGGATTCTGACGGTGTACAGTTCGATCGAAGCGATTTTACCCTTTCCAGACATTCGATGTCACCTGGCGGGCATTCTGACCTTACCATTATCAGTGAAATGAACATTTCGTCTAGCGGGAAAACGAAAAGGTGCACACTCAGGATTATCACAAGTATTGACACCACGGCCAATGCTATTTCATTTCTTTTCATTTTTATCCATTACTCCTCTTTGTTAAAAATCACGACCATATCCTTATCTCCATTACCGACGGTCCCCAGAGAGACGGCAATTCGGACACGTACTGGTATGGAGTTACTATTTCAAGTGCAGTTATGTTGAATTCCGACAGCTTGGACTCTAGTCTGCTTGTCGCATCATTTGTCGCGTTATCAAGCGTCGAGAATACTTCTCCATAACCTACTATACCTTCGACGCCCACATGATATATTGCCATGTCGTCGGGCGAGCCTCCCGTCGTTACACCCTCACTGAGTGCAGTGTCCACCAAGATCGTGTTATTTTCCCCGGCTGAAATGAGGTTGACTGGTATGTTCACTGCAAACGGATCTCCTATGTCCGTGTATTCACTTCCGTACTGACTTATGTTATACACCGTAGAGAATGCGCTTCCAGTCTCGCTGCTGTTGATTGCAACAGCGCTTGTCCAGTATTCAGAAGAATAAGACGTCACCTCTGCGTCAAGTACCCTACCGGACGGCACATAGAAGTTCCCGTACTTCGGTGATTCCACGTTTCCTCCGAACCTGTCGGATTCGAGTGATATCGATACCTCGCCGTAATTCAGTGTTGTGTGCGGCGTATAGTTATACCTGATGAAAGAGTCACTGTAGATCGCATTCTCAAGCGAGATGTCACCGGAAAGGGTTATGCTCTGCTCTTCATAGCTTGCCTGGCCCATACTCTGCGCTATGCTCTTGTACATTTCTTCCAGTTCTTCTGCACTGTTGCTCTGGTAATACCTGCTGCAGTTTTCTTCCTCTTCACCAGGAATCCAGTCATTCGTGGTGCAGTTCCAGCATGCAATCTTCTGCATGACCAGTTCATCAGCGCCGATACCGAATGCCACAGAATAGACTTCAATCCCTTTATCCCTAGCATTGCATGAAGAGTTTATCGCCCAGCCTTCTTCCTCACTACTTGAGCCATCATCCCCTGTATAGTCATCGAAGCTCGTGCAGTGTCTTGTCGCCTCACCGTCGCTCATGACAAGTATTGCCGTGTAGCGGCCCATTGTGAAATTCAGTTCAATGTTATCGAATGCTACAACCGTCTCGCCACCACCGTCTGTGACATCTGCGCCGCATTCCAGCGTGTATGTGAAGTCCTCGTCCTGCATATGATACGATAGGTTTACGGTTTCTTTTACCGGGCCGGTAGGGTTATCTGCCGAAGTCCATGAAGCTGACCATAAAGTTTCAGTAGTGATATTGTAGCCTCCTCCCGTATAGTTCAGATACGTCAGGTTACAGAATGCGTATGCCGTTCCGTCAAAGTATGAATCAGATGTCGAATGATCCACAGTGAGGTATCCCTCTTCAAATGTTCCGGTAGGTAATGTGAAGTTTTGTTTTAGCGAGCCGGAACTGCCGTCACTGCTGTTGACTTTCCAGTAATCTGTGAGGCCGAAATCCCTTTCACCCATCAGTACAGTACTTACCCAGCCATCACTTCCCGGCCCTCTATATACTATCGAATAAACATTCCCTGAACCATTTGTGACGCTGACGTAACTCACGTCGGAGTTCATAAACTCTATAACGTCACCGGATTCACTCAACTTTCCATTACCCGTCATTTCCACTATCTTTGCCCACCCATCATTTCCGGATCCCCTGTATGCTATCAGCAACGAATTGCCATACATTTTTGTCACTGACGGATATCGGCAGTTATTTTCATCAAATTCAAGGTCATCGAGTGGACCGCTTATGTTACCTGACGAATCTATCTCTATTGTTTTTACCCAACCATCATCATCACCGTCTCTTCTGTATACAACGGCATAGAATTCCTGAGATACGTGCACTATCTGGGGATCGTATGCTTCAAAAGCTGAACTACCACTTTCAAACTGGGATGTGTCCACAGTACCTACAATGTTACCGTTATTCTGGATTTCAACTGTCTTTATCCTCCCTTCGTCTGTCCCGTCCAGTCTGTATGCGATGGCATAAATATCTCCTGATACGCTGACAATTGAAGGTTCGAATGCCTCATAATTGTAGTAGGGACTCTCGAATTGGTACGAATCGGACTGGCCGACTATGTTGCCGTTTGAAGATATTTCTATCGTCCTCAACCTCCCCTCATCGCCACTTCCCCTGTGTGCAACCGCGTATATATCCCCTGACACATGTATTACTGAAGGATCATAGAAAGCGGAAGTCTCGAATTCCAGAAAGTCTATTTCTCCTACAATCGTCCCATCTGTCCGTATCTCTATTGTTTTTACCCAACCATCACTGCCACTGTTTCTGTAGAATACAGCGTAAACGTCCCCTGACACGTGTATGATTTTAGGTTGCTCGCCGTATCCACTTTCAAACCTATAGTCGTCCAAAAACGGTTGCGTTATGTCACCGTCAGTGCTATCTATCTCAACAGTCTTTATCCAGCCGTCGCTTCCGGATTCGTATTCGTAAGCTATCGCGTAAACATCACCGGATACGTGTATTATGTCAGGGCTGTACGTGTTCGATGTATGGAATTCATAGTCTTCCGCGTCGCTTCCAATTGATGAGAGGCTGACTGTCCCACTATCGTTCCAGTACTGAATTGACGGTCCCGTGAACAGACTGTTTTCAAGCATGTTAAAGTCCCTGCTCTTTGTGAGGATGTTCACTGCCTTGTTTATGCCGCAACATATACATGTTCCAGAGCAGTCGTCGTCGTAGTCATCCACCCTAGAATCCAGATAAGTCTGGTTAGTTGTGAGGTCGTCATAACTGCATACATCAGTTCCATATGCACTCAGGCCCGCCCGGCTTCCCTGATAACCTATGATAGTATCCAAGAATTCCTTGTTAGCGTCTTTTGCGACGTTTATCCTCTCTCTGGTCCCGTAAGTGCCCCCGCACTGATTGCATGCTGTCTGGTTGTCGCAGCATTCAGCCGGTTCCCCACTGCACACGTAAACGGCAGGAGTCACTTCAGTCCATGTACCGCCGCATATGTTCTCGCATATGCTCTGGGAGTCATCGCATGTGGCACTACACCTGTCCTCACATGCTGACAGTTCACATTCATAGCTTTCATTAGACCAGACATCGCATGTATCCATTGAACCAGATCTGTCCGTTATCAGCACCACGTCGCTTGACCCTTTGCCTGCAAGCACATGGAACGTCTCCATGCCGAGTCTTACGGGAACGGTGGAATCGCTCATGTTCGCATAGTTCAGCAGCGTACTGAGCTCGTTGTCAGTCATGCTGACCTCCACTATCCCACTGTCATTCTTCCTGAATATTTCAGTGTCACCTATGATGAGATAAACAGGTATGCCAGTCCCGTTCACTGTTATGTTGTTATTGTACTTGAGATGGAGAGTGAGATTGTTGAGAGTTCCCGGAATACGTAGGCCAGAATAAAGGTTTATTATGCCCATGATTCCCGGGAACCAGTAGTTGTCCTCGTACGTCTGGTTGGATACGGAGAATAATCCCCTGCTGTCAGGCTTCGTTGTGTTATACGTCAGTCGCATGAACCCGCCACCGACGTAGCTTTTCGTGATGTCGGTAAAGTTGAGCGTTATGACATTATCGTCAGGATCGAATATTGCATCACATGATGCAAAATCAGAGCATATTGTCCAGTTATCTGCAGTGAAATTAGCGGGCGTCGAGGAGAAACTGCCCACGTTATTCCCGTTCACATAAAGCGTGAAATTCGTTCCCGTGTTCGCTTCCATGTACACTTCCGTGACTTTGGCGTCATCTGGCAGCGTTACCTTCTTAGTGACGTTTCCGTCTCCCTCATAGCCGCCGAAATATATGTAGCTGGAAGTGCTTCTCGACATCCTTGAAATGTAAGCGCTCGCAAAATAACCAGACACCGGCTTACCGAGCTCGTAGCCGGAAACGATCGTGTGCAGCCTTGACAGGTAGTTCTGCGTACCGCCTTCCGTGTAAAGGCTAACGTCGTCTATCAGTACTTCGTATCCGAAACCTTCAGGAAGTGTTGCATTCAGCATCTCCCTTGTAAGGTTTTCAGCGCACTCATTCAGCTCTGTCGAGTTCTGCGCCCACAGATAACCGAGCGCGTCCAGTATGGACTTCTCAAGATCGGCATCACTTATGTTGCAGTCGGTTGTGAAGTTTTCCGGCATCATGTCGATTATTGCAGAAAGGTTTGCCCTCTCAAGGACATTCATTGCGTCCTTTCCGGTGTAGTAAAGTCTCTGGTATTCCAGTTCAGGTGACGTGTGAGTTATGGTAAGCGTTGTCACAAAAGACGCTATTATGAAGAGAATACCAACGGCAATGATTGCGTCCATCGACAGGAGGAAAGCCCTTTTCATTAATTAAATAATGGATTTGACTGGTTATATTGATTCGCCGGTAACCGTTAGGATTAAAAAATCTCACGTCAAAAAACTGCACGGTGATACTGTGGGAAGGAATTATCTTGAAAATCTGTATAAAACCAATGCGCGTTCCGACATAGTCATCACAGGCATATCCATGAATGATATGGAAACCCCCGTAAGCGATAACCACTACCGCGGTGGAGGCTTCATGGGAAAATGGATGACCATAATACCCAATACTAGGTACAGTTTCAAGGAAACTATCAACGACGCCTATATAGCTGAACCTCCAAGGGTAGGCAGAAACGGGCAGTACTATGTCATCGCCGGTCACGACAACATCAAAATGAAAAGGGACGGTGAGAAGAGGAACATATTCGTCTGGCCATGGAAGCATGACGAACCATCATTTCATGGTGTGAAGAATAGAATGAAGGGTTTCCCGAGAAACTGCTACGGGATCTTTTTTGACAATGGCCGTGGTCAGCGCAAAATCATGACAAGAAATCTCGTTGACGGAAGACCAATCGTAGATTGTGACAGTATAAGTGATTCGCTCATCATATACAGGCAAAAAGGACTTGGTTATAAGACAAACATAGGAATCCTGCTCCTTGAACAGGAACTGTTTGATGAGTACATGGATGAATCGTTCGGACCAGTTTTTGACGCCTTTCCGGACTCTGATTTCAACGTTGATATAGTAGACCCCAGAGAATGGGAAGCGCTTCCAGGAAATTCCAAACGTGCTTTTCGTGGGAAACGAAAGAAGATCAAAGGCCATAAATGGTAGATGAACATATAAAAAGCAACAGCCACAATTCTTAATTGATATCATGGACATCAAAAGCTTCCTGAAGAACAAGTTCGGAAAGAACGTATTTTCTCTCAAGCCAGACGACCTTCTAAAGGAGAGGCTTAAGAGCGAGAAGAACGTCGAGAGGCTTTCTGCTGACATAAAGACCATCCAGGACAAGATACAAAAGCTCATGATCGAGGCAAAGGGTCAGCCGAAGACTCTGAAGATGCTTAACGTGCAGAAGATAAAGTCACTGAGGCTTGAGGCTTCGACAAAGCAGCAGCAGGCAAACAGGTACCTTCGGGAACTGCAGGTCCTTCTTTTGATAGAGGCCATGCATGAGCAGCAGAAGTTTGAGAAGGAATCGGACTTTGTCGAGAGGATAATGAACACAGACATTGAGCAGCTTACCGACGCCATGGTTGACATAGATGTCAAGAAGGCCATTGAAGAAGGAAGGCTGGATCTTGTCAAGGGCAAGCTTTCAAACATATTCGGACGCGAGGAGATGGCAGTCGACGAAGAATCCCAGGACATAATGAGTGCCATAAACGACCTTGAGGACGTCGACGAGGAGACAGCGCTCAAGATGGCTGGCGAGAAGGCCAAGAACCTTGCAGAAGAGACAAACAAGAAGAAGATAGCAGAAAGCGAGTAAAGCTTTTTCTACGGTTAATTCCGTCAAATCTTTATTGCAAGTTTACTGCCGTATTTTAGTTCCTTTATACCGTGCGTTGCCTTCATGTCCTTCTCTATGCTTTTCAGCTTCTTTGGAAGCTTTGCGGAATTGATGCCTTCCCTAAGTGAGAGCCCTTTGTCTTTTTTTGCCTTCCATATTGCAGAGTTTGCGGTCATGAGGTCTTCTGCGCTGAAATCGCACTTCTTTTTCAGGAGCTTCTCGTCAGGCTCTGGGAAAGCTTCAGCGTGTACGTCCTTTCTTCTGAGGTCCCCGTAGACCGAATGTGTCAGGAACGGAAGCACGGGTGCGAGCACCCGCATTAACCTGTCAAGGACGTGGTGAAGCGCGTAGCGTGCTGATTCCGCTTCCTCTTTTGCGAATTTACCTTCTTCATTGTACGCCCTCTGCTTTACAAGCTCCATGTAATGTGATGCAAACGTCTCCCAGATGAAGTTCTTTATCCTTGCCACGGGGTTGTGGAAATCGTAGCGTTCGTAGCTTTTTTTGGCGTCATTGACTATACCGTCGACTTCTGAGATTATCCATTCATCAAGCGGCGTCAGCTTTCCCGGCCTTGATTTTGGTTGTGGGAACATCGATATGAAGCGGGAAACGTTCCAGAGCTTTGTGAGGGTCTTTCCTGCACCCTGTATCCTCTCAAATGAGCACCTGAAATCCGTCTTCTCAAGATTGCCCTCGATTGCTGCCCACAGCCTGAAAGGCTCTGCTCCAAACATCTTCAGAACCTTCTGGGGGTCTATGACGTTACCAAGGGACTTGCTCATCTTCTTTCCCTTCTCGTCTAGTATGTGGTAGTTTATCCACACGTCGTCAAAGATGACTTTTCCTGTGAGCAGCCAGTCCTTTAAGACTGTATAGTAGAGCCACGTCCTTATGATTTCCTTTCCCTGCGGCCTGAGCGAGCATGGGCTGTTCTTCTCGAAAAAGCCCTTCGGTTCCTTGTGATACTTGAGTATGTATAGCGGTGAAATGCTTGAGTCAAACCATGTGTCAAACACCCTTTCCTCGCCGCGAAAGTCAGAAGAACCGCATTTTTCACACTTCCCACCCTTCAGGCCGTCACTTCCTTTTGGAGGTTCCTCTTTCCACGGCTGGTAATAGCCGCCCTTTGGCGGCACGATCTTCTGCTCGCATTTCCTGCAGTACCAAAGCGGCACCTCTGTTGCGTAGAACCTTCGCCTTGATATCGGCCAGTCTATGGATACCGAGTCTATCCAGTCAAGCATTATCTGCCTGGACTTGGGAGCGAAGAACTTCATCTTCTTTGCATGCTTTTTCATGTCAGCCTTGAATTCGACCTGCTTTACGTAGAACTCGGGCATGTCTATGAACTCGATTGCATCTTTACTCCTCTCGCAGATCGGCGTCCTGTGCTCACTTGTCGGTATCTTCTCCACTATGAGGTCGGACTTCTCAAGCTCTTCTGCCATCTTCTTCCTCGCATCGCTTACCGTCAGCCCTTCAAGGAAGCCCGCATGCTTGTTCATGGTACCGTCCTTATTTATGGCAACAACCGGTTCCAGCTTCTCCTCCCTGAAGAATCTTATGTCCGCGAGGTCACCGAATGAACATACCATCATTATACCCGTACCTTTGTCCATCTCAGCTGACGGATGCGACTTTATGGGTATCTCCTTTTCAAACAGCGGCGCAACCGCGGTCTTGCCTTCGAGGTGCCTGTATTTCTTGTCTGAAGGGTTGAATATGACCATCCCGATCGTGCACAGCAGTTCAGGCCTTGTCGTTGCAATTATTATGTCTTCTCCCGTCTCCTTCACCCTGAACCTGACGTTGTAGAAGAATCCTGCCCTGTTCTCGTAGTTCACCTCGGCGTCAGCAAGCGTGGTCTGGCAACCGGGGCAGAAGTTGTTCACCCTGGCGTCCTCGTATATCAGGCCCTTTTTGAGCATGTCTATGAACGTCTCCTGTGTGAGGGACCTGTAGTCTGGGCTGTCCGTCTCGTATAGTTCGCCTATCCCTTTACCCTTCTTCCAGGAGTTGAAGCTTATGCCAAGCTTTCTGAATGAATCAACGCTTGCAAGGCTTGATTCCTCCAGGATCTTGTGGCACAATGTTATGGCTTCCTTTCTCGGCATTTCGGTAAGCTTCTTTCCGGACTTCTTCTCTGCTGCCATCTCTATTGGGAGGCCGTTTCTGTCCAGTCCGAGTGGGAACAGTACGTTGCTACCTGTCATGCGCCTGAATCTTGCAAACATGTCCATGAGGACGTAGGTTGTAGCCTGGCCTATGTGCACGGGAGTGTTGACGTAAGGGGGAGGTGTGTCTATTGAATAAACCGGCTTCTTCGACTTCTCATCAAAGCCGTACGGCCAGCTCTTCTTCCACTCTTCGCTTATAGAATTTTCCAGTTCGCTGTTCCACCTTTTGCTCTTTATCTTCGGCTCCATACACATACGCCTTATAATATTATGCATAATTCGGCTTCAAATATTAAAAATAAAGCGCATGCAATAATATTCATGAAGCATACGATGCACGTGACACTGGTTCTCATAGCAGTGTTCCTGTTCATACAGGTCTTTGGACTTTACACAATAAGCGAGACCATGAATGTTTCCGTTGCAGACGATGGTACAGTGGGTGTGGAATACAGCGACACCGCGGTCGGGGAGCGCCCTGAGATGGAAGGAATCGTCTCGCTCATGTACATACTCTTTGGCGTACTGGTGGGAACGGGTATAGTGCTACTTTTCGTCAGATTCGGGCAGGTGAAGCTTTGGAAGATGATGTACTTCATGGCCATATGGCTTGCCTCCTCCGTGACCCTCGGCGTCTTCATAGGATCATTCCTTGCGATAATCGTCGCAGCCGTGCTCGCCATACTGGAACTTTTCAGAACCAACATATACATACACAACCTCACGGAAGTCTTCATATACCCGGGGATAGCCATACTTTTTGCGCCATTATTCAACATATATTGGGCCGCGATCCTGCTTATCGCCATATCTGCTTATGACATGTTCGCTGTATGGAAATCCGGTCACATGGTTACGCTTGCGAAGTTCCAGACAAGTAGTCAGGCGTTTGCCGGCTTCGTTATACCTTACAGCCGTGGCAGGAAGACCAAGAAGATAAAGTCGAAGATCCCGAAGGGTGTCAGTGGAAAAGGTGGGGTCAGGACTGCCATACTCGGCGGAGGGGACATCGCTTTCCCGCTCGTTTTCGCAGGCGTGGTTTTGGAGTGGCTGATAAGTTCGGCAGGACTTCCAAAGGGACTCGCTCTCTTAGAATCTGTTGTGATATCAATCTTTGCTGCCGGGGCACTGCTATTTCTTTTCATGCGCGCAGAGAAGGACAAGTTCTATCCTGCCATGCCTTTTGTGACTGCGGGATGTTTCCTGGGATTTGCCATCCTGTTCATTGTTAACATGGTTTTCTGAAACCTCAGCTGTGACCAAACTTCTTGTAGAACGCCTTTTCGTACTCCATCAACTTCTTGCGCTGGTACTCCACCGACTCTGAATAGCTCTTCTCAAGGTTCAGCGTGGCAGTCGACGCCTTCTTGTTCTTGAGCTCTTTTATCTTTTTCTCCAGGTCATTGATCACAAGTTGTGACATTCTGACTTCGACTTCCTTTGCCTCTCCTGCGAAGTCGCCGCCCTTCTCGGACTTCAGCTTTATGTCCATGAAGAGCTTATCAATGCTGCTGTTAGTTCCAAATTTGTATCTTTCGAGGTCCTTGTCGCTGACAAGGACGATGCCGTTTTTGTTTCTGAACTTCTTCAGCGCTTCCATACCTCCCCGGAGCTTCCTTCCCCCCTGCCACTCGAAGAACTTCCCGGTGATCTTTGCCAGTCCCATGAAGTACCAAATGAAGCCCAGGAATATGACAAAGAAGTTTACTGCAAGTATGGATGTCATCATGGCCTCGAAATAATCCTGAAAGATCTGGTAGAAGGCAACGGCAAGCCCGCCCGAAAGTACAGTGAGTATTGCGTGGTTTATGATGTACCTGGTCTCGCGTATCACGTACACCATTTCCATTCTCTTGTGCATGAACCAGCTCATGTACCACGCCATTGCTGAGTGGAACACGTAAAACGTCATGAAAATGTACGAGAGGAAATTATACGTTGGGAACATGAATGCTATTGTGAGGCTGAACATACCGAGTGAGAAGAAGTAGTAATGAACTGTCTGGAAGTGCTCGGGCTTCAGGAGAAGCTTCATGACTACTAGTTCTCTTTTGTTAAATATATTTTAATCGGAAGTGCAATGTTAATTATGAACCAGCAGGAAAGGGCCATGCTCGTGTGGTCGGTATTCTTCGTCATCTCCGGCATAGTCTTCATGGTGGCGTTCTTTTATTCCCCGGTCATAGGCGCTATGGTGACAACAGCATACATAATGATGTACATGGGACTGAGTGCTGTTTTCATAATAGTCTTCAGGGAGCTTTCCATTCTCCGAAAGGACACAATCGACACTCTCAGTGAGAGAAAGGAAGAGCTTGAGGACGTCAAGCAGGCCCTCAAGAGCAAGTACTTCAGAAAGAAGATTGACGATACCTCCTACAGGCACATGACAGAGGAATACGAGAAGAGGATAACCGAACTTGAAGTGAAGATAACGCGCCTTAAGAGTGGCAAGTGAAGCTACTTGAGCTTTTCAACGAGCTTCATTATCTCATTGTAATGCTTCTCTATTATTTCGGGTTTTCTGAATTCCGACGCTATGACCTTGAGTTCCTCTAGTACCATCAGAATGCCCCTTTTGGACGGTGCATTGAAGTTGATACCGGCGCTCTCGAAAGCCTCCCTGACTATCATGTCCGCCTGGAGCTTTTCGAAATTCCCGCGTTCTTTTTGGGAACTGAATTCGTTTTCCCTGTTCATGCACTCAAGGACTTCTTTGTGCGCCTGGAAGAAACATCTTACTATGGCGTCCCTCACCATTAACGGAGTAATCTCGCCTTCAGTGTCCACTCCATATATCGTGGCCATGATTTAGAATTTGCAGAGCTCGCATAAAAAGAAATCTTTATAGTAGGGAATCCATATTTTACCTATGAGCGAACTCAGGGAGCTTGTTCTCCGGTATCTTTTGCAGAATGCCGTGTTCTACAACGGCAAGGCCAACCCTGGTGCAGTCATGGGAAAGATACTTGGCGCGAACCCGGAATTCAGGCAGAATGCAGCTGAGGTTAGGAGGGTCATCGAAGAGATGGCAGCAGAAGTCAACGGGATGTCGCTTGATGAGCAGAAAGACATGCTCAAGGGCAAGAACCCGAAGATGCTTGTGAAGGAGGAGAAAAAGCGCGAGGCTTTGCCTGAAATAAAGAGCGCCGTTTCCGGAAAGTTCGTTACAAGGTTTGCCCCCTCACCTACTGGCCCGCTGAACCTGGGACAACTCCTCAGGGCTGCCATGCTCCCTTACATGTACGCTAAAAAGTACAAAGGAAAATTCATACTGAGGATCGAGGACACTGATGTCAAGAACATATCCAAGGACTTCTATGGCATGATAATGGAGGATCTCATGTCCACTGGCGTGAAATGGGACAAGATGACAAAGGAGTCCGACAGTATGGAAATGTACTACAAACACGCAGAAGATCTCATAAAAAGCGGGAAGGCGTACGTATGTTCCTGCCCTGCCGATGTCTTCAAGAAAGCCAAAATCGACAAGAAGGATTGTAAATGCAGGAAAGGGGGCAGTATCCCGATGTGGAATGACATGCTTTCTGGGAAGTACAGTGAGGGTGACGTCATAGTGAGGATGAAAACATCCATGTCGCATAAGAATCCTGCAATGCGCGATCCGCCGATGCTTAGGGTATCCGAAGGAAAGCACCCCCTTGCCGGAACGAAATACAAGGTTTGGCCGCTTTACAATTTCGCATGCGCTCTTGAAGACCACCATCTCGGTGTGACCCATGTTTTCAGGGGCAAGGAGCACGAGCACAATACTGCCGTCCAGAAGCTTTTCTACGACGCTTTCAAGTGGAAGGAGCCTTACGTGGTGAACTTCGGAATGGTGTACCTACCTGGCACGAAGATACACACCCGCGACATGAAGCAGTGGATAGCTGACGGAAAAGTCAAAGGTTGGGACGATCCGAGGCTTCCGACAGTGAGAGCGCTCCTCCGGAGGGGTTTCCAGCCGGAAGCTTTGAAGAAGTTTGCAGAGGACGTCGGTATAACCAAAAACGACATCCGCGTCGGCTGGGAGAACATAGAGGGGATAAACAGAAAGATCATAGACCCGCTCTCCAACAGGTACATGGTCGTTGAAGATCCCGTGAGGATAGCAATAGAAGGCGCGCCTGCCATGGTGGAAGCCCAGGAACTGCTGCACCCCGATTTCCCGAAGAGGGGAAAGAAGAAGATGCCAGTCGACCTCCAGGAGGTTTACGTCTCCGGAGAAGATTTCAGGCACATGAAGGGCAAGACCGTGAGGCTGAAGGGTCTTGGGAACGTAAAAATGGACAAGAAAGCCTTATATGAAGGCAACGAGATAGTTTCAGGCATGCCCAAGATACAGTGGGTTTCAAAGCCCCATGTCAATTTGAGCCTCATGAAACCTGACGGAAATAAGGAATGCCTTGGAGAATCCGAGATCAAGAAACTCAAGCACGGCACGCTCATACAGATGGAGCGGATGGGCTTTGCCCGTGCGGATTCTGCGAAGGGAAATGATGTCGTGCTTTATTTCACGCACAAATAGACTCAGTTTTCCATTTCTTCCAGTATTTTCAGCATCTGTTTTTTCAGCACCGGAAGGTCTTTTTTCACAATGGCAAGGACAATGCCTAGGTCAACCCCGAAATAATGATGTATCATCTTGTCCCTGGTACCTGCGATTTCCTTCCATTTCACTTCATTGTATTTGTTTTTCGCGCTTTCAGAAACATTCTTTGCCGCTTCTCCTATTATCTCTATTTCCCTTACTATCGCACTCTGCTTCATCCTGTTTTTGACCAGCTCTTTCTTGTCAATTCCCTTTGAAAAATCACTTATGGCATTTATGCTGTCCAGAATATGCTTGATGTAGGGCACGTCACTTTTTACACTCATACAGCTTCACTTCCTCTCTTAAGATATGTTTTTTCAGGTAAGGGCTTATCCCCTCATAGCTTACCAAGTCGACCTTTTTCTTCAGTTTTTTCTCGAGTTCGATTTCAATGCCGGCAAAACCGAAACCGCTATTTTTTGCGGGTTGGACAATAATGTCGATGTCACTGTCCTTCTTCTGATCGCCTCTTGCATAGCTCCCAAAGATTCCCGCTTTTTTTATGTTATTCTTCTTCAGGGTGTAGATTATCTGAGGTTTTATCTTTTCAATACCTTTTTTTATCCTTTCCCTGTTTAAGTCCTTGTCTGCCCGCGCCTCTTTTTCGGACAGTTCCTTTCCAGACAGGTCAGCTCCCATGTATACCCTTTCCTTGCTGAACTTACTACCTTTCCTGATACTCCTAACCCTGTAATAATACTTCTTCCCGTTCTTTTCCTTAACTTCCGTGTATGTCATAGTTCATTATACGGGCACATTCTTTATAAATATTCTTTTGTGGACGTAAAAATGTGTATTATGATAAGAAAGAGCAACTTCGGAAAATAAATTGGGCAGCTTTAGTCAAAGGAAACGAATTAGTAACTATTTCACACACAAATATGCTCTATGCTCAATGACCCTTTCCAAGCTTTTTCTCAAGTTCCTCCACCCTCTTCTTGAGGGCAGTCATCTTGATTTCCCTTCCGATCATCATCTTGTTTAAATTCTCAAGTTCAGCGTTCCTCTTCCTGAGGGTTTCTTCTGCTTCTATCTGCACCGTGATGTCCTTGTCCATGCCGCGATAGCCTGCCAGCTGGCCCATTTCATCCAGCACGGGTACACCATTTGTGAGAAGGCACACCTTCTTGCCGCTTTTTGTCAAGTTCCAGTTCCTGAGATCCACTATCCGTTCCTTTTTGGCAGATATTGCTTCAAATTTCTTCCCGCAAACCACCTTTTCTTCTCCTGTCATGAAATCGAACGGACTTTTCCCGACAATCTCTTCTGGTGAGTATTCGAGAATGCGCTTTACACCTTCTGACGCGAACGTGTATTTACCTTCCCTGTTGATCTCCCATATGAAATCTGCGGAACACAGTGCAATGTCCTGGAACATTTTTGCAGACTTTATGAGTTCATCTATTTCATCCTTTTCATCGGGTCTGGAACTTTCATCAGACATGATTATAATTCTCTTTCCCTTTCTAATAAAACTACTTCTTCAGCGACCAATTAGAATCCTTCAGTCTTCTCGTCAACCTGATATTTACCTTTCGAAGAATACTGCGTCGATATCTGATATGTCAGCATGCTTTGATATTCGCTAGTGTTAAGCTCATCCTCACGTTCAAATTTCATATCGTAGGTCTTCTTTTCCTCTTCCTCTATAACATTATCCGAAATCTTCATCTGCAGCTCGAATATTTCCTGCGGCGGTGAAACGTATGACGGGCTCCCCGCTGCCCTGAATTTCCACAATAATCTGTGTGTATCGATGTTAACTGCATAGAGATTGCAATCCCAACTTGTGAAATACACTATCCTCTCCTTGAATGATGGTTGCATCCATACGAGGTCCTGCGTTTCAAAATTCCACAATTCCTTCCCGTCAAGGCCGATGCAGTGAAGAATCTTGTCATCACCACCAACGTACAATCTGTCTTCATATACATTTGGGATACTGAACATCGTCTGTTTACTTTTTTTCCACACTTTCTTGCCATCCAGTGTTAATGCAAACAATGTACCATCTCTTGTATTGAGAAATAAATGATCATTGTGGAGTATGGGACTTGCGGTATTTCCATATGTCCCGGTTGGAAATTTCCATATCATTTTTCCAGCGTCTGCTGTCAGCGCATAAATGTAATTATCAAACGACGCTACATAGACCACGTTATCGTTCACGAGGAACGGGTTCTGTGTGTGTATTTCACCCTGCGTCTCGAATTTCCATACAAGTTCCCCCGTTTCTGCGTCTATGCAGTACATGAACCGGTCAAAAGATCCTATGTAAACCTTACCGTCATTTACCGCGGGACATGAGTTTATTTCATCGAATGTTTTGTATTTCCATAAAAATGCCCCAGTCTCAGCGTCCAGGCAGTAGACGTTGTGATCCTTTGATGCAAAATACACCTTACCGTTCTCTACCCATGGGAGGACGTTTACTTCTCCCTCTGTCTTGTATTTCCATACAAGTTCCCCGGTTTTTGCATCGATGCAGTGGAGGTTGTAGTCATAAGAACCCACATATATTTTTCCATTGCTGTACACCGGCGAACCCGCGAGTATGATTCCTTCGGTCTTGTATTTCCATACAAGTTCCCCATTACCCGCATCCACTGCATAAACGTTTTGGTTGCAGCTTGCCACATAAACGATGCCGTCTTTTATCAGCGGTATCTGGGCCATGCTCCCGCCGGGACCTATGCTCCACATCCTGTCAAACTTGGTAGTCTTCTTCACTTCAAAGTCTCCCATCTCTACCGAGAAGTCTTCAAGGGAGCCGCCTTCTTCCATGAATAGTAAATCACATTATGTTTTAAAATTCTTCCTCGTGGCTGTTTACCTGATATTTTCCTTTTGAGCAGTATTGTGTCGATACCTGGTATGTAAGTCTTGAGGTGTATTCGCTTGTACTGAGTTCGTCTTCGGCAAGCGTTCCCAGATCATAGGTCTTTTTGACCTCCTCTTCGAGATCATTCTCCTGTACTTTCATTTCCACTACGAAACCTTCGTATGGGGGAGGAACGTATGATGGTGAACCTTCTGTCCTGAACTTCCAGATAACGCCCCCTGCTACCGTATCTAGTGCGTACAGATGACAATCGTAAGACCCGAAAAAGACGACGCCATCACTTACCGTGGGCATCCACCATGTCATCCCTTGGGTCTTGTATTTCCATAAAAGCTTTCCGTAAAGATTGATGCAGTAAAGATTCATGTCTTCGGATGTTATGAATATCATGTCGTTGTAGACAACCGGCTGTCCCAGGGGCTTTGTCGTCGTGAATCTCCACTTCACGTTGCCATCAAGGTCCATTCCGAAAAGAACGCCATCTTCATTTGCCAGCAGCAGAAGATCGCCGTGTATGACAGTTCCCGATTCTATGCCGTAGTTTGCAACCTTCTTTTTCCACAAGATCGTACCGTTTTCTACGTCGAGTGCGTACAGCAGGTTGTCATACGCTGCAAGGTACAGTACCCCGTTTTTTATTGCATAGTCCGAACCGACGACTTCCTGCCTGGTGCGGAATTTCCATTTCAGTGCACCAGTCTCCGAATACACGCAGTACAGATAATTGTCGTAAGATCCGAAGATGACACAATCATCGTGCACAGTCGGTATTGAAATTATTTCAGCTCTCGTGTTGAATTTCCAGATAAGTTCACCGGTCTTTGCGTCAAGTGCATAGAAGTTCCTGTCCATGGAACCAAAGCACACCTTGCCGTTAACAACGACAGCACTATCCAGTACAGGCCTTTCGGTCTGGAACTTCCATAACATTTCCCCGGTATTGGCATCTAGCGCGTACATGTTCCTGTCGTATGAGCCTATGTAGAGGATACCTTCATTTATGACAGGGGATGATATGCATATCCTCTCTTCTACCCTGAACTTCCAGACGACTTCACCACTTGATGCATCCAGGCAATAAATGTTTCTGTTGAGGCAACCGAAGTAGACCTTACCTTCCCATACGACCGGGTGCTGGTCTACGCTCCCGCCTTCACCAATTCTCCATAACCTGTCGTATTTCTTCTCCTGGCGCACTTCGAAATCCTGCATTTCTATGGACGCATCTTCGAAGGATAAAGTCGATTCTTCCATATTAACGTTCGTGCTGAATTCCGCTTTCAGCTTCCCTCCTCTCCATCCAGCAACGCACGTAATACGGGTACGTTTCCTTGAACTTCTCTTCGTATTCCTTGAAAAGCGGACTTTCCCGCCCCAGATATAAAGGTTCGTTCTTTCCAAAATATCCTATTATCACACTGTCCAGGTCGCCATAAGGGCACCTGTCTATATACGTGTTAGCCTGAACGACTTTACCGTTTCTTTCGTAATTCTGCAAGACATTCGGTATTACACAACCCCTTTCCTGTACACACGAAGTGGTTGATAAGAGTAAAATTCCAACCAATGTCCTAAAACCTTCCATACCAATCGTATTAAAATACGCGGTTAGGGTATTTTAACTTGAGTAGTAAAAGTTTTTACGACAAATTTAAGGAATAAAACCCAATAATCATCATGAACAAGGAGATACTAAAGGATCTTGGCCTTACAAACAACGAAACAGAGGTATATCTTACGCTTATTCGTCTGGGTTCGGTGACTGTAAACGTCATCGCTGAGAAGTCCGGACTGCACAGGCAGGCATGCTACGACGCCCTTGACAGGCTTCTTGAGAAGGGGTTTGTAAGCTTTGTCACCAAGAACAACAGTAAGCATTTCAGCGGGGTTCATCCAGAAAAGATACTTTCGTACCTGAAGGAGAAGGAAGATAATTTCAAACTGGTCCTCCCGGAACTGCTGAATCTGGTAAAAACACCCAAAGAAGACACGTCCGTCGAAGTTTTCAAGGGAAGTGGTATAGTAAAGACTATCATGCGAGACATAACGAATGAGGCTGAAACATTCAAGGAGGATGTCCTTATAATGGGCGTCGATGAGAGGGACTTTGTCAAGGACAACGAGACCGTGACTAAGCACCACCTGATAAAGATGAGGAAGATGGGTATAAAGGAGAGAGTTCTCGTCGAGGAGGGCGACACGTATTTCCTCGAAGGCCCCCAGACCGAATACAGGTGGTTTCCCAAAAACTCTTTCAGTCCGATTCCAATGTTCGTTTACGGCAGCAAGATGGCCATCATAATATGGGGAAACCCCAATTACGCAATAGTTATAGACAACAGAAGGATTTCAGACTCTTACAGGAAGCAGTTCGACATGCTGTGGAAGATTTCAAAGAAGATTCCCGCTAAACATTTAAAAGCATGCCGTATATAATACGATAATACCTGAAAAATGACTCAGGGCAGTACCCTGAAGATTAATGGAGGTAAGAAAATGCCAGCGTATGTGAAATTTGAAGTACCAAAGGAATTGTCTGAGAAGACATACGATGCAGTAGAGAAGGCGAGGGACACAGGAAAGACCAGGAAAGGCGTCAACGAGGCCACAAAGGCAATCGAGAGGGGAATTGCGAAGCTTATCGTAATGGCCCAGGACGTTGAACCAGAAGAAGTCATGATGCATCTTCCGGTCATATGTGATGAAAAGAAGGTCCCTTACTCGTACGTTCCTTCCAAATCAGAACTTGGCAAGGCTGCCGGTCTTGAAGTGCCGACATCAACCATTGCCATAGTCGAGGAAGGGGACTCAAAGAAGTTCATCGACGAGATCGCAAAGAAGACTGCAGACCTCAAGAAATAGGTGTTCTTATGGCCTTTCCGGCTGAAGTGTTGAAAGTCTTAGGACGAATGGGTATCAAAGGAGTGAGCAGGGTCAGAGTCAGGGTTAACGATGGCCCGGACAAGGGAAAGGTGCTCACAAGAAACGTAGTCGGGCCCATAAGGGAAGGCGACATAATCATGGTCAAGGAAACGGAGATGGAGTCCGTAGGTGCCCTTAAGGGCAGGTAGGTTTTCTCATGAAATGCACGTTCTGTGACGACGAAATTCCAAGCGGAAGGGGAAAGATGTTTGTGAAGAACACCGGTCAGGTGTTCTACTTTTGCAATTCCAAGTGCCAGAAGAACCACGCACTCAAAAGGGACGGCAAGAAAGTGCGATGGACCAAGAAGTCCACTGACTTGAAGAAGAAATGAATTCCAGATTCTTTCTTTTGAACATAAACTATAAAGCGGCCATAAGGTAATATCTATTGATGGTGGCCGAAGAGCGCCGTTTGAGAAAAACCATTGAAGAAAAGAAGACTTTCTCGTCCATTTCCGTTAAATCCAAGCTACTTGTCATATTCTCCTCATTCTTCATTCTTTTGCTTGTCATGCTTTTTGCAAGCGCTATGAGCATGAACCTGCTTTCTGCAATGAGGACGCATGTAGGCGGTGAGAGCCTTTGGTCAAAGTCGCAGAAAGACTCGTTCTATTTCATGGAGATTTACATGAAGACCGGCGACGAGGAATATTACAAGAAGTTCGAAGAAGAGTTTGCCGTTCCCATGGGCATAAGCAAGTTCTACCTCGAGGTCCTCAAGGCTGACGATTTCAACAAGACCATAGCATATGAAGGAATGAGAGAGGGTTCCATACACCCAGACGATTTTGACGATACCATATTCCTGGTCAGGGGCTTTCGCGGCAATGAATACATAGAGGAGGGAATAGTCAACTGGAAGAAAGCCTACTCATATCTTCTTGAAACAAAACAGCTGGGTGAAAAAATACACAATCACATACTTTCTAACAGGACGGACGGGTACGACCTTGATTCTGCCAGCGCGAGACTCTCTTTCATAAATGAAGACATGCGGATCATAGAGGACAGCTACTCTTTTCTCATGGGAGAAGCATCAAGATGGCTCAAGAGGACACTCACGATTTTGATGGTTGCAATAACACTTGTCATAGTAACGATAATGTCCATGATATATTACATTATACCGAGAAGGGTGCTTTCCAATCTTTACGAGCTGAAAGATGGAACCGACCGTATTTCCAAAGGCGATTTTACACGGAAGGTGCCTGTGAAATCCAGTGACGAGATAGGAGAGCTGTCCAAAGCATTCAATAGCATGATGGGTGACCTTTCCAGTGCCAGGAAGAGCCTCATCGAGAGGACGAATGAGGCTGAAAGTGCCAAAGCGGATCTTTCTGAAAAGAACTACGAGCTTGAAAAATTCAACAAGCTAGCTGTCGGACGCGAGCTTAAGATGGTCGAGCTGAAGAGGAAGATATCGAGACTTGAGGGCAACGGGAAGAAGGTAAAGAGAAAGTCGGATGAAATAGGCACGGGTTGAGTGCATTTTAAGCCTAAACATTTATTTCAGATTTATTCATTAATTATTCATGGAACATTCTCCTGACAGTGAGGAAAACTACTACGAGACCATATTACGAAATGTTCCTTTCATTGCCTTCAGCCTTGACACCCGAGGAAGAGTACTGAAGGCAAACAAGTACACTGAGGATACGCTTGGTCTGAAGCTCGATGACCACAAGGGCAAGCCTTTCAATAAAGTCATTAAGATAAGGAAGCGCGAACTTCTCAAAATATTCATTGAATTTAGAAAGAACCTCGCCGGGAAGGTAACGGGGAAGACTCAGTACAAAATCGAGCTTCCAGATGGACGCAAAAAGAAACTGGAAATCATAGGCATACCGCTCAAAAAAGACGGAAAGGTCGTTGAGATATTGGACATAGGAGAAGATGTGACAGCAAAAGAGGAGATGACAGAAAAACTGAGAAAATCCGAGGCACTCCTCAACAGTATAATAGACCAGAGTCCCAACTCGACTTGGATTTCAGACGACAGGGGCGTTGCCATAAGAATGAACAGAGCGTGCTACGAACTTTTCAAAATCACCCCTGAAGAGGTGATTGGAAAGTACAGCCTTTTCACAGACAACATACTGGAAAAGCAGGGTCACATGCCACTCGTAAAGGACGTGTTCAAGAAATGCAAGATAGCAAAATTCAAGATAGAATACGATACTGCTGCTCTTGAGAACGTGCCACTTGAAAAGACCGTTAAAAGGATACTTGACGTCACGATCTTTCCAATAAAGGACGAAAAAGGCAAAGTCACAAATGCAGTCGTTCAGCATAACGACATAACGGAGCAGCACGAAATGCATAGACAGCTTGAGGAGAAGGTCGAGGAACTGGAAAAGTTCAAGGATCTCACAGTCGGCAGGGAACTCCGTATGGTTGAACTGAAGAACAAGCTGAGAAGTTCGGGGGATTCGTAGTTTTTTCGAATACAAACAGCTCTAAAGTCACATTTCACCAACATGGAGATTTTTCTCGCTTCAATGGAAAGGCAACTTTCCCGGACTTGAACATATGAAATTATTTATTGATTCACCACAATTTAGAGTAATGAGAAGTTTACTGAAGGATTCGGACCTTTCTCCTGCCGAGAAGCGCGAGATAATAGAGCTTGCACTTGACATGAAGAAGAACCCCGATAAGTATGCAAAAGAGATGAAAGACAAGACGCTTGTCATGTACTTTGAGAAATCCTCTACCCGCACGCGATTAAGCTTCGAAGCCGGCATGACGCAGCTTGGCGGTCACGGGATATTTCTTGACAAGAGGACCACCCAGGTCTCCATATCTGAACTCAGGGACGAGATACGCGCAATAGAGCGGTACGCTGACGTGGTAATGGCAAGAACGATGAAGCATTCGACGCTCGTCGAGATGAATAAGGTCATGAACACGCCTCTCATAAACGGCTGTTGCGAGAAATACCACCCCTGCCAGGCGCTTGGTGATGCCCTCACCATGACAGAAAACGGAGGCGACCTCAAGGGCAAGCACATAGTATGGCTCGGTATCGCCAATAACGTCAGTAACAGTCTCGTGCAGACGTGCACACAGCTTGGTGCAAAGGTGACCATGTGCGTTCCAGAGAAGGATCCTGACGCAGTTGATGGCGAAATGGAGGATGAGGCGAAGAAGACGGGACTTTATGAAGAGACCACGGACGTATCGTGCATAAAGGATGCAGATTTCGTACATACGGACACATGGGTCAACATGGAGTTCATAAACGACCCGAAATTCGCTGATGAGAAAGAGAGGCGCATCAAGGCTTTCATGCCTTACCAGCTCAATAAAGCGCTCCTCGACAAGCACGGAAGCGACGCAAAGCTGCTCCACTGCATGCCATGCCACGTAGGCTATGAGATAGCCAGGGATGCAATAGACCATCCCAATTCGCTTATTTTCGACCAGGCCGAAAACAGGATGCACATACAGAAGGCAATAATGGTATGGCTTCTCAGAAATTCATGAACCGAAGAAATAATTTATTTCACATACACCTATCCTTAACATGAAAGTCAGGACAGGACGCTCGGTGAAGGACTACAGGGCAGTGTGGCTTGATGGTAGCACCGTGAAGATGATAAACCAGCCGCTACTTCCCCACTTCTTCAGGATAGCATCTTTCAAAAACCACAAAGAAACCGCCAAATCCATAAGCACCATGGTCGTGAGGGGCGCTCCCGCGATTGGCGCGACAGGGGCTTTTGGCATCGCGCAGGCAACACTTGAGTTTCGCGGGACCGATATGAAGAAGTTTCGAAAGCACATGAGCGCTGCCGAGAAAACGCTCGCTTCAACGAGGCCTACTGCATACGATCTCTTCCACGGTATAAAGACAGTCATGGATTCCATCAAGAATGCAAAGTCTGTGAGTGAAGCTCAGAACACGGCAACGGCTACGGCAAACAGTTATGCCGACTGGTCCGCTACAAACTGCAGACTCATAGGCGAACATGGCGGGAAGCTGATAAAGAGGGGGTCAGGTGTCCTTACACACTGCAATGCGGGCGCTCTTGCATGCGTGGATCACGGCACGGCGCTTGCCCCGATAAGGTGGGCTCATGAAAACAAGAAGAATATCCACGTCTTTGTCGACGAGACAAGGCCAAGGTGCCAGGGTGCAAGGCTCACTGCCTGGGAGATGGTCATGGAAGGAATACCCCACAGCCTTATATCTGACAATGCGGCGGGACATTACATGCAGCGTGGGGAGATAGACATAGTCATAGTTGGCGCGGACAGGGTTGCCGCAAACGGGGACATAGCAAACAAGATAGGAACGTACGAGAAGGCAGTCGTTGCAAAGGAAAACGGTATACCTTTCTACATTGCAGCGCCGTCAAGCACCATTGACTTCAAGTGCAAATCCGGAATGAAGATACCGATAGAAGAGCGCTCGCAGGATGAGGTACTCTACATGTTCGGTAAACCTGACGGACCGCTTGCAATGAACACCGCAAGGGTCAGGGTAGCTCCCAAGGAAACGAAGGCAAGGAATCCAGCTTTTGACGTGACTCCTGCAAAGTACATAAAGGGCATAATAACTGAGAAGGGAGTGCTGAAGCCTTCACAGATAAAAAATCTTAAGGGCCTGTTATGAAGATAAAGGCGGTCATATTCGACCTCGACGGCGTTATCGCAGACAGCGAGCACTTATCGAGAGATGCAGATGCAATGGTTTTTGAAAAGTACGGCATAAAGCTCACCGACAAAGAACGGACAGACGCTTTTGGCAGGAGGACGCCTGAGATATATTCTGATGCACTTTCTGCGAGGAACAGGCACGAGGACGTGAGGAAGATGATTGAGCTGAAGAATGAAATGCTTTTCAATCTTATAAGGAACGAACTGAAACCAATACAGGGTTCAATAGAGCTTGTAAGTGGGCTGAAAAAAAGCGGTTTCAGGTTGGCCATTGCGTCAAGCGCCAATGATAAAAAAGTCCAAATGGAGCTTCGGGAGCTTGGTATAGAAGGTCTTTTCGAGAAGGTGGTCACGGGAAGCGATGTCAGTAAAGGAAAGCCTGACCCTGAGATATTCCTAAAAGCTGCAAAAGAGCTTGGCGTGAAGCCTGAAAACTGCGCAGTGGTCGAAGATTCTTCTCCCGGCGTCCAGGCAGCCAAGGATGCCGGCATGTTCACCATCGGATTTAAGAGTCCGAACAGTCCGGGTCAGGATCTATCGGTGGCAGATATTGTAATCAACGATCTTAGACTGGTTATTGGAATTATATAGAATCCTTTTAGAAGAGGATTTCATATTTATTGAACGTTCTGCTAAGAATAGAAATATGAGCGAAGACAAGTACGTGGGAAGGAAGTTCAAAACCGATCTCACGGAAAAGGAAGTCATGGAGGACACAAGAATCTATGAGATAATCCGCCTCGGAGAGAAGTTCAAAAAGATAGGTCTGCTCCCAAAAGAGAATGGAGGTTACGGCGGCAACATGAGCTTTCGTAACGACCGTGGCTTTGTCATAACGGCAGGCGGAGTGGATGCTGGCAAGATGGACCCGCAGAAATTCGTCCAGGTTCTCAAGTGCAACATTGATACCGGAAAGGTCTTTGCTGAAGGTTTGATGGAACCATCATCAGAGACGATGATGCACTACATTATATACAGGGACAAGCCTTCGGTCAACGCTGTCATACACGTTCATGACAACATAGTCTTGGAAAATGCAGAAGAGCTCAATATAAAAACAACACCAAAAGCCCACCCATACGGGACACCTGAACTTGCATATGAGATAGAGAAGACGATTGGTCATGAAAAGTACATAGCTATAAAGGATCACGGCGTGATTGCGATCGGAAAGAGTCTATGGGAAGCAGGAAAGCTTGTTGAATCCATGCACGATGCTACAAAAAAACTGAAACAGTGATTCACTCGACGTCCACTTCTACTTTGAGCTTCACGTCGACGTTCGTTCTCTTGTATACATTGTAAAGAACTAGACCGCCGAACAGGAGAAGCGCTTCTGCAATAAGCACTACAACGTCCGTGTATAGAAGCATTACTATGCTTGTGACAAGCCCAAGAACTGCTATGACAGGGAGCTTTCCTACGTTTAATGGTACCTTAAATGACCTCTTTTCCCTTGGCTCCCTGTAACGAAGTATTATCATTGAGAGGTTGACAAACACAAATGATACAAAAATGCTTGTTGTTGTCATGTTTGCAACAAGTGTCAAATCCCCGATAAGGACAAATCCTATTGCAGCAAGCATTACTGCAATGACTGAGATATGAGGTGTCCTTGTCCTTTTGTGTATCTTTGAAAACATCGACGGAAGGCTTTCGTCCTTTGCTATTCCATAAACCATTCTTGAAGCCACTATCAGGCAGATTAGTATCGTGTTCCCAGTTGAGAACAGCGCTATTATGCTCATGAAGAATGCAGCTCCTGAACCAAGTGCACTGTCAACAATCAGCGTCAGCGGCGCATTTGATGATGCCAGTGCTTCCCAGCCGACGATTCCTACTGCTGCAATGGCAACAAGTATGTAGAGCACTGTTGATATGCCAAGCGAAAGCAGCATAGCTTTTGGTACGACATTCTTGGCATTCTTTACTTCTTCGGACATGTTTGCAATATCCTGAAATCCTATGAATGCAAAAAACATCAGCACTGCGCCGCTCATTATGCCTGAGAATCCTGCAGGCGAGAATGCAAAGTCGACAGTGGCATCATAGAATGCAAAACCAAGAAGTATGATGAATATAAGGCCTCCGGCCTCTATCAGGGTTGCTATTATGTTGAAGTTGCTTGACTCTTTTATTCCCCAGAAGTTTATGGCCGAGAAGACTGCAATTACAGCAAGTGCCACTGGTACAAGAGGTGCTGCTGCAAAAATCTTTTGGAAGTACCCTGCAAATCCAAGTGATACTGCCGATGCAGCAACTGTCATTGCTATAATAAGGACCCAGCCGACAAGGAATGCTACTTTCTTATTGAATGCCCTTTTTGTATAATTGTATTCAGCAGCCTCCCTTGGCATCATTGAATTAAGCTCGCAATAGCTTAGTCCCGTGAATGCAGACACTGTTGCGGCAATTATAAACGATATCCATACAGCGTTTCCGGCTATCCCTGCACCTTCGCCAAGGAGCGCGTATATGCCGGCGCCAAGTATTATGCCTACGCCGTACATTGTCATTTCAAATAGCCCAAGGCTCTTCTCAAGCTTTGGCTCTTCACTGGTCTTCTTGGCTATTCCCATAACAAACCTGTATATAATTTACCAAGCCACGTTAAATTGTTGATATTTTCATTCCCCTGAGACCTGTACAATGACTTCCCTCTGCCTCCCACTGGTGTCGAAGTCTATGACCACCACCTGCTGCCAGGTTCCAAGCAGCAGCTTGCCATCCTCGAACGGAATGGTAGTGCTTGGTCCAAGAAGCGTCGCCTTCACGTGGGATGACCCGTTGTCGTCTCCCCACGTCTTGTGGTGCTCATAGTCCTCCCCGTAAGGTGCGATCTTATCGAGCGCCTTCTTTAGGTCCTTGACGAGATTGGGCTCGTATTCTATAGTCGATACCGATGCAGTGGAACCGTTGACAAATACCAGTGCAGAACCGTTTTTCGCCTTGGATTTATCTACTATCTCCTGAACTTTGGCTGTAACGTCTATGACATCGCCATGTCCATCACTTCTGACTGACAACTTTTCCGTTATTATCATTCAACCACAAGACTATTTTTTAAATCACGAAATAAATTTCTTTTATTGGTTTTCATGGGAGCAAAAGCAAAGATTGCGGTTATAGGTGGCACTGGACTTGCAGACCCCAATCTTTTCAAGACGATTGAAGAGGTTGAAGTCGACACGCCATTTGGCGAGCCTTCAGACAAGATAAAGATAACTGACTTCGAAGGCGTGCGCATCGCGTTCCTTCCAAGGCACGGCTCAGGGCACGAGATACCTCCGCACAAGGTCAACTACAGGGCTAACATACACGCACTCAAGGAACTGGGAGTTGAGAGGATAATAGGTTTTACCGCTGTCGGTTCTCTGAAAGAAGAAATGGAGGCAGGCCATGTGGTGGTACCGGACCAGTTCATAGACATGACCAAGAGGAGGGAACTCACGTTTTACGACGGGCCTAAGGTTGTCCACATATCCGCAGCGGATCCTTTCTGTCAGGACATGCGCACGTGGGCATGCGATGTCACAAAGGAACTCGGAGTGCCTCTGCACGAAAATGGCACATACGTGTGCGTGGAAGGCCCTAGATTCTCAACGAGGGCTGAATCCAACCTGTGGAGGATAATGAATGCAGACATAATAGGTATGACGCTTGTTCCCGAGGCCCAACTTGCAAGGGAAGCCGAGATATGCTACCTTTCAATTTCCACCATAACGGACTATGACGTGTGGGCAGACGAGCCAGTGAGTGCTGCGGGAATCATAGAGACAATGAAGAAGAACGCAGTCAACATCCAGAACATACTGAAAAAGATTATACCAAATATCGCTGAAGATAGGAAATGTGCCTGCGCCAGCGCACTAAAGGACGCGGAGCTGTGACATCATGACAGAGAGCATAAGGAAGAAGATAAGGACGATACCGGACTGGCCCAAGAAGGGCATAATGTTTAGGGACATCACGACACTCATAAAGGACCCGGAAGGATTCAGGGAGACCTGCGACAAGTTCCATGAATACTACAAGAACAAGGACATCGACATCATCGTCGGCATAGAGTCCAGGGGTTTCATATTCGGTTCAGTGCTTGCATACAAGATGGGAAAGGGCCTTGTTCTCATGAGAAAGCCCGGCAAGCTTCCCTCTGACACTGTCTCACAGGAATACGAACTCGAATACGGCAAGGATTCCATTGAGATGCACACTGATGCCATAAAGAAGGGCGACCGCGTGCTCATAGTAGACGACCTCTTGGCTACTGGCGGTACCATGGAGGCTGCATGCAATCTCGTCAGGAAGGTCGGCGGCCACATCGTCGGCTGCGCATTCGTCATAGAACTTCCAGAACTGAAAGGCAGGAAAAGGGTCGCAAACTTCGAACTCTTCAAGCTCGTTGACTTTGAAGGTGAATAATTCCTACTAAAGTCACTCGTCCTCTTCTTCGTCAATAGCTATGATCTTGTTCCTGCTCTTTAGACCTGACACAATTTTCACCTCTTTACCAAAATGCTTCTCCATAAGCTTAACTACGGCCACGTTGGCTTTGTTTCCCTTTGCAGGCGCCTTCACCTTCACTGTCATGCGTTTTCCGTCTTCGGAGACTTCATCCTTCCCGGCGCTTGGGATCACCTTTACGTCCATCCTCATCATGACCACTAGCCGAAGAAACTCTCGTCAAGATCACCGGTGTTTGAGTATCCCCGGCTCTCCCAGTAACCCTCGTAATCATTGTTATCCGATATTTCTATTGAGGTTATCCATTTTATCCATTTGTATCCCCATTTGTCTTCTGCTATCAGCTGGAACGGGAAACCCCTCTCTGGCGGTAGAGTGACGCCGTTCATCTTGTAAGCCATGATTATGTCGTTTTCCATGACGTAATCCAGCGGGAATGACGTGCTGTAGCCGTCATATGCGTAAAGTATTATGGTGTTTGCACCCTCCTTCGGCACGGCTTCTGCCACGATGTCCTTTACGAGAACCCCTTCCCATAGTATGGTCGCTTCCCACCCCTCAACGCAGTAAAGCTTAACGACCTTTTCATATGACTGCTTCTCAAGGACGCTGTCATACGTGTATATCTTCTGGTTTTCCACAAGCCCCGTGACCTGGAGTGTATACGCGTCAGCTTCTACGTACTGTGGTCCCTTGATCGAATTCTCCCTGAAAGCATGTTCTAAAGAGTCCAGCTTCTGTCCATGGTACTCCCTGACTTCGACACCGTCTAGCTCTATAGGACCGCCTGAATTCAGGCACCCCGAAACCAGTAGTATCCAAATCACTACAAACGGAATTACGTATCGCATTTCTTTCCCCTCTTTATGACACACTTATAGAATCTCCAGTACATGTGCAGATGGAAGAATGATACTATCGCCATCGCTATTCCTGCCTCCACGTGAAGATTGAGCATTAAGAAATGCTGCAGGAAAGCCCAGCCGTAATTTATCCTTATGACAAGCAGCAGTCCCAAGACCCCAGAGACGGCGAATGCCACAAGAAGCGCGACGTTCCATAGCTTCCTGTGCGTGAGTACATCGATCTTCTTTTTCCTGACAAGAACGTATGTGATTGCATAAGCTGCAATCAGGATCGTCGCTATCTCTGCGAAATTATACGACTTTCTGAACTGAGGTCCCTGCTGCGCCTGCGCATAAGACACAGATAACACAAGCGTCAGTACAAGAGCTACTGCAAAAACCGATAGTCTCATGCGTGTTTCACCATCCTATAATATTCATTACTTCGTTATACTTATTGTTTTTCATATTCATCCTGCAAGTTTCTTTGCTATCTGCGCGACGTGACTTCCCTAGAAACTCATCCCATCCGGTGTCGTCATTATGTCACTTTCCATGCCATCTTTTCCATAGTTGTTACCTGCCCCGCCTTTGCCATCTCGGAATATGCGAATAAGGCTAGCGCTACCATGACGACTGCAATCACTGGAATTGTAAGGAAAAGAAATCTCATGGTATATTTTTAATACCTAGTATAAATTCTAAATAAATGAGACAGTTTCAAAAAATATACTATCCGAAAACCCTGAACACGAATATGAGTTCGTAGAGTCCTAGCACCACGAGCACCATGCCCGCTACCCTGTTTATGACTTTCCTATGTTCCACGAAGTTCTTTATAAGCCATGCGCCTTTAACGGCCGACATGAACGACAGTGCCACGAGCGGCGCACCGAGTCCAAGACCGAATGCCACGAAAGGCAGGAACTTTCCGATGAAACCTGCCACTCCTACCGAGTATGCAAACACTGCAAACACAAGCGGCGCGTTGCATGGTATCACGACGGGACCGTACATGAAACCGAACACGAATGCGGAATAGTACGGATTCTTCATGATCCTGGTCTTTGGTTTTGGAAAGAACCTTCCGATGTCCTTTCCTGTGAGCATTAACAGGCCGAGTATGACGAGCACAGCGAATGCCACGGGTGATGCCACTGACACGAAGCTGTTTATCGACAGTCCGAGACTTGCCGTCACGAATCCTGCCAGGGCCATGAAAGACATGACACCGGCAAGCACGATAAGGCCGGATATCCTGATGAGCCTGTTTTTGTTCTCTATCCCCGGTCCTGATGAAAGATAAGCAAGGAAACCCGGATACAGCGGAAGAACACATGGGTTCAGATTTGCCGCGAATCCCAGCCCGAACGATAATAAAAGTTCGAGCGGATCCAAGGTCAGCACCCCGTTTCCAAATCACTTTTCAGTTCGTCTGACGTTTTCACGCCGAAGTCCAGCAGTCGCGTATCACCGTTTTCACATACCATTATCACCGGTGCTGATGGTGCGTTCACCACGTTTATGCCGAAGTCATTTATAAGATCCTGCGTGAATTCGTTATCTGCGACCGCGTAGCGCCAGTCATATCCATACCTGTCCAGGTGTTCCAGAACTTTCGATTCATCCTCGTTTGGGTCAACGTCGACAGAAACAGAGACGACAGAATCCCCAAGCTCTTCGTGGAGTTTCTGTATCTCATCCTGCTGCCTCTTGCAAGTCGGGCACCAGACGGCAAATGTTTCCAGCAGCACAGATTTCCCGGAAAATCCTGATATGGTGAACGTTTCTCCTGTTTTCACATCATCCAGTGCTATGTCTTTCCAGCTTTCTGATGACATGCCGCCGTTTTCCATTGCAGTATAATCAACTTCCATGGAAGGATAGTACATGACATATGCGCCCACACCCGCAGCTGCCGCAGCGGCCAGTGCAGCCAATATGATCAGATACATGTTCATTTTTATCACCCATAACTGTCAGCGTCCGCCTTCACCCACCTGAATTTGTGGTTGCATGTTTTGCAGACGCATTCGTATGCAGGCGGATATGAAGCGCTTTTTATTTTCACATGGCCTCCACATTTTTCACATTCTGCCTGCGGGGTCTTATTATGTGTATGTTCTTTTTCCATATAAATCACCTCATTTGTGCAAGTGTAACATGAAGCAGGTATTCTCTTCTGCGGACAGCCTGTGGACTGCGTTCTTTTCCATTCTTATCACAGTACCCGGGAGCATTGGAATCTCTTTTCCTTCGAGCACGAACGTTCCCTTTCCCTCAATGATGTGCACGATCCCTTCCTTCGTGGACGTATGGTCCTCCATCTCCGAGCCTGCCGCCATGCAGAACAATGACGTATTCGAAGACTTCGACCTGAAGAGGTCCATGCTCAATATGCCCTCTTTTGGATACTCTACCATTCCACTAACGTTTTTTGTGTCACTCATATTGCCACCTTCCCTTTTGATCCCTTCTCGAGATTTTCAGCAACCCTTTCCCAGTTGATTACCTTGAAGAACGCTTCGATATATTCAGGTCTCCTGTTCTGGTATTGCAGGTAGTATGCATGTTCCCATACATCGAGTCCCAGCACCGGGATCTTTCCTACCGTGAGAGGCGAGTCCTGGTTTCTCGTGACCATTATTTTCAGCCTTTCCCTGTCAGCGACCAGCCATACCCATCCGCTTCCGAAGAGACCTTTTGCAGCTTTAGAGAACTGGTCCTTGAAGCTTTTGAAACTTCCGAAACTGTCTTTAAGTTTTTCCAGCACGTCACTTTCAGGAACGCTTCCCTTTTCCAGCACTTTCCAGAAGAATGAATGGTTCGCATGCCCGCCTCCGTGATTCCTTACGGCCTCCTTGAGGTTTTCAGGGACTTTGGCTAGGCCTGACACGATGTCCTCGATTTTCTTTCCGCTGAGCCTCCAGTGACCATCCAATGCGGCGTTGAGATTATCTACGTACGCCTGATGATGCTTCATGTGGTGCATCTTCATGGTTTCCATGTCTATGTAAGGTTCCAGTGCAGCGTAACCATATCCAAGTCCCGGGAGTTCGTGTTTTTCCATACCAATCACCTCTAGCATCAAGCTAGTACGTTCACTTCCGATCATAGCCATTCCTCATTCAGTACCTTTCCATGCACGCTTATTATGACAGACTTCAGCGGCACCTTTCTTTTCGCGCTTTCCGCAGCATTTTTCGCTATTGAAACGAGTCCGGCGCAGCATGGTACTTCCATCGTGATCACCGTGAGAGTGTTTATTTTCGACTCGTCAATCATCATCCTGAGCTTCTCTACATACGTTTCCTTGTCAGAGTCCAGCTTCGGGCAGCCTATCGCGACTGACTTTCCCTTGAGGAAATCACTGTGAAAGCCTGCGAATGCGAAAGCCGTACAGTCTGCTGCCAGGACTATGTCCTTTTCCTGATAGTAAGGTGCACATGGATTTACCAGATGAAGCTGCACCGGCCACTGCCGCAACTGGGATTCTCCGGCTTCTTTGCCATCTTTGGACCTTCCGAGTTCCATTATACGCGAACCCGGACACCCGCTTGGCGGGCATTTCTGACCCGAAACGTTCCCCGATTCTTTCAGCGGATTCTCAATCCCCTTCTCTTCGAGGTATTCTATCGCTTCCCTCAGGTATTCCTTTTCCCCGTGGTCCCTCAGATGCTTCAGGTGCGCTTTTATCGTGTTCTTTCCGTGCTTGACGATGTTTTGCATCACTTTCTTCTCGTCGTACTTTTCCGTTTCCCTCTCCTCGACCGTCATGGCACCTTCCGGGCAGTGTCCTATGCACGCGCCAAGTCCGTCGCAGAAGAGGTCTGATACGAGTCGTGCCTTACCGTCTATTATCTGCAATGCGCCCTCCGGGCAGTTCGGTATGCACTTCCCGCATCCGTTGCACTTCTTTTCGTCAATTTTCACGATTTTCCTCTTCATTTAGTATACTTTTTATACTTAGTATATAAATAATCAAGGTTTCAAAAAATATATCATGGATAATAGATGCCCGATATTAAACGTTTCAGGTCTCATCGGCAAGAGGTGGAGCCTTCTCATACTGACCGAACTCTACAGGGGAAATTCCAAGTGGAAGAGGTATTCCGTACTGAAGAAAGGCCTCGCTGAAATAACGCCCAAGATGCTCTCCATGAGGCTCAGGGAACTCGAGGAACAACGACTTATAACAAGAAAGGTCGATGCAAGCAGCTTTCCCGTAAGGTCCGAGTACAGTCTCACCAAGAGAGGAACAGAGCTCGTGGACGTCATTCGCGGCCTCAAAGAGTGGGCGATAAAGTGGAAGATCGGCAATTCTTTTTGTGAAAATTCAGACTGCAGTGAATGCGGGATATGAAACCTTCTTATCAGAAATACGCGAGCAGTCCGAGAAATGCGTGCACTATTGCTATCACTATCGTTAACATAGCGAGTCTCGGGTGCCATTTAAAGCATATCTTTTTAATTCCGCGCCTGTTCATCCATGATACAGCAGCTGTCAATAGCAAAAAGAAAAGCGTCACCATGCCTATGTAGGCTATGAGAGGCAGTCCTAATATCGTGTAGTAAGTAACCGACTCCAGCATCATGATCACTCTTCTATGTCTCCTATGAGATAGTTCTCCATCAGATTGCGGGCCCTCGATGAATGCGGCGTACCCGAACCCATAGGCCTGGTCTCGAAAAGGCCCGTGCCGTCCTTTCCACATCCCTGAAGTATGGCCTGGCCTCCAGGGTGCGATTCTATCCAGTCAGTGAAATCATAGACTTTCCCGCTTATGACCATCCAGCAGTCATTTGGTGCCGCGTGCCTTGTCACTTCTTCCATTGTCAATATTTTTTCCGTGTTGTCTGGAAGAGGAGTTTCTGTCTTTTCTTCCTGCATGCCGCCGTTTTCTGAACTCTGTACGCATCCAGAAACCGTAAGCATTGATACGAAAGCCAGAACAAACAATGCCCATTTCATGCTACCACGATTCTAAAATTTAGCCAGATTTCTAATAAAGGCAACGGTATCAAAAAGGAAATCGTCGGTATGGAACTGGCAAGTACTTCTTTGGAATTCTGACTGCCGCATCTATCTCATGAAACGATGTTCTGGGACTTCCCTTCCATGAACGCCTTTATGTTCTCGCATGCTGTTCCCACCTTTCTTTCGAAAGCCTCCCTGCTGTAAAATGCTATGTGCGGCGTGTAAACGACGTTATAGCGTCTTATGAGCAGGTTGTCCTTCACGAGACTTGCAAGCTTCTTCATCTTCTTGTCGTCATAAAGCAGATGGTTGTCTTCCTTTATGATCTCCTCTCCTTCTATCACGTCGAGGCCGACTCCGGCAATAGTCCCGTTATCAAGGAAATCCACGAGAGCCTTGGTGTCTATGAGCCCGCCACGCGCGGTGTTTATGAGTATCACACCCTTTTTCATCTTCTTCATGGCTCTCCTGTCTATTATGTGGTGCGTATGTTTGTTGTAAGGCGCATGGAGCGTTATTATGTCGGATTCCCTGAGCAGCCTTTCCATGTCAGCGTACTCGAACCCGAATACTTCTGAAGTGAACTCATCCCTCTTAACGTCAAACACGAGAACCTTCATGCTAAACGCTTTTGCTATCCTTATCACGTGGAGACCTATCCTTCCTGCTCCGATGACGCCGAGTGTCTTTCCCCTGAGATCAAAACCCTGCAGTCCTTCTATCCCGAACTTGTTTTCCATGGCCTTGACGTATGCCTTGTGGACGTTCCTTGACAGGGACAGCATGAGCGCGAACGCATGCTCGGCGACGGTATTCTCTGCGTACAGTGGTACATTCGAGACCGTTATGCCTCTTCTTTCGCATTCATCGAGATCAACCGGCTCGAAACCGGTCGCTCTCAGAGACACGTGCCTGAGCTTTGGCAGCTTATCCAGAAGCTGTGCGTTTATTTCGGATCCCGTTATGACTGAAACGCATTCGAAGTCCTTGACACTGCTGGCATTCGAAACTGACAGTGCACTTTCGAAGAACTTCATCGACACTTTCTTGTCGTTTTCGAAATACTTCTCTATGAACTCCCTTTCGTTCTTCCTTATCTCAAAGAATGCTATTTTCATTCTGACCACATGCAATATATTAAGGCAGTTTTTAATAACTGAATCATGGAATCCAGGCAAATCCTCATTCTCGCCGCCTTCATAATAGTTTTCGAGCTTGCGGGTTCAGTGGGATCATTTTTCACTGCACCTTCCATACCGACGTGGTATGCTGCACTCGAAAAGCCATTCTTCAATCCACCAAACTGGCTATTTGCACCAGTATGGACGACGCTATTTGCCATTATGGGCATATCAGCTTTCATGATCTTCCGTGAGGGCCTGGACAAAGACCCTGTGAGGATAGCGCTTGCTGTATTCGGTGTCCAAATGATATTCAACGTGCTCTGGTCTGTCCTCTTTTTCGGTTTCAGGAATCCCGGTGCCGCATTCGCCGAGATACTGGTGCTTTGGACAATGATAGCGTCCTGTATCTGGCTTTTCTGGCGCATAGACAGGCGCGCTGCTTTACTGCTGGTTCCATACATTGCATGGGTCACTTTCGCAGCGATACTCAACTATTCAATATGGATACTGAACGTTTGATTCACTTCAGAACCTTCCCCGTCTCTATGTACCAGAGATAGAGATCGAGTTCTCCAAGGTCCATGCCGAGCTTTCTTGCGAGGCCTTCCAGTATCGTTTCAGCCTCCAGATACTTTTTAGGTGTAAGCGTCTTCGGCCTTTCCATGAGCCCTTCCCTGACCAATAAGTCGACTATGTGGAAGTCTACGATGGCAACGTCGCCAAAGCCGACGTTCCTCAGGAAATGGCTGGATTCCTTTAAGCCTAGACCTTTCACGTTTTCTGCGAGCCATATTCTCGCTTCCTTCCCGGGCATCTTCATGAGATTTTCCAGATGATCGATATGCTTTCTTGCTTCCACGATGTAGCCTGCCCTGGCTTCGGGGAACCTGTGGCCCAGTTCCACGAGCTTCCCTGCCAAAACTTCCTTTTCCATCTTCAGGAATCCGTCACCTATTGCTGACTGTATTCGTATGCCCCCCTCAGCGCTGTAGTTTGCGGTGAGCATGCAGAAACACAGTTCCTTGAAAAGTTCACTTTTATCTTTCCTGCCAAGTGACCTGAATTCTTCCATGCGCATGTCTACCTTCTCTGTTATGCTGCTTTTCTTCAGTTTGGTGACCTGCCTGATAACATCTTCCATTTACACACCTGTAAAATATCATGGGATGTTCTTATTAAATTGGAGTTTCAAAAAGGAAACCTGTATAATTTATATATCAAAAACACCATCATTAAGAAAAGGTGAAGCACATGGCCAAGAAGACACGTAAAAGATCAAAGTCCGATGGTGGACCGTTCATAGAAACGTTCATGAAGGAGATACTCCTTTCGTCTATCATGGTCATAGTGCTCGCTGTAACCCTTTTCAACAATGCTAGCATTACTTCAATCAATGAAAAGGTAGACATGCTTTCTGCTTCTCTTGACGGAACCGAGACTGGTGATGCAAAGGAAGCTGATGCGAAGCCCACTGAGCAGGAACAGCCTTCCCAGCCGAGCCAGCCAACCGAAACGCCCAGAACCGAGGTGAGCGCTGACGACGATGCTTTCAAAGGATCTGCTGACGCTCCTGTCACGATCATAGAGTTCAGCGACTTCCAGTGCTCTTTCTGTGCGAGGTTCTTCAGTCAGACTCTGCCGCAGCTCCAGACAAACTACATAGACACAGGCAAGGTGAAATTCGTGTTCAGGGACTTCCCGCTTGGATTCCACGCCGAAGCCCAGAAGGCCGCAGAAGCTGCCGAGTGCGCAGGTGACCAGGGCAAGTTCTGGGAGATGCACGACAAGCTGTTTGAAAATTACGCCTCCCTTAACGTCGCGAACATGAAGCAGTGGGCATCGGATCTTGGACTCGACACGGCGACTTTCAACGATTGCCTTGACTCAGGCAAGTATGAGTCTGAGGTGAAGAGTGATATGCAGGACGGCCAAAACGCCGGCATATCAGGAACACCGTCATTCTTCATAAACGGGATAAAAGTGGTTGGTGCGCAGCCTTACTCGACTTTCCAGCAGATAATAGAAGCCGAACTGGCAGGCTAGTGTCTCAAGTGTCCCGTGATTGAAACCCGGGAGGTAATCTAATGGACGAAGAAGGATGCTGCTAATTAAGTCAAATTTCATTTCATTTTTCAAAATTTATTTTACTCCAAGTAAAGATTTATTATGGACAAGGAAAGCCTTCTGGTTCATCTTGAGAGTGCACTCAAGATAGAGGAGAGCCACACGCAGCACATTGCCAGGTTCTACATAGACGACTACGACTGGGGAGAAGTCGAAGACGAGCATGTGAGACGTGTCAAGTTAATATTGAGAGTGATAGAAAAGCAGACCGCAGAACACGAGAAGATCGTAAATGAGATGATAAACTGGATAAGGGAGAATGGAAAGGATGAGTTTTAAGGATACCCCGCTTGCAAGGGAGATAATGCTTCTCCAGAACAAGGAAAGGGACATGTACGAGCATTATTCCGAACTCTTCAATAAGGTCAGCGAAACATACCTCAGGGATAAATTGAGGCTGCTTAGAAAGCAGGAACTTGGTCACGTTCAGATGATAGAGAAAATAAAGAAGATACTTGCCGATCACATTCTGGAGTGATTCCTATGCTTGCCGATGCTGTTAGAAAACTGAAGAAAGGTATCAAAGTTTCCGAATTCGTCCTGAAGACAGCAAAAGTCACTCCGGGCAGGTTCGCCGAAGAGGAGAACGTCGAGATATCGATAAGTGATGGTAAGCATACTGAGCACTTGATGTTTGCCAAGGTTTTCCATGGCAGGAAGCCGGATTATGGTCAGTGGGTGGAACTGTTCGGCGTGAATGCGGACATGAGGCTTGGTGCGAAGAATGTCGCGTATTACGGATCCGTCATTGAGGAGAGGATAATAACCCTTTTTGCAACTTCCATGAAGAGCGGCGAGATATTCGTCGAGTACGACGGTGACCCTGAGACCAAGTGGCTGCTTCATCACAGCGTGCCACCTGCACTGACGAGACCCGGTTTCATACTCTATAAGCTCGGATTCACGTGGTTCAAGGACTGGTACTATCCTGAAGGATTCATGGAAGGTAGCATGAAACTCCAGGCAGAGAAGACACCAAAGCACGCTGAAGAGATAAGGGCGCAGTCCTTGAAGTTTGTCGAGGAGAACGCGAAAAGCACGAACATCTTCCTGAAGGAATCTGTCAAAAGATCTGGAAAAATCTGAATCTGCTGGCGTACACACACTTTAAAAAAGTTTGTGTTAATAAACGAGAGTGGTTGTATGGCAGGGTATGGTATTTTAGGAACGCTATTATCGTTTTTCCCTATCTCGGATTCAATCCCCGAGAATTATTTGCCTCCTGAATGTCTATCCCCAAAATGCGACACTGTACGCACGGTCGATACCCTTTCAGGGAAAACTATCTACACAATTTCCGACCTCGATGGCGAAGAGCCGATAGTGAAGGAATTCATTGACATGGGTGGTAATGATACTCTCGATATCTATTCCATAAAACGCATTCTGGACGACACGCAGTCAAAATCTACAGTAATAGTCTTGAACAGGAACAAAAATGTCATAGACTATCTGAAGGTGTTTTACGGAGATGATGGTAAGCTCTATGGTGAGTGGCTGCAAAACCTAGAAAAACAGACAGAAGGTAAACCCGGAACGGATATAGAATTTGAGTTTGAGCCGAACTATGTTCCCCTGAATGAAAACTTCGGTGACATAGTGAAAGCATTCGACAGTCATGATGCCGATTCCAGTAAAGCCGTTGATCCTGCTCCCCAGTAACTTTCCGTATATTATCACACCGTTATCAATTAAAATCCTTGAACCATTTATTGTCATGAAAAACCGTGACGTCGGCTTTCTGATGATCGGAGTGTCTGCATTGATAGGCTTCATCATATACTCCTTCAATTCAGCGCTGACTGAAATAGTTAACACTTCATGCTCGCATGGTCCCAGTTGTCCAATGTGGGGAACCATAAACTTCCAGACCAACGTAAGCATAGCGCTCATGGCATTCGTTGCAGTCATAGGACTATACCTAGTCTTTTTCGGCAAGGAACAGGACATACGGGTGACAACGGTGGAAGAAATGGAAGTTCCCAAGTCGGACGGTGAAAAGCTGCTGGCTTCTGTGAAGGATATGGGGAAGGACGCGCATGACGTTCTCTCAAAGATAGTAGAATCGGACGGTACCATATTCCAGGCAGAGCTTGCCGAGAAGGCAGGGCTTAGTAAGGTTAGAGTGACACGCGTCCTTGACAAGCTGGAAGGCAGGGGAATTATAGAGCGCAAGAGACGCGGCATGACTAATGTCGTCATACTCAAACACGACTGAAACTAGTTTCACGTATCTGTTCATAAGCTGTTTCAGTCCAGAATTTTTCATGAGTTCAAAAAAATCAAAAAAGAAAATCAAAAAATCCTGTTGCGAAAAACGCAGCTCCGGCAGTGCCCGTCAGGGTATAATATACGGGCTAATCCCGCATACGGGATGTATAGCTTTCATAGTGGGGTCAGTACTTGGCGTGACGTTCCTCATGGAAGCATTCAGGCCGCTACTGATGAACAGGTGGTTCTTCCACATACTCATGGCAATATCCATAGGATTTGCGACTCTCTCTTCTGCAATATACCTCAGAAGACACACCCTCTTGTCGATGGACGGGATCCGTGCCAAGTGGCGGTACCTCTCCACGATGTATGGGTCCACCATCGGCATTAACCTGGTACTCTTCCTTTTCATATTCCCGGTACTTGCCAACGTGTCTTCGATTCCCGCGGCAGGCGCCGTGACATCAGCCGCTTCGGGTAGCTCCCTTGTTAGCATGTCCGTTGACATACCGTGTCCCGGGCATGCACCCCTCATAACAGAAGAACTGAAAACAGTAAGTGGTGTACAGTCGGTCCGGTTCAGCTTCCCGAACGCATTTGAAGTCACATACGATCCGTCTGTGACGTCCACTGACGGGATGCTCTCACTTGAGGTTTTCAAAGAATATCCTGCGACCGTGATTTCTGACGAATCTGTCACTGAACCAACAGTCCAGAAAACAACTCCGGTAGCCCCAAAAAGCTACGGTGGTTCGTGTGGTGGTGGAGGCTGCGGTAGCGGATCTTGTGGCGGGAGCTGCGGTTGCGGCGGGTGATATTTCTTATATCCTCTCTAAATATTGAATAGGTGTTTCTATGGTAAAGGAAGACATGACTGATCCTATATGCGGTATGAAGGGTCACATAAAAGCCCACGGAATGTACTTCTGCAACGTCAGTTGTATAAAGAAGTACGAGAAGCAGGAAGGCATGACGAAGAACCTCTACGATGCGAAAAACGCTGAGATAAAAACCTGCTGCTCTACAGGCAACCGTCCGTGGTACAGAGAAAGACTCTATCAGTCACTCATACTTCTAGGCGCCATTTTCGTCATTCACCAGCTTCTAATGCTTAATGGAATAATGGCACTTCACGGATTCTGGCACGCCTTCTACGACTACACGCTTCTCATATGGTGGGCTCTCCTGTTAGGGTTCATTATAGGCGGTATCATAGACTACCTCGTCCCAAGGGAATACATATCCAAGTTTTTCTCAAGCTCAAGGAAGAGGACCATCGGATGGTCAGTGCTCCTTGGATTTCTCATGAGTGCGTGTTCCCACGGCATACTTGCAATAGGGATAGAGCTTTACAGGAAGGGTGCAAGCATACCTGCTGTGATAGCGTTTCTAATGGCAAGCCCGTGGGCAAACCTTCCCGTGACGGTTCTTTTGTTCAGCTTCTTTGGGCTGAATGCATTCCTGATAATACTTTCAGCCATAGTAGTTGCCGTGATAACCGGACTTTTGTACCAGCTTCTTGACAGGAAGAACTTCATAGAGAAGAGCAAGCACATAACGCACATATCTTCTGATTTCTCTGCCAGAGCCGACATGAAGAAGCGCTTGGAGGGATACAGGAAGGACCCCGACATTTCTCGTGTCTTCAGGGGCGTGCTCTCCGGATCGTGGTCGCTTACGAAGATGGTCATGTGGTGGATACTGCTTGGGATGGTATTTGCAAGTGCCGCCAACGCCTTCATAGCACCGGAGATGTTCAAGGCTTACATGGGCCCGACGCTGATGGGACTTCTAGTCACACTCGCTGTTGCCACTGTCATAGAGATATGCTCCGAAGGATCCGCACCGCTTTCATTCGAGATATACAGGCAGACGGGTGCGATTGGTAACAGTTTCGCCTTCCTCATGGCAGGAGTTGCTACGGACTACACTGAAGTCGGCCTGATTGCATCCAACATAGGAAAAAGGAGCGCATTACTGCTGCCTCTCATAACGGTGCCACAGATAGTGATGCTTGCGTGGGTTTTCAATGCCATCCTCTGATACCTCTCCTTAATTTCTCCTCCCGTTTAAACGATTACAATAAAAGCAGGTTAGTCCAAATAGTTAATCATGGCGGACCAGAAGAAGATCATGGTTGTCGATGACGAGCCAAACGTTCTTGTCCTCATTGAACAACTCCTAGAAACTAATGGTTACGATGTGACCACTGCAAACAGCGGCAAGAAATGCCTGGAGCGCATACAAAAGGAACTGGTGAAGCCCGACCTCATTCTCCTTGACATAATGATGTCGGGGATTACGGGAATCGATGTCGCCAAAACGCTTAGAATGTGGCCAGAAACCAGGAAAATCAAGATAGTCTTCCTCACTGTCGTTAACAAGAACGAGTTTGAACCGAATATGCTCGAGGAACTTGACACGGTCGACTACATAACGAAGCCTTTCGACAACAACGACCTGTTGAGAAGGATAAAGTGGGCACTTGTGAGGGACTAGTTACAGCTTTTCCCTGGCTATTTTCAATAGCTCATCCTCGCTTTTCACATGTTCCCTCAGAGTCTCGACCAGACCCCTCACTCCGGATTCCACTTCATCCCTTGTCCAGTTGTCCATCTTCCTTATGATATCGAGCATGCCGACACTCCTGTGTATCTCTTCGTGGTCGCCGAGAATGCCATCTATGACTTTTTCAGGATGGTCGATGGACCTGAGGAACGGGAAAAGTACCTCCTCCTCTTCCTTTTTATGTGCACTGACCGTGGTCTTCATGTACAGAAGGAAAACGTCAAGCGCCAGCTTCATGTCCTGCAGGTTCCCGCCATTTCTGAACTTCTCAAGCGAATTTTCGATCTTATCTATCTTCTCGAGAATGTCACCGTGACATTTCTCCATCCCATCTATACGTTTAGCTATCTCTTTCATGGCGAATCACCGTGTGCGCGTTCAACTCTTCCAGAGTCCGTGCAGGTTGCAGAATTCCCTGGCTTCCACCGCCTCGGACTCGATATCGAATTCGGCAACGGGCTTCTTTCCCGGGCTCAGAAACTTCCTGCAGGATTTGCCGTCTGCGAACACTTCTATCCACTCTATGAAGTGCTCCTTTTCCATCGGATGCTCAACGGAACCTACCTTCACAACTATCCCGTTTTCAGTCTTTTCTATTACCGGGACGTGCTTTTCCTGCGCTGCATCGACTGTATTTTCGACAAGCAGTTCCATAGGCTTGCTGCAGCATACGAGCTGCCCCACACTTGCGTGTACGACTTCAACAATGTTTCCGCACACGCTGCACTTGTATATCTCTCTTAATTCCGTCATATCAAAACCTCCTCACTTAATCCTTACTTTCCGCAATGTATCTTGCGGCCTTTATGAGCGCCATCGTTCCCTGGCCGGCAGATATGACGTACTGGTATTCATGTCCTGTTGCCACGTCACCTGCAGCGAATATACCCGGAACGCTCGTATTGGCCTGGCAGTTGACCTTTATGTGCTCGTGCTCGTCAACGTCTACCAGCCCTTTGAACGGCCCGCTCTCCGGCACGCGTCCTATCTCTATTATCACGCCTCGCACGTCAATCCTTTGTTCTTTACCGTCTTTCTCGTAGATAACCCCGTTTACAAGCCCATCTCCGGTTATCTTCTTCGTGTTTGCGTTGAATATCACATTAACCTTGGGATTATTCTGCACTTTCTCTATAAGATATTCATGCCCTGTGAACTCGCCTCCGAGGACGATCATGTGTATCTTTGATGCTATGTCTTTCATGAAGTCTACTGCCTCAAGTGCAGAATTGCCACCGCCGACTATTGCCACGTCCATACCTGAAAATAGCGGCCCGTCACACACGGAGCAGTAGGTCACGCCTTTATTTGCGAATTCCTTTTCTCCGGGGATGCCAAGCTTTCTGGCTTCAGATCCCGTCGCTATTATGACGGTTCTGGTTTCGTATTTGCTCTTATCGGTGACTACCACGAAATCACGACCATTCTTCCTCACTTCACTGACCGTTTCCATCTTGACACTGACATTGTTTGCCTTCATCTGCTCTTCCATTATCTTGCGAAATCCTATTCCAGTAGTCTTCACTATGCCCGGATAGTTGAGCACTTCGCCGCTGACCATGAACTGGCCGCCGAAGTCCCTTGATATGATCTCGTATTTCATCCTCTTTCTGGCAGCGTACATGGCCGCGGTCAGGCCTGCTATCCCTGCACCTATTATTATCGTATCGTACATTTGTCACCTCTTAACGAAGAGTCCGCACCAGCAGCGGCCCTCCTTTACCCACGTCTCATGCGTCTTGAAATTGCACGGGCAGAGCAGTTCTATGTTTCGTTCCCTGGTCCCGTCAGGAAGCCTGCACGGGCACAACTTCAACTTGCTGTTCTTCTCGTTTTCCAGCACACCATCTATTATCTTCTCCACGAAATCGCGGTCAGGGTTCAGCATGAAGTCATTACCTTCAGTGAAGTCCTCCCATGCTTTCCTCAATTCTTCCCTGTTCATAGATTCATCACGTATCTTGCCTCGCTTTCGTCTATGCGGACATACGCGTTTTTCTGCCCGCAGGTCGGGCACGCCTCAGGTCCCGACACGCCGTAGTGCACGTCGCTACATACGTTGCAGCGAAAAAGGTCCTTGCTCATTCGCACCCCTTCACTCTTTCTTTGGCAATTTCCATCGCGGCTTCCCTTGGAGCCACTTTCTTCTTTCTGGCAGCATCCAGTACGATATTTGTGTTCTCCGTTACCTTCTCCTCAATGGCCTCGAACATCTCCTTTTCACCGCCGCCCTTGTGCTCCACGTATGAGCTTATGACACCTCCGGCGTTGGCGACGAAATCCGGCACCACCAGGATGCCCTTATCGTGGCACATCTTCTCAACTTCCTGTGTCATCGGGATGTTGCTTCCCTGTACTATAAGTTTAAATTTAAGCCTCGAAACGTCCGCAGGCTTTACCAGGTCCGGTATGGCTGCTGTTATTAGCACATCGGCGTCCACCTGCAGTATGTCCTCGCAGCATTTCATCGACCCTGGCTTGTAGTTTGTTACAGTTCCCGTGTCCTCCTTGACCTTCATGAGCTTCTCGAAATCAATACCTTCTTCATTGTAAACCACGCCCTTGCTGTCCGACACGGCCACGAGCTTGCACCCACAGTTTTCTGAAAGGAACTTCGCAACGAACTGCCCGACGTTTCCAAAACCTTCTATTGCGACGCGTGCACCCGACATGTCCATTCCCATGTGCTCAGCAGCAACCAAAGCTGACTGGTATGTACCAAAGCCGGTACTTCCCAGTTCGTGCGGCAGGCCTCCCATGGACTTTGGCTTTCCGGTCGCGGACTTCCTGTCACCGTTTGCGTTCACGAACCATTCGATCTCATTTTCGGCCATGTTCATGTCAGGTGCGGCTATGTACTTGTCGGGACATACTATCTTAACAGCCTTTGAGAACGCTTCCACGATCTCCTTTTTCTTCTTACCTGACATTGTCTTGTCGTCTGCGACTATTCCGGATTTTGCCCCACCAAACGGCAGTCCGGCGAGTGCATTCTTCCACGTCATCGCCCTTGCAAGCCTGAAGACTTCTTCGGCAGTCACTGTCGGCGTCATCCTTATGCCGCCCTTGCCGGGACCGAGATTCGTGTTGTCGATGACGACAAATCCTTTCATGCCAGTGCAGGGGTTGTAAACATTGAGGACGACTTCCGGTCCATATTCGTCATTTTCCATTCATGCACCTACTTGTTTCCAAGTTCTTTTTCTATTGCGTCTTTGTCGAACCCGACTATGATCTTGCCGTTTATCTCTACCTGCGGCACGCCCATCTGTCCGGACTTCTCCACCATTTCCTTTGCGGCTTCCTGATCGCTTGCGACGTTGATGTCCTCGTATTTGACTCCTTTCTCAGTCAGGAACTCCTTGACCATGTGGCAGTACGGGCACGTCGGGGTTGAATATACCTTTACCTCAGTCATTATAACACCTCCAAATATTAACAAAGAGGGATCACTCCCTCTTTGAAAGGGCCTGATCAAGCATCATCAGGCCGTTGACAGAATTTCCTATCAACTTCAACTTTTCTACGATTTCCAGTGCCGAAGCCTCTTCCTCGACCTGCTCGTCGATGAACCAGTGTAGCATTACCTTTGTTGCGTGGTCCTTTTCCTTTTCTGCAAGGTCGTAAAGCTTGTTTATGCAGCCTGTGATGTACTGCTCATGCTTGTATGCTTCCTGGAACGCGGCCAGCGGTGATGCCCACTTCGCAGGCGGCTTCTTCAGTGCCTCCAGTGTCGCAGTCCCGTCCCTATCAAACAGGAAGTCGTGGAACTTCATTGCATGTTCCCTTTCTTCTTCTGCCTGCTTCTTCATCCAGTGAGCAAAGCCCTTAAGGTTTTGTGACTCAAAGTATGAAGCCATTGCAAGGTATATGTACTCGGAGTACAATTCCTCGTTCATCTGCACGTTTACAGCACTTTCCATCTTCTTGCTTATATTCATCCAAATCCCTCCTTTTTTGATTAAAAATTTTCTTACAGTCTTTCTTTGTTTTACTTACTTTTCTTGTTTTCGCTCCTGCTAGCATGAGCAGCAGCAACAGCAGCACGAATCTTCATGTTTCTTTCCCTTTTTTGCTCCCTTCTTTTTCTCGTCCATAGAAGACACCTCCTAAATCTTACCTACAAGATCAGTTCCTGGTTTGAGCGTATCCTTTCCAGGAGACCAGCTTGCCGGGCATACCAGACCCTTGTTCTCGCTTACAAACTTTGCAGCCTGAAGTTTTCGAAGAGTCTCCTTGATGTTTCTTCCTATGCTGTTATCGTGCATTTCTATGGATTTTATCACACCTTCGGGGTCTATTATGAATGTTGCCCTCATTGAAAGACCTTCATTTTCCATGTAAGTTCCAAATTCCCTGCACATCTTTCCTGTGGGGTCTGCGATCATAGGATATTTTATCTTCTTTATTGCAGGCGAATTGTCGTGCCATGCCTTATGAGAAAATGCAGTGTCTGTGCTGACACTAAGTATCTCTGCGCCAAGCTTTGAAAATTCACCGTGATGCTCAGCTGCCTCTTCAAGTTCTGTTGGGCAGACAAATGTGAAGTCTGCCGGGTAGAAAAGTAGCACTGCCCACTTTCCTTCATAATCGGATAATTTTATCTTTTTTATTTCACCTTCATGGTAAGCTTCCAGTTCAAAATCAGCTATCTTATCTCCAACTCCTAACATCAAATCACCCTATTTTTTAGCAACAGCAGCAATTTGTGCCGTGCTTTTTTTCATACTCCTTCATTTCTTTTGTGCAGCAAACAGGAGCCTTTCCGGATTCCTTTACAGACTCGCAGTCAACGCATTTCCACTTTGTCATATTAAACACCTCTTGCTTTTTTATATGAAAATGATTTCATATAACATTTATATACAAGTTCGAATATATAAATGTTATGGTTCGAATATCAGACTTAGACCTCATAAGCGAACTGAAGGAGAATTCAAGGGTTTCATTTGTGGAGCTTGCAAAGCGCTTTGGGGTTACCGAGACCGCTGTAAGAAAGCGCGTGAGAAAGCTTGAAGACCGCGGCACAATAAGGAAATACACAATAGACGTGGACATGAAAAAGATAGGTTACGAGTTGAAAGCTACGATAGGACTTGACACCGAGCCGGAGTATTACATGTCAACAATAGAAAAATTAAAGAAAATGAAAAACGTCATGTGTCTTTGTTCGTGCAGTGGAGACCATATGATAATGGTTGACAGCTGGTTCAAGAGTTCTGACGAATTGACAAAGTTTGTCAAAACGCTTGAGGGTATGGAAGGTGTGACAAGGGTTTGCCCGGCGATCGTGACCCAGGAAGTCAAATAGGCTTTGCGAAGCGCTTTTTATTGGACCAGACCAAATATGTATAATATGAACTACTATTCGCTGTTCCCATTGGCAGCGTTCTTCATAAACATTTCTCTTGCGATTTTCGCGCTCTGGGCCAACAAGATGTCGCGGCTCAACAGAGTGTTCTCACTCTTCACTTTCTCGTTTGCCCTATGGAGCATCTCCAGCTTCATGATATACACGTCACCGACGCTTGAGTCCGCTTTCGTCTGGGAAAAGGTCGAAACTTTCGGTTCTCTCCTTTCAGCCTCCTTCATGCTTCATTTCTGCCTGGTATTCTCCAGGAACCGCCTGATCAGAAGCAAGACATTCATAGTGCTGATGTATATCCCCGCATTCTTATTCACTTACCTGAACGCCGCGACGAGGCTGATAGCACAATCACAGGTTCCGTCTTACTGGGGTTACAGGGTGATACCGGGCGACATGTACTACCTTTTCACAATTTTCATAGTGCTGTATGCGCTGGCCAGCATAACGTCTTGTTCCATCTTCTACAGGCAGTCGAAATTGAAACGCGAGAGAAAGCAGTCCCTGTTGCTCATCGCTGGAATATGCATCATAGTCAGCGGCGGCGTGGCGAGTGAGGTAATTGCACCTTTCGTCGGTACCGAGATCATGCCGCTGACGTCAACACTATCTGCCGTGAACGGAATGTTTATAGCATTTGCCATGGTCAGGTACAGGTTAATGTCACTCACACCGTCCATAGCTGCAGAAAACATCATAAAGACGATGGTAGATTACCTTCTTGTCGTTAACAATGACAAGTCTATAGCTTTCGTAAGCGATTCTTTGTTCAAAGCCATCGGCTACGGGAACATACATAAGCTGAACGAGAACAGGGACAATATCTTCCCGGAAGGCAAATTCGAAGGCATACTCAAAAGAATAGCCAGTGATAAGAACATAACGGACCTAAACACGACCATATTGACCAAAAACGGCAAGGAAATACCTGTCTCTCTTAACGGTTCCATTGTTCCAGGGAAGGGGTCGGAGATAGGGGGTTACGTCGTCGTCATGCGGGACATGACGCGAGTGTTCGAACTCATAGCAAACCTCAAGGAGAAAACGACCGATCTCGAGAAATCAAAATCTGAGCTTCAGGAATCCAAAGAGAAACTTGAGGACAAGATTGAAGAAACCGAGAGGATCAATAAACTCGCAGTCGGCCGGGAACTGAAGATGGTTGAGCTGAAGAAAAAACTGGCAGAACTCAAGGGGAAAAAATCGTGACAGAACTGCCTTTACTATTTCACGAGCTCGCTTATCTGGCTGAACTCGTCGTCCTTTGCGTGATCTAGCATGTGGAAGAGTATCATTTCCGTTGATACTATGAATATTCCTGACTGCCTCATCCTCTCGAGCGCGATCTCCTTGTTCTCCTTCGTCCTGGACGAGACTGCGTCTGCCACCACGTGCACCCTGTAGCCTTTCTTGAGTGCATCGAGTGCTGTGTTCAGTACGCAGATGTGGGATTCTATGCCGAATATCACGACGTCCTCGACGTTCAGCGACTGGAGCCTGTCTGAAAATTCCTTACAGTCAAGGCAGCTGAAATGTATCTTTTCTATGGGTTTTGCTGTCGGGGGCACTTCTATCTTGTCAACAGTCCTTCCAAGTCCTTCAGGGTACTGCTCTGTGAAAATGAACGGTATCTGCATTATCTCCGCGGCCTTTGTCATGATGTTTGCGTTCTTTATCACGGTCTTCATGTCGTTTATCACGGGAACGAACTTATCCTGCACGTCGATCATCACAAATACCGCATTTTCCCTGTCGGGTATGCCTATGTTTTCCATGATATTTCTTTGTTCTTTCTCATATATATTTCAGAGAGATTTCGCAGGACCCGTCCTTTTCGTCTGATGAAAAGTATTTAAATGTGCACAACTTTATTATTTGATATGTCAATGCCCACAGTGATGATGACCAAGAAGACTAAGCTTATGCTTTAGTCATTGGTCTCTGCTGGGGTGACTGCCTTTTTCTGCAAACACGGCTTCTCCCCAGCCGGAGGCACATCACTGGGCTTTTCAGGTGAGAAGATGACGATTGTGATGAAGTTCGGGGGGACGTCCGTTGCAGACGGGGAGAAGATGAAGACAGCCGCTGCGCTGGTCAGCGACACTGCCGAGAAGGACGATGTCGTGGTAGTGACTTCCGCGATGGCCGGGATCACGGACCTTCTTTTGGATACTGCCAAGAACGTGTGTAGCATGAAAGAGCGCGATATCGTGAAGTTCGTAGATAAAATAAAGAAAAGGCATCTTGATGCAGCTTCCATTGCGGTGGTGAAGAATATAGACAAGATAACGTCCGCAATAGAACGAAGGTCAGCGGAACTCACCGAGACCCTCATGAACATGATGGACACCGGACTCACGGACCAGTTCGGGGACAGGGTCGCATCCTTTGGCGAGAAGTTCTCATCTGCCATACTCTGCGGTGCCATATCGGACCTCCGTCATTCAGATTGGCACCACGGCGACAACGACCTCATAGTCGTGGACACGGATTTCATAAACCCGGAACCTGACATGGCAGCAACCAAAGAAAACGTAGGGAAAAGGATAGTGCCGCAGATAAAGAAGGGTATAATCCCCGTCATAACAGGATACATGGGCTGCACGCACGACGGGCAGACAACGACGCTCGGCAGGGGTTCAAGCGACCTCATCTCATCAATAGTCGGCGCGTGCCTTGATGCAGAGGAGATACAGATATGGACGGATGTGGACGGTATACTGACGGCAGACCCCAAGGTAGTTCCAGACAGTAAGCTCATACCCAGCATATCGTTCAGCGAGGCCGGTGAACTCGCTTACTTTGGGGCAAAGGTTCTCCACCCAAAGACGCTGCTCCCTGCTGTGAAAAATGAGATACCTGTGAGGATATTAAACACCCAAAACCCGTCGAGTACCGGTACAGTCATCTTCAGGGAAGCCGAAAGGACTCCTGAAGTGGTGAAAGCGGTAACATCGAAGAAAGGGGTGACGATGCTCGACATAGTTTCCACGAAGATGCTGGCAGCCCACGGTTTCCTGGCGAAGGTATTCGAGATATTCGGCAGGCACGGTATAAGCATAGACATGGTTTCCACAACAGAGGTTTCTGTCTCCCTCACCATAGACAGCAGGGTGAACGGCAGGATGAAGCCTGTCATGAAGGAACTGCGCCAGATATCAGACGTCAGGATGGTCAGGGACAAGGCGCTCGTGTGCGTCGTCGGCGACGGTATGAGGATGGTTCCCGGTACTGCTGGGAGGATATTTTCATGCCTTGGCAGACACGGCATAAACGTAGAGTGTATATCCCAGGGGGCATCAGAGGTGAACATAAGCTCAGTAGTCGACGAGAGATATGCCGACGAGGCAGTGCGCGTGCTTCACGACGAGTTCTTCCCGGAGGCGAAATGAGATGAACAGTGCACTCAGGATTTTCCTTGTTGCAGAGACCATACTTTTCTTTTCTACAGGCATGCTCGGTCCCATTTACGCGGTTTTCGTCGAAGAGATAGGAGGCGACATACTGACAGCCGGTGCGTCATGGTCCATATTCATGATACTTTCTGGTATTGGCCTGATAATAGCGGGAAGGGCGGTAGACAAAAAGGGAAACGAGAAGCCTTTCATAATAGTAGGTTACTCACTTGAAGCGCTTGGTTTTCTTGGTTACGTATTCGTCACAACGCCGCTTCATCTTTTTGCAGTCCAGATTCTCCTTGGCATATCCGCTGCAATAAACTATCCTTCAAGGGAGGCGTGGTTCACGAAATTCCTTGACAAGGGCAAGTTCGGTACCCAGTGGGCCACGTGGGAGGCACTTTATTCCATCACCGCCGGGGTGGCATCCCTCGTAGGTGCAGTAATAGCCAGCATTTACGGATTCAAGATCATGTTCATTTCCATGTTCTTCATAGCGCTCTGCGCACTCGTCGTAGTCACTAAAATACCGGGAGCGAGAAAATGAAGACCATAAAAGTGGGTGTTCTTGGCGCTACCGGCATGGTGGGCCAGAGATTCGTCCAGCTGCTCGAAAATCACCCCTGGTTCAAACTCACGGAACTCTGCGCAAGCGAACGGAGCGCGGGAAAGAGTTACGAGGAAGCGCTTGGTGACAGGTGGAAGATCGGCGGAACCGTGCCGTCCTGTGCCAATGATGCCGTAGTAAAGAAGCCTGAACCCGGCATTGACTGCGATCTCGTGTTCTCGGCACTCGATTCAAGCGTTGCAGGGCCCATTGAGGAAAGCTTTGCCAAATCAGGTTATGTGGTGTGTTCCAACAGCAGGAATCACAGGTTCGATCCCGACGTGCCTCTTTTGGTCCCGGAGGTAAACCATGGACACATGGAAGCCGTGAAGGCGCAGAACTACGGTGACGGTTTCATAGCGGCCAATCCCAACTGCTCAACTACCGGGATGGTCATACCACTCAAAGCACTCAACGACGCGTTCGGGGTTTCCAATGTTTTCGTCACGACCATGCAGGCGCTCAGCGGTGCGGGATTCAACGGCTTCGGCCTAGACATCGAGGACAATGTTCTTCCGCTGATTTCTGGCGAAGAGGAGAAGATGGAATCAGAACCTCTCAAGATACTTGGAAAGTTCAATGGCAGGTCTTTCGTAAACGCGGATATGAAGTTCAGCGCACAGTGCAACCGGGTCAACGTCATAGACGGTCATATGGAAGCGCTCAATGTGAAACTCTCAGAGAAAACAGGAACCGAAGACTTCGTTTCGGCTTTAGGGAATTTCAATCCGCTGAAAGGGCTTAACCTCCCGAGTGCCCCGGATCCTCCCATAATAATTGCTGAGGATGAAGACAGGCCGCAGCCGAAATACGACAGGAACTCCGGGAACGGTATGGCTGTTACGGTAGGCAGGATACGCGAATGCCCTATACTCGATTACAAGTTTCTCGTGCTGAGTCATAATACTGTAAGGGGAGCTGCCGGCGGAAGCATCCTTAACGCAGAGTTCATTGCCAAGAAGGGCTATTTTTAATGATACCCCTGAGCTAAGTTTCCAAATTCTTGTAATGGTCGAAACCTTTTAATTTCCGGCATCAAATAAAACACCATGAAAATCGATGGATATTACAATTCAGGCAATTATGCTGGTAACATGCTCCGTGCCACTGCCCTGACTCTAATGACGGGCTTGGCGTCACTTGGTCTCAATGCCCAGTGGCAGAATTACGTCAACAGCACAAAGCAATATCCCATAAAAGACATCGATGGTGACGGGTTTTCTGACACGCTTGAAGTTGTTGAATACAATCATATGGGCGCCAAAAGAAAGACGTGCTTTTTCGTTGAACTGAGTAGCGAACCCGAATCCAGTCATTTGTGCGAAACAGTTTACCACAGGCGACCTTTGGAGCTTAAAAACCCGGAAAAACTTGCAAAATCGCGCCGCGTCAAGCTCAAATACCGCGGCAGGAATTACAACGTCCATAATCACGGGCCCGCCATGCACAAAAAGCGCATCCGCATACGGAAAATATGCAAGTAGTATATAGAAGTGCATAATCGGTGGCTCAGTTGAAATCAAACTTTTAAGCCACCTCCGAGAACAAGAATATAGGGCGTCCGAATGAATCTACTCTCTTTACTCTCGCTTGTGGGATTCATAGTATCAGTCCTGCTTGCAGATTTTGTCTTTTACAAAAATCCGCGTAACAGACTAAACAGACTGTTCTCAATTACACTTTTTTCAAATGCAGCCATCATGCTTGCTGAATTCGGCGGGAGGCTTTCACTGAATGCCGCTGATGCGATGATCTGGGAGTACATTGATGCACTCTGGCCTCTCAGGCTGGGCCTTCTGATGCACTTTGTCATCGTGCTTACCGGGAGGTGGGTCAACCTGAAGGAAAACGTCATAAAGTACTCGCTTCTTTATGGCATGTGCGCGTTCGTCTTCGTGGTATACGTGAGTGCACTGCAAAGCGCCAACATGTACGGGTATGAATGGGGATGGTTCCCAGTGTTCCCGGACGAAATCTCTTTCATGCTTGACGGGATTTACACATGGGCGGCCGTGTTCAGCCTGAGCTCAGTTATGGTATGCCTCGCTTATTATTATATAGAGGAGGACCCGCTGAGAAAACACCAGGCAAGTTTCGTTCTCGCAGGAATCGCGATACCCGCCGTTGCAGCCCTTTTCATGGACGTCGCGTTCCCCCCGACATACTCAACGTCACTTCCCGAAACTTCACTACTTTTCACATTCTCTTCGATATTCGTGGTATATGCCATATGGAGATATGAACTTTTCATGCTGACGCCTGAAAAATCCGCCCAGGACATAGTGTCGAAGATGAAAGACTCGCTTTTCCTTGTCGACTGGAAACGAAGAATAAAGATGATAAACGATGCATCTTCTGAGCTTCTTGGATACGACAAGAATGAACTCATAGACAAGCCGGTTGAAACGATATTCACAAACTCGGAGGACCCGAAGATAATCTTCAGCGACTACAGTTTCACAGATTTCACTTCATATTTCAAGACAAAGGACGAAAAGACAATACCGATCTCAGTCTCAAACAGCGTAATAGAGAACAAAGAATCAAAGAAGATAAAGGGGTATGTGCTCATAGGAAGGGAGATCAGCCAGAGGTACATGATGGAGGAATCCCTCAAGAAGAAGAGCTCAGGGCTCAGCTATTCGAGAAAGATGCTTGAGAAAGACGATTACGATGTGGAGAAGTACAGCAGGGCTGCTGTGGAAAGGGAAAGGCAGATGAAAGCAAAAGAACTCGACAGGAAACTGAAGAAAATGAGAGACGTTGCAGAACTTCCGGCCTAGTTGAGTTGCACGAAAGTGAGACATTCTATTGGTTAATTAATAAAAGATCCGTTGGCCAAATAATAATACTATGGTCAGGGTAGAGAAGCTCGTGATGGAGGGTTTCAAGTCTTTCAAGCGCAAGGCTTCCATACCGTTTCCTGAAGGCTTTTCGGTCGTCACCGGACCAAACGGGTCAGGCAAGACCAACATAGCTGACGCGTTCTATTTTGTCCTCGGCTCAGGTGCCGCAAGGTCCCTTAGGGCAAAGAAGGCACACGAACTTATTTTCCAGGGCAACGCCAAGAAGAATGCATCTGAATACGCAAAGGTCACCATGCACTTATCAAACAACAGCAGGAAGCTTCCCTTAGACGATGACACTGTAACCGTGACAAGAAGGGTAAACAAGGCAGGGATAAGCACCTACAGGATCGGTGGCAGGATATCCACAAAACAGGAGGTCATGAACATACTCTCCCAGGCTAGCATAACGCTTGACGGTCACAACATGATACAGCAGGGAGATGTCACCAGGATAGTCGAGATGAACCCCGTCGAGCGCAGGAAGATCATAGACGAGATCGCCGGCATAACGGAATATGATGAGAAAAAAGAAAAGGCCTTAAAAGAGCTTGAGAAGGTCGCAGACAAGGTCAGGGAGGCTGAGATAGTTCTTGAGCAAAAGGACGAGATAATGCAGAAGATAAAGTCAGAGCGCGACGCTGCGCTCGAATACAAAAAGCTTCAGAGCATGCTGAAGCTGGTTGTTGGTGCAGGCATACTCAAGAACCTGAGGTCGCTTGAAAAGAAGCTTGAAAGCTCAGAGAAGGGAACCACTGGAAAGGAAGACGACATCGACAAGTTCACTGCCGAGATAAAGGAAGTCGAGAAGAAGATAAACGTTTTCGAAGAAGAGATGGAAGGAATAACAGAGAAGGTGCTAAAGACATCGACTCTCATGGAAGAGGCAGGAAGGGTAAGCGATCTTCAGTCGAGGATAGAGATGAAAAAAGAGCGCATAAAGATGAACGAGTCCGAGATAGGAAGGATAACTGACATGGTCGAAAGCCTTTCCACGCTTGACAAAAGGGAAAGTCCCGCGGTGAAGGCGGTCCTAGACAATCCCGGTGTCGAAGGCACCTTTTCGGACCTTGTCATGGTACCGCCTAATTACAAGATCGCAGTAGAGGTTGCAGCCGGCGGGCATCTTGGGGACGTAGTGGTTGAGAGAAACCAGCATGCAGTCGACTGCGTCAACTACCTCAAGGCAAATAAGATAGGTAGAGCTAGGTTCCTTCCGATGGACAGGATGGCCATGAAGGCAAAACCCGATCTCCCTAAAGGTTCCATAGGATGGCTTTCGGATCTTGTACACCACGATCCAAAGTATACGGGGATTGTCAATTTCGTCCTGGGTTCTACCGTTTGCGCAAAGAACATAGAAACCGCAAAGGAAATAACGGAAAAGCAAGGCAGGTACAGGATAGTTACCCTTGACGGCGACATCATAGAGAAGAGCGGCGCAGTGACCGGCGGATTCTACAAGAAGGGTTCGGGAACCGGGCCGAACATAACCCAGTACCTCGACAGCAGGAAAGAGCTTGAAAGAGAAAATGAGATACTGCGAATAGACCTCGATGAGCTTTCAAAGGAACTCGAGTCACTGAAAGGAAGGGAAGGCAACGTCGAGAGCATAACGAAGCTTGAGGAGAGGCGAATGAAGATAGGAAGGGAAGTCGAGGCCCTCAGGGAGAAAAAAGACAAATTGTTCGAGAAGAGGGCGTCGGTACAGGAGGAGAGCGGGAAGATAAGCGTCAGGCAGGCTAGGTACGAGGCATCCATAGAGACTGCCAGGATGGACTGGGAACGCTACCGCGAGATGGAAAAGGAGATCGAAGAAAGCGGGCTTCTCGGAAGCGGCGTCACGGAACTTGCCGAGAAGAAGGAGCACATGATTTCAAGGATGGATGAGATGGGACCGATAAACTTAAAGGCAATCCAGGAGTTCGAAACGTTCAAGGAGGACTTCGATGAGTTCAAGGCAAAAGTCGACAAGGTACTCGAGGAGAAGAACAGTATAGAGGCTACGATAAACGACATAGAGGAAAAGAAGAGGACAATCTTCATGTCCACAATGGATAACGTGGCAAAGCATTTCAGGGATACTTACACTGAACTTACGGGAGGCGAGTCCGACTTAAGACTCGGCGAAGCAAACGACCTGGATTCAGGGCTCATGATATTTGCAAGTCCGCCCGGAAAGAGGCTTCTTAGCATAGACTCGATGTCAGCTGGCGAGAAGACGCTCACGGCATTTGCATTCCTTTTTGCAATCCAGAACTGCAAACCGGCACCGTTTTACGTATTCGACGAGTCGGATTCCGCTCTTGACAAGAGCAACACAAAGAGAGTCGTAGATCTCATAAAAAGGCACAGCAAGCTTGCGCAGTTCATACTGATATCGCACAACGACCAGCTCATAAAGGAAGCCGACCAGGTCTACGGCGTCAGCATGGAACACGGCGAATCAAAGATCATAGGAATCCAGCTTCCGGATAACTAATTTAAGCGGCCAATGTAAAAACTTATAACATGGCTTTCAACGAGACTGTGTTCAACGAGATCATGAAGCAGATGCCCCCAGAAATGGCCGGGAAGGCAGCGCCGTTTTTCTTTTTCATGGGCCCAATCATACTGCTGGCCATACTTTTCAGTGTGCTACTAATGGCCGTCTGGATATGGATGATAATAGACTGTGCCAAAAGGAACAAATTCAGGAGCGGCGACCGCGTTGTGTGGATACTGCTTCTCGTCCTACTAGGGCTTATTGGCATGATACTCTACTACTTCATGGTCATGCGGGAAGACTGAAATCTTCACTTCTTCGAAACCACGTAGAAACTCCCAAGGAACGTCAGTACGCCTATGAGAAGCACACCTGCGTTATATAACAATGCCACGTCAGACGGTGCTGTTCCAAGAAATCCGCCGGTTATGCGGCTTCCATCCGGAGGTCCTGTGACGAAACGCGAAGCTATTGACATTGTCGACATCACAAGCATCGAAGTTATGCCTGCTAACAATACCCTGAAAAACAGTCCGGGCCCGCCGGTTATTCCAGGCATAACGATATTTTATCTGCAGGGAATAAATTATTTCCGGTCTATTTTGAAGCATTTCTTGCTATCCATGCCCTCTGTATTACAGTGATGTTTGCGAGGAAGGCAAGCAGCACTATGGCATACGTGAGGTACATGGGATTCAGTGACGCTGCGAGTATACCGACAAAAAGTATTATCAGCCTTTCAGCCCTTTCAAGAAGACCACCCTTGATCTCCTTTTTGACATAGTCCTTCTCCTTGGCTGCAGCTTTTGCATACGACGTCATTATGCCGCCGAAGTAGAAGATGAATATCCACAGCACCGACGGGATGAACAGGTCTGGTATGACTCTCTGCCACGCAAGATATACAAGACCAGCCACGACGAAGAATTCGACATACCTGTCGACCATAGTGTCAAGATAAGCTCCCGACTTGCACGCTTTTCCGGTTGCCCTTGCGACTGCGCCGTCAACCATGTCCAGGAACGCTGCCAGCAAGAAAAGCACAGCAGAGCTTACGTAATCCTGGTTCACGAGGAAATATACAGCACCGAGCGCCGGAAGCAGGCTGACAAAGGTCCACTGGTTGGGCGAAAGCTTAAGCTTTGCAAAACCGCTGCCTATCTTTTCCGAAAATCCACCGAACTTCTGGCGATTGCCGTATAACGTCATTCTTTCACATCATAGTATTTGAGACCCAGGTGTGTTATGAGTTCCTCACCCATCATGTGCCTGAGCGTATTCTTGAGTTTTGTGTGCTGTATAAAGAGATCGTGTTCTGGGTACAGTTCCGGTGCGTGCAACGGAGCCTTGAAGTAGAACGACAGCCACTCCTGAATGCCCTTGAAACCTGCCCTCTGTGCGAGGTCCATGAAGAGTGCAAGATCCAGGACTATAGGCGCTGCCAGTATGCTGTCCTTGCACAGGAAGTTGAGCTTTATCTGCATGGGATAGCCAAGCCACCCGAATATGTCTATGTGGTCCCAGCCTTCCTTATCATCACCTTTTGGCGGATAATAGTTTATCCTCACCTTGTGGTATGCGTCCTTATAGAGGTCAGGGTACATGTCCGGCTGGAATATGAAATCAAGTGCAGACTTCTTGCTTATCTCCTTGCTCTTGAATGATCCCGGATCGTCGAGCACAAGGCCGTCCCTGTTTCCGAGGATGTTTGTCGAAAACCACCCTTTCAACCCAAGCATCCTTGCCTTTAGTCCCGGTGCCACCACGGTCTTCATGAGCGTCTGGCCGGTCTTGAAATCATTTCCCGAGACAGGTACGCCTTTCTGTTCAGCGAGCTTTTCGAGTGCCGGTATGTCAGTTGTGAGATGGGGAGCACCGTTTGCATACGGCACACCTTCCATTATTGCAGCATAAGCATATATCATTGAAGGGGATATCCATTCGTCATCGTTCTTCAGGACATCCTCAAAGGATTCTAAGCTTTCGTGGACAGGATGCTTTTCTATGTGCACTTCAGTGCTCCCGCACCAGACGATTACCACCCTGTCTAGATTCTTTTCGGACTTAAACTTCTTTATGTCTTCCCGGACCTGCTGAGCCATTTCCCACTTGCTACCTTCTTTCTTGTTGGGACCGTCTATGTTGTGTATGAACTTCCGGTCGAATACTGCCTTTAACGGTTTTATCTTTTCAAGTTCATCCTTTACATCTTCAAGATGCTTTGATTCAAGAACTCCCGCTTTCACAGCGGCCTCGTAAGCATTGTCGTCGAATATGTCCCAGGCTGCGAATTCTATGTCCCTGAGATCTGCCAGTGGAACGAAATCCCTTATCAGCGGACTCCTCTTTTCATCCCTTCCTCCAAGCCTTATTGTCTGCATCTGAGAGACGCTTCCAAAAGGCTTTGATAGGTTCTTCCTTATCCTGAATACTCCCGCCATGAATGTTGTGCTGACTGCACCGAGCCCGGGTGTCATTATCCCGAGTTTCCCTTTGGCTGGTTTTATGTCAATTTTCTTAACCATTAAATCACTTCTAATTATTTTCTCATTGGAAAATAATTTTAATTTATAATTAGAAACTACTAGTATTTAAACATGACTAATATACATTCAGGTTCTACTCTAAAAAAACCTATAGCTGAATGGTTTAGTGAAGCTGGTTATAATGTCAAATTTGAGGTTCGTGTACCAAAAAGAATAGCTGACGTTGTCGTTTATAAAAAGCAAATAATAGCGATAGAAATCAAAGAGTCGTTTGCTGAAATTGTTACCGGAATATCACAATGCATGGAGTATTCAAAGGCTGTAGACAAAGTTTATTTGGCTTTTCCAGAGTATTTGTTGGAAGACTTCAAAACAAAATACGAATACAGAAATATGCCTTTTGGTCTGCTCGTTGTCGATGATCATGATAACGTTAAAATGGTTAAAGAATCACCGGAGATGAATCCGGACAAAAAAAACAAAGAAGATACTATTAGAATTTTCAGAAAAACGAAAGTTACTAAGATGGAGCACGTGTCAGAAAGATTTAAGATTGAAAACAAAGAACTCCTGAAGTCTCCTGAAATCAGAAGAATGTTAAAGAAAATAACTGTGGAATGTGTTTGGATGCATATCCTTGGTCTCCTTATGGTTAAACCAAGACATGCGTATACCTTGAGAGAAGAAATAAAAAAGGAATTTGGGTTCAATATAGGGAGAATAACATCCTATAAAGTTTTGTATGACCTGAAAAGGCGTGGTTATGTGAGAGAGGTTCAGTGTGAAATGAAAAGTCAACGAGGGCCCAAAAGAAAATATTATGAAATAACAGAAAGCGGCAAAGAACTTTTAATGGGTGCTGGCCGGGTAATGTACGAATTCACTTGCCATTTTACAGGCGTGTAAAAATACTCTTCTGAAAAAGACAGAAAAACTGAAGAATGTCGCAGATTTGTGCAGAAAGAATGTCATATACCTTTCGGTCGCATGAATCCAAACTTCGTGATTGTCGATAGCGCGTGTATGAATGGGTTGGACTTCTTTCCATAAGCTCTTGACTTCTTCTTCAGTATGGCCTTTCTCAGACCTTCTGCGTCCGTGACGTCGGCTTCCGTGTGGGCACGACCTACTTCGTACATGCAGTGGGAGTCCGACCCGCCGACTACTGCAATCTTGTTCCTGCGCGCGAATTCCTGCGCTTTTGCGTTGAACCAGTCCATTATGACCCTTGAGTTGACGGTTTCGACCGCGTCGAAATACTTCTTGTACTCCCCGGTCATCTTAAAACGGTTCCTGAAATAATCAAAGGGGTGTGCCATTGCGATCAGCGCCCCCTGTTCCTTCACCTTGTCTTTCACCTCGAGGAATTCGCCTGGCTTTATCTCTTCGTTCATGAAATATACCAGTACTTCCCCTATCTTCCTTCCTTCATGCGTCACCTTTATCTCTTCTGCCTTTACGACCTCGATGCCGTGCTCCTTCCCTGCTGAAATTGCGCGTTTCCAACCCTTTGTGTTGTTATGATCGGTAACGGCAACGCCGTTGAGTCCCTTGTTCTTCACAGTCTTTACAAGGTCCTCGGGACTGACAATGGCGTCGTTTGAATAGAAAGTATGTGCATGCATCTCGAATTTCATTTGAATTCACCCAGCTTTAACATTCCCAGACTTTATCGTGCCTGAAACCCTCGTAACCTGGAATATCACTTTTGAATCGCCTATCTGGTGGACCAGTGCCAGTGCCATCTTTATGTCGTCGACCGACTTGGGCGTGCAAGAGAGGCAGCCCTTTTGTCTTTTCCCGTCCCAGAGGTTTCTTATCATCCTGGCATTGGAAACGGAAAAACCCTTCTCTCCTGCCCAGTTGAGTATGGAATTGAGTGCAGCTCCCTTCATGTCATCATAAGCCACGGGGAGGTCTGAGTGCAGCCTGAATAACAGGTACCTTTTCTTCTCCTTCATGCTCGGAAGTCTTTTCAGTTTCATTTTTCCACCTCAACTCCCGGTATGACGAATTTTCCCGAAAGCTTCTTGCGGTTACTATTTATCATATCTGCGGACATGCTTCTTTTTATTTCAGATTCGCCGAACCCAAGCAGCTTTCCGAAAGCTATGAGTTCGGAGTGTGACCTCAGCCCAAACTCGGATGAAGCACCAGAAACTATGACAAACGGCGCTTTGGACTTTCTAACAGCCTTTGCGTTCTTTATCATCTGCGAAAAAACCTGCCCCCTCTCTTCCATGGACGAGTGCAGGACCGTGCCGAACTCAAAACATATACTTACCTCATTCTCCCTTGCAAGCTTTGCCATCACGATGTCTATCTTTGTTTGAGGTTTTGGTAGCAGCATGTCGACTTCTTGCGTGTCGCATGCCAACCTGTTCATCTCATCGCTAAGCCCCGTAACAGCCACGATCTCAGAAGACTTCCGCGCACTTCTCACCTTCTTTTTCATTTCGTTGATGTTTTTTGTTTCTACCAGTGCACCGACTGAAATTTCCACTACCCCTTTCTGACTCTTTACATTGTCACCGAACGTGCACAGGCCTTTCCATCCAAGCTTTTGTGCCATTTCTTCAAGTGCCGGTTTCTCGGCATCGTCTCGCACGCAGTAGTCCCAGAATTCCATGAAATAAATTGGTAATGCCAAATTAAATAAGTGAGACCAATATATGTTCATGGGCATTCCTGAAGACAGGGAGATGCTTTTAAGCAAGCTCACCGGAGAGGGGCGTCTCAGAAGCGAGAACATAATAGAAGCTTTCCGGGAAGTTCCGAGGGAGTCTTTTATCCGTGAAGGCGACGTTCTCAACGCATACGGCGACTATCCGCTTCAGATAGGATGCGGCCAGACCATATCTGCCCCGCACATGGTCGCGACGATGACAGAGCTCCTAAAGCCAAGGAAAACGGACAAAATCCTTGAAATAGGTACAGGTTCTGGTTACCAGGCGGCCATACTGTCAGGTCTTGTGGAAAGCATAATCAGCATCGAACTTGAGCCGGATCTCGTTTTGATTGCAAAGAAAAACCTCGAAAATGCGGGATGTTCCAATGTGACCGTTCTTTCTGGCGATGGGAGCGTGGGTTTCCAAAATCATGCTCCCTACGACAAGATATTGGTCACGTGCGCAACGCCTGAGATATTCCAGTCATGGAAGGACCAGCTCAGGGAAGGCGGGTTCATAGTTGCCCCTGTCGGAGGATTCTACCACCAGGACCTGATACTTGCCACAAAGACCGAGAATGGCTTCATCGAGGAGAGGCACGGCGCATGCGTTTTCGTCCCGCTCAGACGGGAAACCATTTAAATAAAGACTGCTTCTGATTACTATGGTTTCACTCAAGGTTCCAAACGGTCTGAATTTCACGAGAAATTTCATACTGAGTTTCACACTGTTCTTCCTGCCAATACTGCTGTTTGACCTCGGTTTTGACGGCATGCAGATAGGCATACTCATATCTTCCATGACGTTTACCGTTCTCCTCAGCACGTTTCCAATTGGTATACTGAACGACAAGCTGAGCATACGCTACATCGTAGTCATCGGAATGTTCCTTGAGTCAGTGTTCTTTTTCGGTCTTTATGCGTTCGACAGCTTCTGGCTCATTGCATGCGCCTTTATTGCGGGGGCTCTTGGCGGAAACATGATAGAGACCAGTATAAGGGGACTGACGTTTAAGCTTGCCGAGAAAGGAATGCACGGCAAGCGGCTTGGAACTTTCCAGTTTGTGATGAGTACGGGATTTGGGCTTGGTATAGTCGTCGGCGGAGCACTCCTTTATGCACTTAACTTCGGCGGCGTTCTCCTTATATCTGCAGCTGCATATCTCATACTGGGAGTCGTTTCACTATTTGTCGTCGAGCCGGGAAAAGCGGTGTTTCCCGTGTCAGACTATAAAAAGGAAATATTGAAGAGAAGCACAATACTTTTCCTTCTACCGATGTTCATATTCGGCACGCACTGGGGAGCCGAGAACACGTCGTATTCACTGTTCCTAAGGGAAGGCCTTGGACTGAACCTCGCATGGTCGGGTTTCTACATGGGCATTCCCATAATCATGCTTGCCGTCGCGTCTCTTTACGGCGGCAAGATCATAGACAGCAGGGGAAAGAGCATGACAGCTCTCGTCGCAGGACTGCTCATCTCAGGCGCCGGGCACATATTGATGACAGTGCCGATCGTGCCGCTTTCTTTCATGTTCAGGATCATACACGAGATCGGCGACGGCTTTGCTGCAGTCGGCTATTATGTCTGCCTTTCGAGGCTGTTCAAGACCGAGAGAATATCAGGCGAATCCGGACTTGCAGTCTCGGTAAACACACTCGGCGGCACTGTGGGCGCATTGGTTTTCGGGCCACTTGGATACGCCTACGGGTTCGCATGGCCTCTTGCCATATCAGGTTTACTGTCCATATTCTCGGCAATAATTATGATGGTATTACGAAAACGTATGAAACTCTGAAAGCCTATTCACGGCCAAACCTGGTATAAAGAATAACCGCTGATATCATTACCACGAGCACGGAAACCCACGACAGTCCGTCGAACTCTTCTGGGAACACTATCCTGACGTCTATTGACATGGCATCGCTTATCCTGGTTTCATAACCTTCGCGCGTCGAGTTGACGACGATGTTCATGGTGTAGTCCCCGACATCGGCCGTGTACACGAACGCGTGGAAGCTCTTCGTTTCCTTTGCCTGAAGCGTTATGTCAAGCGTCTTGTTGTCGCTGCTCAGAACGCCTTCTGAGATGTCAACGAACCGGCTGTATGGATAATCACCGGTTATTTTCACGGACACGGGTTCCGGCTCTTCCTGCCTGTTGGAAACTGTTACCGGGACGATCTCGTATGTGCCAAGTACCATGTAAAGGCTACTCACTGTACTTGATATCCCAACAGGCCTCGTTACGATGAAGCTCTTCGTTTCAGTTACGTTGGTGTTTCCTGCACGGTCAGTGGAGTACCCATAATAGGTTATGTTGTAGTCGTCTTCCCACGTCTTTGTACCATCACAGTTGTTTGTAGGACATGAATTGAGGGTTATCGGCCCGCTGACAAGATAGTCAGTTCCGAGTCTCCATACGTTATAGACTATCCCGCTTTCTACGACTCCACTGTAATCTTGATTTGACGGGTCAGAAGTAACTCTGAAGTCCACGGGAGTCCCTGTGAGTATGCTGCCCTCTGGTGAAACGATAACGCTTCCTTCAACATCCCTTGCTTCGATCGTGACGTCTGGCGGTTCTGTCCAGTCGATCGTTGTCGACCCGTAAGGCGCTGCCGATTCTACCCATGACGCGACATTTGAACAGTCCCGCTCCACACGGTCAAGCGCCCTCGCCCTGAAAACAAACGTCCGGCCGTCTTCGCTACTGCCTACGACCTCTTCCTGGTCGAACTCTGTGCCATCCAAATCGCTGCTACAGCTCACCGCTGCGCTGCATGATCCGCTCTGGTATATACTGGCGTCGTTTATATCGTTTATCCCGGACCAGGGAGTCCACGAGCCCTGTGTTCCAGCCTTTGTGTCGTCTATCCTGTACTGTACCTGAAAACATTTTATGCCCGAGCCTGAACCGTCGCTTCCGCTCCATGTAACGTCAAACGTATCTGATGTGACGTATTCTCGCGACGTTCCAACAGATGATACTGACGGTGGACTTGCGTCTACTTTACTGCAATTGCACTCACTTGTAATGTCACCCGGACCTGAAGGGTCGCACGATGGCGTGCCGTCTATCTCTCCTGCCACGTCGTTTGCGTCCACCCTGTAACAGTAATCGAACTCACCTGCACCGAGCGTTGACAGGTCCATCTCGTATGCATTATCGTAGTCCAGCGGGGGCGATGATGGTTCCCACCCAGTGGCACCAAAGCCCAATGCGTCCGCGTACTGGAAATATACACCGTTAGTGTATGTGTTGTTTTCCCAGGTTACAGTGAATATCCTGCCTACCCATTCATCGTCAGGAGGTCCCGTTATCCATGCATCGGGTGGTGTGTTATCGACATCGAAAAATTCCTCGCGCCACTCGTCTCCCCATGTACCTCTTGAATACGCATTTGCACGTATCTTCACGTCATCCTGCATCACCCCGGATATCCCCCTGGTGTCCCATACCACTTCGAACTGCGGAGGGTTTGTGTAATCCAGGCTTGCTGGACTTCCTGTTCCTGTGTATTCTACAGTATACCGCATGTCTGTTATCTGATCACCGTCAGGGTCTATTGCGGTTGCGTTTATCCTCGCGTTTCCCCTCATCTTCCCGTTGTAAAGATTGAGCACCTCTATGTCAATTACCCTTGGTTCAAGGCTGGTCCTGCAGCATATCCTCGTGTCGTATGCCAGCGGATCGTCGCAGGTTGCCACATGTGAATTGGTCTCTCTGAATATCGTTGCCATGCATACGGGTTCAAGCCCACCGGTTCTCATTTCACACCCTTCCTTCAGCGGGTCATCCACGGTGGTACAATACGGCAGCCCCGAACTGCTGGACAGGCATACCCAGTTATCAGTGTCCTCATAACCGGGCTCTGGCGGAAATGTAGGGTCTGCTGCATGGGAATTTGTGGATCCTGCTAGATAAAAGACAGGAAAATAAAGTCCACTGCAATCAGTTCCGAGTGATGCACTGTCGCTGCAGCAGAGTACGTACGGATAGTTCTGGTCACCTTTTTCCGCGTGGGCGTTCGTCGTGTATGACATGCCCATTATTGCAGTCTCCTCAGGGTTGCACTGGTCTGACCTCACCGTGCACTGGAATGCATGCGCCGCATTGGCGGACATGAGGACGCACAATGTGATAGAAATCACTGAGAGCGAAAGCATAGTTTTTGGATTCCCTATGTTTTTCATGTCATCATCTCGCAAGTCCGAAGTGCCTCAGGCAGTTCGTCTTCATGTATTCAATCGTTATAAGGTCGCATATTTCCGGATCGTTCTTCTCTATTGCTTCCTGCTTGTATTCGTAATTCGTACATTCTTCTTCTGACAGCCCCGGATTCCTCCCTGTGCAGCTGTCGTCGACTTCATCTGCAGTGTAACTCTCCCCACCCGTTTCTTCCCTGGCATCCTGCACGGCAACTTCTGCTGAGGACATGAAGTATAGCACAGCTATTATCGCGATTGCAACGACGGCTGCCAGAATCTCTATCTCATAACCAAGCTTGCTCTTCTGTTTTGGCTGCACTGAAACCTTTTGTGCATGTTTTCCGTTGGTTTTGTGTTTCCTGCTTTTTCTGTGGCCATGGCTATGAGTCATGTAAATATTTTGGTAACTGTTATTAAAATAAGACATCTGCCTGTCGCAACAATTTATAAAACAGCTACTAATAATCATCTTCATGAAAGTTTTTATCACCACCAACATGGTAGGGGTCTTCGCTTTTGACGAAAAGATGAAGATGGTGCATTACAGCCTCTTCAAGCCAGTACCTGAAACAATAGCAGAAAAGCTGTCTGAAGTCAAAAACGGCGAGCTTATACCAGAAGAAGAGGAACTGATCAAGGAACTCTCCAGGTCAGGCTACAGGATAATAGCATGGGACAAGAAGATAGACTTTCCTGGAATAAAGACCTTATACGAGCCGGACAATCCCGCCAAGGAAAAGCTCACAAAGGAATTCAGAAAACTTGCACTCGACTTACATTTCGTCAAGGACCAGATGGAACTGAACAAGCTGCTTTCCGCTGTCAACGTGCAGCTCACCAAGAAGGAGCTACGAAAGGAGAGAAAAGACGTCATACTCATGAGAGCGATCGCTGTCATAGACGAACTCGACAAGTCCCTCAACACGATGTCGGAGATGATGAGGGAGTGGTACGGTCTCTACTTCCCCGAGGCAGAAAGGCTCATAAGGGACCACGAGCAGCTTGCAAAGACCATACACAAGGAAGGCAGGCGCGAAAAGGTCACTGACAAGAAGGTTCAGAAGTACGCAAAGATTACTGCGGGCATGCCGTTTAGCGAGGACGAACTGAACGCAGTCCAGGATTATGCAAAGAACATATACAACATGTTCAAACTCCGGGATTCACTCTCACTTCAGCTGAAGCACAGCAGCAGGGAAATCATACCCAATCTTTCGGCAGTCGCAGGCCCGCTTATCGCATGCAGGCTGATAGCGCTTGCAGGCGGCCTTGACAAGCTTGCCAAGCTTCCGTCGAGCACCATGCAGCTTCTCGGTGCAGAGAAGGCTCTTTTCAGGCACCTCAAGTCGAAGGAGAAGCCGCCGAAGTTCGGCGTCATATACGCACATCCCCTCATACAGAATGCTGACAAGAAAATCAGAGGAAAAGTTGCAAGGATACTTGCATCGAAACTCACGATGGCTGCAAGGGCAGATTTCTATACAGGAAAAGACATGAGCGAGAAACTTCTGGCTGACATTGACGCCAAACTGAAGCCCGGAAAGGTCAAGGGCAGTTGAACTTCATTGCAAACAATCCTCACACAACCATCCCGAGCTGGTCAGTTTCACCGAACTGGATATTTCACCGCAGCTGTCGCATACCGCCATGCTACTCTTTGCGTAGACTTCCGGCTTGTAGTCGCCACCGTCGCGTATCTTTGAGAAGCAGAACGAGCATATCTGCTTCTTCATTTCGTCTTCCGTTCCCTCTGGCCAGATTTCTTTCCAGATAGTCTCGCCGCATACGTGACACTTGTCCACATCATCGCCTCCCGTGGGAATGGTGGGATTCATGATTAAACGATATATTGGTGAATAAAAAGGATTTCCATCCTACAATTCATATATCGTGAAAGAAGCATTGCACAGCATCATTGGTCTTGGAAAGCGCTTACATGATAACGTTTTTATGTAACTGAATACCATAACATTTCATGAAAGAGACGATCCCCGGCGTATTCAGGGACGGAAAGAAGATATTCACAATGAGCATGGTGAAGGGCTATAACGCGTACACGAAGAGCATCGTGACCAAGGGAAAGGCCGAATACAGGCAGTGGGACCCAGACAAGAGCAAGCCTGCAGCAGCCATCATTAAAGGCCTGAAGACGTTTCCAATCACGTCCGGTTCAAAGGTCCTCTATCTCGGCGCCGCATCCGGGGCCACTTGCAGCTTCTTTTCAGACATCGTAGGCGAAAACGGTGTCATATACGCAGTAGAGATATCGGAAAGGTCCGCAAGGGACCTTAACGTTACCTCGGAGAAGCGCGGAAACATCGTTCCAATACTTGCCGACGCCAGAAAGCCCGAGGATTATGACTGGGTGGAACCCGTTGACCTGGTATTCGAGGACGTTGCAAGCGACGAACAGTCTGCAATAATGATACGGAACTCAGACAAGTTCCTGAAGCCGGGCGGCCATGCCATGATTGCGATAAAATCACGAAGCATAGACGTTGTCAGGGACCCCAAGCAGGTTTACAAAGAGCAAATTGCCATTCTTGGGAAACATCTAGAGATAGTTGAAAAAGTCGAGCTGGATCCGTACGAAAAGGACCACATGTTCGTCGTTCTTAGAAAAAAGTGAATAAGATTTCTTCCGTTCACAGGTTCTTCTGCGCCTCTATCTCTTCTACAAGCCTTCTTTCGAATTCCTTCCAGTCCTTCTTTGGAACGATCGCTCCCGCAGCCTTGATGTGACCACCACCGGAACCTATGCCTTCCACGGCCTTCTTCATAAGGTCGTTTAGGCTTATGTCCCCTTTCTGGTTCCTTGCGGATATCTTCACCATCTGTTTACTATCCTTTGTGACGATTATTATCTTGTCAGGGTACTTTTCCGAAAGCTTGGTCGATATGCATGCTGCTATGCTGAGGCGTGTATCTATCTTGTATATGAAAAGTCCAAGGTTTGGAAACTCCTTTGCCTTCTTGTCAAATTCGGACGTGAGCCTCTTTTTCTCCTTGTCGACCCTTCTGTTACATTCTGCAAAATACTTGTTTTCAAGTATGTCCTTGTAGCTTTCTGCAGCGTTCATTATCTTAAGACTCTTCTCAACACCCTTTATGCCGTGTAGTATGGCAGTTGAAAGCAGTTCGTCAGAAAGCCTTGCCACAAGGGATTCCTGGGGATCTCCGCCAGCCGTCCCGGGATATATTGATTCGCATTCTTTCAGTATGTCTTTGCATTCCCTGAACGCATAATCCCCGATGACACCCATTGCTGCTATCCATATGAGTTTTTCCACATCTTTTCCTGCCTTTTCGAGGAACCTGTATACGAGCACGCTTGCAGGGATGTAGACGCTGCTATTGAACCTCGGGTTTACGTGAACGCATTTTTCCGAGTTCATGTCCTTTACAGAAAAATGATGGTCTATCATTAGAAGTTTCATTTCAGGAAGCTCTTTTTGGATCTTTTCCAGCTTCTTCCATTCCTGGTCAAGCGGTATGTCGAGTACTGCCATGACGTCTGGCTTCATCCTGGTGATCTTCTTGTAGAACTTGTCGCTTATCGACGGCCCCTCCAGAGGCACCGGTTCAAAGCCTTCAAAGAACCTCATGAAAAGCGTGGCCGAACATATTCCGTCCACGTCAGTGTGGTACAGTAATACTTTCTTACCCGGGGTACTGGCAAACGATATAGCCTTCTCAAGGTCTTTGTAGATTTCCATTCGTTTCTTATTCAGGGTTTGTTATATAAAGCTATGTCCGATGTTTAAACATAAAACCTGTACTATTCAACTGCTAAAATTGGCATTTTTGTACATTATTTGCGGACTTTCTCACTGTTTCCTGTTTTTATGATCTTATAGAAAAAAATTTATCTTGAAACATTCCTGAATATCGACCATTTTTCCATCTACAGGTTTTATGAAATTAAATTCCCCGTCCTTTTCCAGAAGAGCAAAAATTTTGTATTCGTTGCTTCCAGCAGCATAGACATTAGAATTTCCGTCCACGTCCCTGTTACCTACTTTGTAACCTAATTCTTTTAGTATCTCCACGCCTGAATCATAATCTTCGAAGCTGTGCGTCAATCCGTTTAATGTATTCATGCCATTTAGTGCGTGTGAAGTTTTTTAAACTTTGGTGAAGTCGAACTTTATTTCGGACTTTTCAAACTTCAGCGAGCCTTTTCCTTCACCTTCAAGCCCGCCGAACTTGACGGATTTCCCGCCCACGCCCCCGAGCAGGCCCTTTTCCTGCTTTTTGAGAATATCAAGCGTCTTCCTGTCAGAATCTATCCAGATGTCTATTTTGTCCTTTACCATAAGATTTGCTTCCTTTCTTGCTATCTGCACTTTCCTGCAAAACTCCCTTAAAAGCGCATCGTCCATCAATACCTCACCGAGTGCAAGCGTCCCGTTGAAGAAGTCCTTACCCTTTTGCGGCTTCTTTTTGACTGTCCTGACATTCCTGACATTGGCCATCTCCTTTATGACTTGGGAGAAGTTCTTTACCGCCGTTTCGCCGTGCTTGTCGGTCTTTACGTTCAGCTCACTCACGGGCCATCTCAGTTTTATGGATTTTTCATGCCTTAGCGCATTTGCAGATTCGACAAGGTCCTTTACTATGTCCATTCCCTGCTCAAGTTCGGTAATCATCAGCTTCTTGTCTGCCCTTGGCCACAGCTGAAGGTGGACAGAATCCTTTCCGTACATTTCCCTGTAGATGTTATCCGCAACGTATGGTGTTACCGGCGCCATGAGCTTGAGAAGGTTTTCCAGTACATAGTTTAGCGTATATATAGCGGCGTCCTTGTCCTTTCCAGTATACCACGGGTTTACACGGTTCCTTATTATCTTTATGTAATTTCTTGAAAAGTCTTCCAGGATAAAGCCGGAAAGCGCCTGGACGAGCTTGTGGACCTCGTACTTCTCAACGTCCTCTTTCCTTTCCATGAGGCTGTTGATCCTGCTTATTATCCACTTGTCTTCTACATTCAGTGCAGGTTTCAATACTACCTTCTTGTTCGCATACATCTTGATGAACGAGTATGTGTTCCAGAAAACGGTAAACATCCTTGAGACTTCCTTTATGTCGTCCCAGTTGAAGTAGAAGTCGTTCCACAAGGGACTTCCAAGCAGGTAGAGACGGAAAACATCCCTTCCGTACTTGTCTAGTATCTCGTTTGGGTCTATGAAGTTACCTTTCGACTTGGAAAGCTTTATGCCTTTTACATCCATGACGAAGCCGTGCATCATCACGTTCCTAAAGGGTGTCTTTCCGAAAGTGAGAACGCTTGTTATCATCTCGCTGTTCCACCATCCCCTGAACTGATCCGGCCCTTCAGTCTGGAAAGCTGACGGCCACATCTCATCGAAGAGCTTTTTGTCTCTTGGGTATCCAAGCGACGCCCACGTAGCTACACCCGAATCGAACCATACGTCGAGAACGTCTGGTACCCTCTTCACGTCTTTTCCACATTCCGGACATTTCAACTTGACATCGTCTATCTCCGGCTTGTGGAAGTCTATCTCTTTTTTCAACCCAGCCTTTTTCTTCAGCTCACTAAAAGAGCCTATCACTTCTATTTCACCGCATTCGCACTCCCATATTGGAAGCGGTATTCCCCAGTACCTCTGCCTTGATATCGGCCAGTCTGAAAGATTTTCCAGCCAGTCGTTGAACCTGTCGCCCGCCCACTTGGGCACCCAGTTGACTTTCCTGTTCTCACCAAGCAGCGTGTCCCTCACGGCCGTTACCCTGAAGAACCACTGGGGCACGCCTATCTGCAGCAGCGGCGACTGGCACCTCCAGCATACTGGATAGTCGTGAGTGTAAGGATGGCTGTAGACGAGCATGTCGTCGTTTCTCAGGTCCTCTATTATTTCTTCGTCGACTACCCTTGCCTTCTTGCCTGCATACTTTCCCGTCTCCTTTCCAAGAGTTCCGTCAATGTCAACGGGGCAAACTGCAGGAAGGCCGTTTCTGTTGCCCTCCTCGAAATCCTCCTTTCCGTGGCCCGGCGCAGTGTGCACGAGACCAGAACCGTCTTCAAGGTGCACGTACCTGTCCGAAAGTATGACCCTGTGTGCATCTTTCTGTTCAGGCATCTTCATGTGATCTCCAAGCGGAGCTTCGTAGCGAAGGCCTTCCAGTTCCTTTCCGGGAAACGTCCTCTTCAGGGTGTAACCCGCTTCTATCGCCTCCATTATCACCTGCACCCTTTCCTCGGCTATTATCCACGTCTCGCCGTTACTCATTTCCACTTCCGCGTACTTGAACTTCGGGTGGACCATGACCCCGGTGTTTCCAGGCAGCGTCCATGGCGTCGTCGTCCATATGACAAGGAACTTGTTCTTGTCGTCTTTCAGCCTCAGCTTCACGTATATCGAATTATCAGTCTGCTTTGTGTACTCCACTTCGTTATAGGCGACGACGGTTTCGCATCTTGGGCACGTCGTCACGGGATATTTTCCCTTGTAAAGATATCCGCCCTCAAAGGACTTCTTGAACGTGTACCATGCACCTTCAATGTACTGGTTGTCAAGCGTCAGGTACGGCCTTTTCCAGTCCATCCATACGCCGAGATTCGAGAACTGGTCATTCATGACGTCAATGTACTTTGTGGCAAATTCCCTGCATTTCTTGACGAACTTTCCGACACCGTAATTTTCTATGTCCTTTTTGGACGAGAATCCAAGATTCTTCTCCACCTTTGTCTCTATCGGGGTGCCGTGTGTGTCATAGCCTGGCTGGTCCCACACGTTTTCCCCAAGCATCCTGTGAAACCTCAGGTACACGTCCTTTATTATCTTGTTCCATGCAGTGCCCATGTGTATGGAACCAGTCGCATACGGAGGACCGTCCAGGAAGAAGAAGCGCTTTCCTTTTGAACGTGCCTTCTTCAGCTTCTCATAAGTGCCGTCCTTCTTCCAGAATGAAGTTACCTTGTTTTCCACTTTCGCGTAATCGTATAGTGCCATCACCAGTCACCGTTTTAGTAAATAGTACTTGTATCCTTTAATTAATGCCTCTTCGCTCGCCTTTATTATGTCATCGGACACGCCAGAAACGGACCACGCGTCGCCGTTCGCCCTGAACTCTATGAAAACCTCGACCTGTGCCGCTGTTGCCTTCTCCTGGTTGACTATCCTCACCCTGAAGTTGGAGAGTGCCACGGGTCCCATCTCGAACTTCTTTCCCAATGCCTTCCTCATCGCGAGATCCATTGCATGGACCGGTCCTACACCTTCGGATATCTCGTGGACCGTTTCATCCCCTATCACTATCTTCACCTCGCTCTTGGCGTTTCCTGTAGATGAGACTTCAGTCTCGTATCCCAGCAGATTGAACGGTTCCTTCTTATTGTCGACCAGTTTGGTTATCATAAGGAACATCTCCGCGTCCGTGGCGCCCTGCCTCTCTTTCACCATCTCCGTGAGCTTCTTTACTTCATCACTTTCCTTGTCCAGAGCATAGCCGTGCCTTTTCGCAGCATCGACCACTCCGGACCTTCCTACTTGTTCGGACATGCTGTAAACGCGAGAGTTTCCAATCTCTTCGGGGTTCATGTGCTCGTACGTTCTCGGGTTCTTGAGCATTGCATCTATGTGAACGCCGCCCTTGTGACTGAATGCATTGAGACCGACGAATGGCTTGTTTCTGGGTACGGAAAACCCTGTCATTCTTTCAATGTACCTTGAGAGTTTCTTCAGTCCCTTCATGTCAACGCCAGTCTCTATCCCAAGTTTCAGTCCCAGTGTCGGTAGCAGTTCCATCCAGTCAGCATTTCCACATCGTTCGCCAAGACCGTTCATTGTTCCCTGAACGTGGTTTGCACCGTTTGCAAGTGCTACAAGCGTGTTCATGACTGCAAAGCCGCTGTCGTTGTGTGCATGTATGCCAAGATCGTTTTTCACAACTTCCTTTGCCTTTACAAAAGCGTCGTCAACTTCCCAAGGAAGTGCACCACCGTTTGTATCTGCAATCACTATACAGTCTGCAGCCTTTGCAGCTTTCAGCGTTTCAAGCGCGTAATCCGGATTGTTCTTGTGACCGTCAAGATAGTGTTCTGCATCGAAAACCACTTCAAAACCATGAGATTTTAGGTAATCAATAGTGTCAGCTATCATCGAGAGGTTTTCATCGTTTGTTATCTTTAGTACGTCCCTTACATGAAGATCCCACGCTTTTCCAAAAACGGCTATTGTATCCGCTTCTGTTTTCACAAGGCCTGAAATAAGCTCATCATTTGGTGGATTCCTGCTCGTCATTCCGAATGCTGCAATCTTGCATTTCAGTCCAAGTGATTTTACTTCACGGAAATATTCCATGTCCCTCGGATTTGATGTCGGCCATCCCCCCTCTATGTAATTCATACCAAAGTCAGAAAGCTTTTTGCTTATGGACAACTTGTCGTCGAGGCTTAGGTTGAGACCGCGTGTTTGAGCACCATCTCTAAGTGTCGTGTCAAACAAGGCAAGATTTTTGATGGCGTTTGGACTAAGTTTAGAAGAAAGTTCACTCCAGGATCCGACATTCACCCTTCACATCAAACACCTTGTGTATACTTTATGTTGCGATTAATTTAAAAATGAATCTTTGAATGCGCTATTGCATAATCCAAATATGTGCAGAATTTATAAGCCTTGAAACAAAAGTGTATAATATGAATATTTCTGAACGTTCTATACCTCTCGCTTTTCTTGCAGTTCTCCTGATTTCTGGTTGCATATCAGTAAATCCGGATGCAATAATCGCATCAAGTGCCGTTGTCCGGGACTTTCTGAATGATTACCCAAACGCTGAAGTTACGACGACTTTCTACAGTAAAGATGATTCAGGTTCCATTATTGATAGCATAAAAAGTGACTGTAAAAAGGAAACAGTCGTTCCAAAAGATTTTTACAAGGTCGAGATAGTTGATCATGAAAGCGGACTTTCTGTTACTGCTTGGGTTGATTGGAACATGCAGATTGTTGAATGTGCGGTCAAGAAGGGGGCAACCGGAACAGAAGATGATTCTACTACAGATAACGAGTCCTGCTATGATGCTGACGGGGGCAAGAATATTTACGAAAAATCTGTTCTGGAGAGAAAATGGTCTGAGAAATCTGGCGCTTCATTACCTGAAGAATGCATTGGCAACAGCCTGCGGGAATACTACTGTGACGGTGACTCCTTTGAAATGGAGATTATTGAGTGTGAGCATGGCTGTAGCGATGGTGCGTGCCTGAAAGTGGATGATGCTGAATGCTTTGATACAGATGGTGGTGTTAACATACACGAAAAGGGTGTATGTGAAACGGCTGACGAAAGGCTCAGCGATCATTGTGATTCTAGTGGAAAGTTAAACGAGAAATATTGCGAAGACGGTACCATAAAATGGGAGGAAATTTCCTGCCCAGGCGATTATGTTTGTGAAGATGGTGAATGCACAATTGTGGAGATTGAAGAAATTGAAGAAAAATGCAAAGAAACTGATAACGGACTTGACTTGTTCAATAAGGGCGTGACTGAGGCTGATATTAAACGGACGGATTCATGTGATCATGATTTTATCGTGCTTGAACATTACTGTGAGAATGATGAAGTGGAGTGGGTTAAAGTTTCATGCCCTGTCGGTTATGAGTGTGTTGATGGTGAGTGCGTTGTCACGGAGAATGAGTACACTTGCGAAGAAACTGATGACGGGAGGAATTTCTATTCGGAATCGCATGTCAAGTTCTACAAAAACGGTGACCTTATCTATACGATGTATGACTCATGCAGGGGAGCTAGCGATGAATTGATTGAATATTTCTGTTCAGATGATGTGTATTATGAAAGGGAGACCGTGAATTGTGAACTTGGCTGCCTTCATGGCATCTGCCTTGATAGGGTCTATGAGGAATGCACTGCATATGAAGATGAAGCGCATTGCCTAAAGTATAACGATGAAGATCCTACCATTAATTCCGTAAATAACTGCTACTGGGATTATGAGACTTCAAAATGTTACGTTATGAATACAGATATGAAGGAGTGCACAGACGATGATGGCGGCATTGACTACAATGTGAAATCCAATACTTACGGATTTCATAAATGCAGTGGTTGTGATGACATGGACCGAGAGAAGAGATATACAAATACGGATCGTTGCGATTCTAATGGTGTTCTTGTTGAATACTACTGCATTGATGATTATCTTGTGGGTGAATCGATTAAATATGGTTGTGTTTGTGAGGACGGCGCTTGCGTTGCAGAGGGCATCATAACAGATCTTGAAATTACTGATTTTGTATTCAGTTATCTCGGTTTGGATCTTGTTTCACAAGGCACCGAAGTGTCTGGTTGCTCCGCTGGTAATATAATAGCCACAACACAAGCTTGCAGTTCGATCACAGACTGCGGTGCATATCTTAAGATATATGAGTACCTAGACAATTCGTGCGCTTCTGAAAACTACCCCGTGGTCATTGGCGAATTCGAAAAGCCAGGCTGTGAATACATTGACGTATCTGGTGAAGATGTTTATAGCTGCACATACAGTGAATCCGGTAGTGAAATTTACACTTATGTGTGGAGGGAATACAAGTACGTATTTACTCTCGGCGGTTTTAACCAGACACTGCTTCAGGATTATGCAGAAGAACTTATAGTAGGATACATGTAATTTCTACATTCACCGTCCTCAATTTTTGACAGATCCCTTCTTTCGCATGGGATTTGAGTTCCTGAGGAGTGAATGATCGGTCTTTTGCGCGACAGAGCTGGATGAAAAAAGAAAGAGCGCCGAGGGCAGGATTTGAACCTGCACGTCCAAAAGGACACCAGATATCTTGCTCCTCATTCCCGCCGCCCTTTCCTGTAAACAGGAAGGTTTGGTCGGAGTCAAGCCATTAAGTCATCTCCAAAGTTCCACAAGGGAACCGGATCATAATATCTGATTCAAGTCTGGCGCATTAGCCAGATTCTGCCACCTCGGCACTGTTATTAATAGGGATTGCGTTTCTTTATAAAAATAGTGTACTGCGTATTTGTCGCATTTCTACCAATAATCGCTTCTTCTCCTGTCTACACCTTCGATTTTATGGAAATCCTCATCGATCTTTTCGGGTTTTTTCACTGTTATAAAGCCCATCTTCGTGAGTTCTGATACATCTTTTCCATCGTATGCTATTATCGTGGTTGAATCAAATCTATCTATGTTATATCTCTCGTTGAGATTATGGTATAGCCTTGAGCTTATCAATTGTGCGTGACCGGTTGGTGTATTATTTCGCTTCAAATATGTTTCCGCCATGAAAGAATACATGTGCACTTAATTTTATAAGTCCATATTGTGCTTGAATGATGCTTTTTTTCTTCCCAAACTTCCCATTCCCCATCCATGGCCATGTTGGGAACTGTCTTGCCAATAACATGGTACGAAAGCTTGTTTATTGCAGTTGATGGACATACCCTTCCCCGAGACTGCCTCCTCGCATTTGGGGCATGTCGGTACCATCATAATCTCCTTTTACGCAGTCATAAAACATCTTTACTTCTTATCGATTTAAATCATTTAGAAATACCCTGTCCGTCCTTGCCACGGTATCACCCTTGCTCACGTATTTTGCAAGACAGACTATCCTCCCCGCTTCGTTGAAAACGACTATGTAATCGTCTTCTTCCACGTTACCGTCAGCTTCCTTTACGAATTCCTTCTTCACCGGAGCGCCGTTTCTGACGAGTTTTTCCTTGTCTTCCTTTATGACGAGCCTTGGCAGCTTTAGCGGTTCCAGGGCGTCCTCGATCGGCATCAGCAGCTGCCTTATCGTGTTTTCGGACATATCATTTAGTTGATCAATGGTAACGGAATTCTCGGCATTAAACGGTCCCACTTTCGTCCTGCGAAGCTCTGTCAGGTGTGCACCACATCCAAGCTTCTCCCCTGCGTCGTGTGCGATCTTTCGTATGTACGTGCCGGCTTCGCAGAGCACGCGGAACTTAACGTCGCGCTCATTCTTCTCCACGACCTCGATCTCATGGACCTTCCTTATCCTGGGCTTTCTTGCAACGGCAGACTTTACCGGGGGCGTCTGCGTTATTTCGCCTACAAACGTCGAAAGAACGTCTTCTACCCGCTTTCTGTCAACATCCCCGTGAACCTTCATGACACCAACGTATTCCTTGTCAAGGCCAGTGAGAACAGGCATGGCTTTCCTGGCCTCGCCAAGCGCTATCAGAAGGAGACCCGTGGCGTTAGGGTCAAGCGTTCCGGAGTGTCCCGCTTTCCTGACCCCGAGAATCTTTGACACATTCTCGACTACGTCAAATGATGTAGGTCCCTTGGGCTTGTCTATCAGTATGACAGAATTGTGAAGCAGGCTTTCAAGCGTCATGGTTTAATTTACCCCAGAACTAGGTTAAATATACTGATCAATCAGTACGATCTTAGAGGGTTAGGTATAGAATTCGTGTCACTTAAACTGAACGCCTGGACTCCCAAATCATTCGAAAGTGCGTCCAGTATCTTCTTACTATTGTCTCCGCCGTATCTTTCCAGCGCAATTCGAATTTTGGTTCCAAGTGCTACATTTTCATCTTCAAATCTTATCTCTTCTGTGTAATTATTCCCGTTAACTTTCATATCTCCAATTCTTCAGGTTCCCTTATATTCCTATGCTAAATAAAGTATATACCTCATGCATATTGTATTTACAGTCGGTACGGAACTTTTCCCCCTTAAAAAGTTTTCTGTGATTAGTAAACTCATGAATTACGCCAGGCACGTCATGGGGGAAGATAATCTCACGAAGATGAGTGGCGATGAGTTCGTAACAAAGCTTCTTTCGGGTGAGAAGGACCTTCGGCACATATACGTAGAAGACTGGTTCGACCTTTCCGGCCATGACGGATTCGGCGAACTCAACGAATATTTCCGTTCAGAATATGCAGGCAGGAGGAGGCTTGCCGACGCTCAGTGTAAAAAGGAAGATACGGGCTACTGCATGGACGGCGGGGGTCTCCCCATGGTAGACCATGACGAAAGGGTCGACATCAGCGGCTCCCGCATCATGCACATGAATGCGAGAGGACTATATATGCCCTTTCTCATTGCCCAGGGTTCGCAGCTTTCCTATTCCGATTTCAGTTCAGGAATCCTGGACTTTTCTGATTTTTTCGGTTCTGCAATGGCTTCTGTTCTGATGCGCGATGCCCGTATAAGGAAATGCAACTTTAGCGGGTGCTACATGCCGATGTCTGATTTCATGCACGCCAGGGCAAGGGGAAGCGACTTTTCGCACTCGGACATAGAGGATTCAATCATGTTTTACATCAACGCTCCGTACAGCTTCTGGAACGGAGCTGAAATGAACAAAGGCACGAATTTCTACCGTGCTGTTATAACTTGTGCAGATTTCGATAAATCACGCATAGATTCATCGATTTTCCAGAAAGTCATGGGGGAGAATGCCAAATTCAACCATGTCTACGTCGCCGGCTTACCAGACTTTTCATATTCGTTCATCAAGAACGCCAAGTTCACCGGAACGGATACGAAATCTATAAAAACGACCGGGGCTTTCGTGGCAGGTACGCCCTTTGAACAGTCTTACGATGACCCACAAATCATTGAAAGGAAGCCTGAGTTGTTTCCGCGCCTGAACATAGAGACTGGAAAAACTGAATGGGACGAAGGTGACCCGCACGTCCAGTACAGGATAGAGGCAGCTATAAGAATGATTTCGTATATGAACGGCCTGCCGTGCACCTTCGACACGTGAACAAATTTACATTGCTGCATGCAATAATAATCATGCGCGTCGAAAGCTACGAACTTCAGATAGCAAAAACCTGCAGGAAATGCTACACAATGTTCGATTATACGAGGAACTACTGCTGTGCAAAAGACAACGAGTCCTGCTTCGCTGACGAGCTTCTGGTGAAGAAGGGAGTGCAGCAGGACGGCAAGATGGCAGAGAAGCTTTTCATTACAGGCAGGATAGACCAGTCCAGAAATATCACCAGCATGAAAATGCATCGCGGGAGGTTCAGGAATGAGTGCATGGTGTTCAACTACAGGCCACCCGGGTGCAGGTCGCACTTCTGCTGGCGCTGGAACGAATACATAAAAGGGCATCCAAAGGACATGGTTTATGCAAACCTGAATGTCGTCTCAAGGAAAACCCTTTTCGACACGCTTCGAAGAGAGTTCGAGTATGGGATCAAACTTGCCTATCCCGGAGGCTTCATAGTATACGTTTCTGATGAGAATGACTGTGAAAAGCTAAAAAATGACATAGAGAAATTACTCGACGGGATGAAGATAGAGCACTTCGCCTCCAATGCGCATCTCATGAACCCAGAGAAGAACGAAAAGCCCGGGGTTGAGATAATAGTGGACACCGAGGGCATACTTCAAAAGCAGGGACTTTTCAACACGATAATAAACAACAACATGTTCATGCTCGTACGGATGAAGATGAGCATGGCGTCTGCCGGTCACGGGCATTCGAATATAATGATAACTACTGCGGACCCGGAAAAGATCGCTACTGAAACGCCCGCATCGCTTAAGTCGTTTCACGCGCTGATGGCGTTCCAGTTATAGAAACATATTTAAAAGGTCGTCTCAATGTAAATTAAGAAGTGATGTAAATGCCAAAACAGAGATTCCCTGAAGCTGAGGAAAGGCTTTTCCACAGGGTTTTCATATGCATGAAATGCGGAGCCAAGATACGTTCAGACCTCCTGAAGGTCAGGGACGGCAAGGCAAAATGCAGGCAGTGCAAGACAAAGCAGCTCAGACCGAAGCATAAAGAACATAAGGCTTGAGGTTAGTCCCATGTGGCCGTTACTTGAAATGATGAGACCACTTAATTGTGCGATGTCAACTTTCAGTGCAGTCATCGGTGCAGTTCTCGTGACCGTTGCCTTTTCCCCGCAGGTTTTCCTGGCATTGGCTGCAGTTTTTCTCATAACCGGTGCGGGTAATGTCATCAATGATTACATAGACGTAGACTCTGACAGGATAAACCGGCCGCGAAGGCCCATACCATCAGGAAGGGTGAAAAAACGGACAGCTCTTCTTTACAGCATACTCCTTTTTGCTGCGGGCATACTTATCACTGTTGCCATGAACAACGTTCTTTGTTTAATCATAGCCGCTGTAAACACACTCGTACTGATAGTCTATTCGTCCCACCTCCAGAACAAGGTCCTTTTCGGAAACTTCGCAGTGGCATACCTTGCCAGCTCCACGATCCTTTTCGGAGGCGCTGCGGCAGGCGACGTCACAGTCCCGCTTCTTCTGATGCTACTTGCAGGACTTGCGACGTTTTCAAGGGAGATAGTCAAGGATCTTGAGGATCTCCAGGGCGACAGGACGTCTTTTCTTAAGAAGATGACTTCCAGGATGAAGGAATCATTCGGTGACAGGTTCAGGGTGGGCACATCCGGCATAAAGCTCAAGTACAAGACCATATACGCCATACTTTTCGCTTCATTCAGCCTGTGGCTTGCTATAGTGATCTCGATAATACCATACGCGTGGGGGATCCTCGGCGATTTCTATCTTGCCGTCCTCGTTCCGACTGACGCGGTATTCGTTCTCGCATCGCTTGTACTGATACACCGAAGGAACTATAAACTCGTAAGCAAGTTGATAAAGATAGGCATGGCTCTTGGACTCATTGCTTTCCTTGTCGGTGCAGCCTTCTGAATTCTAGCAGAAAAAACATTAATTATAGAAAACGCAAATATTATACTGTATGACAAAACCGCGAAAAATGCTGAACCAATGTTTACTGTGCATTTTTTCAGTCCTGTTCATCTGCACTCATGCATCGGCCCAGATGACCCACCAGGCAGCCGAGATAGAAGCCGGGACGATAGGTGGTACACTTACCGTGGAAGAGCCGGTCGGCTACAGCGTTGGCAGGGTTGGGATAGGCGATAGCACGCCGTCCACCGCACTGGACGTAAACGGGGACGTCCATGTGCCTTCGGGAAGGTCGTACAGGATAGGCTCGCTCAACGACAGGAGCTACCGCTTGAGGTTGCACCTGTCCAGTTCTACAAAGGATGCTTACATAGACTACTACGACGACCTGCATTTCAGGTCAGGGTCGTCAAGCAGCAGCGACAGGGTTATATTCAAGTCCAACGGCAGGGTGGGGATAGGTGAATTCAACCCTTCTGCAAAGCTTGAGGTCAGTGGTGACATACTCGCTGATATCATCAGCATAACATCCACTGCCAACATCAACGAGATATGCGACGAGGCTGGCCAGAACTGCAAAGACGTTTCCGGCGGATGGTCTACTGGTGCTACCCAGACTTTAAGCGTTTCTGACGGCACGATAACGCTCTCTGACGGCGGAGGCAGCGTTGACTGTGAAGAGATAACTGGGGATGCCGGCCTTTGTGACAGCGTTGATGATGTCGGCGTGGGTTCCTGTACAGACGTTAACGACTGTGACATAACTGCAGAGGACGTCTCGTGCACGGGCTGCGTTGATGCAACAGACGTCAGTGCCAGCATAGGTACCTGCAGCAACATATGCACGGACGCCGACAGCAATGCAAAGACGCTGTGTGCTGATAATGAATTCCTCGCAGGAGACACGACTACTGACTGCTGGACAGCTACGGAGATAGTTACGGCAGGGGGCGGAAGCGGTGGCGGCAGCAGTTTCTGGGAGAGCAGCATCTACGGGATAAAGTACGCTTCCGGAAACGTCGGTGTTGAGAGGGACCCAAGAAACAACATCGAGTTTGACGTTTCAGGTGACATAAGGGCGACTGGTACAATATGTGACACGAACGGGTGCATAGGCAGTGGTTCGGGTGATGGCCATTCACTCGACGCTTCCGACGGAAGTCCTGCCAACGCGGTTTATGTCGACAGTGCAGGGGATGTTGGGATAGGTACAACATCAGCAACTGCTGCCCTTCACATAAGGGACACTTCCATTGACGGTACTCCGGGCGTCAGCGGTGTCCAGATAGCTGGCGGCGGAAGCTATGCTGCAATAGAGCTTACCGGAACCAGCGGAGGATACATCGACTTCAATAACGAACCTGACAGTTCGGACTATGATGCAAGGATAATAGTCTGGGATGGATACGAAGACAGGCTTGACATCGACGGGGCAGGACTTGCCGCTTCGAGCTACTGTGACGAGAACGGCATGGGCTGTGTTGATGCAAGCACGCTCAGGAGAAGGGCGAAGTGCCCGCTTTATACTGCAGACAGGAATCTTCACAGGTACGGCCACTGGTCGTGGAGGTCAGGTAATACCCTGATTCAGTTATATGACGGCTTTGTCAACACTTACGGAGTCAATGTCGAAGAAAACACTGCAAATAACGATGAGTGGCTTGTATGGGACTATTGCACGGAGAATTCAGACGGCACGGTTACATTCAACAACCCAAGGCTTGTCGACGGCAATGACAACAGATGCTTCCATCCAGGCAATCCTGGCAGCAGCAACTACAGGAACGGCTTTTTCCTTGCGTCAAATAAAGCGGGCGAGTGTACCATCGGTTCTCATTCACGCTTCCGTCCTCTCAGCACCAACACAAGGAGCATGTTCTGCTACGAGCTGGGTTTCACCGGAGGTGCATCGTCATACACTTCAACATCACATAACACTTGGTACTATGCGACATATTCCACCACCAACGGGTACACGGACGGCTACTGGGTGAGGAGCGGAAACGGGAACAAAGGTTCAAAGTCGGGCATGATACGTACCGTGACGTGCAAGGCACCTTCAGTTGACTGCTCACTTACGCGTCCACCGACCTGTATAATTCCAGGCGACTTCTACCTATCCTGACTGAAAGATGCCACTTTATCGGTATCACATTTTTAAGAAAGCTATGTCAATTCACAATATGGGACTTTACAAGTACGTTACGAACAGGACCCTGCCAAACAAGGCGGGTGAAGAGAAAGGGAAGATAAAGGTACTGGTGCCAAACGACTCTGATACAGCCCAGGTTGACTATGTTTGTCCCGAATGTGAGTTCTCTGAGCATAGAGAGCAGGAATGGGCGAGGCCTTTCGTGGTCACTTGCTCCAAATGCAACGCCAATATCAAAATACCCAAGCTCAAGGAAGAGATGAAGAAAGAGAAGCAGAGGGAGAAGCAAAAACAGAAGCGCCTCGAAAAGAAGATGCTGGAAGAGCGAAGAGCGAACAGCAGCTAGCGTCTTATTATATAAACATATAGCTTTTTCGGTGCATCTTTCAAGAACCCAGGTGCTCCGCCCCTCCCACAGGCTCGGTGGCGTTTGTTTGTTTTGAATCAAATTTTTACAAAAAAATAGTATAAACATATAATAATACACATACCAGTACAAACATATAATAAAACCACTGATAACGATTACGCAACGAAAATGCCCAAAACATGAAACTTCCAGAAATTCGAAAATGCCGCCTTATTGTAGATACGTAATATGTACTGGAAAAAATTTTGCGAATTTTTCATAACTGTATGGGACCGCTTTCTGCAATTTTTCCGGATTATTACCCCCAGTTATGGCATTTTGGAAGTTATGGGCAGAAATAAGCTCATTTCTTTCCCTGTCGTATGGTAAGTGCCAGACCGGCACCGAGCAGGCAGGCTATCCCCGCCGGCATGAAGGCCATGAGGAATGATCCGGTCGTGTCCCTGACGAATCCGCCGAGCATCGGGCCAGCTATCCCGGCTATGCCGTATGCTGTGAATATGAACGGGTAGTTTGAACCCACGTTCTTCGTCCCGAACAGCCTGGACGTCATTACAGGGAAAAGCGCGAAATTGCCGCCAAAATTAAAGCCTATGGCAGAGGCGTATATTGCAAGCATTACCGGAGTATTCGCGCCGTTGAACAGCGTGAGCATGAGCAGTCCCTGCAGCAGACACATAAGGAATATGGCGAGCTTCGGACCTATGGTGTCGGATATTCTTCCCCAGGCTATCCTTCCGATTCCATTTAAGATAGCATACCATGCCATGGCCGTTCCCGCAGCAACACCTGCGGCTGCCACCTCCATGCCACCTGCCTGGAGTGCGTCAATTCCGAAAAGCTTGATGTTACCTATGACCATGAGCCCTGCCATGCCGCTGAATATGAAGATTGCCCATGTGGTCCAGAATCCAATCTTCTTAAGCATCTGCTGCCAGATGATGTTCTCATTATCAGCACTCTTGCCATCTCCGGACTTCTCCTCTTTCATACCCTTTACCTTGTATCCCTTGGGAGGGTCAACCATCCAAATGGAGCCCACAATAACCATTGCAGCGAAAGCTATCCCGTAGTAGAGGAAGACTGTCTGGACGCCGAGGTTTTCGATGAGATTGAACCATTCTCCTGCGACCTTGACCCAGATTGTTGCACCGAATCCGAATCCTGCCACGGCGAGTCCCGATATGAGACCCTTTCTGTCAGGGAACCATTTCATGCCAACCGAAATGGGAACAACATAAGCAAGACCTATTCCCGCACCGCCTACTATCCCTATCAGGACGAACTGCGCGATGAACGACGATCCGAAGAATGCGGCAAGTATGTACCCGGCCCCAAGCACCAATCCACCTGCCATCGCCATCTTCCTGGGACCATATTTTTTCATCTTTATTCCAGAAAGAATCATGACGACCGCGAACGTGAAGAGTCCCGCTGAGAACACTGCCTGCGTTTCAGGTACAGAGAAACCATACGGAGCTTCGGTGAGCGCTTTTGTGAAAACTGACCATGCGTAGATCGCACCCAGTGCAAGTTGTATAAGCACTGCGCCAATTACTACAAGCCACCTGTTGAAAGTCTTGTTTTCACCCATTCTCAAAACAACTCTGTTTTTTTGTTAGTTTTTAGTCCGCGAGGCTTATAAAGTTTTCACGATTGCAGGGCTTACTTTACTATACCCGGTCCCCATTATGGAACTTCTTCCATTCATATACAAGTGACCCTGAATAAATTTCTGCGAAGAAATCTGCGAATTGTTTCGTTTCAGGCTTTTACATAGAGAGCCGCTGTTCTTACCTCACTTGTAGGTCGTTTACTAGCCGCTTCCAGTCAGGAGAAGGTTTTCGGGGAGCACATTTTCAGAACCAGGGAACATCTGCCTGAAGTCTGACACCATGGTCACTGCCACGTAAATGAACAGTATGAACAATATGCAGAACACGACGAGCGCTATTATAATCTTGGTACGACCGCCACTCTTCTTTTCTTCACCCTTTTCTGCGTTCACTGCAGGCGGTTGCCCCGCTACAGGTCCGGGCCTGACAGGCGCTCCCTGGGCAGCTTCGACACCTTCAGCTATCGCCTCTTCGGGCCAGCCGCTTTTCCTGAGGGTACTTTTTATGCCTTCTATTGCCACCCCTTTCTTCAGGTTGCTCTTTACGTATTCAACAACTTGCGGGTCTGCCATTAAACATCCTCATGAATCTTCCTTGACCCTCTCCAACACGGACTTCGGGTCAGCGTAGTATTCTGACACCAGTTTACCGACTTCGTTTATGTCGTTTATGCCCTTCTCTGTCATCCATTCAAGTATCTTCTTCTTCTCTGCCAGATTCTTTGCAAGGTCCTCGTCATCCATTCCCGTGAAAAGCTTGATGTCATTTAGCACGCGGTGGGACTTGCCCCACTGCATTATCTGGTCCTTACTCGGTATCCACCTGAACACGGTGTTAAGTTCTATCCTCATCTCTTCCATACCTCCTGATGAAATGAGCTCGCTTACCTCAAGAAGCCTCCTGACGTTCCTTCTCCTGTCCCTGTGCATGACAGCGATCAACTGAAGCGATGCAAGCATGGTCTGGGGTATGTTTATCGGCGGGTTTACAAGCCTCCTGAACGTCTCCTCTGCAGTGTTTGCGTGCAGCGTTGAATATACGGAGTGTCCCGTGTGTATGGCCTCGAAAAGCACTTCAGCTTCCCTGCTTCTCCTTATTTCACCCACAAGCACCCTGTCAGGCCTCATCCTAAGCGAGTTTATCATAAGATCCAGCATGCTGACTTCTCCCTTGCCCTCGGGGTTTGGCGGCCTTGTCGTCAGCGGCACCCAGTGCATGAATTTTGGCAGCTGCAGTTCCCTTGTCTCCTCAATGGAAATTACCCTGTGGTTTGGCGGTATGAACGACGTGAGCACGTTTAGCAGGCTGGTCTTTCCGCTTGCCGTTCCTCCCGCTACGACTATGTTGAGCTCGTACTGTATGGCAAGCCACAAGAATGCGGCAACGTCAGATGTCAGCGTTCCCTCCCTTATGAAGTCGGTTATTGCCCACGGCCTCCTTGCAAACTTCCTCACAGTAAGAGTGTTTCCGTTTGAAGATATCGGAAAGAGCGTCGCATTCGCCCTGTCACCCGAAGTCATGTAAGCGTCCATGAGCGGCTCGAGGTTCGTTATCTGCGTTCCTACTCTCCTTCCTATGAGCGCTGCGTAGTTGTAGGTCGTGGTCTCAGACGGCAGGTATATGTTCGTCTTAAGCCACCCAAGTTTCATGTGGTATGCCCACAGCGAATCCTTGGAAGAATTGATGACGACCTCCTCGACGTTCTTGTCCTGAAGCAGCATCTCTATTATGCCCAGCCCAAGTGAATTGTGCATGAGTATGCCGGCAAGCGTCCTCTGCTTCTTTATCGAGAGATGGGGCATGTCGTCTCTTACCATGCCAAACGCCTTTGAAAGGAACTTCTCCCGAAGATCCTTCATCTCATCCGGGCCCAGCACTTCACCGAATGGTATCACGGTCTCCTCTATCATCCTCTCCCTTATGTTGTCAAGTACAGCGTTTGTAGCTGGCTCTATCTCCGGCACTTCAATCTTGTATATGGGCACGTATTCGTTTGGCTCCCATGATATCGTGACAACCGCGGGGACGCCGTCGTACTCGAAATCGTACTTTCCTATCACCTTGGTCTTGCTCACGTTTACTGCGGCCACTTCTCCTATATCCTCGTTTTTCTTGACATTGTCTTTCAAGACCTTACTTTTTCTTGTCATGCTTGTCCCCCTTGATTATCGATATCTTCGGATCGCCTATCGGCGGGTAATGCATTTTCACAAGCTTGTAATCTTCCAGTATCCTTCCCCATTTCTCTATCCTTTCCGTATCCACACCGAATTCCTTTGCCGCTTCCTTCATCCTCACCGAGCCCTTCTCCTTGACGTGCGAAAGCAGAAGGTCTATGTTGGTCTTGAGCGTCTTCTCGTCCGTCTCAAGCTCCATCTTCCTCATTGCAGGATGCTCTGTCAGGTACTCCGAGACCACACTCACTACGTCTGCTCTGGTTATTATCCCTACAAGCTTTCCTTTGTCTATTACGGGTAACCTGTTTATGTCCTTCTCGTCCAGGAGTTTTATGACTTTTGCAAGGCTGTCACCTGAGCTTACTGAGATGACCTTCTTTGTCATGAACTGGTTGGCCTTCATCGAAGCCTTGTTCTTCATAGCCTTGTCCTCATTTTCTATCATGGTGACCATGTGCTTCTCTGATACGAATTCCATGATATCTGATTCGCTTATCAGGCCGACTACCTTGTCGCCTTCGGCTACCGGGGCACCACTTATCTCCTTCTCGGCCAGAAGCCCGACTATGTCGTAAAAAGTATCGTTAGGATTGATGGTCACCACGTCCTTGACCATTATGTCTTTTACTTTCATGTATAACAGTTAATAATTGTTTTCACTCTCCTTTAAATTAGACGCTTCCTGCTCATTGGGACATTACAAATTTAACAACAGGATGGCATTACTAGTTATGATAATCGGACTTACCGGAAAGAGGGGAACCGGCAAGGATACGGTCGCTGAACACCTCTCAGAAAAGCATGGTTTTCACATGCTCGACTTCACAAGGGACGTGCTGAAGCCCATACTGGAAGAGCAGGGAAAGGAAGTCACCCGCGACAACCTCATAGATCTTGCCATGGATGGCAGGAAGAATGCGCACAACGGCATATGGGCAGAGAAGCTCTGTGATCTCATAAAGCGCGAGGGTGAAGGAAAGTACACGATTTCCGGTATACGCTTCGTCGAGGAAGTCGAAGTGTTCAGGAAATTTATGGGAGAAGGTTTCGTGCTCGTTTCTGTCATCTGCGACGACAATATCCGCTACGAGCGTTGCAGGGAGCGCGGGACAAAGGGCGAAGGTGCAATGAGCTTTGACGAGTTCATGGAAAGGGAGGAAAGACCAACCGAACAGGCCATACTGAAGACAATGGAGATGTCAAACTTTGCCGTGGACAACAGTGGGAGCCAGGAAGAACTGTTCTTGGAAGTTGACAAAATCGTGGCTAAGCTTTTAAAAGAAAATTGATGATATTATTACTCACCGCGCCTCGGTGGCTCAATGGCAGAGCGGCGGTCTTGTACCGGTTTTCCGGAAGTTTGTCAGAAAAAGCGTCAACGGAAAGTCGCAAGAGAACCGCAGGTTGAGGGTTCAACTCCCTCCCGAGGCTTAATTGCTCGCTTGATATCGGTTTTGATGATTTTTGGGTGAGGAGTTGAACCTAAACACCGTTTAAAAAACTTTCATTTAAACCTATCTAATGCCAAATAATGAACTGAGAGACAGATGGAATTACCTGACAACAAATGCTGTAAATTTTGGTGGTTGGGTGCCAGAATACGTGTCGGATCAATTAAATAATTATTTTGATAAGAACATCGACGGAAAAAATATAGATTTATGCTGCGGTTTTTATCCACATGTTAAAGGTTCTATCGGTGTTGATATCAGCCCATTAGCACTGAAAGGTGTAGAAATAATAGGAGAAAGAGAGGGAAGGGAATATCTAGAGACAATTGAATATAATTTTAACGATATAGAAAACGGATCAAAACTGCCATTTGCAGATTCTGAATTTGATTGTGCTACTATGATAGCTGGGTGGAACTACATAAAATCTATTGAAAGTCTTATAGAAGAAGTTGACAGAATAGTAGTTCCTAGCGGACATTTTTATGTAGCTCAGCATCTAAATGGGGCAGCCTGGAAAGAAGACTCGTTTAGAGAAGACAGTGCAGCTAAAATTGTAAATCAGTTCAGAAGGCTAGGTTATTCCATGAAAGTAGAGAGAGCCAGTGATGTAACAAATGTTGTCGTTGTTAATTTAGAAAAAAATCAAAACGATTTAGAACCTTCAGTTGTTTGGGTTGGTAAAAATAAAAACATCCTCAAACAACTATAAACCAACCCGAGGAGTTGCAATTCAGTTCCTGTGCCTTCTGCTTAAATTCTTCCGTATTTTCGATGTGCCTGTTCTGCGGTCAGGAATTCAGTCACCTTCACTAGCTTATTTTCAATATCGATGACGTAGAAAAATCTATAACTTGCAGCTCTCAACCTGTAAACGGACTTTGCAGTCCCCTTTATTTCCTTTTTGTCCTTTCCGTCCGGGAACGGATCAGTTTTCAGACTCTTCAGTTTTCTTTTGAGATTTTCAGCTTCCTTTTTTGGATAATTGTGTATTCTTTCAGATATGCCAATCTCCACGAGAAGCTTGAACATTCAATCGAACTCCACAAACTTCCCTTCTTCTGCTATTTTGTGATGGGCATCTACAATTGTGTCTATTTTTTTCATCCTCACGTGCTCCTCGATAAGTCTGCGGATTAACGTATCGTACGTGTCTGCCATAGTCCCCACACTCTTCAGCTTTTCCTGCGTTGATTTGGTCAACTGGATAGTAGTCGTTTCCATGAACATATAATGACTATAGTTATTTATAAATATTATATATGGTGTATAGACTTGTAAGAGTTGAAATTTCCCTGAAAAAGTTATGTACTACATTTGTGCAAAGATAACATTTATGTACTACACTGAATTGAAGCTATTAAACTTTCGAAACCAATTATTGACAAGAAATATCCCACGGAGTTTCAATTCAGTTCCTTTGCCCTCCCGAGGCTTTGACATTTTCTAAAAGTCCGTTTGATATCGTTTTGATTAAAATGTTCAACTCCTCACGTGAGGCTCGTTACAAAAATCCTGAGGGGTTGACCCAATTATTTCAATCATTCAGAATGCAATTTATATTATTTCAATGCCATATCGACTTATGACAAATGGATGTGGTTCTTGTGATTGCGGTGGAGACTGTAACAATATCCCATCGAATAGGATGTGCCAATTAACTAAAGATGCTCATAAATTCGATATAGAAAAAGTTAAGAAATTAACATCTAAACCTAAATTCATCTGTAAGTGTTGTGGAAGAACGGCAAATGATAAAGAAAATTTGTGCAGCCCCGTTTCATTAATATAGCATCATTCGATCGCTACCTTTTGTCCCGCTCCTCAACGTTTTCATGACGGGCCCTCCAGAGGCTCTCTTGATTTATAGCTCATTCAGACTATTTTCATTTATGATGCGTTTGTCAGCTTTGATTCTTAAGTGGCACTGTACAATTATAACGTGGATAACATGTGCTTCAACTTTGAGAAATTGTTCAAGAGCTGCATGAAAGAGAAGTTTAAGAAGAAGGAATCTAACAAATGCGAATCCCATGGCCATGGCTGTGGCGGAGTTTTCTACGGCCTTGGTTTCCTTGCTGCCCTGATATACTACTGGAGCACTTCTGCGACCTTCCTTGAAGGAGTCATAGGGTTCTTCAAAGCACTTCTTTGGCCAGCCTTCCTTGTATACCAGCTTCTGGTATTCATCGGGGCTTAGAAGAAGTGCCTTAAAATGTGCTCCTCTTACCGGCTTTCCTCGTCTACGAACTTCTTAAGGTCCTTGGCGTGTAAGAAAAGTAATAACAGTCGTTGACTTCTTTTTATTTCCAGGTATCTTCCCTGTAGCCTGCCCTCCCGGAACCCTGCTCGTACAGGTAGTACCTGGCTACATTCTTTTTGTAGTAGTCCTGATGGTATTCCTCTGCCTTGTAGAAGTTCTTGAAAGGCATTATCATCGTCACTACAGGCCCGTCGAACTTGCCTGAAGCGTCGAGATCAGCTTTTGATTTTTCAGCTATCTCCTTTTCTTCCTGATTACTGTAGAATATGGCGGTTCTGTACTGCTCCCCCCTGTCGGCGAACTGTCCGCCGTCATCTGTCGGGTTTATCTGCCTCCAGAAAATAAAAACAAGCTCTTCGTAAGTAACTATATCGGGGTCATAGTATACCCGGACCGCTTCCAGGTGCCCCGTATTTCCCCCAGCGACTTCCTGATATGAAGGATTTTCTTCTTCGCCTCCAGCGTACCCGGATATGACCTCCTTTACACCATCGACTGCCTCGAAGGCTGCTTCCATGCACCAGAAGCAGCCACCTGCAAAAGTGGCCACAGTCGCATTATCCAGATCCGGCGCTTCTTCCTGCACCCTGCTTGCTTTATCGACCATTCCGACACACCCGCTTGAAATCAAAATCAAAACGAACAGAATCAGCAAGTATTTCATGTGTAAATAGATTGTATTTTCGGTTAATAAAAAGCAACTTTCTTTTTGGATACCGTGCCCCTTCAGCCGTTATTAATGAACATATGCTTCGGAGAAATAATTACATCTTTTCTAAATGTCTGGAAACATTGAAAAGTGTCTAAGCCAAATATGAAACAGCCCGATGAGTTGCAATTCAGTTCCTTTGCATTTTCAAGGCTTTATGGAATCGCTTGATATGTTACATGGTTCTAATACTTCGTGCTTTAGTACGTTTTTTATTATCTCCATGTTTTATGATTTCTCTGTAAGCATCGTAAGCTAGCCTTCCGAGTGCTCCTAATCCCGCACCGCCGAAGAACGCGCCGACAAATGCGCCGTACCCTACAGAGATTTGATCACTGTTGCTTCCAGATATACCGCCTGAAAGTCCTCCGATAATTGTACCCAAAGCTGACGAATATTTACCAATATTCCTCCTGATACCGTCTTCTCTTTCTGCACGCTTTTCAGCTTCCTTGTACTCCTTCCACCTTTTGTCGTGATTTCCGTCCAAATTCATACCAGTTTCTACTTCGGGATCGTATATGAAGTTTCTTTGCGTATCGTACACTCTCCTTTTAAATGGGTCACTAAGAACGCTTTCGGCTTCTCTTGCATCTGAGAATAATTCAGAAAACTCATTGGAACCGCTATTCTTGTCAGGATGGTATTGCATTGCGGCTTTCCTATACGCTTTTTTGATATCACTATAAGTAGCATCGCTTCCAATTCCGAGCACACCGTAGTAATCTTTATTCGGATTTATGCCTTGCATAATAATCACCTTTTCTAATATATTTACTATTATTTAGTCACAACAACTTTAATAAATATGTGACAAAATCTTTTTAAATATATGTGAAAGAATCAGCCCAATGTGTTGCAAACCAGTTCCTTTGCCGTCAGCTTAAATTCTACCGTCTTTCACTTCTCCCCTCTGTCCTTCTTCATGAAGTAGTCCATCGCAGGGCAGCATTTCATTCCCTGCTTGCAATTCGGGCATGCGAGCCTTCCGTACATTATAGGATTGCCTATGAAAGTGGATATCCACGGTACTACCATCAGTGCGAGTATAATCCAGCTGAAGCTCATGTAAAGCAGTATGGCGCCCCCAATGGTCGGTATTATGGTGACAAGCATCTCCGGCAGGAAGTCCTTTGTTTTTATCTCCTTTTCGCAAAACTTCTTCGGATCACCCTTCTTCACGAATATCGGTGCCAGTACCCCCCTTCCCTTGGAGCACATCTTTCCGTAGTAATAACAGTACCTGCAGCCTTCCCTGAAGACCCTGGATTCCACAAAAAGAATGTACAGAACGTAAAATACACCAAGCGGTACCAGAAGGAGTGTCATTATGTATATGCCTATTATGTAATTGATCAAAAAGACTGTGTTCATCGTAAGTACGGTAGAAATAGGGTAACGTTCATAACCCTTGGCCTTTTCTTTGGAAGCCATGATAATATTTGTTCATTGTCATTGAAATTATTAACCCGTCCATAGAATAATATATAAGTAATCGTCAAACCAAAATACTATAATATGAAATTGCAAATAATTTCGCTGTTACTATTCTGCATATTACTAGCCAATGGTCAAGTATCAGCCCAGATGACCCATCAGGCAACCGAGATAGATCCCGGAACGATCGCAGGAACTCTCACTATAGTGCCGCCAACGCCGCACTTCCCAGGAAGGATAGGCATAGGATTCGAGAACCCGTCATTCGCTATCGAGGCTGACGGAAGCATACGCCTCACTGAGGGAGGCTCCGTGAGGATAGGTTCCACAGGAGATTCTGGCGGCAGGATGAGGATACATCATACTGCACGCGATAATGATGCGTACATAGACTACTACGAGGATCTCCACTTCAGGTCAGGGTCGTCTTCCAGTGCAGACAGGGTGATAATCACGTCCGGTGGCAGTGTGGGCATAGGCGAATTCGACCCGTCTGCAAAGCTTGAAGTCAAAGGCGACATACTGACAGAGATAATCAGAGTGACTTCCACTGCAAACGTCAACGAGATATGCGACGAGGCTGGTCAGAACTGCAAAGACGTTTCCGGCGGATGGTCTACTGGTACTCTCCAGACTTTAAGTGCTGCAAGTGGTACCATAACGCTCTCGGATAGTGGAGGCAGCGTGACCTGCGAAGAGATAACCGGGGACGCTGGTCTTTGTGACGGCGTTGATGACGTCGGACTGACTTCTTATACTGACACAGATACGGACACCAACGCCACATCGATATGCCCAAACAACCAGTTTCTAGATGGTGACGGCCAGTGCAGGACAGCTGCACAGATAGTAACGGATGGAGGCGGCATAACGTCCTTTACAGACACGAACGCAAAGACATTGTGTAACTCTGGTGAATTTCTTGCAGGCGATGACACTACAAACTGCATGGATGCTGCAGAAATAGTGAGTGCAGGCGGAGGTAGCGGCTCAGGTGGCATCACGAGAGTAACCGGTAGCGCTCCGCTGACATTCAGCGGCTGCACGTCTGGAACTTGCACTATTGGCATCATGGGTCTACGCAGGGGACATATGGGAACCTGGCCCAACACATACTTCAACACAATCTACGGTAGCGGCTACTCAAGCAGTCCTAATGATCTATTAATAAACGGGCTGACAAAAAACGACCACAACTTCGACCTTGAAGTGCACGGGCAGGGCAAGGTGCTTTTTTCCAGCGGCGAGACCAGTTCAGGAGGCACAGGCATCCTGTATTTCCCTAGCGGCGGCACTTTCCGGCTGTGGGAAGCGGGAACCCCTACTGAATCAGAGGAGTCATGGAAAGGTGACAACAGTGCAAGCCGTGCATGCGCGATCATGACCGTGGATGGCGGAAGCGATAGTGATTGGTGCGACGGGACTGAAACTGTTAGCATACATTCTATTCTTGATCCTGATATCTTCCTCACGCCAACTTATGACGGGCGTGGAAAACCTGACGATTCTACATGCCTCAGGACCGGAGAAATGCTGTACTGCAGGGATTGTACAGCCACTACCGTGGATGGCGGATCAACCAGGCGTGGATCAGTTTTGTGGATATGTGACAGAACTGAGCAAAGATGGCACGGTGTTCCATTATATGACACGACTGAAGGTGATAGCGGAGGCGGTGGAAGGCGACGTTAACAGCGGTGCCCACTCTACACTCACTACTCTGTCTGCTGCTTTCTTTTAGCTTCCAGTTCATTGAGCCAGAAACCGCTCTTCAGAAACAGGAAGAACGCCACGAAACCCACGAAATGTCCAAGCGGGAATCCGATCCATATACCGTTTATGCCCATTGGATCAACGAGCACGTATGCCATTACGATTATGGCAATCCACCTGAAGAGGTTTATGACCATCTGAAGCGTTGTCCTTCCAGCTGCCTGGAATGCAGCGCCTATTATGATGCCAAGACCCAGGAACGGATACCCTGATGCCACCAGCATGAAGAAGTCAACACCTATCGACATCACTGTCGGGTCAGAAGTGAAGGGTGCGTAAAGAACGTCTGGCACAAAGTACCAGAACGCAGTTATCAGTAGCATCAGTGCCAGCACGACGTACGACGCCAGCGTGACGCCCCTTCCCGCCCTCTCCATCTTGCCTGCACCAATATTTTGGCCGACGAACGGTATGAGCGCACTAGCGATACCCAGTATGGGCATTATGGCAAGCGATTCCAGCCGTATGCCCACGCCGAATGCCGCAAGCGCGGACGTCCCGAATCCACCAACAAGGCTCATGAGCAGTACGAATCCCACGCTGTTGATGGAATGACTCACCGAGGACGGCCAGCCTATCATGAATATCTTGGAAAGTATGGAGGGGTCGAAACAGAAACAATTGAGGCGTATCTTCACACTCGCGCGTCCGGCAAGCAGGTGGAAGATGTTTAGGAATGCACCAATGGACCTTCCAAGCACTGTCGCAAAGCCCGCCCCGACGAGTCCCATTGCCGGTATCGGACCCAGACCGAAGATGAGTATGGGGTCAAGTATTATGTTTGCGACTACCGAGATGGCGAGGTTCTTCGTCGGAGTTATCGTATCCCCACCTGCCTGAATTATACCCTGCGAAAGGAACCCGATGAAAAGGAATATGAAGCCTATGAATATTAGGTTGGCATAAGCAACCGTCATTTCCAGCACTTCCCCGTGTACGCCCATGAACTCAAACAGCGGCGAAGAGAATGTTATACCGAGAGCCACCACAACTATGCCCACGATCACCGACGCCAGCAGGGAATGCTCAGCAACGTTTGTGGCTTCCTCGTCCTTTCTTGCACCGAGCGCCTGCGAAACTAGCGCAGTGGTGCCAACGGAAAGGCCTACTGCTATTGCAATGAATATGAGCACAACAGGAAACGTCACGCTTATTGCCGCAAGCTCCTCTGAGCCCAGCATGCCGACAAAGAAAGTGTCTATGATGTTGAATCCTGTCTGAAGCGCCATTCCGAAAACTATCGGAAGCGCCAGCGTGAAAAGCGTCCTTCCTATCGGGCCCCTCGTAAGATCCTTTCCGGACTTCATCTTCCCGTTCATAGAATAAAGAATTAGCACGTTTCGTACTAATAAGTCAGTATTTTTTCCTGATAATGTGATAGATGCACAATGCGACGACCACGCCAAAAAGGACGATTGCTGCCATGTGGACGTAGGGTACCTGGGCAGCCTGCGGCGCTGTTGCTGCCAGAGCCTCGGTCGTCTCGGCCGCCATCATTGGAGCTGCTTCATCCATCACGCTCGTTCCCTTGATTCCCCTGACCATGTCGTTTGCACCCGTCGGCACGCCCTTTGTCGTAGTCCACACTTTCCCTGAAATGCCGCTTAACATGTCGGCTGCAGCAATGAACATGCCAAGTAAAGAAAGCGACAGAATTATCCATATCTTGCTGTCGTGGGGGTTAAGCACATTCTCGCCCTTCCTCGTGAGCTCATAGTACTTCCACTTGTGTCCGTCGTCTATCTGCACCACGAGTCCTGCATCCGAAAGGCTGTCCATGTGCTCCTTAACAGTCGAAGGCGACATTCCCAGCTGCTTTGAAAGCTCTGTCAGCATCTTCCTTCTCCTGCCAAGGCTCTTTAATATCGACACCCTCGTGTCAGACGCAAGCGCCTTGAAGGCCTGCTTATCCAGCGTTATCTTCTCCTCTTCCATCAGAACGCACCATAGCTTCCTTTTCCTACAATGTAAATCAAGAGCGCCACGATTAAAATGTATGACGATATCATAATGTATCTCATCTTACTCACAATTCAGTATTGGTATCCACTATTAATGACACTTTCGTTTTTGTTCGGGAAACGCCTAAACATGCACTTATAAGCACATATGTCCATAATTAAGCAATTAATAAGGAGTTAATAAGCATGTCAGAAGAAAAGAAGGACAACTTCGGAAGGGAACTTCACAAGGCAACTTGTTCCGACTGTGGATGTGAATGTGATGTACCATTCAAGCCCAGTGGCGACAGGCCTGTCTACTGCAGGGACTGCTTCCAGAAGCACCGAAAGCCCAGAAGGGATTTCTAAGTTTAATGTTGTTCAAAGTTTTAGTAAATCAATCAGTTTAGAGTTTATTTCTTGTTTTTGAGTCCTAGATGCGTCTTTATACGATTCTGGTAAAAACCACGAGCCAAATAAAAATAGTCGACTACAATATTATTTGCTATAGTGGTTAAAATGATGCTTGGCAAGATTCACGGAAGGGTCACTACTACTGGTTTCAGCTTCGAGGCAGAGGCCAAGGTCAAGAAGCTTGATTACGTCGCCATCAAGACCCCGGAAGGGGAATGGGTGACGGCCTACATAGACAAAATCACGCGCTACGCAGACAGGACCATAGCCAACTGCCACGTCATAGGCTACAGGAACCCGAGGGGATTTCTCGTCGTGCCAAACGTTCCTTTTGCGCCAGAAACGCCCGTATTCTCGGCATCAGAAGAGCAGATAAGGAACACGCTAGGAATACCGGAAGACGGCCTCTACATAGGCATAATGGACGGCTACGACATCAAGGTCAACCTGCCGGTAAAGCAGCTTGTGACAAAGCACCTCTCCATACTCGCAAAGACCGGTGCGGGCAAGAGCTACATGGCGGGGGTTCTGATGGAGGAATTCGCTGAAAAGAAGATACCGGTCGTCATAATGGACCCCCACGGTGAATATACGTCACTTGGGGTCGCAAACGACGAGGAGAAGGAGCTGAAGTTTGCCGAGAAGTTCGGCATAGAGCCCAAGTCGTACATTGACCAGATAAAGCGCTTCACAGTCGAGGACGGCAATCTCAAACTCAACACAAAGCTCAGCGCAGAGGAACTCTTCCAGTGCCTCCCGATAAAGATATCCGGGACCCAGAAGGGCCTGATCTATTCGGCCATGAGGAACCTGGGCGGAAAGGATTATTCTCTCACAGACATGATAAACGAGATAAGCACGCTTCCGTCGCAGTCCAAGTGGAACCTGATATCAGCCCTTGAGTTCCTGGAAAAGACGAGACTGTTCTCTAAGAACCCGACGAGTCCTACCGAGCTGGTAAAACCCGGCCAGATATCCATAATCGACGTCAAGTATGCAAGGCCCGAGATCCAGCAGACAATAGTGTTCAAGCTCGCACAGGAGCTTTTCGCTGCCAGAAAAAAGAACGAGGTTCCGGGATTCTTCCTAGTGCTTGAGGAAGCGCACACGTTTTGTCCCGAGAGGGGCTTTGGCGAGGTTTCTTCTTCCAAGATAATAAGGACAATAGCATCCGAAGGTCGTAAATTCGGACTAAGCATGTGCGTCATAACCCAGAGGCCGGCAAGAGTCGACAAGAACGTACTGTCCCAGTGCAACACCCAGGTGATAATGAAGGTGACGAACCCAAACGACCTCAAGGCCATCACCGATTCTGCAGAAGGCATAACTTCTGGGATGCGCGAAGAGATAAGGGACCTTCCGGTCGGTAGCGCTCTTGTAGTCGGGGCGACAGAACAGCCCATATTGTCAGAGATAAGGGTAAGGAGGAGCAAGCACGGCGGCGAGGCGGTGCTGCCTACAGTGAAATCAGGTCCAATGAAAGTGAGAAACACCGCACTACCTCCAAGATACAGCAAGGAGAAAATCACAGAAGAATTCAAGGATGCCGAATCGGTCTTCCAGGTAAATTATCCCGTATGGCTTCTCAAGGGAACGGTCAACGGAAACAACGCAGAAGTCTACATTGACGGCCTGATGGGCGAGGTCATTTACGAGAGTCATGGAAGCCTCAAGAGGACAAACGGCCTGCAGAGCCTTGCTACACTTTCTTCAACCGAGAGAAAGATCATATCTTCCCTGCTTTCGATGAAGTACGGCACGCTTGAGAAGGTGGCGACGTCGACGAGGCTTATGTCAAACGACTGCCACAGGCTTCTCAAGAATCTCATGGGAAAAGGACTCGTCACAAGCGACGGCTACAACTTCAGGCCCGTTCGCGTCAAGATACCAGGCGACCTACTCAAGCTCGGCTTCAAGGAGAGTCCGGAAGAATTGGACCTTGAAGGAAAGATAGTCAATTTCAGCGTTCCAAGGGACACTGCCCAAAAGATTGCGGGACTCTTCGGTGTCCAGGTAGAATCCGCGCAGATGGTCTATTATCCTTACTGGCTGCTCGTCTACAGCAACAAGAAGGCGCTTGTGGACGGCCTCACGAAGAAAGTGGACGTGGAAGCTACAAAAGAAGTCATCGGGATGATACGCTAGTTCTACCGGAATAGCGGAATGGTGACTATATTGTCAGACTTCATAACAGATTGTCTGCGAGGAATTTTCGACACCGATGGATCATTCACATTTAAGAAAAATCACAAAAAAGTGAACTATTACCCGGTTGTCAAGCTTTACATGAAGAGCAAACCTCTGATAAAGCAGGTTGCAGAACTACTGCTTATTTATGGAATAGAGAGCAACGTCCAATATGATGTAAAGGCTTTCGACAAAAGGGGCTTCATTTCTATTACACACCAACTTCATATAAACGGTAAGCGCATGATTGGAAAATTCATGGAGGTAATAGGAACGTCGAATCCTAAGCATGAAACAAAATATCTTTTATGGCGAAAGAAAGGCTTTGTGAAACCAGGTTCTAAATTACACGAAAGAATGAGCGAATTAGGTCTGAATTACACAAAATTTATTAAAGATTGACAGTAATTGGTTATAACATGATGCCTCGGTGGCTCAGCGGTTAGAGCGCCACAAGTCCCTAATAAGGATTAGGTGAAGCTCATAAGCGTGTCTTTATGAGCGCTGAGAAAACAGCAGTTTTCGATGATTTGCTGAGATACGTGGAGGTCACGAGTTCAAATCTCGTCCGAGGCATTTCCTCCGGGTTGGGAATTCGTTTCCCGCCCGAGGCACTTTTTCTATATGTATTTAAAAAACTTCCTACCGATTCAATGGTATGAATAACGCCAATGGTAAAATTGAATACCTTACTACGGATTTACATAAGGATTGTGACGGCAATATCTACAAATTTATGGGTGAGAATAATGCCCCAATTGCTGTTTCGTTCTCTGATGTCTCAAGAAAGCTTGGTATACCTAAAAGTGAAGTGAGGGCATTTCCGGATGGGGAGATAGTACTGACCACACTTCCGAGCGGGGAGCTCAAGTATACAGTTCGTCGTTCTTAGTGCACGAATCGTATGATGTAATGTGCATTCATTCAGTGTTCTTATACTCGTTCTCGCACTTTTTGAAATTGGGAAAATTTTTATGGCAGCTTCGTCATACTAAATACCATGACCTCAAAAGAGACCATAAAAGTTGTGGTAGAGATACCTAAAGGCAGCAGGAACAAATACGAATATGACACCAAAACAGGGTACATAAAGTTCGACAGGATGCTTTTTTCTTCTGTCCATTATCCATGCGACTACGGCTTTATACCTGAGACCCTTGCAAGGGACGGTGACACACTTGATGCCCTCATAATAGTCGAGGAGCCGACATTTCCCGGCTGCATGATAGAGGCAGTGCCTGTCGGTGTCTTCAAGATGAGTGACGAAAAGGGTCCTGATGAAAAGATACTCTGCGTACCCGTGTCTGATCCAATGTGGAATCACATAAAGGACCTTTCAAAGGTCCCGCCCCATCTCCTAAAGGAGATTGAGCAGTTCTTCAGAACATATAAAGAGCTTGAAGGAAAGAAGACGAAGATCCAGGGATGGGAAGGTAAGAGGCCAGCCCTTGGCGTGATAAACGAGTGCAAGAAGATGTACAAGAAGTGACTACTTCATTTTATCCTGAAATAAAGCCTTCTGTTGTTCTTTCCCTTGTTTTCACACTTTATGAGTTCAAGGTCCCCTATTTCGCTAGTGTTTTTTATGTGGGTGCCGCCGTCGGCCTGCCTGTCGATGCCCTTTATGTCGACTATGCGTATCTCCTTTATCCCGGGTGGCAGACCCTTTGCGAGTCTTGATAGTCCTTCTTCCTTTTCCGCATCTTCCCTCGATATGAACGACACCTCGACTTCTGCGCCTTCTGCAGCTCTTTTGCTTGCTTCCTTTACGAACCCGTCCATGAGCGACGGGTCGTAGTCATCGAGCGAGAAGTCTATCCTGGACTTTTCCTCACCGAGCTGGTTTCCAGTAATCATCGCGCCGGTCTTCTGGTTTATGATACCGCTTATTATGTGAGACGCTGTGTGGTACCTCATGTGGGTGTGGCGCCTTTCCCAGTCTATAGCACCTTTGACAGTGTCCCCCGCTTCCAGCGTCTTGCCTTCAGGACTTTCGACCTCGTGGCTTATCTCACCACCGAACTTGCCGACGAAGACCACCTTGAAGACAGTGCCGTCGGAAGACCGTGTGACAGTCCCGGTGTCGTATGGTTGCCCACCGGCGTTTGGGTAGAATGCTGTTTCTTCAAGGACGACGAACTTGCCGTCCTTGACATTCTTTACAGTGGTATTAAACTCCTTGATGTACGAGTCTTTCATGTAAAGCGCTTGCATAGAAGATAATTCTGCGTAGATGATTAAAAAACTTTAGAATGTCACAGGTTCGGATTGACAACTCTTCCCATGAAAAGTATGTTACCAGTATCCTTTTCCTGGATTATGAAGACAAAGGGATGATCAGCCCTGAATACATTACGTGGCATACCTTTTGATAGCATGACCAACGCAGTAGCAGCGGCAGCTTCCGTACCTTCCTCGTCAACTTTAATGTAAGCCTGGTGTATCACATCGCTGATAAAGAGGTTTTCTGTCCCATCCATTCCCGAAAAGTCTGCTCCCGGTAAATTAAATGGTGCTTGCATGCCCATTGAGGTCAGCGTATCTACCATGAAGTATTTTGTTTCGAATTCGAATCTTGGCATGTATATGGCATCCAATTTAGTCATTTCCATCTCACTTTTCCACTCTTCCAGACTTTCCGCATTTAGCAATGGCTCGACATCGCCAAGAGTCTCATTTGGCAATATTATCAGCATAGAGATATCATCTCCCCTGTATGGAAGTTCCAAAATCTGTAAATGCCCAAGGTCAGCATAGCTGAAATCCGTTTTATCGTTATCCAAAATCATCATAGGTGCTTTCACAGTGCTTGTCGGAGTAACCTTAAATCTACTTTCTGTTGTCTTGGATTTATCGAATTGCCATACCCACGAACCTTTGAAATAAATGGCATTCGTAAGCACCATTGCCGTTTCCTGATCCAATGTTCCAGGCGGAATTAAGTCCCGGATCTTATGATTCGTCTGCTCTTCGATGAAACTGTTTATCGTCTGCCTGGACTTTTCTGCCTCTTTGAAGAAATCCAGATTTGCCGCTTTCCCGCCGTAATATTTTTCAACAGTCTCCATGTAATCTTTGAGAAACGGATAATCTTCCTGTACCCACAGCGCGTTTCCTGTTCTCAGTTCATAGTCACTGACTTCCCTGTTTATGTCATTGTAAATTGCTGCGTAATTCGGCCTTATGATGTCATATTCGGGAAAATGGAATACAGTATTTATTTCATCTGCTGTTTGCCCCTTTGCACCTTCAAGCGTCATGGCAAAAGCTGAAGATATACTGTATGGGGAAAAGAACAGGTTACCACTCTCCTCATTGACAAATTCTGAATAAAGATCGAATGCAAACTGATTGTTTGCATTTACCACTTTCTGAATCCCATCCTTCGTTGAGCCAGCATCATCTGCCGTTGGAGGTTGAAGGGGAGCGTATGGGAAAAGAAACAATACCGTAGCGCTGGCTGTACCGACAAGTAAAATTGCCAGCAGTGGAGTCAAAATTGCCTTATTCATGTTTCTTCATTGAACGATGATATTAAAAAGACACGCTTTTTGTTTAGTTTAAAACCGTAGCAAAAACTTGCAGGTTTTCTAAATAATGGTCCAAGGGGATACGTGGGATCAATCCACTATTTCCTGTTCCAGTCTCCATAGCTGGAGAACCACGAAAACGAGTATGGCCGCGATGACCGCCGGTATGTAAACGTCTACTCCAACGGCAAGGCCGACCCCTGCCGTAACCCAGAGCGTCGCCGCCGTCGTTATTCCCTGTATGCGGGCCCTCGATGCCATTATGGTACCTGCACCTATGAAACCTATACCGGTCACGATGCCCGCGGCCACCCTTGCGGGGTCCATTCCGAATTCACTCACGGAAACGACCGTGAAAAGACACGATCCCATGGAGACGAGCATGTGGGTCCGCAGTCCTGCGGGCTTTCTGTGAATTTCCCTTTCGAGCCCTACCAGCCCGCCGAGTCCCATTGCTATGACAAGCTTGAGCGTCATTAGGGCGGCATCTTCCCACATGAATAATAATTTGTGCGAACCCGTTAAAAAATGCGTGGTAAAAATCTAATTTAAACCTGTCAGGGAAATTAAATGACAGGTGCCATCATGGTGTTCAGGCGAAACGACATAGACAACGAGAGGAGATCGCCACGCGTTTTTGTCAAAATGAAGAGCAGGGTGACCCATAACAGGCTGAGGGTCAGTGGTGCCATGAAAGAACTGAAGTCTTTTGGTCTTGACGAGGGAATGACTGTCGTGGACTTTGGGTGCGGCAGCGGCATCTACACGATAGCTGCTGCAAAGGTCGTTGGAAATAGCGGGACCGTCCATGCAGTGGACCTTCACCCGACGCTCCTTGAGATGGCAGAGAAGCGTGCGCTTGGAATGGGACTCACAAACATAGACACGATTTATTCGGACCTGGAGACCGGTGTGGACGAAGACAGCGTGGACATTGTCATTTTCTACAACGTGCTTACGAGTACAAGGAGCGTTCGCGAACTTCTTTTCGAGGCCAACAGGATAATCAAAGAGGACGGAACGCTTCTTATAAGACAATCCGGTATGACTCAGGACAAGATTAAAGTCATGGTCCTTAAGGACGGTTTCTTCAGCTATCTCGGAAAGAGGGGAAAGACAATGAAGTTCAAAAAGATAATAGGCGCTTTCCACGAAATCTCGTGAGAAGCTTAATAAACTAAACGACCATATAGACACAACGTGATTTTATGGACACCAGCATAATCACCGGAGACAGGGCACTCTCCCTTGAAAAGTGGGCAAAGGCTAACACCATAAGCTCAACGATGGCAAAGTCGCTTTCCGATGCCATAGACGACCCCGATGAGACTCCATACCTGCTGAAAAACATAACTGATAGTTTCTCCAAGATGAAGAAGGCATCCAAGAAGGCCGTGAGAGAGTCGCTGATAAGGGTGCAGATATACTGCTCCATACACGGCAATTCCGACCCGATAAAACTGAGCAAGCAGCTCTATATAGCCCAGACCATGGAGAAGCTAATGTTCGGTTTCAACATACTCATCGACGGGATGGAAGAAGAGGAAGAAGAAAAAGAGAAAAAGAAGTAGCTAACTTTAATATAAAAAACCAATAATATACTGTGAAAAAATGGACTTGCTGTCGGTTCTGGTCTTAGGTTTCGCTGCGGGCGCATCCACGCTTCTTGGCGGGCTCATCTACAACTTCTTCAAGGTCGGCAAGCGGTACCTCCAGTGGGCACTTTCGGGTTCAACCGGCGTTCTCCTTTCCGTGATAATGCTTGGACTCCTTCCAGAAGCTGTCAATCTTGGCGGTCTCATGTACACCGCGCTGGGCTTCATACTCGGCGGAGTTATTTTCATGGTCGCAGGATTCCTTTTCCCTCACACTTACCTTTACGAGAAGTACGAGGACAGGCTTTACTCGATACTAAAGACGGGGTCCCTCGTTCTTGCCGGCATATTCCTTTACAACCTACCAGCAGGACTCCTTGCCGGTGCTGGGTATGCAGTTTCAGCGTCGCTTGGAACAGCGATGTTCATTGCAGTCGTCCTGCAGAACATCCCGAGGGGAGTATCTGTCAGCATCCCGATGTCTCAGACAGCCACTGAGAAAAACAAGATACTCGTGATGCTTCTTGTTTCCGGGATTCCTGCAATGATCGGTGCAGTGATTGCATTCGGCGCCCTCAGCGGCGCTACCGGCGTCATCCTGTCAACGGGCATATCGCTTTCTGCAGGCGCCATGGTGTTTGTATTCATAGACCAGATGATGCCCGTAGTCAAAGCTGACAGAAGGATGCACGAAACCGCGATCACTCTTTTCATAGGCCTTTTCATAGGCGTACTTCTCCTGGGGATCTAGATGATAACCGTTCTCAGAATCGGCCATCGCGCAGGCAGGGACCCCCGCATAGCCACGCACTGCGCGCTTACGTCCAGGGCACTCGGTGCTGAACGCATAGTCTATACGGGCGAAAAAGACAGTGACATGGAGAAATCTGTCAGAAAGATCGTCGATAACTGGGGCGGACCTTTTGAAATAACGTACGAGAAGAGCTGGCGAAAAGTCTTGAAAGATTCTGGTGCAAAGAGCGTGCACCTAACCATGTACGGACTTCCTTTACAGAATGAGATATCGAAGATACGGAAGGCTAGAGACGTCATTATAATAATAGGTGGTGAGAAGGTGCCTATGGAAGTGTACAATACGGTTGACCACAACGTAGCCGTTACGAGCCAGCCCCATTCGGAAGTAGCTTCACTTGCGGTTTTCCTCCACGAATATCAGCAGGGAAAGGGACTCGATAAGAAGTTCAAAAACGCCAAGATGAGCCTGGTCCCGCAGAAGTGCGGGAAGAAAATAATTAATTAGTTGTCACTCTTAAGTTATAACTTTATAAATGTATAAGTGATAATGTTTGTTATGGGTGGAATTCTAACTGACGCTAAATATATTGTAGATGCTATAGACCAAGCTATATACGGTGTAATGGAAAATCCTGATTATGGCGGTCAGGTAGGATGTGTAATAGTGGGACCTAACGGTGATGTACTGTGTAGATCATACAACAAGAAAGTCAATGGAAAACGACTTCATGCGGAAGAAATAGCCCTTAATGAAGTTGGAGATATGGATATCAGCGGTTCTACAATGTATCTTACTATAGAACCATGTAACGGCAATGTCCATCATGACAGGAAGCATTGCTGCGAGCAGATAGTCAATGCTGGTGTAGGCAGAGTAGTGATGGCTAACCGCAAGTTCAGATACGAAGGCGGTGCGGATTACATAAGAAAAAGCGACATACCTGTCGACACTATCGAGAATGACAAAATAAATCAGCTCTGTGGCCTGCTTGCAAAGAGTGTTAAAGACGGTTCTTTCAGCAAGAAAACATTGAACAAGATAGCGAGTGCCAGGAGTAATATTACCCTATTTAGCGAGCAACACTACCCTGCTTGACTTCTGCTCGTTCTTGTATTTGTAACCTGTGAGCTTGGACAGCTTTTCTGCAAATGCCCTGACATCCTTGTGGTAGAGCATGTTCTCCTTTTTCAGCCGCTTCCTGCTGAATCCTACCCACATGTAGCTCTTGGCCTCGATGAAATCGGGACTCGCCTTTTTTATGAGCTCTGCGTAGCCTTCAAGATTATTGTCATTCAGACCCTTCACCAGTGTCAGTCTCAGTACCTTTGTACACGAGAACGAGTCCATTAATTCCAGACTCCGATTGAAGCGTTCCCAGTAGTCCTTTAGCAGCGGACTGTCCACCTTTTTGTAAGTCTCACTATCGGGAGCATCCAGTGATATGTACAGGTTCGTCGGTTCCGTTATACCTTCCAGCCTTTCTGGGTACTGTCCATTAGTGACGAGGAATGTGGTAAATCCCCTCTTGTGGAATTCTTCGATGAGCTCCGAGATTCTGTTATATGCAGTCGGCTCTCCTGAGAGCGATATGGCAGCCTGGTTAGGTTCCTGCGCTTCCTCCCACTTCCTCTTGTCCGCCCTGTCAAGGCCTTTGAAGCCCGTCAGGAGCAGCCTCTGCTGCTCTATGCACCGGTCTATAACTTCCGATGGTTCATTCACATTTCCCCCGCTTTCCGGACTTTTCATGGTCTTCTCCACTGCGCGCCAGCAGTATACGCACCTGTTAGGGCACCAAGCGACGCTTGGTGTCATCTGAAGGCACCGGTGGCTCTCTATGCCGTAGAACTTCTGTTTGTAGCAAACGCCTTCGCCGCGAAGGGACTTTTTAGTCCATTCGCATATCTTCACAGCGGAATGCCTGCCTGCCATCCTGTACTGCTGCCTTCGAAAAAGCTTCTCAAGGTCCTGATTAACCATAACAAGAATAGCGTGAAAGCTCTTTAAAAACTGACGATGTCGCCAAGCAAAGGTTTAAAAATGTTTGTACCAATCTATGGAATCTGGGTGATGATATGCACAGTAAAATGATTTTATCTGGTAATGGAATGTATGGTAACGGAAAATCCAAAAATGAAATATATAATGCTGGTACGGAGGCTCTTAAGTGCATAACACAAAACGGTTACAATACCATAGTCCTCGGTCCATGGACTAATCCGGTCTTCAAGGCTTTTATCAGGAACGAGAAAGAGTTTAATAAAAAATTAAAAGTATGCTTTGCGTCGAATTCGGTTGAAAAATATGCAGATGGCTTTTGTGGAAAAATATCCGATGATGAAATTTACGAAAAAGTCAGCTTGGACGACCTCGGCGATTCTCACATCTACATAACAACAGCGGATCTTATGGAATTTCCGATAAATGCCATGATAAGGGGTCTAAAACGCAATCCCGGGGGCACTGACGAACTTTCACTGAAAGATGATAATGAATATACCGAGCAATTCAAGACAATTGTCGTTGCACGCGGTGGGCAGTTTGGTATGAGAAATTATCTTCATGGTAAAGACTCGACAATAGCGGTAGAAATCGGCAAGGATCGTGCAAACAAGATCAATAAAGAAATCAAAAAACGCTTCAGACTGAAAACAGAGCCAAATCTCAGAGTCCACAATGGCGACATTTTCATCAACAGCGAAGGGAACTACATTTCCGACGTTCCTGTAAGTCACATGAATTACCATACTTCTGAAATCATGAAATTCAATGACATTGCTCTTGGGATTGATGGAGTCGTTGCCACAGGAATTGTCCCTGGTGAACACGTAGACGCCTTTTATACCGGAATAGGCAACCACGTACAACTCATGAAGGAACTCGTGTGACATGGTGTCTCTTTAAAAGCCGCCTGTTCATCTAATCTAACATGAATGTAAACAACAGTGTATGTCTCGTAGGTTGCGGCTCCATAGGAACGATCATAGCCGAATATCTGGACAGCGACAGCGCTTTTGATCTTTCTTATCTTCTCGACAGCGACGCTTCCGCTGCCAAGAAACTTTCTGGAAAGCTGAAGTCCGGGCCAATAATCATACGTGAATTAGCTGAGATGGACGACGTGGACCTCGTCATAGAGGCAGCTTCACAGGACTTTGTAAGGCAGAACGGTAAGGCTGTTCTCGGGAAATCGGACATCATGGTACTGAGTGTCGGTGCACTAGCTGATGAGAAGCTTCTTGGGGACATGAAAAAGACCGCAGAAGAAAATGGAAAGAGTATCTACATACCATCAGGCGCCATACCGGGACTGGACGGCATAAAGGCGGCGTCCATTGAAGGGCTAGAAAATGTGCTTCTCACTACCAGGAAGCCTCCGGAAAGCTTTGAGGATTCTTCATATGTTAAAAAGAAAGGCATTGAAATAAAGTCCATAAAAGAACCCATGACCATTTTCGAGGGCAGCGCAGAGGAGGCTGCTTTGATGTTTCCAAGGAACGTCAACGTCTCAATAGCACTCTCGCTTGCCGGCATTGGTGCTGAGAAGACAAGAGTCAGGGTAATAGCTGACCCTTCTGTTGAGAGGAACGTCCATGAAATAGAGGCGAATGGAGATTTCGGCAAAATGGAGCTGCGTACAGAAAATCTGCCTTCTCCGAAAAACCCAAGAACTTCTTACCTTGCTGCCCTTTCGGCAATAGCGATGCTGAAGGGAATGACCGGCAGCATCCAGGTAGGAACTTAAATCACGGACTGCTTTTTGTTACATGGACATAGAATTCATAGTCAGTGAGATGCGCAAGAAAGTCGGTGGCAAGGCAATAGTGTGGAACGAAGACCCTTTCTGCGTACTCATTTCCACGGTTCTTTCCCAGCGGACCAAGGACGAGAACACAAAGAAGGCGTCTGACAGACTGTTCTCGGTTTACAAGACACCGTGGGAAATAGCAAATGCTCCCAATGAAAAGCTTGAGGAACTGGTAAGGCCAAGCGGTTTCTACAAGGTCAAGGCCGAGAGGATAAAGACGATATCAAAGCAGCTCATCGATAAGTTCAGTGGGAAGGTTCCAAGGAAGCGCGAGGACATGATGCAGCTGGAAGGTGTCGGGCCCAAGACTGCAGGCTGCGTCCAGGTGTACGGGTTCGACGACGACGCGCTGCCTGTTGACACTCACGTTCACCGTATTTCCAACAGACTGGGACTTGTGAACACGAAGACTCCGGAAGAAACCGAACCCGTCCTAAAGGAATCCATTCCGAGAAAGCACTGGAAGGAAATAAACCTTCTCATGGTAAGGTACGGGCAGAATGTCTGCCTGCCGAGGAATCCCAGATGCACTATTTGCGGGCTGAAGAAAGTATGCGGATACTATAACTCAGGATGAATATCGACATGGATGTTGATGACACCATTTCTATTACCGCGTTCATTCCAAACGGCCTCGGTGCGAAGAAGAACGGGAAACTTATTGCAGAAATCACACCGAGGACGAAAACCGCTAGGCCGAGTTTTCTTTCTTCTGTTTTCCGCATGACGTTTCCAATGAGGACTAGTGTAATAGTGGAGAATACGAAGAAAAGGAATGACGCAAGCGTATGCGGCATGCCGGCATCCACTGGGAATATTCCCACAAAGCACAGGAAGAACGTTGTCAGGAACAATGTAGCAAGGCCGTACTCGCTTTCCTCTCCACTGAATATTCCTGATTTTCTTATTCCAAGCGAAAACACGACTCCCAGTGCTCCCCCCATTATCAGTCCGTTGTTGAAGATTGGTGCGGACGGCAGCGTGGTCCTTCCAAGATCGGAAAGCCAGCTTCCCGTCCACGTGAACCACGGTGACAGTGATATCGCGATGAATATGGACGACAATGACACGACGGCTGCAATAATGCCGCATATTGCAGCGATATTCAGTGGTATTGGGTTTTTCATTTAGAACCCTTCTTCTGCGCTTTTATGCGCTTCTTTTCGAGCTTCAACCGCTTCTTCTCGAGATCATAGTCTATTTCATCTTTGGATTTCTGAGGCTTCTCTTCCACAGGCTTTTCGGCAGGCTTCTTCTTATGCAGCCTTGCGATGACGAGCTTGCTTAAGTATTTACCAAAATATCCAATGAAGCCTGCGATGAAAATGACCAATATCCATTTTGCCGCTTCCACTGGTTCTATCATAGAAATAATATGGAAAAGATAAAATAAAAGAATGAAGGCTCACGCCTTCACCACAAGGGTCTTTGCCGCCATGTCACCAACTCTCTGCTTCTTCTCGCTTGCAAGCACCACGATGAGCCCGACGATGTACATCCCGATGCCATCGATCATTCTCAGTATGGTTCTTACGAGGGCGTCCATGTATGTCACCTGCTTGCCGTTCTCCTTGACGACTTTTATGTTCACCATTCTTTTACCTATCGTCTGTCCTGTCGTGCCCTCGAAGTATGTGAAATATCCAAGTCCTATCAGTAGAGACAGTACTGTGAAGAGCATCGAAGAGCCAGCGAGGCCGGCAGCAGCCGCGGGGTTCGTGTAGTTTGTCATGTTCATCATCATAGCCTGCATACCAAGCGGTAGTGACAATACGACCATGACGATTGCAAGTATTATGGTGTCAACTATGATGGCAACGACCCTGTTTATTACGTCAGCATTTTCGGCCATAGAATACCTCCACTTTTTAATTGGAGTCCTTCTAATAAATAACAAGTCATAAAGAGAGGTGTACATATGGTCAGAAGCGTACATGGTTATGCAAAAGCCACGGTCGTACTGCTCGTGGCAAATTTCATAATGTTCATACTACAAATAGTCGTGGCTCCGTTCACGGAACTGGTAGCACTCACGCCCACGATGGCGTTCTCGGGCTACTACTGGCAGTTCTTCACCTACATGTTCGCCCACGGTGGAATAACCCATCTAGGACTCAACATGCTTGCACTCTTCATGTTCGGCGGCGTGATGGAGAGGACTCTTGGGACCGGCAGGTTCCTGGCACTCTATTTCATCTCCGGCATTTTCTCAGGGATGTTCCACCTGGCGCTGACTGGAATTTCAGACATCCCGCTTCTTGGCGCAAGTGGTGCAGTGTTTGCCGTTCTTGCAGCATATGCGTTCAAGTTCCCAAGAAACATCATATTCGTCTTCCCGGGCATCCCTGTACCGTCAGCGCTTCTTGTAGCATTCTTTGTCATTTTCGAGCTGTTTTCAGGCATTTTCGGCCTCCAGGAAGGAATTGCAAACTTCGGGCATCTCGGCGGTATAATATCGGGACTTGCGCTCATGTATTACTGGAAGAGGACGGAAAAGGCAGGGCCGGAGCCGGAGACTGTCGAATGGGTATGGGAGAGCTGGTGATTGCATGAGAGTCTATTTCGTGACAGGCAACTCGATGAAGTTCAACGAGGCAAAGTCCATACTTTCCGGACATGGTGTGGAAGTCGTTCAGAAGAAGCTTGATATAGACGAGGTTCAGGACAAAGATCCGGCAAAGGTGTCCAGGCTGAAGGCAAAGCTCGCATACAATGTCCTGAAAGAGCCGCTTTTAGTGGAAGACACCGGACTTTGTATAGAGTCCATGAACGGCTATCCCGGGACCTTGGTGAAGCACTTTTTCAGCGCAATGGGCCCGCAGGGACTCGTTCGATACCTTGACGGCAAGGACAGGACTGCAGATGCCGTCACCGTTGTTTCATACTGCGACTCCGAAGGCAATGTCACGAGCTTTGAAGGAAGGACGAGCGGCAGGATAAGCGAGACCGTCAAGGCAGGCTATGACTTCGCATGGGACGTCATCTTCGTCCCAAACGGCTACGAAAAGACGTACTCTGAGCTTGGGATGAAAGAAAAAAACGAGATATCGCAGCGAAGCAAGGCTGTCAGGAAGTTCGCCGAATGGATTAAACAGTAAGAAAAGAATAACAAGAACCTAAACTGGAACTTGCTGGCTAACAGAATCGCTCTTCTAAAACAGTGTCATAATCCTTGTGTCCGATTCCTATACTGCGTGCACCCGGAATAGAGGAAGTCATGAAAGGGTCCAGCCTTTTCGCAAACCATTCGGACCTTTTCTTCAGTCTCACGATTTCTCTCTTTGTCATGTTTTTGGGGAGATCTCTACGACCTAAATATGAATTTCCATCTATCATTTCGAAGATTTCCGATGCTATGGGATCACTCTTGTCATTTTTCATTTCTTTCTCCATGTATCTTAGTGCACTCCTCCTTGTCCAGAATCTTTTCGTCTTTTCATTAACGGATGGTAGAATTTCAGGATTTTCAGGATTTGAATAGTAAGATAACACGTGATACAACGGGTATTTCAATGATTCATACTTTACACACCTTCCCAGACTGGTTTTCTCTGACCCTATATACAAGTCCACGTGCTTTTTCTCGTCCATAACAATCGACATCGCAGCTAGTTTTAAAAACCCGTTTCATTACTGCAAGATCACACTTTAAAATTTTTCAGTGACAGCTCAATCATTTGCCGTTTTTATTCCTTTCCCCTAAAAGTAATTAATGGGCAGTGATACAGAATCTCTCGTAAATGATTTTGTCTACGGCGGCAAGAAAGCCAAGGATTTGTCACTATTGGGACTTTCACTGATGGGTGACAGGGGAGCCGATGCCCTCATAGGGATAATCAAAGATGACAGGGTTTGCAAGAAGCGATGGTTTTTAGGTGCATTGGTCAATGGCAAGTACAAGGAAACCCCACTAGGAAAGCTTCACGCTGAGAAGATAATCACGAACCTTGCTTCTACAGAAAGTCTCACTGCGCTTGAGTACCTTCAAAATTCCATCAGTACACTTGAGGCCGGGGAACCCCGCATATGGGAGGGCGATTACACCGGACCCAGCTATTCCGAGATCCCGCTTCGCACTGTGGAGACCACACCTTACGTTTTCACTTCAGCTGACAGTGCCCTTTCCAGGTTCCTGGACTATGAATGTGAAGCTGATTCAAAGCTTGAAAGTAACGAAAAGGACTCCGAATACGTCAAGCATTCCAATACTTATGATGAAGATTTCCATGGACTAATCTTCGATTCGATATCCAGGCTCAGGGATTCACTCGAATAAAAGTGGATTATAATATCAACGCTTTCATTCTTTCTTCTCTTCAGACCCTTCAGGAGGCTTTTCCTCGGCGGGAGCTTCCTCTTTCTGTTCTTCAGCAGACTCCTCTTCTTGCTTTTTCTTTTCCTGTTCTATTTCATAGTTCTTGTCCTTTTTTGCCTCGGATTTCTCAAGCTGCTGCAGTTCGTCAGTTATGCTTTTTCCGTCCTCGCCTTCTTTCTTCTCTTCCTTTGCGCCTGCAAAGACCTTCTCAAGCTTTTCCTTACCTTCCTTGACGACTTTGGCGTTCACCTGTGCAAGTTCGTCTGAGACGGTGTTTCCCCTGATGGACTTTCTCTTCCTCTGGCCTTCAAGCCTTGGGTGGAATCCCGGCGTGCCTGAGAGGAGGACCTTCTTTCTCCCACTTCCGTTTACGTCCTTTCTCATGGGAAAGCCGTCCTTGTCGGAACCTCCGGTCACTTCAAGCTCGTATCCTTCAAGACCTGCAACGCTTCCTGAGAACTTCTCGCCTATCTTCTTTCCGTTTATGCCCTCTCCAGAGACTTCCTTCTGGTAGGACTTCCTAGTCTTTGGGTCTGATATAACCAATTTGTATGCCATATTTTCACCTCTTCCCAGATTGCGGAGCGGCTTTTTCGTCCGACTCATCTCCGGGTTGATAAGAAACTTATAGTCGGGCAACGTTTAAATAGTTACCCTATATGTACGAAATCTCAAGCCACTTGTGCACAATCTTCTGCGGCTCGCTGAAGTAGAACTTGAAAAGGCACGTCAGGTCGTCTCTCTGCTGCGGGTTCTTCTTTTCTATGTTGAAGTGGAAGGATGCCATCTCGTCGTAGGCGAGCGCACTTATGTCCCTTCCGAAGACACCTGTCTTCTTTTCGTAGAAGTTGGTGTATATCAGATAGTGCGAATCCTCGAGCTTGTTTATCTTCTCGTCCACGTCGTCACTCACGTTGTACAGTTCGGAGTCTATGCTGTCCAGGTTTGAATGCTGGGTCGAGTTACACTTGAACGTGTATTTTATGTTCTCCATCCCGTGGAGGCCGGCAGTTATGTTCAGGTAGAAGAATCTTTCCTCAGTCTCTGACGAGCCTGTGTGTATGAAGACGAACTTTTCACCGTCCATGTAATCAGGAGTCTCGGAGTACTTGAACTTGGTTAACTTCAGTACAGTGCAGTCCTCAGAGCACACGTTTTCAACATCCTCGCTTGGATCGCATACCCCGTTGCCGCAGCACGGATACGTCAAGTTGTTGACACATTTGAAGTCCGTTGCGCCCGAACACATGTCGTCTGTGCACGGGTTTCCATCATCGCACGTATCAGGACATCCCGCATCGTCCATGTCGCAGACACCGTTGTCGTTAGCGTCGTAGCAGCATATACCTCCTATGATTATCTTTGGCTGGAGACATTGCCCGCCTGTCGGCTCTGTCGCTTCAGGGACTGTTTCGCCGATGCAGCCGCTCACAATGACCACTGCCAGAAAAATCCCGATAAGGTACACTGATTTCGCTTCCATTAGTTAAGAATTGTCAGAACTAGAATAAAAATATATTACTCTTTATAATACTTTCTGCCAAAGCAAAGTGTATGAAAGGCATGATTCTTGCCACGGTAGTCATACTCGTAGGCCTGACTTTACTTATGTCAGGAACCCAGACGATGACTGGATACTACGCAGAGCCGTCAGGGTACGGATTTTACCATATATGGACTGCAAACCTCTACATAGCGGTCTCGCTTACACTAATGGGACTCGTTTCGATGTTTTTCGTAGTCAAGAAACTCGACAGGTTCTTTTTCTGAGTTACCTGTACTTCTTCTTCCTCGCGTAAGAACTCAGCCCGTCTTCCTCGATTTCATCCACGCCGTACCTGCTCTTGCTGTCACCGTACCTGTCGGGTTCATGATCTTCTTTCTGAACTTCGGGTTTCACGGATGCTTGTTCCATTATGTCGAATTTCTTGGAATCCTCTCTAGATGTCGCGCTTTCAACGATCTTCACGTTCCCTTGCGACATGGAACTTGTAAGGAACTTCCAAATAACTTTTCCTTCTGGTGAGAGGCAGTAGAGGTTGCAGTCCAGTGAACCGAATATCACCGCCCCGCCAGCTTCGACAACGGACGATATTATGGCACCACGGGTCCTGAACTTCCAGTTGAGCTTTCCGGTTTTCATGTCGACTGAATAGAAGTTCTCATCACACGAGCCGAAGTAAACTGACCCGTCCTTTACAAGCGGCGTGCAATGTACCATTCCCTGCGTGCGAAACTTCCAGATAAGCTCGCCGTTCTCACTGACCGCATAAAGGTTCTTGTCCCTGGAACCGAAGTAAAGAACACCATCTGAAATGGTTATCCATTTCCATGTCTTGGCACCATGCATCTTAAACTTCCAGATAAGTTTTCCCGTTTCCCTGTCCACTTTGTAGACGTTGTGATCAAATGAGCCGAAATAGATGTATTTACCTGACACCGTCCCGGAATATGCAAGTCCCTTCGTATTGAATTTCCATGCAAGGCTTCCGTCGTGGTTTACCGCATAGAAGATGAAATCCCATGAACCTATGTAGACCCTTTTTTCATCGACTGTCGCGTCCAGGTCTATGCAGTCGTTAGTCTTGAACTTCCACACGAGTTTTCCAGACATATCAACAGCATAGATGTGGTGGTCCATTGAACCGAAGTAAACCACGCCGTTGATGGCTGCCGGCCTCGAGCGCACGACACCGTCTGTCCGAAACTTCCAGATAAGCTTCCCATCCAGCGAAAGGCAGTAGAGGTGCTTGTCAGTCGAACCAACGAATATACGGTTTTCATAGATTATGGGTGAATATATTATGTCTTCTGCGCGAAACTTCCATAGCTCCTGCCCGGTTCTAGTGTCAACAGCATAAATGTAATGGTCATTGCAGCCGAAATAAACGATGTCGTTTCTGATGAATGGACAAGCTATTATACTTCCCCCTTCCCCCACCTCGAATATATCGTCTTCCTCATTCCCAGATTCCAATAATGCCATATTCCTGGCATCACCAAAAGATGCGTTTTCCACGCTTGTCACAAAAATCCCTCACATCTTCTCAGGAGCTTCTATTCCAAGCAGGTTCAGCGTGTTCCTAAGCGTTATCCTAACGGCGCCCACAAGTGCGAGCCTGGCTTTCATCTCCTTCTCAGAAGCCTTTAACACTGGAACCGCCTGGTAGAACTCGTTGAATGCGTCGCAGAGCTCGTACGTGTAAGTTGCAACGTAATGCGGCCTCATCTCGCGTCCGGCCTTCTCCACGAGCTCTGGGAACTCCGAGACCTTCTTTAGGAGTGCTATTTCTTTTTCCTCCCTGAGGACTGAAGCATCGTACTTCCAAGCCTTTTTCCCGGCTTTCCTCTGTATGGAGCAACACCTTGCGTGCGTGTACTGCAGGTAAGGCGCGTTGTTTCCTTCAAAGCTCAGAGCCCTTTCCCAGTCGAAGACGATGGTCTTTTCGGGCGACACCTTGACCATGTCGTACTTGAGCGCACCGAGCGCAACTATTCTTGCAGTCTCCGCAAGTTCGGACTTTGTGAGACCGGGATTCTTCTTTTTCGTGACACTGAGTGCCGTTTCCATCATCTTCTCTTTTAGGTCTTCGTACAGTATGACCCTGCCTTCCCTGGACTTCATCTTGCCTGACTCAAGGTTCACAAGGCCATAAGAAAGGTGGTACTCCTTTTTTGCCACAGGCGACTTCATTATCTCAAGGCTCTTGAAAAGCTGCCTGAAGTGGAGGTCCTGCTCTGAACCAACCACGTGGATTATACTCGCCGGATTGTACTCCTTGTCCTGCATCCGCGCCAGTATGAAGTCCTTTATCGAATAAAGCGGCGTTTCGTCCTGGGTGAGCAGCACGTAGATTCCCAGTTTGTCCTTCTCAAGGTCCATCACTATCGCCCCGTCGCTCATCTTTGCGGTACCTTTCTTTTCCAGCTCTTTTGCAAGCAATATTGCCGGCCCCTCTACCTCACTCTCAAAGTAGAAACGGTCGAATTTCGCCCCAAAATCGGCGTATATTGTATCAAAATAGTCAAGGCTCCACTGCCTTGTCTTTTTCCACAGTTTGACAAGATCAGGCTTTCCTGCATAGAGGTCCTTGTTTATCTCCTTTATCTGCAGTTCCACCTCGTGGTTTGTGGCTTTCATGCTGGCTTTGGCATATATCTCTCCGAGCCACTTTCCCCTGTCTTTTGCAGGTTCTTTCTCCTTCAGGTTCAAAAGTCCCCACATGCACCTGGCAACGTGCGGACCTATGTCACCTTGGTAATTAACCCTTTTCACGTCACTGCCGGCAAATGACATGGTCCTTGAAAGCGCTTCCCCGAGCGTAAGATTCCTTGCGTGTCCTATGTGCACTGCCTTGTGTGTGTTCGGATGCGCAAACTCTATCATGACCCTTTCCTTCTTAGCGCCGGAGCCGTAGCGCTTGCCTTCTGCAAGAACCTTTCCAAGAACCTTTCCCCCGAGCTTTTCCCAGTCAGCATAGAAGTTGACGTAAGGCCCGATCGCCTTTATCTCTTTCACCGACCCTGCGGGTTTGAGCTTTCTCGCCAGTTCTGAAGCTATCGCGGGAGGCGCCTTCTTCATCTTGGCGGCAAGTGAAAAACAAGGGAAAGCGACATCGCCCATCTCAGGTTTAGGCGGACTTTCCAGGAGGGAGACGTCGAGCTTCTCCTGCCCCAGTGCCTTTTCCACGTCATTCCTTAGGAGCTGCATGGTATCACTATAAGTTTATTCCGGTCCGGAATTTAAATGTTGAGAAATGCACGATTCGTCCAGTGCACGGTTCTTGGTCATAGGTTTATAAAACTTTTTGTCATCATTATGCAGCAAAAGAATTCAGGAGAAATCGATATGAAAATTCGCAATACATCAAAAATCATTGTTTATAGCGGAGTCGGCAACATTTGTGCACGTTACAATGAAGCAAAAGACACTATTGAATACACAAGCGAAGCGAAAGATCCGTTTTCTAATTACGTTGAAGTGAGAGCACCTTTTTTATCCCTTGGACCAACTTTTGCGAAAAAGACATTCTCAGGCAACAGTGATGAAGTCACAAAGGATGTATTGAAAGACCTTTGTTATTCAATCGAAGATTATTCAAAAGACGCGGGTATCAACGAAAGTCTTATAGGGTACGGGAGCTGGGCGGTGAAGGCTGCAGGAGAATTCGTACTGCAAGGTGTAAGAAGCCGTGGCGGCATGGTAGTTTTTGCCATCTCCAATGACCCCATAAATAAACGCGGTTCAGGCGCACCCCTGGTAATGGAAGCCGCTCTTGACCAGTTCGGGAAGAAAAAGAAAGGGGTATTGATTGCCGCGCCTGTAGGAGATATCGTCTACCCCTTATCAGAAATCGACAGTCTTACCATGAAATATCCAGAGCTATTTGACCCGAATGCTTGTTAGGATCAAATCATTTCTTTACCACATTTAGCTGCGATAAAGCATCTACATACGAATCGTCGAGCTCATCCTGGTCGATGTTCGGCATTTTTTGCATCCTTTCTGACCATGTACATAGCGCACCAACTGCCACTTAATGGTTTTTCATAGCTAAAAGTCAGATTCTCTTACTGAAAGATTGTGAATTGCGTATCTCCCAGAAATCCTGGACAACATCGAAAATTTCAGAGTCATTCACGAGACCTTCTGGAATTTCGCTTAAATAATCTACAACACTTTTATCCAACTTGACCATTTTTTCGGTGTTTTGATGTTCATTTAGTGCCGTTCTCGCATAGTCTTTCAGATCCGAAAGCACTTTTTCTTTTTCGGTTTGGTGAAGACCATCTGCATTTACATCATTAGAATTGTTGGTGCTTGTTATTTCATTGAATTTTTTACAGATAGCAGAATACATTTCTCCCGATTGTTCAAAACATTCTCCTGAAACCTTACCATGACCGTGCCGTCTTTCTACTGCTTTGTATGCAACTTCTGCAAGATCGCGAAGCTTCCCAATCTCGTCTAGACTGTTTGCCTTCAGTGCACTTTCAAAGTAATTTTTCAGTAATTCGAACATAGTAGATACTGACGAGACGAAACTATATGACCACAAGTAACAAGGCCAAGGAATCAATTAACCGTGGACTTTTCACTTCTGACCATTCTTCATCATTAAATATATTTTTGTTGGATCAGCCGCTGGCTCAATTAACTGTCCCTGACTGTCTGTCAGGCAATCTCCTATTTCGTCATCTGGAAGTTTGGTAGCGGTAACTAGATTACTCCGGTCGCTGTAAGCCTTTGTACCAACAGGATTTACATTTCCAATAAAGTCAAATCCGCATGTGCCTAGCGATTTATTCACTCTTTGACTCAGATATACTACTAGAATAACTCATCGCCTCCTTAATGTCTTATTATTGAAATTAAGGTGCCGATAGAAATATAAATCTTACTAAAAAAATTCGTTTTTAGTGATACTTTATTGCACCATAAAGGACTTTTTAAGATGAAAATTCGGTAATAGTTTTTTACACCGGATTAGACTTTTATTCGATTCTATTGCAGAAACTTCGGCTAAATTTAAACATGTTGGTAAAGAATGCTAGAATCACCGGCTAATTGAAATGGAATGGGCCCGGCCGGATTTGAACCGGCGATCCCCGCCACGTCAAGGCGGTGTCATAGCCACTAGACCACGGGCCCTCGTAGGTATTAATTGTTTGGCGTGTTTTTATTTCTACGCCTCATAATCTTCGTATGAAAGGTATAGTAATACCTGTGGATCTGGACAATGCAATTGATGTGTACTTTAGTGAAATTCTAAATTGCGGTAACACCTTTGCAGAAGACGCCTACTTTAGAGCGTTGTATGATACGTTCGATAAAGATGCTGTCGATAGTGCACTCAGGGAATACGGCGGAAAACGTGAAAGGCGTGGCATTGAACCGCTATCCTAATCTTCCTTTGATAAATAATGTACTTTTCCTTTGATTATTGTCGCCCTGCAGCGCCCGGGGAAGTTCATGCCTTCGTATGGGCTCCAGCCGCTCTTGGTGCCGAGGTCAGTGATCTTCACGGTTTCAGTTTTCATATCGATTAACGTGAGCGTTGCTTCCTTTCCTGCCTTTATCTCCCTTTGCGGCAGCTTGAACGTCTTCGAAGCGTTTCCTGAGGTCATCTTCAGGAGGTCGTCGAAAGGTACCTTGAAGTGTGCACTCAGTGTGGATATGAAATTTGCGTAGCTGTCAAGACCCGGCATGCCTGAACAGAAGGGTGCGTACAGCTTGTCGTTGATCCTGTGCGGTGCGTGGTCTGTTTCTATCCAGTCTATCTTGCCGCGGAACAGTTCCTTTACGAGTCCCTGCACAGAATCGTCCCTTCTTAGCGGCGGGTTCACCTTGTAGAACAGCCCTCTGGACTTCTTCTTCATGGACTCGTATGTAAGCAGCAGATGATGGGGAGTCACGCCGCATGTAACTTTCAGCGTCTTCATGTCCCTTGCCAACCTTACCGTTTCTGGCAGGCTCGCATGGCATATGTGAAGAGTTCCCTTGAATCCGGACACTGACGCGAAATTGACCTGGTCCCTTGCCGATTCTATCTCAGCCCCCGGCGGCCTTATGTCGCACCACGTCTCCGGGCTGTTGACGCTCCACACCTCTTCACGGAACTCTGATTCCTTCTCGCAGTGGACAGCAAGCACCCCCCTGTAGCTGAGCTCTGACAATGCTTTGTATACCATCCTCTGGTCCTTTCTTTCCGGGACTGCGAGCTCGCCTGTCGATTCCCCTGCGTATAGTTTCAGGCCGACTACCTCATCGTACTTCTTCACGGCCTCGACGGCTTCCCTTATCTGTGACTTGTTTGCGGTCACCCCGCAATAGAGACCGTACTCGACCGGGGTCTCGCTGCTTTTCATGGTTTCTATCCTCTTCTCCACGTCAGTATGGGTAAGAATCGGCGGGCTCGTGTTCGGCATGTCGTGTACCCGCGTCACCCCGCCGTGGAGCGCAGCGTGCCCAGCAGTACTTATCGTCTCCTTCTCCTTCTGGTTCCAGTCCCTACAGTGGACGTGTGGGTCTATGAAACCCGGCATTATCACGTCAGCCGTTATGTCAGGCTTCCTGTTGGACAGGTTCGTCATCCTGCGTATCTTGCCCTCATGTATCTCGATGAACAGGTTCGTGTGTATCTTCCCAGGACCGCACACCACGGTCTTTCCATAAAGCAGTAATGAGCTCATAGCTTCCCCTTCTTTCCGCTACCGTCCCTTTTGTACTTTCCGAATTCATCAACCTTCTTTAACTGCTCGAGCGTGAATACCGGACCGTCCTTGCACACTCTCCATCCTGTCGGGTCGAGCGTGCATGACCCGCACACTCCGAAACCGCACTTCATGTATCTTTCTAGCGAGAATTCGCCTGGTATTTCCTTTTTGTTGCAGATTTCAAAAACCTTGACCATCATCTTCTCCGGACCGCAGCAGTATACGTAATCTATGTTACCACTCTTTACTGAATCTACCAGACATTCTGTGCAGAACCCCTTGTGACCGAATGACCCGTCGTCCGTTGCGTACGTGGTCTTTACCTTGCTCTTCTCAAACCTCTTCTGGTAGAGCAGGAACTCCTTTCCGGCAGCTCCCGTTATCATATGAACGTTTTTCCCCTTCCTTGCCATCTCGTCTGCAAGTAACGCAAGCGGGGCCGTCCCATAGCCCCCACCTATGAGAACGACGTTGTCACCTTTCATTGAAAACGGCTTTCCGTAGGGTCCCTGTATCCCGACGCGGTCGCCTGTACCGAGCTTGAACAACTCTTTCGTGAAGCCGCCCACCCTTCTTATGGTGAGCGCGAACGATCCCCTTTCCTGGTAAGATATCCCAAAAGGCTTCTGTCCACTTCCCGGAAGCCAGAGCATCACGAACTGGCCAGGCTTTGCACCGACCCTTCCTGAAAACCAGAATGTCTTCGTGTCCTTTGCTTCGTCTACCGCCTTCTCTATCTTCATCATCACTGGTCTCTCATTCATGCGCAAGACCCACCATTTCATTCACGGACGGATAGCCTTCACTCTTCATAAATACGGACATCTCGTCTGCAATCTTTCTGAAAACGTCCATGTCCCTGTAGTGCACTGCAGAACCTACACCGACTGCAGAAGCCCCGGCCATGATCATCTCTATCGCATCGATGCCGGTCGTTACCCCGCCAGTGCCGATTACTGGTATCCTCACCGCTTTGTAGACATCGTATACGCAGCGCACAGATATTGCCTTTATTGCAGGGCCAGACAGACCGCCGAACTTGAAATCCAGGACAGGCTTTTTAGCCCTGGCGTCTATGAACATCCCGGGACCTACGGTGTTTCCCATGTTTATTGCGTCCGCACCTGCCTTTTCTGCAGCCTTTGCGACTTCACCGAGTGCCTGGATGCTCGGTGAAAGCTTCACTATCACCGGCAGCTTCGTGCTCTTCTTTACAGCAGCCGTTATTTCGTACGTGGCTTCAGGCGTTCCCTGCCCCGCCAGCATGCCGTATCCGGGCGTGTGTGGGCACGAAAGCGGCAGCTCCACTGCAGAAAAGTCTCCTGGAAGGAAGTTTCCGGCCATGTATGCGAACTCTTCTGCATCAGTTCCGAGTATGCTCGCTATTACGGGTACACCGACTTCACCGAGTCCCGTGAATTCCTTCCTGGACTCAGAAAGCCCCGGATTCGAGTAACCCACGGCATTGATCATGACGTCCCCGTCAACTTGTATTATGGGCGTTTTGTGACCCTTTCTCGGCTCCCTGCTTACTGATTTTATGGTGACCGCACCGGCCCCGTTTTGGGCAACGTTTTTCAGCGATGACTTGGTGACTCCAAGTATACCTGATGCAAGAATGAGCGGATTTTTCAATTTCAGCCCGCAGAGATCCACTTTCAGTCCAGACATATTATTTTCTTGTTTCAATAATATAAAATGTAAAGCCACGATTCCAGACAAATTTTTTAAACTTCATAATCATAATTCTATTCCCTATGTCCAGAACCAACGTATCTGACAGTGACGTGAAGCCGGAGGCAGTCGAAAAGTTCAGGTTCTTCCTAAGTGACGAGTACGGAAAGGAACTGTACAAGGCAGCCGAAGAGGAAAAGTCTCTTCTCGTCAATTTCGACAAGCTGGACAAGCGCTTTGACGACCTTTCACAGATGCTTCTTGAAAATCCTGCAAATTTCATGAAGGTCGCTGACACGGCCGTAAGCGGAATAGACCTGCCGGGCCCGGTCAGGGTAAGGTTTTCCGGACTTCCGGAAACCAGTACCGTAAGCGTCCGCGACCTGAGATCCAAGCACATAGGAAAGTTCATCTGCGTCGAGGGTATAGTCAGGAGGGCTTCTGAGATAAGGCCCGAAATAGTTGCAGTTGACTGGAAATGCCATGAATGCGACAGTGTGACGAGGCATCCTGTCAACGGAACGTTCATATCCAAGCCGTTTAAGTGCGGAAACGTCACTGACGGGAGGGCATGTGACGGCAAGGCGTTCCTTGAGAACAACAAGGTGATGATCGATGCCAGGTGGATAACCGTGGACGAGCCTTTCGAGCTCACGGACGGCGACAAGCCTTCCCAGGTCAACATATGGTTAAGTGAAGACCTGGTTTCCCCGGACGGCAGGAGGATGTCAGACCCTGGTAACAGGCTCAAGATAACGGGTGTCTTAAGGGAAGTTCCCAAGGGAAAGATAGGCTCGGTAAAGCTTGACTTCTATCTTGACGCAAACCACGTTGAACCGACAGACACCACGTGGGAAAAACTCCAGATATCAAAGGAAGAGGAAGAGCAGATAAAGGAGTTTTCAAAGGACCCGCTAATTTATGATAAGCTCGTCGCTTCCATGGCACCGTCGCTTTACGGGCTGACCCACATAAAGGAATCGGTCATACTCCAACTCTTTGGTGGTGTACCAAGGAAGCTTCCTGACGGTAGCAATTTCAGGGGTGACATCCATATCCTGATAATAGGTGACCCCTCTGCGGGTAAGTCTCAGCTATTAAAGCTCGTCCCGGAGATAGTGCCGCGCGGCAGGTACGTGAGCGGAAAGGGTGTATCTACTGCAGGTCTTACCGCAACTGTCACAAAGGACGAACAGTTCATGGGTGGCTGGGTACTTGAAGCAGGTGCACTTGTCCTTGCAAACAAGGGGCTTCTTTGTATGCACCCGGAAACGAGAATAGTTGCAGATGACGCGATAATGCCTTTCAGGTCCGCTCTTAACGGGAATGTTCAGAGGGCCATGTGCAACGGCAGGCCGGTCGAGATAGGGAAGAGTGGCAGCATAGTCTATTCGTATGACGGTTCCGGTGTAAGTTCCGCGGTTTCCGATATCGTGGGAAGACGCAGGTATCGCGGCAAGATGATATCCATGCTTCTGGATTCTGGATTCTCGATAGACCTGACGCCAAATCATCCGCTCATCGACGGTAATTCCCTTGGATGGAAGAGTGCAGGAGATTTCATCGAGGGTGACTATGTGCTCGCTCCTCTGAAGATACCCGGGAACCAAAAAGATGCCCTTCTGATAGACCTCCTTCCCCAGGATTGGAATGTCTGTCTTTCCAATGAAGACAAGGCCGAACTGAAGATCCGAATTTCCGGCAAATATGCAACCATGAGCGAATTCAACAGTAAATACGGGTTCGACAGAAGCGTGCTTTCCGGTGGCGGGCAACCTGACATAAAGTCGTTCAAGAAGGCACTGTCAGGCCTTGGCATACATGACGAATGGTCAAGGAGAGTTTTCAAATTCGGCAAGAAGATGGCTTTCATAGGACCGAAAACCTCAAAGCTCACGCCTGAGCTCGGCTATCTGCTGGGTTTTATCCTCGGTGACGGCCATGTCACGCGCAGGGGAATACGGGTCATACAGTCTCTGAAGCATGCTGACTACATTAAGAGGTTCACTTATTGCTGGGACAGGACCTTCGACAAGAAGCTGCGTACGTACGAGTACAAAACCAAGGCCAATATAAGGGGAAGGAAAGTTGAATCCGACTGCGTCGTCATGTTTTCGGGAAACAGGACGCTCGTCCAGCTTTATGAATGCCTTGTCGGCAGCGACATGAGCAACGTGCTGAAAATGCCCGACGACGTCCTCAGGGGATTCGTCGCAGGCTGTTTTGATGCGGACGGTTGCCTTTCGTCAAAGGTTTCCAGAAAGAATGGGAGGGAGTATGAGGTCGTCCATTCCGAGATACTGCTTTCAAGCGACAGGCAAGCCAGCCTGAATTTCATGATGACACTGAGGCGTCTCGGCGTCTATTCCAGGCTCGTCCGGGCAAAAGGAGTCTATAACGTAAGGATAACGGGAAGAGCCGACGTGGAGAGGTTCAGGAACTGCATAAAAGAACATTCTGCAAAGATGCGTAAATGCATGCCCGAGAGGAAGATCAAGGTATCTTCCGCCGGCAGCAAGGTGCCCGCGGGTTTAGTCAGGGATTTCTGTCAGGAACTCATAGAAAACGTGAATACGTCAGAGCTGAATGCCGCAGGACTTTCAAGCACCGCGTACTGCTACAAGAACGAAAAATACATGCCTTCCAGAGAACAAGTTCAGAAGCTGATGAAAATGTTCGGCAGCCGTGTCAGCGGTGGTATGAAGAAAAAAATGACAGCGCTGCTGCAAGGAAACGCATTCCCCGATCGGGTAAAAAAGATAAGGCGTTATGATTATGACGGCTATGTATACGACATGACGGTTCCGCGGACTGCAAACTTCATTGCAGACGGTGTATTCTGCCACAACTCGATAGACGAGTTTGAAAAAATGAGCCAGGAAGACCAGGTTGCAATGCACGAGGGCATGGAACAGGGCAGCATAAGCATAGCAAAGGCAAGCATCGTTGCCACGCTTCCGGCAAAGACTTCCATACTCGCAGGCGGCAATCCTAAGTTCTCGCGTTTCGACCCGATGAGGAGCATAAGCGAGCAGATTGACATACCACCGACGCTCCTTTCAAGGTTCGACCTCAAGTTCACGCTAAGGGACGTTCCCGAAAGCAAGGCTGACAAAAAGATCGTCGAGCACGTACTCAAGAGCAGGCATGAAGCTGACATCATAAAGCCTGCGATAGTGCCTTCAATGGTGAGGAAGTACATAGCATATGCAAAGGAAAACTGCTTCCCCCAGATGACGCCTGACGTAAGCAAGCTCCTGAAGAACTTCTATGTGAAGACTAGGTCAAGGGCAGAGGGCGGCGGGCCCGTCCCCATAACACTCAGGCAGTTTGAGGCACTCATGAGGCTTGCGGAGGCTTCCGCAAGGGTAAGACTTTCAAATGACATAACAAAGGATGACGCAAACAGGGCGATAAGGCTCATGAAAGACTCACTCCGGGATCTTGGCTACGATACCGAGACAGGTGAGATTGACATAGATAAAAGCGAAGGTGCTACATCCTTTAGCGAAAGGTCCAAGATAACGAGGATACTCAACATGATAGATGAGCTTTCCGGCGACAGCAAGGAGATCGTCCCTGTAGCAAAGCTCAAGGACAACGCTGCAAAGGACGGCATAGAGTCCGGCGAAGTCGATGACATAATCGAAAGGCTCAAGAGGGACGGTGTATTGTTCGAGCCAAACCCTGGGTACATCCAGAGGCCATGACGAGCTTTTTTAAACGACTTCTGACAATATATTCTCATGAACTGCCCGAAGTGCCAGGGAGGCACGTACCTTGCCGACGAGGACCTTGTCAAGGTGCTTGAAAATTCCACTCCAATGAAGCTTCTCATAAAGCAGACGTTCGTCTGCCGCGCCTGCGCGGAAAGGACAAGCAGGATAATAAGCGACGACATGGATGCGAGGAAGAAGGAGATTCAGGACGTCACTTCAGGCGTCCAGACGGTTTCCCTTGCGGGCAACGCAGTTACTCCTGCCCCACCGACCGACCAGGCAGGTGCTGGCATACAGTTCCTCGACAGTGTCTAGATTCTTAAAAAACTGAATGTTTAAACTGGTGTTTAAACCGGGTTTAATAAGCAACTTCTGACAATCATAAAATACGGTAAAAATGGATAACGAAGAGATAAAGAAAACACTGGAACAGAGTCTTGAATGGGAAGACCAGTTCGTCCTGTCTTATGACAAGGATTTCATCTGGGAGCTGCTGCGATCGCTTGGTGACAACAAGTTCAAGCGGATAGAGCCGCTTCTTAGGGAAAACATTGCAGATACCCAGAAGCACCGAGACATGCTAAAGGAAATCCTTGAAAAGATAAAAAATGGTGAATATGCACTCTGACACCAGGGAGATCCTAAGGGACCTCCTTGAACAGGAAGTGGCCGTAAGGGACCTCTACCTGAAGATCTTGAAGTACATAAATAACAAAGAGATATCTGACCAGATAAAGCTCATTATGAACGACGAGAACAAGCACATAGACAACGCAAAGAAGATGATTGCCATTCACGACGAGTGAGCATCCAACGAAACGTTTATATACTACTTATGAAATATAATTCATATGAAAAGAAAATCATACGATAACTTCTTCATTAATTTCGCCACGCGCTCGAAGTTCGACATAATAATGGCACTGAGGGACGGGCCGCTCAGCGTGGGCGAGATCGCGGAGAAGGTCGGCGACGAGCAGAGTGCAGTGTCCCACAATCTCACTAAGATGGCCAGGTGCCACATACTGGACGTGAAACGCGAGGGAAAGCAGCGGATATATTCCCTAAACAAGGACACGGTCATTCCCATGCTAAGAATCGTTGAAAAGCATGTGAAGCACTGCTGCGTCGGGAGGTGCGACAATGAGTGCAGATAAGATTTACATGGACAGTGCGGCCACCACGAGGGTCGATCATGAAGTGATGAAAGCAATGCAGCCATACTTTTCCGAAGACTTCGGCAACATGGCAAGCCTTCATTCGCGCGGCAGGGAAGCCGAACACGCTGTCGAGAAGGCAAGGCGCGACATAACAAAGAAGGTCAACGGAAAGGACCACAGGCTCATATTCACAAGCGGCGGGACGGAATCGAACAACTTCGTCCTGAAGGGACTTGCTTTCGCAAAAAAGGACAAAGGACACATAATCACGACCAAGATAGAGCACGACTGCATACTGAGCACTGCGAAATGGCTGGAGAAGAGGGGATTTGATGTCACTTACCTTCCTGTAGACAGGGAAGGGTTCGTCGATCCGGCAGAGCTTGAGGGCGCTATAAGAAAGGACACGATAGTTGCTTCAGTGATCCATGCAAACAACGAGATAGGTACTATAGAGCCTGTCAGGGAGCTTGGAAAGGTCGCACATGAGCACGACGTACTCTTCCACACGGACGCCTGCCAGAGCTTTACAAAGGTTCCAATAGACCTGAAGAAGGACAACATTGACCTCATGACCATAAACTCTCATAAGATATACGGGCCAAAGGGCGTTGGCGGTCTTTTCGTTCGCCAGGGTGTGAAGCTTGAGCCACTCCTTCACGGCGGTGGACAGGAGTACGGCTTTCGGAGCGGCACGGTGAACGTCTCAGGCATAGCGGGTTTTGCCAAGGCTGTCGACATAATGAAGGACAAGCACGTCAGCCATATGGAGAAGCTGAGAGACATGCTCATCGACGGTGCCCTGAAAATAGATGCATCATGGCTCAACGGCTCGAGGAAGCAGCGCCTGTGCAACAACGCGCACTTCTCGTTCAGTCACATAGAGGGGGAATCGCTCATAATCCACCTTGACCTCAAGGGGATTGCGGCTTCCACGGGCTCAGCATGCTCTTCGAAGTCGCTGGAACCAAGCCACGTTCTTACGGCCATAGGGCTTAAGCCAGAGGAAGCGCACGGGTCCATAAGGTTCAGCCTGGGAAAGGAGAGCACGAAGGAAGAGATTGAACGTACGCTTGAATCGCTCAGTGACGCAGTGGAAACCCTGAGGAAGATAAGCCCGTTTAAGAGGTAGGTGTCATTATGTCAATGAATTATAGCAAAAAGGTGATGGAGCATTTCAAGAACCCGAAGAACATGGGTGAAATGAAGGATGCTGACGGCGTTGGGAAGGTCGGAAATCCTGTCTGCGGCGACGTCATGCACATCTACATAAAGGTAGGGAAGAAAGACGGCAAGGAAATAATAGAAGACATAAAGTTCCAGACGTTTGGCTGCGTTTCTGCCATAGCTGTTACCTCGATGACCACGCTGCTTGCGAAGGGAAAAACGCTTGAGGAGTCCCTGAAGATAAAAAGGGACGACGTTGCCAGTGCGCTTGACGGGCTGCCTCCCATAAAGATGCACTGTTCAAACCTCGCCTCTGAAGCACTTGAGGCTGCAATAAATGATTACATGAAGAAAACCAAGAAAAAGGGAAATTAATAAAAGTCAGGAGGAGAAAGATATAGGATTTAATGGTGATTTGTATGGCAAAGATAACAAAGGACACGACGCTTGGGAAGGCACTTGAAGTCCCGGGCGCCGAGAAGATATTGGATCATTTCAACACGCCGTGCGTCCACTGCCCGATGGCTGCGATGGAGATGAACAAGCTTAAGCTTGGCGAGATCGCTTCCATGTACGGACTGGACCTTGAAGGCATGCTGAAAGAGCTGAACAAGAAAGCCGGGGCGAAGAAATGAGGGTATTCTGTCTTACTGCAGGTTTCGTGGTTTTGGCATTACTCATGGCGTCTGGCTGCATAAGCTCCGCCGTACCTGCAGCCAAGGCTCCAGGCGTAACAATGAAGGATGCAGGGGCAGCAGAAACTCTCCCGGAAGCGGTAGATTATGTGCCTGAAGAAATCACGGTCGAGGAACCGGTGAAAGAAATGGCAAAAGAGCTCCCTGAAGGTGCACTGGTGTCTGTCACTGGAATAGAAACGGACAAGGACGTTTACCATTCCAGGGAACTCTTGAGCTTCAATGTCACGATAGATTCCAGCGTCGCCCTCGATGACGTAACCGTGAGGGCCAGCGGAATAAGCGGCAAGATGGACATCGCTGAAATGGCAAGTCTTGCAGAAGGAGAAAACGTCGTGGAGTTTGAGTACACGCTTCCAAGCTGCAACAGGTGCAGTGGTATAAGTCCAGGTGACCACGAAGTGAGCGTGCATCTGGTTTATGGCGATGTGATAGCGGAGGATTCAATTGCGATTGAAATTCAACAGTGATTAATATGGTACTATTTTGCATTCCGTGCCTGGCGCTTTTGGTCTATTTTCTAATCATGGGTATATTCTTCCCAAAATACCGGGTCTACATAAAGGAAGGCTGGAGATGCTTTTCCGACAAGCTGCGCGGCAAGAAATGTTCAGTATCATTCGATAACAGGATGAGGCTCGCATTCAGCGCGTGGCTGACGAATCATAGGATGGTGCGACTTGGCCGATGGTTCAGCAACGAAAAGAACTTCAACTGGTTCCTTATCGCAGCTACAGTCATAACAACAGTCATCACAATATACTTCGCAATACTTTTCATACAGTTCCAGCTTGACTCGCCTTGTGATGTCGGCGACGTATGTACTGTTGATTTCTAGGTCACGCTATCACTGACGATATCCACGTTCCAATGTTGTGCGTCAGAAACACTATGAAAAGCATCAGTGCGATGTGTTCTGATATCGTCCATAGAGGATTCTTTTCGTCCCTCTTTGCTATGAAGAAGCTGAGTATTGTTATGAGAATGAGTCCCCATATGATACTTAACGATATCGCTTCCTGAAGCGGCAGTACAAGAACGGGGAGAATGAAAGTTGAAGAAACGATGAATTTAGCAAGGAACGTGGACAACGTGGATTCCCTTACCTCCTTTGAGTTCTTCTCCGAGGCCTCTTCTGAGATGTGCATGCCAAGCGAATCTGAAAGCGAATCAGCTATTGCTATTATCAGTATGCCGCTTATGATCACGGCAACAGAGCTCGTGCTCGCGTTCAGCCCCACCATTAGCGCCAGCGTCGTTATTATGGCAGTGGTCAGCCCGAAGCTGAAGCCCTTCTTGAAAGAAATCTTCATGAGTATATTCTTCTGGCGTTTGCTTAAATGGTTTTACCAGGAGCTGATGCAATGATTTATATTCTGAAAATCCAGCGTGTTACTAATCTTCTGGACGGATTTCTTGTCGGCTTTCAAATGATGACGGTCGAAGTATTTCCCGTCATTTTCTGAACCGTTGTAAGAGAAGCCCTCACCGTCGTATTCATTGAGCATTCGGGTGATGTACCCATAAGAGTCCCTCAATGAAAATATCACAATGTTTTTCATTCCTTCACTCATGAGATTATACTAAGTATGCAAAAACTTTTAAGATGATATGTCATGACTAGAATAGGTATGACTAAAGTATTCTTTTTCGGGAGTCACAGCGACGGTGATGACGCTGCATTCAAATTACTTTCAGAGATATCCGGAAGGGTCCAGGGAGAATTCGTGAAATGCGAATCCCCAATGGAACTGGAGATCCCAAGAGATGGAAACCTGGCAGTTGTCGACGTTGTCAAGGGTATAGAGGATGTCACATTATTCACGGACATTGACAAGTTCAGGAAAGTTAAAAGCGTCAGCGCCCACGACCTTGACCTTGGAACGTACCTCAAGGTCCTCGTCGAGACGGGTGAAGTGAAAAGCCTGAAGATAATAGGAATACCTCACGGGTCTGACGTAAGCGAAGTAAAAGGCAATTTCTTGGGCATGTTATCTTCCCAGGTTTAGTTCAAAACGAATTCGTTGAGGCCTTTTTAAAACTTTTCACGTAAAAGCTTTTATGAACTATACGTCCCAGTATATGAAGTTCAGTCTTTATTTAAAAGAAGCTGGGAACGCAGCAAATAAGGGAGATCTCTTATCGACTAAATACAACCTCTTGATGATGAGGAATTCTGTTCATGACTGTGGCGATATGGATCTTAAAGAAGATGCAGAGACTTTTGAAAACGATATTATGAAGGAGTGTCTCAATAATTTTTCTACAAAACTTATGGGAAATTCATTCAAGATCGGTGTTGGTTATCATGAAAACATTGAAGATCTTGACAGGGTTCCCGATATCGACTTTTTGGTAAGTTTAATGAATGGTAATGTTTGTGAATTAAAACCATACACCGAAGATCTCAAGTATATCGAAGCTGTACATGAAATTATAGAGAATTGTCATATGAATTAAATAGTATTCTATCTTTTCAGTTTCAGTTCAAGGAAATGGGTAGAACATGAGAAGCACGGATCGTATGCGCGTATCAGCATCTCAAGCTTGTGCTTTATGCCTTCATCTTTTCCGTTTATGAGACTTGGCATGATCTTCTTTATGTCGTATTCCATGTTCCTCACATTCTGGCAGGTCGGTGTCATTATGTTCGCATAAGTGCACTTCCCTTCAGAATCGAACTTGTAGTGGTGGTAGAGCGTTCCCCTCGGTGCGTCGCACGCTGCAACACCCTCACCGGCTTTCAGCTTCAATTTCGGCCTTTCAGCTTTCATTCCCTTAACGGCGTACTTTTCGAGCGTCTCGATGCCCTTGTCGCAGAAATGTACCATTTCAAGCGCCTGTGCGACGTTTATCATGAACGTCGAGAAGCTTGGGAATTTAAACGCATACTTGTGTATCAGTTCCCTGGCGGACCTTGACATATATTCTCCGCTTATGTTCAACCTGGCAAGTGCACCAGTCATGTAGGGCTTACCTCCGAATTTCGAGTATTTGGCCGTCGACCTGTATATGGTTTCCTCTTCAAGGCTCTTTATGTAATCCTTCACTTTGAAACCCTTACCGCCGAAGACACAGATGTCGCCGTCGTAAAGGTCATAGTCTTTCTTCTTAGCGACTGCGAGGTACTGGGTCTCGTTCTCGAATTCGGGATATGTGAACGAAGCAAATATGTCAACGACCTTCATCGAAAGCTTTTTCAGCTCTCGGAATTCCCCTATTATCCCGGAAATCTCTGCCTTCGAAGGCACCGAATTGAAGTGCCCGACCCTACAATTCACGGGGTGAAGCGGCCTTCCGCCGATCTTCTTCACAATCCCCGATGAAATCCTCTGGAGGTCTATTGCAAGTTTCATCACGTCCTTGTGCTTTCTTGCAATCTCCATGACATCACTGACGCCGAGGTAGTCGGCTGCCGCGAAGAAGAACAGGTGCGCGGTGTGGCTGTGTACGTTGCTTGCATGGAGAAGCAGCCTCCTCAGGTCGTGCGTCTGGGCTGAAACCTTTATTCCCAGCGCATTCTCTACAGCCTTTATGGACGTCACCGTGTGGACAACCGAACATATGCCGCATATCCTCTGCGAGACGCTCGGTACCTCATCGTAACGCTTTCCCAGTATCATGTGCTCGAAGTACCTTGAAGGCTCATATACCGCTATTTCAGCCTTTTTGACACTATTCCCGTCCATTTCCACATCAAGCCTGGCGTGACCCTCGACCTTTGTCAGGCAGTCGATTTCATAGCTTTTGTGGCTCATTTTTCCACCTTCTCTCCCGTATACTTACTGAACATGAACGCTATGTGCTTTTTGTCAATCCCGTGCCCCTCAAGCAGTTTCGCTTCTTCCGCCCAGTTCCCGTCGTCAAGCGGTCCCCTGCAGCCGTCGCACGCCGTCCTGCTCGCCGGGCACGGCGCATCGCATCCCGCGTTGGTCACCGGTCCCATGCACGGTACGCCGTCCTTGAACAGGCAGCGCGTCCCGTTCTTCTTACATTCAACGCAGACCGGATAATCGGGCTCCCGGGGCTTCTTCCCGAGCAGCATGTCCCTGACGACTTCGACGACCTCCCTCTCGCTTATTGGGCAGCCGAACATCTTGTAATCGACATGGATGTGCTTGTGAACGGGATCGGCATGAGGATATGACTTGATCGCTATTTCCTTTCCGTAGACCATCTTATGATAAGCGTTGTGCTTCTTCTCGTCGGGGTTCCTCAGTGCGGGTATGCCGCCAAGGCAGGCGCACGTCCCAAACGCTATGACGTACTTTGCCTTTTCCCTCACTTCCCGCACGAGCTCTGCGTTCTCGTGGTTCGATACTGCCCCGTCTATGAACGCGATGTCGTAGCAGTCTCCCTTGGGCTCCTCATTCAGCATCCAGAAGTCCGTGACATCGATGTTTTCCAGTACATGCGGAAGCTTCTCGTTTGCAAGCAGCAGCTGGAAGTAGCACCCCTTGCACGAAGTCATGCCGAAGAAGGCGACCTTTGGCTTCACCATACGTCCTCCTGCATCAGTCTCAGCTCGTAAAGCGTGAAAACGGGACCGTCCCTGCATACGTACTTGTCTCCTATGTTGCAGTGGCCGCATTTTCCTATGCCGCACTGCATCATCCGTTCCATCGACAGGTGTATGTCGTCTGCGTCTATGCCAAGCGCCTGCATCTCATGCGAAACGAACTTCAGCATGACAGGCGGGCCGCATGAGAGTCCCACGGTCTGCTCAGGCTTTATCTTCAGTTTTTTCACCTGCTGCGTCACCATGCCAACGCACCCATCCCATGCAGTGCATCCTTTCTCCACGGTCTGTATTATCTCCACGCGGCCTGCGTCCGCCCACTTCTCCATTCTTTTCGAGTAAATGAGATCATCTACTTCCTTAACGCCGTATACGAGCCATATCCTGCCGTAATCCTCGCGGTTCTTTGTCATGTATTCCATGGCCGAAGCAAGTGGCGGGAATCCTATGCCGCCCGCGACTATCACCACGTTCTTCCCCTTTATTTCGCTGAGCGGGAAGCCCCTTCCGTACGGACCCCTCACGCCGATCGTGTCGCCCTTTACCAGGCCGAACATGGCACTTGTCACGTTGCCGACATTTCTCACGCTTATCTCAATGTACTTCTTATCGGGAGACGAGCACATGGAAAACGCTGCCTCGCCTACTCCCATGAGCGAGAACTGTGCCAGCTGCCCGGGAAGGAAGTCAAACTTCTTCCTGTCGCGTTCCCTTACAAACTCCAGCCTGAACGTCTTTATGCCGGGGGCCTCGTCTGTTATCTTCACGACCTTCGTTTCCATGGGCATGTACGTATCATTTCTTTCCATATTTTTCCCTCACTTTTGCCACTTCTTCTGTTATGTCTATTTTTGCCATGCACTCAGTTATGCACCTTCCGCAGCCAACGCAGTGCTGCTTTCCGTCGTTTTCAAGACCATAAACGAGCTTGTGATAGAAGAACTGCTTTAGCCTTTCTGCCCTGTGCTGCCTGAAGACCACATTGCCGGCCACCCTGCTGAACCTTAGAAGCATGCAGTAGTCCATCTCCCTTTTAACCACGCCTTTTCTGAGGTCTGAAATATCCGGTTCGTGCTTGAGGCTGAAGCAAAAGCACGTCGGGCACGCCGCCGTGCAGGAAGCGCACGAAAGGCACCTTTCAGCCACGTCCTTCCATATCTTGCTGCTTGCGGCCTTCTTCATCACAGCGGGAAGTTCCAGCGTATCGATAACCTTCTTGCATCCGACCTCCGCAGTTGCGGACATCTTTCCTGACTTTTTGAAAAAGCTTCTGGCGGCTTTCACAAGTTCCATACCTTTATCGCTTCCCACTTCAACGTGGTATTCCTTTCCGTTCTCTGTGAAAAGCAGGTCGAACCCTTCCCTGAGTTCGTCAGTCTCCATTGATTCACAGAAACAGTTCTCGCCAGCCTTGCTACACTCAAGCGCAATTATCAGCGTGTTGTCCCTTCTCTCTTTGTAGTGTCCTTCCACGTCACCGTGTCCCAGCATGGCCTTGTCGAGCACCATGATCGCGTGCATGTCGCACGGCCTGATGCCGAATATGGCGCGTCTTGTATCATCGAAAACCTCGCATATACTCTTGTTTCCGTAACTGACCAGCGTCTCTCCATCCGGCATGAATATACCCTTTGCAGGAAACTCGGTGTTCACGTAGCCTGAAATGTCTACTTCCTGGCCCTTTTCCATCTTCAAGAAGTTGAACCCTTCACCGCTTTTCACTGGCACGAAAACCTCCATTTTCGAGGCGACTACATCTAAAAATCTCTGAAGGTCTTTCTTTCCAAGCTTATAGTATATGGAAGCTGACATGAAACCCAATATAACTAGTGTGTATTTGGTCGTTATATTTGTTGCATGGCCAACTGTCACATTTTCCAGCTTAATACCAAGTGCCATTGAGGTTAGTGTTTAGTGTATGCCCACTTTCCGCATACTTCGTACGGAACATCTTCATTGAACACTAACTGACTATAATCGGCAAACTTGCAGACCTTTCCCAGTACAGGATCAATGGCCATATCACCTTCCACGTAAAGCACGTGCGCACCCCATGATTTTCCCGACGGCCTGAGCGGAACCGGTGACAGTTCTCTCTTGACAAAATCTTTTCCGTAATGGTATTCATCACTATTGTAGAAATCCTCAAAACTTATTCTTTCAGCGTTTCTAATGTCAGAAACCGCTTGCATAGGAACTATATAAAGTTCACCGAAAATGATTAACTTGTGGTCTTCTACACGTCTTTTCTTCCTGATATAATTTGCCATAGTCCAGCAATCTTTCACGTTCCTGATTTTCAACTTTTTATAATTCCCGTCAGGTACCAATATCTCATGCCATTTCTTCAGCTTTTTATCTAAATTCATTAGGATAATTCTCTCGGATAATTTTTTAAACTGATCCATTGGGGTTTTTCGCATGGCGGGTTATGTACATGATTTTTATATAACCTGCTCCTATGCATTATTTGTGTGATTTTCCGTGCATGACATGTCAGTTGCCCAGGCTGTAAGCGAGGGCATAATAGAGAAGCTCAAGGGAAAGAGGCCGAAGAAGATAGACATAAAGATGGAAGTCGGCAAGCTGCGATTCCATAATACAGACCAGGTGGAGTTCTGGCTAAACGAGATACTGCGAAAGGAGTTTGGTGATCAGCTCTCAGTAAAAGCGGACATCAAGGTTATAGAGCCAACCATAAAGTGTTCATGTGGCTACAATGGCAGCGTGGAGGACGTGCACACGGACGAGGAAGGATCGCATCACGGAATCTACGAGATGAAGTGCCCAAAGTGCGGCTCTGACGAATACGAGCTTGCAAGCGGAAACGAATGCAACATAATATCGGTCAACGTGACGGAATAGTCATTATTTAACATTTTGACTAAATATCCTTCAGTTTATTGATAACATAATTCCTGTCAACAATTCTGACGCTAAAATTCTCAGATTTTTCGCCATTAATTGCTATTCTGTAAATTTCATTTGCCCAATTCCCGCCTTCAAGGGCGGACTTTTCAACTATTGCCTGGTATGGACCTTCAGCAGTTTTGTTTGCGGTTGCGATATGCATAAGTGAGCCGTCACTTGCCAATTCAGCCCTGTAAACAAATGACCCGGTCTCACCTCCTATTTCCATGGAATCTGATGTCAGATATGTAATGTTTCCTCGGTCTGTTATTTCAAGATAATGTTCGAATACAACGTGTTCCGTTTTCTTGGTCCCTCCAAGCTGATCCCTATGTCTTTTATGCCACTTGTTTAGCGCACCGCCTATACTTTCTGTGTCATATAAACCTTTTCTAATAATGTTTGAGTGGAAGTTGGCAATTCCTTTCATTTTTTTGCAAATTCTGGATCATCAATACCATTCGGAATCATATCATTTGTATCAAATCCTGCATTTTTGTCTGCAGTGGAAACTTCACTCCTTCCTCCTACCATAGCATGTATTTGGAAGTAAAATTTATAAGATGGAGTAGAGTCATACTGCAATTCCGAGCTCTTTTTTGACATAATTCAAGCCAACGAATTCACATGGAAGCTTTCCACATATTCCCGACCTGTATAATTCTTGAATTTCACCTTCTACCATGTAAAGTTCCCCGCTACCGTTGTAGTCCTTGTTGAGATGAGTCCTGTTGACAAGTTTTCCATTCTCGTTTTCTGGTACATATATGTAGAAATTTGGGCTTCCTTTGTTGTTTATGAAATTTGCTGAAAAGAAATGTACTTCGCCGTTTTTATCTGTTACTTTTATGTAATCTTTCATGGACGTGTATTTACTTTTATCGAACCAGTCTACATCCGTATAGTATTCGTATTCGCCATTTTCTGACATAGTTAAAGTACTATACAAAGCAAAGTTTTTTAAAGAAAATTCATGCAATTTTTGTATATGGTGTGGGAGTAAATACTAATATGGTAAAAAACGTCCTCATGGGCATAGGCAACGAGATGAAGGGCGACGACGGCATAGGAAACTTCATAGCTAGAAAGTTCAGCGCACCCAGGTGGGAGAGCATACCGTGTGAGACTGTTCCCGAAAACTTCACTTCTGTTATAAAGAAAGAGAAGCCGGAGCTTTTAGTCATAGTTGACGCGACCGAGATGGGACTCGATCCCGGTGAGATCAAGAGGATACCAAAAGAAAAGCTCAATTCCGAGATGGTTGGCACGCACGGGATGCCGCTCAAGCATATGGTTTCCTATCTGGAGGAAAGTGCAGGAAAAGTGATTTTCATAGGTATCCAGCCTGGTGACATGGTCATTGGAAACGAGATGAGCGACGCTGTCGCGAAAGCTGGAAAAATTGTAATGAAAATTCTTCAGAATGGAAAAATCAGAGAGATCGAAAGCTTGTGATGTCCACCAAAGGTAGCGATCAGTTCCTTTTCGGCCTTCTGCCGAATCTAGGTTTTGAACGACTGCGGTTGTTCCTTCCGCTACTTCCCGGCTTGCCAGGACGGAACCCGCCCCTGCGCGGGGGACCCCTGCCTCTTCGCTGGCTGAAACTGTCCCTGACCATGTGTACCCTCTCAAAGCGCGGGACCTCTGCCTGGACTATGTCCAGGTCCTCTTCCCTGTTTATGCGCCTGAAGTTGTCGTGGTCCCTGTTTGTAAGAAGTGTTATTGCGTCACCGTCCTCTCCAGCACGTGCAGTCCTTCCTATCCTGTGGATATATTCTTTTCCGGTCTTTGGCACGTCGTAGTTATAGACATGGGTCACGTTCTTTATGTCAAGACCCCTTGCGGCCACGTCCGTTGCCACGAGCACGTCTATCTTCTCTCTCTTGAGAGATTCCAGTGACTTTTCCCTCATGTGCTGGGTCATGCCGCCGTGTATCTCCATTGCGTCTATTCCCTGCTTTCTGAGGTTCTTTGCAACTATAGACGTCTCGTCCTTTGTACCGCAAAATACTATCGCAAGGCCCGGGGTTGCGTGCTTTAGCAGGTGCACGAGTATGGGGAACTTGTCGTTTTGGTAGTGAATGTCGTAGTAGAACTGCCTTAGCTTTCGTGCATCGACCTGAGACTTCGTCCATACCATGACGGGATTTCGAAGATGCCTTTTCATTATGCCTTCTATGTCATAGGAAATGGTCGCGCTGAACATGAGCGTTTGCCTGTTCTTTGGAACCTGGCGTATTATCCTCTCAACATCATCGATGAAACCCATGTCAAGCATCCTGTCGGTCTCGTCGAGAACGAGGAACTTTACATTGCTGAATGATATCGTCCCCCTGCTCATGTGGTCCAGTATCCTTCCCGGAGTTCCGACAACTATCTCAGACGTTCTTATGTTCTTTATCTGGGGCTCTATTCCGACGCCGCCGTAAACGCTTATCGCTTTCAGTCCGGAATCCTTTCCAAAGTCGTTGAAGACGCTGTTGACCTGTACGCAGAGCTCCCTTGTCGGGGTAAGCACGAGGACCTGCAGGCCCTTCCCGCGCTCTATCTTGTCCATTATCGGAAGCGCGAATGCAATGGTCTTTCCGGAACCCGTTTCTGCCTGGCCTACGACGTCCTTTCCTTCGAGTATTCTTGGTACAGCCTTTTCCTGTATATCAGTAAGCGTCTCAAAGCCTAGCTTTGCTGCGGTCTCTAAAAGCTTCCTGCTAAGATTAAGTTCGTTGAATTTCATAGTTCCACTGTTTCGATTTTCATCCAGAAGTTATACCGACGACCTTTATCTTGAAGACGAGCGTCTTTCCGGCAAGCGGATGGTTCATGTCGACCTCCGCGCCCTTTTCCGTCACCTTGACGACTCTCACCTCGAGGTTTATGCCGTTTGGCATCTGCATACCGAGCACCATGCCAGCCTTCAATTCCCTTTCCTTTGGAAGGTGGTCCTTTGGTATCAGCCTGACGAGTTCGGGCTTGTGTTCACCGTAGGCCTGCGAAGGCTTGAGTGTGACAGTCTTCTCCTCACCAATCTTCATGCCCTCGACAGCCTTGTCGAAACCCGGTATCATCTGTCCGCCGCTTACTTTGAACTCAAGCGGCTCTCCTCCGTGCTTCTCGGTGCTGTCGAAAACGTCGCCGTTTTCAAGCTTTCCTTCGTATTCAACCTTGACCTTATCTCCAGTTTTTACAGTTTCTTCTGCCATGAGAACTACATCATGCTAGCATATATTTAAGTGTTAGGCTTTACCTGAACTTGCCCTTTCCGAAGAATTCTTGCACCGTGGCTTCTGACAGACCCCTTATCATCGTTGGCAGGTTTCCCTTGACCGCACCGACGCCCCGCGTGCAGCCGTAGTAGCAGGGAGTCTTGGTGTAGCATCGTTTTATCGGACATTGCATCTTCTTCTTTACGTCTTTCCATTCACTATTGATGTCGATTTTCTTCAAGTCAAAGAATGCAGGAAGTTCCAGACAGGGGCTCAGCTTCCCTTCAGAATCTATCCTGATGGAATTGGTAAAAGCATCACACGGCCCGAGCTCTTCACCACGCAGATACTTTATGTTTCCCTTGATGAATGCCGAGTGTAGTGGCGATATCTTATTCCCGACTTTTTCCATCTCGGCTATGACGTCTTCTATGTTTCCTTTCTTCGGCAGGTCCAGCTTCTTATCAGAAGCCGACGCGTAGTTACGATTGTCATTGTAACTGTTGAACGTGAAGCACAACCCGAGACCGTGCACAAATTCGTGTAGTTTTTCCATCTCCTTGTAGTTTATGCTCGTTATGGTGGCGTGAACGCCTCCTTTCAGTCCCTTGTGCTTTGACAGAGCCTTGATGTTCTTGATTACGATGTCGAATTTGTCCACTCCCCTTATGCGCTTGTATACCTTCCTGTCAAGCGTATCGAGGCTGACTGTAACCGTGATCTTACCGCGGGTGTTTGCCATGTCTAGCTTTTCCAGCGTTTTCTCAGAAAGCAGTATGCCGTTAGTTATGACATTGACGTCGAACTTCAGGTCGTCCAGGATCTTTATTACATCGAAGACTTCCTTCTTGACAAGGGGGTCGCCTCCCTGGAGGAAAATGGTGTGAATGCCGAACTTTTTCAGGTCATTGAATACCTTTTCCACATCCTTCAGTGACATCTCTTTTTCGCGTCGTTTCCAGATACTGCACATGGCACAGCGTGAGTTGCATCTTGTGGTAACGTCGTAGACGCAGAGAGTAGGCTTTCCCGTGAATGCGTTGAAAAGGCTTTTCCACATAGTATGTGTATGTAACACCTGCTATTAATCTTTCTTGTAGTCGGCGAGAAGGAACTCGTCTGTGAACGTCAGGCACTTCACCGGGCAGACGTTGACGCATTCCCCGCAGAACGTGCACCTGAATGTGTGATATGATATCTTCTTTTCTTTCGGCTTGAAGACGACTGCGTTTGCTGGACAGACCTTGACGCACAACTGGCAACCTATGCACTTGTTCTTGTCGTATGCTATCTTTCCGCGGAAGTTCTCTGGTACGGGTACGGGTGGGTTGAGCTTTGCCTTCCCCTTGCCGACAGCTTCAAGCAGTGCGTTGACTGACTTCGGGGCGTGCTTTGCGGGGAACTGGTTTGTAAACGCCCTCTTGAACAGCTGCCTGAAAAGCTCTTTTTGCATCGTTATCATATCATGACACCTTCAGTAGTATATCCACTCCTACAAGCAGAAGACCAAGCAGTGCTGCCAGAGTCGTGTAACCCCAGTAGACCTTCACTACCTGCGTGATCCTAAACCTTGCTACTGCCACCCTTATGAAGGTTGAGCTTAGGAAGACCACAACGAAAAGCTTTGCAAGGAAGCAAAGGACGTTTGCAATCATTCCAGTGTTTCCTGCCTGCACAAGCCCGAGCTGTACAGGCGTCATCGGAAGGAACAGTGCTATTATCAGCGAGCCCAGTGCTACCATCTTGACAGCGCTTGTGAGGTAGAAGAGTGCGAGGTTCCTTCCAGAGTATTCTGCCAGGAGACCGCCAGCTATCTCAGTTTCTGCCTCAGCGGCGTCGACGGGTATTGCTCCCATCTCACCGGTGGTGACGAATATGAGCACGACGAGCAGCAGCAGAAGTCCTACAGCGCCGATTGGACCCACGAGCGACCATATGTTAGCAGCGGAAACTGCGGCAAGGTCGAATGCGGTCCCAATGCTTCCAGTCATTGACATGAGCCATGCTATCGAAACTATGGTTATTGCAAGCGGGACCTCGTAGCTTAACATCGCGACCATCTCTCTCTGGGCACCGACCGTTGCATACGGGGAACCTGATGCGAAGCCACCTACGACCAATGCAAGCGACGGGAAGATGAGGACATATAGTATCACTATGAGATCGCCGCTTCCTGCAAGTATCGCCGGGATCTGCAGGAACGGTATGTACATGAGCAGCATGAGCGATGATGCAAGTGCCACTACCGGCATGAAGTTGAAAACCCAGGAAACTGCGTTCTTTGGTACTATGTTTTCCTTCATCATGAGCTTTTTGAGGTCGATGAATGGCTGCCTCAGCGGCGGGCCTATCCTTGCCTGCATCCTTGCGGCAAGCCTCCTGTCTATGCCCTTGTATATGAGGCCCAGGATTATTCCAAGCACGGCTACTGCCGGTATCATCGCGACATTCATGAGCAGCGGATCCATCATTTCAGCGCCTCCCTGATTTTTCTGGTCTTTTCTACAGAAAGCCTGTGAAGGTTTTCCTGCGTTAATATGCTGCTTGTCTTGCCTGCGACTACTGCCCTGTTTGTGCATGACATGCACGGGTCTATGGATGCAGCAATGATTGGAATGTCGGCTATCTGCTCGTTCATGAGCATCGGGACCCATGCAAGCATGTTGTTGTATGTCGGCGCCCTTACCTTCCACGCATAAGGAGAATCCTCACCTACCATCTTAACGTAGTGGAACACCTCACCTCTTGGTGCCTCCAGCCTGCCTGTGCCCTCACCTTCGACACCCTTCAGTTCGGCAAGCAGTTTTGGTATCTTTTCCTCGTAAACTATCTTGCCTTCTGGCATCTGGTTAAGGCAATCGTTGATAATCTCTGCGGACTGCTTGACTTCCAAGAGCCTCGTGATTATCCTGTCGTAAACATCACCGCGAGTCTCCCCCGTTACCATGTCAGGCATCATCGGTTTCATATCCAGCTCCGGGTATGCAGCATATGTCTCATCTACCCTTATGTCCTTCCTGACTCCTGATGCTCTTGCAGTTGGCCCAACAGCGCACGTTACCAGTGCTTCCTTCTTGGTGAGTATTCCCGTGTCCCTGCACCTCGACTTTACGACCGGATCTTTCAGGAAAATCTTCCCGAGCTTGTCAAAGCTCTTCAGGTAATAATCAGTCGTTTCCTTCAGCCTTGGGACCTGTTTTTCGTGTATGTCCCTCCTGACGCCGCCTATGGTCACGATGGCCTTTGTTATCCTGTTGCCTGTCAGATACTCTATCGTGTCGAGCACGTTCTCCCTGAGCTTCCATGTGTAGTGCATCACGGAATCGAAGCCCAGCTCGTGAGCAGCCACCCCTGCCCATAGCACGTGCGAGTGAATCCTTTCCAGTTCCGCTGCAATTGTCCTTATGTATGACGCCCTTGCGGGCACTTCTATCCCGGCAGCGTTTTCTACAGCCTTTGAGAAGGCCATTATGTGACATATATTGCAAATCCCGCATATCCTTTCTGCAAGGAACATTATCTGGATGGGATTCCTTCTCGTTCCCATCCATTCAACGCCCCTGTGTACCTGGCTGAGTTCAAAGTCCACTCCCGTCACTTTCTCACCCTCAATGGACATGTTAAGCTTTACAGGTTCCTTGAGTGCGGGGTGTACCGGACCTACTGATATTGAATATGACGTGTCGCCATCTGCGTCCTTCTTTTTCTCTAACATTCTATCACCTAGTTTGTTCTCCTTACAAGCTTATCCGGACATGTCTTGTCCCTTCTCCATGGGAACACGCCCTTTGGGAACGACTCGTCGAGGAACAGTCTCCTTGAGTCCGGTATGCCATCGATTGTTATCCCAAGCATCTCCTGCATTTCCCTCTCGGAGATGAGAGCGCCCGGTATGAGGCTTGTTATGCTCTCAATGACCGCATCCTTCTTTGGCAGCGTGACGCGCATGCTCACAGTTATCTCCCCTGCCTTTTTGGCATAGTTTATGGTGAAATGGTAATTCATGACAATGTCCTTTTCATTATCGTAACCTGAGCATACGACGAAGTGTGGATACGGGTACTGCTTGCAAAGGTGCGCCACAGCGTCTTTCAAATACTTCCTGTCTATGTCAAACCACACCCTCTGCAATTTGTATGTCTTCTTGAGCTTGTGGGGAACCTTTTCCACCTTCCCGTTCTTGACTTTCGTCTTGAACTTCTTCTTGAATGAACTCAGTACGCTTTCTGGTGTCATTTCTTCGCCTCCAGGTCTTCAAGCTTCTTCCATGCCTTGACCACGCCGTCTATTATCGCTTCAGGCCTCGGCGGGCACCCTGCGACATAGACGTCGACTGGCACGACCTTGTCTATAGGTCCATCTATGTTGTATGATTCATAAAAGCATCCGCCGCTGTTGCCACAATTACCGATCGACATAACGACTTTCGGATCAGGCGTCTGGTCGTAGACCCTCTTGAGCTTATCCTTCATGTCTTTTGTGACGGGTCCTGTCACCAGCAGCACGTCAGCGTGCCTTGGAGTGCCCACAAGCTTTACACCAAACCTCTCCGCGTCATACCTTGGAGTGAGAGCCGCGACTATCTCTATGTCACAACCGTTGCACGAACCGGTGTTTACATGGAACACCCACAGTGACCTGTTGAGATCCTTTATGCTCATACCGCGCCTCCCAGTAACAAAACCGCCGCCACTACGACTACCAGCAGCACGAACGAATAAACGTAATCGTTGACTATGCCCGTGTGGAACTTCATCAGCCACTTGTAGTACCTCTTCATCGCTTCGAAGAATCCCCAGTAAAGGTTTTCTGGATGCACGTTTTCTTCAGGTGCCTTCCCGCCTGAAAAGAACGCGACCGTCTGCTCCGTTCCCTTCTTGTACTTCTTTGTCCCTGTTGATCTTATGATGTAGACTATTACCAGTATTATTACCGCTGCAACGACAAAGGAAAGCGGGTTCCACATTCCAGACTGTGTAATGAAAAGCCTTCCTATCATATTACCCCTCCTATGTACGCTGCCTTTCCAAGCAGTGCCTGGACAGCGGGTGTAACTATGAGGTCAAGTGCAACGTTTGGGAACAAACCAAAGACTATTATGAAGAACGCAAGCACGCACATGACAAATGCCATGCTGAGCGGAAGCGGTGCCACAATGCCCCTGTATGGTGCTCCAAGGAAGACTGAAGCGAATATCTTGACAAACAGCGCAAGCATCATCATGCTTCCCGCTATGCCTATTATTGCAAGCATCGGATTCAGGAAGTATACGGATTCGTATATTAGAAGCTTGCTTGCAAAGCCGTTCATAGGCGGCATGCCTGAAATTGCAAGAAGAGCTATTGCAAACATCACAGTCAGGAATCCCGACCTGTGACCAAGGCCGCTCAGTTCAGTTATGTCTTGCTTTTTGGTCACGTAAAGTATGCCGCCTGCAACAAGGAATATAAGGCTCATGTCAAGCACGTCGTTAATCATGTGGAACACTCCGCCTGAAAGCGCCTGGACGGCAAAACCATCCATTCTCGAAATGGAAACCATCGAAGTCCCAACACCCATCAGTATGTATCCTACTTCGGCCACTGCTGCATAACCTATCAGCCTCCTGAGGTTCTTCTGTGGAAGCGCCATCGTGACACCGACAAAGATCGAGGCTGCGCCGAGGACGACTGCAAGCCAGCCAAGAGTACTTCCCATGACCGGGACGAAAATGGTAAAGCAGATCCTAAACAGCACGTATAGTGAAAGCAGTGCTGTTGTGACAAGCATTATGGTCACGTTTACCGGCGCCTGCTGGTATGCGTCGGGCTTCCACATGTGCACAGGGAACGCGCCGCTTTTTAGAAGCAGCGCCGATGCGAGCATGGACAGTGCGGCAACGTCAAGGAAAGACGAGCTTATGGCCATCTCGGCAGCTATTGCTGCCATGTTGAGCAGGTGGTACTTGCCATATAGTATGCCCACGCCGAAAAGCAGAAACAGTGCGCCCACTGCGGAAACCACAGTGTACTTGAACGCGGCCTCAAGCGACTTTCCGGACCTGTTGTAGGCCACGAGTCCTGCCGAAGCTATGGACGATACCTCAAGGAAGACGAAAAGTGTGAAGAAGTCGCCTGTCAGGCACAGGCCTGCCATGGCTGCAGTCAGCAGCAGTAGAAGCGTGTAGAACTTGTCAACGCCTCCTTTATCGGACATGTACTTCCATGAATATATGAAAGCAAGAAGCGCGATGCTTACTGCCGTAACTGCGAACAGCGCAGACATAGCGTCAGCAACGAGGACTATTCTTATTGGAAAGCCGAATGGTGACGTCAGGCTTGGCACTGAAGCGCCGAGCGCGTAAACGCGAGCACCGTTTGCAAGCACGTCCTGGCCCATCAGGAGCACTACCAATTCGGTGAATGCAAGCATCAGAAGAACCCAAAGGTTCCTAAGGAAGCTACCAAGCTTTCCAAAGAGCGGTGCAGCAAAGGCTGCAACGAGAGGAAGTGCTATCGCAAGAGCCGGTGAATGCTCGATAAGGAACTCTACGCTCATTCCAAAAGCCTCCTCTTTCGCGTGTCAAGGCTTTTCCAGTGCCCGTAAAGCATTATCGTAAACGACAGCATAAGCGCTGTTACTGCAAGGCCTATTACTATGGACGTCAGGGTAAGCGCCTGCGGAACAGGAAGCACCATCGCGGTCTGCGGGGCATTTGTGAATATCGGTGCAATCCCGCCTTCCCTGTATCCAAGCGACACAAGGAACAGGTTGACACCGCTTCCGATAACGCTGATTCCCATCACTATCTTTATCAGGTTCCTCCTGAACACGACAGCATAAATTCCAAGCGATATCAAAAGCGCCACTGCGACGAAGTGTATGCTTATCATTTACTATCATCCCCCGAGTAGCTGAACATAAGAATCATTATTGCAGAAAGCGCGGCAAAGACTTCGATGCCTACAGCGATGTTCATGAGCGGAAGCACACCGCCGCTGACGAGATATCCGGGATTTGGGCCGAATGGTATCACCGTCCCGAACCAGTTTCCTGTGTTTGCAAGGAAGTTGCTGAAGAACGTTACTGATATACCGGCAAACGCAAGCGCTGCAAAAAGCAAAAGACCTATGCTTTCTGCTGCGGACAGGCAGTCCTTCTTCAGTATCTTTCGCGAACCGTCTTTTCCGTATGCTACAAGGAACAGTGCCACAATTGTTGCCATCACCGCCCCGCCTGGGAAACCGCCGCCCGGGGTCAGGTGGCCGTGCATTATTACGTAGAGGCCGAATACCACTGTCGGCACCACGAGCACACATGAGACCGTCTTCACAATTACGGACATTCCCTCATCGCTCATTCTTCCGACCTCCTGAATAAAAGGAATATCGCACACGCTGCTGCGAAAAGAACGCTGGCCTCGCCTATGGTGTCAAGGCCCCTGTAGTCAAACAATACCGCAGCTACAATGTTATTGGACCCGGTTTCTGCCTGCCCGTTCTGTATGAAATAATCATCCATGGCGGCATTCTCTGGACTGCCGAAATCGTGCATATATACCGTCGTCCCGACAAGCATCGCAAGAAGCGCCAGGAGCGTCAGCGCCTTAATCGCTTTTACTTTGCACATTTCTCAATCCTCTCCGTCTTGTTTATCGCGATCACGAATATCGCAGTCGTGAGTCCCGCGCCAACCGCAGCTTCCGCAATGGCAACGTCAGGTGCGTGAAGCATGTAGAACTCCACCGAAAGCAGAAGGCTCATTGCCGCAAGATATATTACCGAAACCAGCAAATCTTTTCCTCTCAGCGCCATGAAAGCCGTTACCAGTATACCTGCCAGAAGCATACCGTGGATTGCTTCCGCTATCATTTCTTGGCACCCCCGAGCTTGTCTACTATCGCCCTGTCTGGCATAACACCGCTTTTGTGGGCGGCCCTTGCTATGGCGTGCGCACCCGTAGGGTTTGTGAACAGCAGTACCATCATCACAACGAAGACGTGCATTGAAAGCGATGCATAGACCGCGTCCCCTGCAAGAACCATGAGTATGCCGTATATTATGATGCCGAGGTAGATGAATATCGAGCCGAACGTCGTGCACTTTGTTGCCCCGTGCATCCTCGTGTAGACGTCAGGGAACCTGTGAAGTGCTATGGTCCCAAGCGTCTGGAAAATCACTCCTATCCCAAGGAAGAGGTAAACAATCTCCATCATTTTCCCCCCTCCAGGCTCTTTGACACAAATATGGTCGTCACGAAGGCGAGCATCGCGTAGACGATTGCAACATCTATGTATATAATCTCCTTGAATGAGACTCCAAGCAGGACGAGCGCTGCAACGACCAATGTGTTTATTGTGTCGGCTGCAACCATCCTGTCAGGTGCAGTCCTTCCGAGGATTACCCTGACGACTGCTATCAGCATCAGCAGCACCATGCCGCCGGAAAGCGCAAGAAGCGTTGTTTCCATGCTCATTCTGCTATCCTCCTTGCCCAGTTGATGAATGAGCCGCAAACCTCTTTTGCATCGGGGTCTTTAGTCTTGAGGTTTATGCAGTGAACGTAAAGGTTGTTCCCGTCGTCGATGTCAACGGAAAGCGTTCCGGGAGTCAGTGTGATGGAATTTGCAAGAAGCGAAACTGCAAAATCATTTGTAAGCCCTGTCTGGATCTTGACTATGCCCGGGTTTATTTTTCCAGTGACCACCCTGTAGGCGACATCGATGTTTGCTTTTGCCATGCTGAAGAAGAAGGGGCCGATTGCGTATATCACGAACTTCAGCCACCTCATAGGATTGAGGTAACCAAGGCCCGAGTCTGCACCTACGCCCACGATGAGCTTCTTTGCAAGCAGCGCCGTGACGATTGAGAACACGACACCGACCACCACTTCGCCTGTGCTCCAGAAGAGGATTTCCGTTCCTGAACCAAACGTCAGCGCCAGGTATAATATCATTGAAAAAATAAACGAAACTGCAATAACTGCCATACAAATTATGTGTGGCAGGTTTTTATATTTATTTTGCGTTCCGTTTCACATCTTATCGTTAGATGTTGATGAAAATACTTTCCGAAAGTCCGTCGCCGTATTTTTCACATGCTCTATTGTAGATGTCAATAGCTCTCCTGTATTTTCCACCCTCTTCAATTTTCAACATATCTCCGGACTTCAGCACCTCTTCTGCAGTGTCACCCAATTCAATTACCCATCTGGCATTGCTAAGATTACTCTCTATCTCCTCACTCCCCGATACCGTAACTTTCCCCAGGTACTTTTTGGCACAATTGTATAATACTTCATTTAGCTTTACTACAGCTTTATCGTATTCCTCGCTTCTCATTTCACTGGGAATTGAATTGAGCGATTCAACCGCGTTCTTAATGTTCGTTACGACATCGAAGGCATTTTCGGCATTGCATACACCTTCTGCACCATTTATAGCATCCTTTATATAATCCTCGGCAACAGAAAGATAGAAATCCACATCGTCACTGACAAGTTCTTCACTCATCTGATGATTTTATAAGTAAATTTTATAAAGAGCAATCTCAGGCTCACTTAACAAACAGGTTGCAGTGGCATTTTCCGTCCTTTGCGATCTCGTCCTTGTGGTAGACGCACGGGCAGATGTTTTTGTCGTCGTTTTCCTTGTTTCCCGTTACGAGCCTGCACGGGCAGTACTTTGCCCCGTACTTCTTCTCGTTCCCAAGAAGTCCCCTGCATACGTTCTCGACGACCACGTCATCGGGATTCAGCCTGAAACCCTGGGACAGGGCGTACTTGGCGTACTCCTGCTTCATCTTCTCAATCTTTTCTTTTTCTCCCATGCTCCCAACTCCAAAACAAAAATAATTGTTTGAAAACAAAACGCGTTTACTGGCTTATTGCGTCGACCGGGCACGATGACACGCCTTCGCCGATGCACGGCGCCTTAGCATCCTTGACATGGGCCTTTCCGTCGTCCTTCATCTCGAACCCGTCAGGGCATACTGCGGCACAGCTCCCACAACCGATGCACTTATCTGCGTCAACTGATACCATATGCAAAACCTCCGTTGATTTATTGTAACATTTCCTTAAAATAGTTTAATCTAGCCGAGGCCCTTGTCCAGCCATTCCCTGACCATCGTTTCTGCCTTGTTGCCCACGAACTCTGCCACTACCTCGCCACTTTTGAACATCATCACAGCAGGTATGCCGCTCACGCCGTACTTCTGGGCGTTTTCCGTGTTCTCGTCAACGTTCACCTTTACAAGTACGAATTTTCCACCATACTCCTCGGTGAGCTTCTTTAGCACGGGAGCGAGCATGTTACATGGGCCGCACCACGGTGCCCAGAAGTCAACGACCACTGGAATTTCCCCGGACTTCTTGACTACCCTTTCATCAAACTCGCTGTCAGAAACTGCGATTTCGTTTTCCATTAGAAATGATGTGGTCCATCCAATAAAAATGTTACCATTTCAAGCATGATTTTATTTCCCCCTTGTTACCTTGTCCAGGAACCTGATGAACTTTTTTTCAGGCATGAGTTCGTGATGCACAAACTTTCCCTTGTAGTAAATACCAAAAGTTCCAAAAGGCGAACCCAGTTTCTGAGCCTTGGAATAATCAGTTAACTTTATTATTTCTGTTTTCAGACCATACTTTTCTGCAACATCAGACATTATCTTCGAGTACTCTTCTGTGAACGGACACTGATTTGAATAGACGAAGGACACGTCTTTCTTACTGCCAAAAACGCCCTCCTTTGCATTATCTGTAAACACGGGAGCCTTCGCGTTCTTATTCAGCTTCAGTGACAGGAGCTCGAAATAAGGGTATGCCTTATCACATGTCTCAAAACCATACTTAACAAAAAATGTCTTATCTGTCAGAAATCCCATCTTCTTTTCTGACGTAACGACGCAAACACCATCTTTTCCCTGCTTTTTGGCGTCATTTATGCACTCTTCAAGAAGCTTTTTTCCAAGGCCCTTTTGCTGGAATCTTCCGGCAACCCATAGACAGTTGATAACAATATAATTCTTGCCAATCACAGGTTTCCATACCTTTTCTATCGGCATGTACTCGACAAAAAGCTTTCCCCTCTCATTAAACCTTTTGAATACAAGACCGTCGTTATACCTTTCCTTAAGCCACGCTTTCTTCCCATCAGCTCTACTTGCATTTTCCCTGTCGTTTCCTATAGCGCAGCATATATGTTCACTGTCAATATTATCCTTTGTGATTTCTATGATGTCCATTTCACTCTCCGTTTATCATTTCTTTTCCCGAAATAAAAATACTGAGACAGTAAACGAATGCGCCAATGAGGCCCATCCAGAATGGAAGCACCATCGTAAATCCGTGAAGCAGTGCACCAAACATAAGGAGAACGGATGTCATTTTCGTAAATATTTTATTTCTGAATGAAACAACGCCAAAGATAAGATACCCAAAACTGAACACCAAAGTGAACACACTGAATGATGAGATTATCATCGGACTTTGTAAATATGCAGATTCTGTCAGGAACGCAATTCCAGGGCTGGATGACAAAAGCGAGGGCCATACTACAGCTTCCCAGCTTAGCATCGCAAACCTTAAGAGAAGACTCAGAAGTATCATCAAAAGTCCTATACCTGAAAAAATACTCATCTTGTAGTTTTTGTGAAACACGTACCCAAAGAAGCCAATGATCCCGATGAAAACTGCAGCCATCGATGTAAGATTTATAGCTATCCAGAACGGACTTTCCACGAGTGCTGCGTAGTTTGCCTGGATCATTTCGACAGGGAGCATTAACTGCCACAAAATCCCAGTCAAGAACAATAGTACTGCATATGACATGTTCGAATATCCCGCAATTCTCATGAAGTTTGCTGTATCCATTTATTCACCATCCACAGGAACAAGAAATCCGATTTCCGAATCCTTGTCTTCAAAACCGCGAAACTTACTGCTATCATAAACCTGGATCAGATAATCGCTGTTTTGCTTTAGCTTCGCCTCCGATATTTCTGCCGGGATTTCATTTTCGTGATCAAGTTCGGTGACTTTGAATGTAAATCTTGCAAACGTCGAAGGTGGTACAACCATTGCCAGCATGCCGACTGGAATGTCGTCAAAGCTTTCCACTTTCACACCAACGAAAACACTGAATTCGCTTGTCTTCTTGTTATCTGACTTTACATGAACCTCGTACATAAGGTTCTTGTCCACCTGGGCTTTCCCGAAATACTCAGAATGCTTGCTGTAAAGCCGCATGAACCTTTTCCATAAAAGGCCAATTTCATTTTTCTCATCCCAGCCGCTCTCGCTATGGAAAGGGTCGCCGAAAAAACTGCACCCGACAAGCTTCAATTTGCCCATTTTTGATACTTCCATCCTTACTGCTTCACTCGGGCATCTTATAAATCTAAGCTTTTTTGTGATCAATAATCCTATAAAAAATGAATTCATTCAAAGAACATTCCGGATATCCGTTTCCTTTTTTCCGCCTCTTTAATATCCTTGCCAGCGCCCCTGGTGTTATTGTATACGTCGAATGTATATCCAAGATAGATGGTGCCCTTTCTTGTTATTCCGTACATACCGTGCTTTATTTTTCTTATGAGATTCCTGCTCATAAGGATTCTTAGATGGTTTGACAGTGTAGTCTTTTGCACGAATGTCCTCTTGATAAGGTCATTGAAGGAAAATGGCCTTTCAAAAAGAAGTGCAAGTATTTTGAAGCGGACAGGACTACTGATCGCAAAAACAACTGATACTATCTCCTCCTGATTCTCCAAAAGAAGGTCCTTTACTAATCCTTTTTCCATATGCTTCCAAACCTCAGCTATTCCTCGCAAGGAATAACTTATGCACATTCTATCTACTCCCTTTGTGCGCTATCCGACCTGTTCACTTCTTTCTCTTGGACTTTTTGCAGATCTTCCTCACTTTAGGCTTCGGCCTTGCTCCGCGGCCTTCCATGACCTCCAGCTTGTACCTTGCACATTTCTTGAAAGTCCCCTTGCAGTATTTCTTCAGTATTTCCGGACTCCGTCCAGTTGTTTCATAGAACATCCTCAGCGTGCAGCAGTCGTAGAGATCGCATTTTCTTGCCATATCATCCGCCTATCAGTTCAAGGAAACCTTCCTTGTTTTTATATCCGGTATAAACGCTGCATTTTATGATCAGTGTTGGTATGTGCGTTGGCATAAGACCGAGCTGTTCTGCCTTTTCCCTCTCGCTTGCTATGTCAATGTAGATTATTTCACTATCGATCTCATCTTCTATGTCTTCGATTACAGGCAGAGTATCCTTACATGCAGGGCATGTCGGTGAGTGGAACATGACAACCTTGTCTGATAGTCCCTTCTGCACGCATACTTGCGGGTCTATGACCATACCGTCAGTTATCACGATTACCTCCCCATCGTCCTGGGCTTGTATGCAGCCGCTCACGACTACCACGGCGATCATAATCATGAGAACATGTTTATATTTCATAAAATTTGTTTCACCTCGCTGCATGTCCAGTTGACACATTCCAGGCCGTGGCAGTCGGCATCGGAAACACATGCGCCCTCGTTTCCGCAGATGTCACCTGTGTAGCCGCACATCCCGGCAGTCGTGTACTCTGCGCATTCACCCTGCTGATATTGGGGCAGCGTGAATGGACAGTCGAGTGTCCTCCCGTTGACCTTGACTATCCTGAATCCCTCGGTGTAGACCTCCCTTATTGATTGGAAGGAGCCGTCCCTGCAGGGATAAACTTCTTTGTAGCCATTGGCATTGCAATACTCTGTCATCTTCGGCTCTTCACCTGCGATATAATCGTAAACATACAAACCGGTAGGTACAATCACGACTATAACGACCAGCGCAATGATAAGCGTGTTCGTAAGATCCAATTTCATAACAATATAATATCCTGATAATCCTTATTAATCTGGCTGACAAAAACAATACACTCCTGGTGATTTCCATGAAATTTGCCCACATTTCTGATACGCATCTTGGTTTCCGGCAGTATGGAATATATGAAAGGGAGACTGATTTCTACAGGATGTTTGAGAAGGTCGTATCTAAGATAGTTTCCGAGAGGCCGGATTTCGTGCTTCATTCAGGTGATCTTTTTGATGCCCCGAAACCTCCCCCGAGGGCACTTTGGGTTGCACAGCGCTGCTTTTCAAAGCTCAGGGAGAAGGGCATACCTGTATATGCCATAACCGGAAACCACGACATGCTCATGCGCAGGGGCGCAATGCCTCCCCAAGTGCTTTTCAGGGATCTCGGCGTAAGACTTTTAACCGATGAGGAGCCGTTCGTGGAACATAAAGGAACCCTCATATGCGGCGTCCCGTACTTTTCCAGGCACTACTCAGATGTACTCAAGGAAACGCTTTCGACACTCTCCCGAAAAGCGGACAAATACGCAAAATCCATAATCATGATACATCAGGGAACCGACAGGCACATGCCCAAGGGATTCGAGATCGACATGAACTCGGTTCCGAAGAACTTCAGCTACTATGCAATGGGTCACCTTCATGCGAGGATAACGGAGAGCTACGGAAAGGGGAAGCTTGTCTATCCGGGTTCCACGGAACTTTGGAGCCTCAACGAGTACGATGATTACAAAAGGAACGGAAAGGGATTTACCCTCGTTGACATGCACGGCGACGTCCCTTACGTGCAGAATGTCACGCTTGAACTGGAGCGCGAGATAATAAAGCAGAGGCTTGATGCAGGGAAGCTCGAAGAAAGGCTTAACATGCTCAGGGAAAAGCTTGCCACACTTACAAAGAAGCCCCTTCTTTACCTGGACGTGAGGGAAGGCGGTTTCGAGCGCTCGACACTCCACGACATGCTGGCTTCGAAGATATCGGACATTGTCCTTAGCATGAGACTTTCCTACATTTCACGTGAGGATGGCGGTAAGGTAGAGCTCAAGCGGACGTTCGACCTTCCGCAGATAGACGACATCATAATGGAAATCATGAAAGATCGGAAGAAGGCAGAACTTGCTGGTGCCCTCTTCAGGTCTCTTTCCGTCGGCAATGACGAGCAGGCGCGAGGCGAGGCTGGCGCGTTCTACGAATCTATGGGTGGTTCAAAGTGATAATCAACTCTGTCCGGATGAGAAACTTTAAGTCCCACGCAGACACTGCCATTGAATTCGGGTCAGGTATAAACGTGATACTCGGCGAAAACGGTGCAGGAAAGACCAGCGTTCTTGAGGCCATATCCTTTGCCCTGTTCAAGAACTATTCCGGCAACCTTGAAAAGCTTGTCAGGAGTGGTTCCAGAGAGATGTCAGTGGACGTGACATTCACGAGCCACGGCAAGGTCTACAAAGTCTCGAGGAGAAGGACAAAGAGTGCTACCGATTCCAGGCTTGTCGTGATCGACGGCAGCGAGAAGGAGCTTCGCTCTGGTGATGCGGGCGTTGACGAGGAGATAGGAAACATTCTCCGAATGGACAGGTACGTTTTCAGCAACGCGATCTATGTAAGGCAGGGGGAGATAGAGAAGCTGCTCACAGAGACTTCTCACAAGAAAAAGCAGCTCATAGGAAGGCTGCTTGGCATAGAGTCGCTTGAGAAGGTGTGGGAGATGATGAAGCCCCTTATAGACACGTACGCCACAAGAAAATCCGTCACGGAAGGGGAGATAATGCGCGAGGCGGATATAAGAAAAGAACTCGATTCAGTGGACGGTCAGTCTGCCGAGGCGAAGGAGCGTCTTTCGAAGATAACAAGTAACATTTCAAAGATCTCTGCTGGACTGAAGGACGCGGAATCCGAAGAGAAGGTTCTTGCTGAAAACGAAAAGAAATACTTCGAGGCTTCAGTGAAGGCGGATGAAGCGAGGAGCGCGCTTGAAAGAGAGAATGTAAGGATGGACGATGCGGTGAGGAAACTTTCGGAAGCTGACGAATCGGCCAAGATGCTTGCTGAGATTTCAGGCAGGCTCAAAACCTGTCGCAGGGCGGAAATTGAGAAGATTATGGAAAGCTGCAGGAAGAAGATAAGCGCTATCGACGAGAAGACGGGATTCCTGCGCGGGAGGATATCTGACATGGCAGAGTATGACGGGAAGCTTGAAAGTGCCGCAGCCAGCTGTCCCCTCTGCGGTTCCGTACTGACCGAAGATCACAGGAAAAACATGGTGAAGGAGCGCAGGGACAAGATAGCCGCGATGCAGGACGAAGTAAAGGCACTGGTTGGCGAAAGGGCAGCGCTGTCGTCGGAAATAGCCAAAAATGGTGCAAATCTGGACGAAATCGTGAAGCTTGAAAGAAGGGCTGCCGAACTCAATATAGTTGCAGGGGGGCGTGCTGAGCTTGCCAGTGCAGTCGATAAAGGAAGGAAAGCCACTGGTGAACTCAAAAGGAACTTAGCTTCACTTGAGAAGGTCATGAAAACGTTTGAAAGCGGGCGGAAGGCGCACGCCGACGTCAAGGAGAGAGTGAAACTGCTTCGTGACGAGCTTGGCGGCCTGAATGTTGCACGGGGAAACCTGGAAGGAACGCTCCAGCAGCTCGAAAGGTCGCTTGAGACGCTAAAGAAGGAAGAATCTTCCCTGAAGGCCAAGAAGAAAGAGCATGGGAATCTTACTGACTTTATCAGTATACTTAACGAGATACGCAGGGTGTTTGACAAGTCCGGGCTGCAACTGGAACTTAGGAAGAGGGCAGTGCCGATGATAGAGAACCACATGAGGGAATTCTTCAGGGAGTTCAACTTCGAATATTCGGACATATCACTTGACGGCGACTACGACGTCACGCTCTATGGACCTGGCGGGGAAAGCAGCACGGAAATGATGAGCGGCGGCGAGAGGATAGCAGTCGCTCTCGCTCTCAGGCTAGGCATAGCAAGGACGCTTGCGGGATCCAGTGCCGAGACTGTCATGCTGGACGAGCCCACTATATTCCTGGACGAACAGCGAAGGCTGGACCTCATAGAGGTCCTGAACAAGATGACAGTCATACCCCAGATGATAGTCGTGACACACGATTCCGCAATGGAGGATGCTGCTGATAGGATAACGGTCGTAAAGAAGAAGAAAGGCGTATCTTCGTGTGAATGATCCAGTTAAAAATCTTTTTGAACTATAATTCAAAATGGTGGTAAAAAATTTAGGAAACCCGCGAATTCACTGCTTATGCAAGGACCCGGGAAATGAAGACACCTTTTACATACCTGAATTCTACAGAACATGCAAAATTCCAATTGATGAAAAAGAGAACTTGAAGAAATATGATAGTAAAATAGTCAGGAGTTATATACTCGGCGAAAACGGGGTTCCAGACCCGAGCAAAGCTTTCATAAGGAAACATTCGGGACAGTGACTCCCCCCTACCTCATCATCACCTGAATGTGGGGCACGTTCCCCAGCATGAGTGCAGATTTTCTGTCTATGATACCGTTTTCGGCGAGCAGGCTGACAATCTTTTCACCAACAACGTTCATGACGTGGGACCTTTCTGCCATGTCCATGATCTGTTCCGCGTCTGCCCTTTCCTCGCCGTAAAAGGAGATGTCAACCTCGAAGTCAACATCACCGTATTTCAGGGCCTTTCCTAGAAGTTCGGCGTCGCAGACTGCGAGTACGGTACTCACGCCTGACTTGTGCTCCCTGAAACAAAACTCTCCTGCCATGCAAGTTCCCGTCCTATCCGTGCATCTTATGGTAACCATAAAGCAAAATGCACGCTATGACATAACCGGCGACGATTACGTACAGTATGTTCATTATTCCCGCTTCCGTTCCGGCAAACATCCCAAATGTCTTCTTTCCGGTTCCGGGGATTTCCATCGATTGGATGCCCGAAATCGCGGATTCCATTACCATCTGCGGCTGTTCAATGCCCGGCACCATGACGACCGGCACCACTGGAAGATACATGAGCACGATGGAAACCAGAATGAAAGTCACGAGTTTGTACTTGGTGGGCTTGAAGAAACTATATTCCATGTTGTATAATGGATGAAAAACCTATTTATTTTTAAGTTGACAAATTGAATCAGATATTATGAGTCCGTTTAGCGCTTCCTTATTGTCTTTGTTCATCATAACGGTACTACTTGTTCCATCCGTTACTGCCCAGATGTCACACTCCGCAGGCGAGATAACGGGCGACGGTACCATAGCAAGCACTCTCAGGATAAACAGTGGAAGTAACAGTGTCAGTGTAGGGAACTCACCTCCCAACCCCCAGGAAACGTTCCACGTCTTTGGTAATGCAAGGATAGGCTCATCCACCGTCTACGCACAACTCCAGTTCGCCGACAGCAGCGTTTACATTGACAGTGAAGACGGGATCAATCTCCGCCTGATAACTCCGGGCGCTTCAATACTAATCGATGACAGGGTGCAGGTCAGCGGAGACATATCACTTACAGGCGATGTCGACGGCTACGACATAAGCGAATCTGCACCCGTGTGGGCAGCAGACTCTGACACCGGAAACGAACTGCAGACTTTAAGCGCTTCAAGCGGTACCGTAACGCTCTCGGATAGTGGGGGCAGCGTGACCTGTGAAGAGATAACGGGTGATGCCGGTCTTTGTGACGGCGTTGATGATGTCGGGCTGACGTCTTACACTGATACCAATGCGGAAACCGAATGTGACGGTACGAACGTCTACCTTGACGGCGACGGTAACTGCGACACGATAACTGCAACAACTGATACAAATGCAAACACCCTCTGCGCGGGTACCGACTTCTACCTCGACGGTGAAGGAAACTGCGATCTGATCACAGACACCAACACTAACGCTGCCACATTGTGCAGTTCCGGTGAATATCTTGGCGGCGGCAGTGACGGCTGCCTGGACATTCCTTCAGGCGGCGGTTCAGGTGACATAACGAGCGTAACCGGCAGTGCACCGCTGACATTCAGCGGCTGCACGTCTGGAACGTGCACACTGGGCTTTCAGCCAAAGATAGGAAGGGCACGTATCCCAGGCTACAGTAACACATACTTTACCTATATCGGCGGAGGTACAGGATATTCCAGCAATCCGGCTGATCTTGTGGTAAACAACGTCGTAAGAAATGATCCCAACTTCGATCTTGAGGTTCTCGGCCAGGGTAAGGTTCTTCTGAGCAGCAGTGACGATGATGCAGGCGGTGCCGGACTTATCTATTTCCCTGATGGCGGGTCATTTTACATGCGCGAGTCAGGGGAGTCGTCTGCGAGCGGTTATGGTGAGAACAGTAATGGTGAATACTGTAATATTTTCGTAATAGACGGCGGAGCCGAAGGCGACTGGTGCGACGGCAGCGAGAAGATCACTGTGTCAAGCGGGGTCGAATTCGAGATCGGCTGCCCTTCCGGCTTCACCAGTATAAAACGTGCTGACAACCAGCTGGGCTGCATGCAGACCTCAGAAAACGGGGTTGCCAACTGGCGCACTGCCATGAACAATTGCTTCACGTCGTACGGGGGAAGATTACCTACCCTTAACGAATGGTTCATCTCTATCTATAATTATAACCTGAATAATGAGGCGGACGACTGGGAGCTTACCGGGAACATAGAGAGATTGCCGTCAGTCATTATGGTGGATTATGATTCGGGTTACTCTCCTGCCATCAACGGTCTTCGGTGGAGCACCGGTAACATGCAGGGGAATTCGTATGCTTATCGCTGCTGGATCCCAAGATAGATTACTACTCCTTCCCGTATCCCCTGGCCTGCATGGCAAGTGCCATCTTTTCGGACCTGTAAAGCATCTTTCCAAAAAGGGGTATAAGCACTGGAAAGTACGTACTGAATATGTTCGGGCTTCTGAAATTCATCGCCCTTGACCGCTGGGCATTCATTATGTTTGCAGCCAGGTCGCTTACGCCCGGGACGAGCGAGAGTGCCAATATCAATGTCATTGATACGCTTTCTGGAAGGAAGTCAAATGCTTTTGCCAGGCTGCTTGGAGGGGTGGTCTCAACGAAAAGGAACACAAGCGATGCCAGTATCAGTATCCTCAGTGAAAACAGTATGCCGTAGTATAGCCCTGCTACGCTGAACATGATACCGTTGAACGTGAGTGCCTGTACCACTATTATGAGCACGAAGACAAAAGTCATGGGCTTTATCCATGGAACAAACCTTGAATGCAGCCTGAAGCCAAAAAGCAGCGAAACAAGGACGATCGCAGAAACTGCCATGAATGCCAGGTTGACAAAGAAAATCATTGACGTGCTTGCTATTACAAGCAAAAACAGCTTGAGTTTCGGATTCATCTGAACGCACCCGGTATCTTTATGCCAAGCGTTTCCAGGGCCTTCCTGTCAGAAAGCACTTTCTTCGTTGGACCCTCTTTTACTATCATACCGTTTTCGATGAGCACGACCCTGTTTGCATACTGTGCCAGATTGTCCGTGTCGTGCTCTATTACTATCACGGTCTTGCCTTCCTTGTTCAGGCGTTTCAGTATCCCGTATACGTTCACGCAGCTTCTGTGGTCCATCTGCGATGTGGGCTCGTCAAGGATTATGACTTCAGGTTCCATCGCGAGCACTGAGGCTATGCAGAGTTTCTGCTTCTGCCCGTGAGAAAGATTGTGCGGCATCACGTCTTCTGAGCCTTCCATGCCCACCATTGCAAGCGCTTCCCCGACCCTCTTGTCGACGTTTCCCATCTTCAGGTTGTTCAAACCAAACGAGACCTCGTCCTTTACGGAAAGACTGAAAATCTGCCAGTCCGGGTCCTGGAACACAAAACCTACCTTCCCTGCCATGTCGGCGACCTTGTTCTTTTTCGTATCCTTGCCGCAGACGACCACAGAGCCGGAGAACTTGCCCCTTATTGCGTGCGGTATGAGGCCGTTGAAGCAATATGCAAGCGTGGTCTTTCCAGAGCCCGTGGGTCCAGTTATGCCTACGAAATCGCCGTCCTTTATTGTAAGATTGACGTTCTTCAGGACTTCCTTTCCCGGATAACTGAAGAAAACGTCCTTCATTTCGATTGCCATGATGAAAACCTGTCAAGTCTGAACCTGAAAACCAGCAGCCATGCCAGTACCACCTCGATGGCACCCTGCGCCACGTTCATTATCATGATGGCCCACCATGGAACGAACGTCATCGATTCTGCCGGACTCCATCCCGTCCATACGGGGATGGCAAAATAATAATTTGCCGGTATGACTATCAGCACCCTCAGCACGACTGCAGCAGCTATCGCCAGCACAAGCAGTGACGGCTTTCTGAAATCCTGCAGCTTCAGCCCCATGGTCTTTTGCATGATCATTGGTATGACTATCATGGGCATGGTCGCTACCCACTTGAGCGCGGCTCCAAGCCACGTACTGGGCGCAACCAGCGTTATCATGATTGCGACCACGACGGAGACGATGATAGACGTCCTGCCGCCGTAAAGAAGGTATGCGATTATCCACGACACTGAGACGAGGTCTATCCACATTCCCCACGGCGATGCCCATCCTACGTGGACTACCTGCAGGACCACTGATATTGCAGCAAGAGCGGCTGCTGCTGTTATTTCGTACGTTTTCATTCTATCAGAACCTCCACTGTGATATCGTCACCGTCGGAAAGTCCGAGCTTTTCCCTGAGGTTATGCTTCGATACTATCTCCAGCGTTCCCGAGCCGTAATGGCTCCTCTCAGGTATGACGACCGCACACTCGACACCATTAATCCTGCAGATGAAGCACTTGAGTGCTCCAAAAGTCCTCTCCTCTCCTTCGAAACCTTTCACTTCTAGACCTTTCATCGAGGAAAGCTGCTCTTTATAGCCCCGGTCATCGATCGTCTTGAGCTTTATGTTGAGTGTCCCCGGATACGGATCGAATCCTGTCACGGACTTTATCTTTTCAGCATAGCCCTTCTTTCCGATGTAATACTGCCCTTCAAGCATACCTGAAACGACTTTGCCCTTTATTATTATCTTGTTGCTTTCAACGAGCGCCTCGTTCAGCCCGTTTCTCACTTCAAGCATGAATTTCTTTCCTTCGGGAGTTACCTGAATTATGTAGCCGCGTATGCCCTTCTTCCTTGTCGTAAATCCCTTCTTCTCAAGCGTTATCAGCCACCTGCTCACGCTCTGCTGCGATATCTTAAGGTCGCTTCCCATCTTGCAGGTCGTCACCGCTACCGGACGGGCAAGCCCGCCCTTCTTTGCAAGGTATATCAGGATGTTTAGTATTTCCATTGCTATAATATGTTCTACTCATATATAAGTAGCTTACTCACATCACAGTTCCTTTGTCATAAGCAAATTTTTAATGCTTACTGGGCAGAACTATTTTGACGATTTTGCATAAATGACAGGGTCCCACCCATAATTACTTTTTTTGATGCTCATGATGTAGTTATCATCAACCTTTTGTATCTCATCCGACTTATTGGTCAGGCAGGTGTCGATGACGAAAGAGTCTTTTATGTCATTCTTCTTGATCGCCTCTTGCCTGAAACCCTCGAATGCCCTCTTATTGCTTGCATAGACCAGCCCGCCTTCAGGGATTTTCTCATCCAGCACGTTCATTAGTTTTACCAACAGATCGTATCCGGTTCCAAAGCAGCCGACCACATTCGACAGATAGGCTTTGTTGAATCCTCCTCTCTTGATCGCATCAGAGATGTCGCCTTTTTCTAAGGTGAGATTCTTCACCTTTTCCCTTATCCTATCAAGGCGTTCATTATCTGATGAGAAATAACCGTTTCTGAGAACGTATTCTGCTTTGTAAACATCTGCAAAATCATCAGTTCTGTTCATCTGGCCGAGAAACTCGTCGAATTTACCCTTCTCTATGAGATCCTTTAGGAACATGCCGTACTGAATCTGATCTTCTTCTATATCTACACAATGGACACTGTCGGATTTCTCGAGGAGCGCTATTGACTGATCGAATCCTGTTGCGACTATGTTATCATTTTTCCCGGACACAGGCCCGCTGTTATCGCATAAAGACTTTCATTCGTCACAGGGTGGCCCGGCATAATATCTGATGCGTACAGATCGCTTCCCCAAAAGTCGTCATCAAACAGCAAGCCCATACAGAAGATTGATTTTATCATTTATAAATGTTACTGTTAAGTGGTAAATAATTACGTTATTAACCTATTTAATCCCTTTTTGTGAATATTTGTCTATGGTTTTGTATTCACATTCGAGGATATCCTGCTTCGAACAGTGCCCCTTTAAGTTCAAGCTCAAGTACCTGGACAAGGTAAGACCCGAGATAGAGCAGAGTATAGAGGCTTTCCTCGGTTCAATCGTTCACGATACGCTTGAGAAGCTGTACAAGGACATGCGCTTTCAGAAGCTCAACACGCTTGAGGAGATACTGGTCCATTACGGGGAGCTTTGGGACAAGAACTGGAATCCGGCCATCCTCATAGTCAGGAAGGACTATACGACCGAGAATTACCGCAAAATGGGCGAAAAATTCATAGCTGACTACTACGAGAAGCACAAGCCCTTCGACCAGTCAAAGACCATAGGCCTTGAGCAGCGCATAGTTCTGGACCTGAACAACGACGGACGCTACAAGCTGCAGGGGTTCATAGACAGGCTCGCCATAGGAAAGGATGGCACTTACGAGATACACGACTACAAGACCAATTCATCGCTGCCGCTGAAGGAATACCTTGAGGAAGACAGGCAGCTTGCACTTTACGCCATGGCCGTTAAGGGCAGCTACCCTGACGCGAAGTCTATCAAACTGATATGGCACTTCCTGACGTTTAACAAGCACATTGAGATACAGAAGACTGACGAGGAGCTTGAAAAGCTCAGACTTTCCGTAATATCGGACATACAGAACATAGAATCTGCAAAAGAGTATCCCACCAAGAAGACGACTCTCTGCGAATGGTGCGAGTTCAGGCCAATGTGTCCTGAGTGGGCACACATAGCCAAAACTGAGGGAATGACACTGAAGGATTTCATGAAGGACGACGGCGTTGCTCTCGTGAACAAGTATGCAGAGCTTACCGAGAAGAAGGCTACAGTAGAAGGTGAGATGGACACTGTCAAGGAGAAGCTTTTGGAATTTGCCAAAAACAGCGGTGTTACGACTGTAGGCGGTTCCGGTTATTCGGCAAAGATATGGAGTGCTGAGAAGTACAAGTTCCCTGGAAAGAACGACGACGGGAGGACAGAACTGGAAGATTTCCTCAACAAGAGCGGGCTGATAAAGGACGTTGCTGCACTCGATACGTTCCTTCTTTCGAGGAAGATGGACGAAAAGGACTGGCCCGAAGACATAAAGAACGCTATCAGGAAGTTCGGCAGGAAGGAACTGATAGAGCGGATTTACCTTCGGAAGAAGGATGACTGCCAGTGAAGTGCAGTTTATCGAAGTGATGAAAAACTTTATAAATACTTGTAACTAATTAGTAGTAAAGGATCTGAAAATATGCTAATATACAAAAATCCGCTGATACTGGATACAACACCTGCTTATAAGAGGAGATTTCCGGGTCTTGACATCTTCAAAGTCCCCAATAATAAAGTCATAGCAGGAAGTGTTCTGTCGGCTACTGAAGCGTTAAATACTATGACCAGAGATGAGCGTATAAGTGAGATTCTACCTCCAGGAAGACGTATTCCAACAGACTACAGTCACATGATTGCTGACCAGAAAGGAAAGTCCGACACCTCTTTGTGAGAAAGCACTTGCCACTCTTTAAAAAATTTCCGGACTTATTTATAGAATGTCATATAACGAAAACGTGAGCGGCAAATATGACTTTCTGATGAAAAAGCAAATAGATGTTTACATAAAGGAACTCAGCGCAAGTTATGAGAAATTCTCTTTGCACAAACCGGAACTTTCAGATGTACCGAAAAACAGGAGCGCTATACTGAACTACATAAAGAAGAGAACCGGTGTAGAAACCGTGGGCGAAGCCATGAACCATATAGCAAATGGGAACATACCACGCAATGTCATTGACTTCTGGATTGACGAGGGGATGTGCAGCATGCCGCTTGAAAAGGTCGCCATAGCACATGGATACCCAGAATATGCATCAGCTCTTGGCGTGAGCCAGAAAAGTGGACACGATGCAGTATATCATGCAGTTCCTGAAGATGGGGATTTCGGATCTGACACTGCACTGATGCTTAACAAATACATCTTCTGGCTTTCTCCAGGTCGTGTACACGAGATCTCGGATAGTTAGTTCTAAGCCTAGAAATTTACCTAAAAAGAAAATTGTTGACCCGATTACCTGTGCACGGTCACATGCTCAGGAACCAATAGAAGCCAGTCCTGTTCGACGCCGACTATGTCGCCGTTTTGTGCAAGCGTTGTCCTCTTGAGCCTCTCGACGACCCTCTTGAGTTCCCCAAGATCCTTTTCCTTTAAGTTCTTGACCTTCAGGAGCACGATCTGGCCTTCCCTTAAGTACTTGAGAACTTTTTCAGTGTCGCCGAATTCTGCTATGTTTTCGATTATTATGCCGATCTTTCCGCCGGAACTGAGTACGGGATCTATCACGCCACCGCTCACCGAGCCTCCGACGTCAACTTCGATGTATTCCTCTTCACCCGGCCCGACGCCGGTGTCTGAGGTCGAGAAAGTTTTCTTGAGTTTTTTCAGCACCATATTACCACATTGAATCGCTCATTTAAAAACTTTTTGCAGTTCCTACTTGAGAGCCTCCAGTTTTGATATGGCATCCCAGAGGATCGTCCTTCCGTAGACAGAAAGGTTCGGGTCGTTTGAGACCTCGTCAAGTATGGACGCTGCTTCTGCAATCTGGACGCCCTCGGCACCGGGCTTTTTTAGTATCGTAAGTCCCTCTTCGATGTTTTCCTTGACGTTTTTTGGGACACCCCGGTCGTTCATTGCGTTCTCAAGAAGCGTTATTACCTCGTCCATCTTACTTACCATCCTAGACACCCGCCTTTGCGAGTTTATCCTTAAGCTCCTCCAGTTTTTGCTTGATGCTTGTCTCGCTTTTTTCTATCGTTTTCATCCGGAGCATCGCAAGGTCCTTCTTAGTCTCAAGGTCCTTTTTGGCCTCTTTTTTCGTGACCTTTATCAGAACAGGTCCCGTTATCTTGTAGACTTCGTCCTCACCGGGCTTTGCCAGTTCCTCAAGCGCCTTTCCCGTCTCTATTATCTGCAGGTTGAGCGCTTCCTTTTGTCCTGCTATCATCTGGAACTGCTGCTGGTAGGACTGTGCCTGCATTATCAGCTGCTGGGCGTTTTCATCTACCATATCAATCACAGTGATTCTACTTTCCTTACAAGTTTAGGCCTTTCCTTTTCGAGTATCCTGTAACCGCATGACGGGCATATTATCTTTGTTGCAGTTGCAAGTTCGATCTTTATCTGTCTTCCGCATCCAAGGCATTTGTACATATCACTTCAACTCCATATTATTAACTTAGGCCGGCTTATAAGCTTTGCCTGCAAACTTGTGCCCGCAGCTCTTGCACTTCCAGATTCCTGCAGCTTCCCTCTTGACAGAGTTCTTCAGGCAGCTTGGGCATGGCTTTTCTTCTGACTTGAACTTGTGCACCTTCAGAAAGTTCAGCCTGAGCTTTTTTCCATACCTTGACCCGAACTTTCCTGCTGCGCCAACCTTTTTGGTTTTCATACTACTACCTATGAGCCTTTTAATTTTATAAATTAAATGCAGGGAGCTGCTACTTGAGCAGCTTCCTCATTTCTTTACCAACCTTGACGGATATCTCTGCCGCCTTGTTGATTTCATCTGCTGTGAATCCGACGTCGCCGCCTTTTTGGATTGCGCAAAGGTTTCCGTCATCTCTCGTAGCTATGGTGAGCCTTGCCGAGGCAGCCTTCTCCTCATCCTTGGTCGGGTCAAGCAAAAGCTTGTCACCTACCTTGTGGAAGCTGCACGATACCGGCCTGAACTTCACCGGAAGCTTGTTCTTGGTCTTTGGTGCGTAAAGGTCGACATTGTTTTCCTTGTCGAGCTTTGGGAACACTGCTGTGTCCAGTGCAGCCGAAGCAGCAAGCGCGGCAGCGTCCTGGAGGTTTCCAAAGTCATCTAGGATGTTTACGTCAACGTATACCATCCAGACCTTTTCGCCTTTCTTTATGCAAAGCTTCTTGACGTCTATTGCACCAGATTCCCTGATGCCGCGGTCCACGACCCTTGCAAGCTCAACGCTTTCAATGCTCGGGGGACCTGGCTCCAGTTCCGGTGATGCTATCGGGGAAAACTCCGCATTCGACATCAAAACGCCTTCGTCCGGCCTGTCGGAAAACGGCTCTCCGACACCGAGCTTTACTCCTGCAATGACCTTGGTCTTCCCAATGGTCACGAGGGCGCAGCCTTCTGCCTTCTCTATAGGCTTAGTGTCTACCGTAACCTTTCGCATCTCGTCCATCTTTCGCCCGTCTGCCCTCTTGTCCTGGGAGGCGAGCTTTCTTACGAATTCATCCTGTACTTTCATTTCAACCACCTTTTCTTCAGTGCTTCTACCTGCACTTTATGAATCTTCCTTGCAGCGTCCTTTGCCAGTTCAAGCATCTTCTTCAGATCTTCCTTGCTTATGTCGCCGTCCATCTGGAGCAGCGTTATCTTGTCCTGGTTTGGCATGTATGCTATCGGAAGGTCGCAAGCACTTGCATCTTCTTCCTTTCCCGCAAGGTCCACGACGTATGTGCCGTCGATCTTGCCGACTGCAACTGAGCTTACCATGTCTCTCATGGGCACGCCCGCATCCGCAAGTGCCACTGCTGCTGCGTTTATCGCTGCAGTCCTGGTACCGGCGTCAGCCTGTATGATGTCCACGAAGACGTCTATTGAAGCTTTTGGGAAGTCGTCAAGGAATATCGCTGCTTCCACAGCCTTTCCTGAAACCATGGAAATCTCCTTTCCTCTCCTTGAAAGCCCTGGTCTCACCCTTTCGTCCGTTGAGAACGGAGCCATGGTGTACCTGAGCTGAAGCGTTGCCTTTTCGGGGTTTTGAAGCCTCCTTGGGAACATCTCCCTTGGGCCGTAAACTCCTGCAACGGCTATGGTCCTTCCCATCCTGACCCTTGCGGAGCCTGTAGCGTTTTCAAGAACGCCTGCTTCTATCTCAAGCTCCCTGAAGTCTTCAGGTTTCCTTCCATCATTCCTTTTCATTCCTATCACCTTCTTCATGTTTCTCATCGCTCTTCTGTACAGCGGGCTTTATTCCACTGTTCTTGAGCATCTTCTCGATCTCGCTTGTGAGACCTTCGACGTGCGACTTCTCCTGTATGGTTTCCACGACATTGATCACGAAATCCTCTACTTTCGGACTTTCGCCTTCAAGCCACATCACGCCATTTTGGCCCACGACGACCCTGCATCCTGTGTATCGCTTTATCATGTCTATCATGGAACCGCTCTTTCCAATTATACGCGGAACCTTTGCAGGATTCACGGCAACGATCCTTCCACCGGAGAATTTCCGGCACATCCTATCGAACATTGATATGTGCACAGACTGCGTGGAAGATACCATCTTTATCTTTCCATATATCATGTCACCTACGCCGTAAACTTTCGAAAGGTCTGTCTTTGCAGAGTCTAAGTATCCCCTGACTCCTGAAAGCGGAAGATATGCCTGGTAAGGCGCTCCCACTTCGACTACCCATCCGTTACTTTGCACGTCTTTTACTTCACCGATTATCATGTCGTCCCTCTGCGGCATGTAGATGCCATTTAGGGCGATAACCGACAAAACACGGCCTGATACGTGAAGCAGGCCCGTCTTTTTCGCAAACACTCCGTTTCCTTCCCTAAAGCAGTTTCTTCCCGGGAGGAATTCCATGCTGTCTACCAGCTTTTCACCGGGAGTGACGAAATCTCTTTCATTTTTCAGTAATTTGTCCATATTTTCACCAATCCTTACAATTTATGCTCCTTTAATATGCGAGTCTGAACCGTTCCACCGGTTATGTTATTCAGCTTGTCATAGACGTCTGACTGAATGCCAGCCGGTATCTCTATCACAGCAGTCCAGGCATCGCTTTTCCACTCCTCGCTTTTCACGGGGGCGATGTTTCGCACAGCGGAACTTGCCTTTCCTGCATAACTCATCGGAACCATGATTGCGACCTCGATCTTCTCTATTGAGACCGGAAGCACTTCCTGGACCTTTTCAAGAACGTCTTTTAACTGGTCCTTTGCTTCCCTGAACGGGTCTATGTGCACCTTCGCCTGCTCCATTGCGTTCATTATCCTCTGCTGGGGGTGCGGCAGTTTCGTCTTTGGATCTATTCCCTGCCTTGAAATTATGTCAGCTATCTGCTTTCTCTTCTCTTCTGTGAACTTCCTTCTCTGGCCAGTTGTCAGGAGCAGTTCACCGTGTTTTAGGACGCTTGCTGCTATGACGAACACGTCGCGTGTCTTGAAAACCTTCTCGAGGTCTTCGTCAGAAACCTTCTCACCCTTCTTTGCGTCACTGTACACGAACTGCGAAGCGAGTATGCTTTCAATGCCCATCTCCTCGCCCTTCTTGTACCTCAGCGCAAGATCCGGATCGACAAGGATCTCGAAATGAAGGCCGTCGCGCGACATCCTCGCAGTAGTAGCATCATCAACAGAAACCATGAAAATTCACCCGTATTCTTCGTATTATGCATTCTTGATGTCTTCGGGCGTAAGTCTCTTGAACTTGTCTTTTGTTATGACGGCAACTTCAAGATTGTCAGGACCTGCATCCTTCTCACCGGCTTTGATTGCCTTTAGAAGAAGCTTGACTCCAGAAGCAGTGTCCATGCCGTCCTTGTAATCACGTTCAAGAACCTTCCTGACCTTCTCGGCGCCCCTGCCAATTGCCTGGGCCTTCCACTCTATCATGGTTCCGGACGGGTCAGTCTCAAACAGTTCTGCATTGTCGTTTACCCCGCCTATCAGAAGCCCGACCCCGTAAGGTCTCATGCCCGCATACTGCGTTACCATGTGCTTCCTGTCAGAAATGTGCCTTGTCAGGGACGATACTGAAATCGATTCGCCGTAAGTAATCTTATTTACCTGGGATTTCACCCTGCTTATCTCCACAAGGTCCCTTGCATCACTGAGCAGACCCGAACATACAAGTCCTGCATGAGAGTCTATCTCGAAAATCTTCTTGTGCGAATCTGACACGCCAAGAGGCGCAGTGGTCTTGAGAGCACCCAAAACGACGGCATCCTTTAGCCTGATGCCTACAGCGGTGCCTCCCCTCTTGACAGCTTCCCTGGCATATTCTACCTGCAGCAGTCTTCCGTCAGGTGAGAAAACGACAATTGTCCTGTCGTATGCCATGTAGTTCCCCGAAGGTATCGGTTGCATAATAAACCTCCTATATTAATGTCTTCCTCGTTTTGACCTGTTACTTTGCAATATTATTCTCTTGCAAGTATAAAAAGGTTAGGTTTTTCTCTCGCGGGATCCTTTCAGGTACGCAGAGTAGATGAGAGCTGGACATTATTCGACATAAAGCGTAATATACGCGCTACTTTTATATTTCCAAATCTGTATTTTTCACCATGGAAGTGGAGAAAAAAGACAGGATTCTCGTTATTTCAGTGGACCGTGACAACGACCTTGGCGAGAAGGCCGAGATAAACGGCCCTGTCATCGGGAAGGAAAACGTCATAGAGGCAGCAACGAAAATGGGGCTGAAAGACCCGTCTGATAGTGATTTCAATGCACTGTTCGAGGCAGTGAGGGTTCATGACGAGCTCAAGAAGCAGTATGCGGTCCAGGTGGCCATAATAACCGGAGACAAGGACGTTGGCGTAAAGTCTGATACTAAGATAAAGGACCAGCTGGATGAAGCTCTCAGGCACTTCAGGGCTAACTTCGTCGTCCTCATATCTGACGGTAGTGAGGACGAGCACGTCATCCCGGTCATCCAGTCCAGGATACCGATACTTTCCGTAAAGAGGCTTGTAGTCAAGCAGTCGGAACAGCTGGAGTCCACTTATTACAAGGTCAAGGACTTCATGAAGGAGTCGCTTGAGGACCCGAAGATGGCAAGGCTTGTTTTCGGACTTCCTGCAATAGCTCTCCTTCTTACAGCCATATTCGGCGCAGAGGGATGGAGGGCCGTTCTCGGCCTTCTTGGCGCATACCTTGTCATAAAGGGGTTCAGGCTCGAAAGCTACTTCACGGGCGCTGCTGACGAGTTCAGGGACTCGTTTACTAGGAAAAGGCTGTCTTTCTTCATATATATCATAGGTATACTGTTTACGGTCCTTGCATCGTACAGGGGTTACAATGCCATGCAGAACTGGCTTGCGATGGGACTCTTCGAGACGATTGCTGCCTTCCTTTCGGCTTCGGTGTACTACTACTGGATAGCCGGGACCATGGCATGGCTTGGAAAGAGCATCGGCACGAAGAAGCGTTCCGTGTCGAGAGCGATATCGATACCAATGTTCGGGTTTGCGATATCGCTTGTAATACACAGCGGTGTGGAGATGATACTTCAGCCAGACACCAGCATATACACGTTCATATCATCGATAATCGCAGGCTTCATACTGCTGTTTACGGCAGTGTACATCGAGAAGAAGTAATCATTTCTTGATAAATAAGCTACGGACGTCTTTCCTCAGAAGAAGATATAGTATGAAAAGCGGTATCATAAGCCTAATAAAGCTCAATGGGTCACCTGTGACCACGCCATATGCTTCCGAGACTATTGAAATGAAAAGCCATATAAGGTTGCCATAAAATCCGTATTTGTTTCTTTTCTTTATCCAAAAAGATATCTTGAAAAGGATTACCGCAAGCACGAGAAATGGTATTCCATAAATAAGACCGATGGGAGGTAAAGTCGAGAAGTACATAAGGGGCACGATTAAGAAGTAATAAGCGAAATAAGCTAATATCAGTGCAAATATTATGTCGTATATGTAGACTATCTTTAGCGACATGTCCGGGCTGAGATTCATATTAATTTATAGATTGTGAGTGATTAATAACTGTATGTTCGGAATACTGAAGAAGAAGCTGAAGCAGTCGGTCGACGGCCTCGTAAACAAGGTCGAGAAGGACGTTCCGGTAGAATCAGAAAAGACTGAACCAGCAGAGCTTCGGGAAGTTCCTGTGCAGCCGGAAGAGCCGGTAGAAAGGGAACCTGCTGCGCCAAAGGCTGAGGAACCTGTCAGGGAAGAAAAGAAGAAAACAGGCTTATTCAAGCGCATTAGGGTGAAGGAATTCTCTGAAAAGGAGATAGACGATTTCTTTTCCGGCATCGAGATGGAACTTCTGCAGGCAAACCTTGCACTCGAGGTCATAGATTATCTTAAAGAGGGGCTGAAGGAGGCGCTCGTCGGAAAGCCCGTCGGCAGGAAGGAAGCCGGCAGCCTGATAAAGGACACGTTTGAGAAGCTGCTGCTTGACATAGTGAGGCTTGACGGAAAGGACGTGGAAAGCGTAGTGAAGAAGAAAAAGCCTGCAACGATACTGTTTCTCGGCTTCAATGGTTCAGGCAAGACGACCAGCATAGCCAAGGTAGCGCAGATGCTGAAGGATAGCGGCAAAAAGCCCGTTTTGGCAGCTGCAGACACGTTCAGGGCAGCGAGCATAGAACAGCTCGAAGTGCACGGAAAACGGCTTGATTTGAAGGTCGTAAAGCACGACTACGGCGCGGATCCGGCTGCTGTGATATTCGACGCCAGGAAGCACGCCGAAAGCAAAGGTCTGGACGTCGTGCTCGCGGATAGTGCGGGAAGGATGCATACGAACGTCAACCTCATGGACGAGCTCAAGAAGATAGTGAGGGTGAACAATCCGGACCTCAAGATACTAGTGGTGGATTCACTCACCGGAAACGATGTAGTAAACCAGGTGAGGGAGTTCAACGAACACATAGGCATAGACGGCCTTGTGCTGACAAAGATGGACGTCAACGAGAAGGGCGGTTCCATAATATCTGCATGCTATACGTCAAAGAAGCCTGTACTTTTCATAGGAACCGGACAGGAATACGAGTGCATTGAAAAGTTCGATGCGGAAAAATTCGTTAAGAATTTGCTGGAATGATCAGACACACGTGTTGAGTCTTACATGGGAAATCCTGCTTACGTCTTCTATCTCGATTTCCCTGCTGTATATATCTACCAACTTCAAGGCTTCTGCGGCTTTCATAAACTTAATGTAGGCGAAACGTTTAAAAATGTTCCCTTTATTTACGGACATTCGCCCGCGCCTCGGAAGCTATCCGATGGATGCTTCCTTCACACCGTCTTCGTAATTTATCGGAGTGTTCCAGCTTGAATCGTAGTCGTGGTTCTCGACCATGTACTGTCTTGCAAAGACCAGTATGACAACGACTGCAACGAGTGCTATCATTATTGCAAACCCAACTTCAGGCAAAGCTGCAAGCGTTGCCATCCCGGCAAGGCTGTTTCCCGGATTATCTTCACCCTGGCTTCCGGTAACGTATGCAGCGGAGTCACCTTCGGTGACAGTGAGGGCAACTGCCTTTGTGGCCGTTGCACTGCCGTCTGCTGTCGACACCCTTATCCTGAGCGTGTATTCACCTTCTTTTCTTGGTATAACGTAAACATAAAAGATGTTACTTTCTTCCGAATCCACGACCTTACTGTAGCGGAGCCAGTCTTCATTGACACCGTTGACGGACACCTTGTACGTCTCTGTTGCCGGATACACTCTGGCCTTGATCACTACACTTTCGTATCTTGCGGTCTCGATTGAATTCTGCCCGACATCTATGTAAACATTCTTGGCAGCCGAGGCTTTGTCTGATTCTTCGATTTCACGGCCTTTTGGTACGCCTGCACTCATGGCGGCACTGCTTACCCTTAAGTCGTCCTCGGTGCTGTCCCTTTTGAAACCGCACGAGTAAGCATCTACCCTTAAATTGTGCGTGCCTTTTGTTGACCTGAACCTGAGTGTGGCCTTTTCTGAATCGCCGTTTTCGACGCGAACAACATCGCTGTCAACGTACCTGCCGTCGATGTATGCCTTGACAGTTATGTCCCTGGCACCTGTTCCGGTGTTCTTCACGGAAACGTCAACCGTGACATGCCTGTTCTCAGGAACGCCATCTGTGAATGCCATTGAAGTTATGGAAGCTCCGCAAGTTGCCGAACTCGTGTAAGATTCCATGCTTTCCGGAACCATTCCGTCAACGAGGCAGTAACCATTCTCGCAACCCTCGTCACAGTATTCGACGGTTTCCCACGTGCTCACACAATTGTCTCCTACGGTCTCCCGGGCTACGTTTCCGCCGCTGCACATGTAATTGTCAGTGTCACCCTCGACACAGTAGGTGACGGTTTCCGAGTCAGCGTAACCGCTGGCATCGGCTCTTGCCCTCACTTTGTGCCTTCCGGCAGGGAAATCATAACTTCCTGTTATGTCATCGCTGTCTCCTGCATCGAGTTCGAGGCTGCCGCTGAATACGCTGCCATCGTTGACGAACACTTCGTAGGTTATGTGATCATCGTCAACGTTTCCTGTGTTCTCCACCTCAAAGCTTATCACACCGTCGTCAACATCAAGGTCATCAATATCAACTGAGCGGTCCTCGTCAAAATGGATGCACACTTCAGCTTCGTCGTCATCGTAGATGTACACGTTCCTGTATATATCTATATAATCATCGCCGCCTATCCTGACCTCGTGGACCTCTTCTTTTGCAAGACGAAGCACAGCCACGCCGTCGTCATCCGTCTCTGTCACGTGGTCGTCAACTTCAACTTCGATTCCCTCGAGCCTTGTCCTGTCCTCACAGTCCCTCACTGTAAGCTCGTATTCTTTTATCTTGCTTTCATGATCTATAGTAACTGAGATACCGTCCACATTGACGGTTCCCGCACCCTCGTTTACAATCTTTATCCTCATTGATCCGTCAGCGTATGAAGCAGGAACACTGTAAAGATCATATACATAGTCACCGGGGAAGTCCAAGTACTCTCTTGCAAGCTTGCTCCATGAATGCCCGTTCCATGCAAGTATGCCAATATACGTACCGTCGCTTGACCCGCTCACTTCAAGTTCAACGAAATTCACCTGGTTCGTATCGTTTTCCAGTGGTGCTTTCTTCCAGTTCAGGTATAGGGAACCATGTGCATAAATGGCGCCACTGCAGCCTTCAGCGTTCCACCACGAACTGTCTATTTTCACGCTATCCGGACATTCTTCATAGGTGAGAGCTTCGGCTGAAGCGATCAGCATGAAGAAAGCCAGCATGAATGCGACTATGGCGTCGTTTGCGTGAGTACTTGTCCATTTCATGTACTACTTTTTGGCAAAAGGATTTATAAAGGTTTCGTTACCCTAAAGTGACAAAAATATTCTTAAAATATGTCCGGTTAATGTCTCACTTTCCGGAAACTATTTATTTACTATAAAATATATTTTACATTATATCTTTCTTTTATTAACCATCTAATAGTATATATTGAAAAGGGCATTTTACAAAAAGTATTTAAGTATTTAATCCAAGAAATTAACATCGTTTAAACGCAACGAAAGTGAGAGTTAAAAAAGCGTAAAAGCGGACAACAGTGGTATCATGATAAACAGTGATATTCCGAGCATGCTGGAGGACCTTCTCCTGAGGGATAAGCCTGCGAAAATACTCATTTCTCTGAAGACAAGCAAGGACAGCATATACGCAACCATACTTTCAAGGGAGACCAACTGCACATATTCCCATACCATAAAGATACTCAATGTGCTGAAGAACCAGGGGCTTGTCGAATTCGACAAGGTCGGCAGGATAAAGAAGGTAAAGCTGACACCGGACGGGTGGGACATTGCCCAGAATCTTGAGACTCTCACAAAGAAGTTCGAACAGATAACTGAGAAGGTCAGGAAATCCGAAAAGTCAAAAGCTGCAGCCAAGCCGAAAGCGAAGAAAAAGAAGTGACGTTTTTTCTAGTTCAGCGCGCCATTTACGTGTTCCTGAAGCTTTTGCGTGCTTCTTGCATGCGAGTATATCGCTGTGGTCTCCAGTCTCTCATGGCCGAGAATGTTTTGCACTGTCTCTATCGGCGTCCCCTCGTCCAGAAGGTGCGTCGCGTAAGAGTGCCTGAGCGTGTGGGGGTGTATCTCGTTCCAGTTCTTGACATCCGCCTCCTTTGCGTATGCCTTGACTATCCTCCTGATGTGCCTGTCAGAGATCCTCTTTCCTTTCTTGTCCCTTCCCCTCACGAGGTAGCCTTCGGTTCTCGCTCCTATGAACGTCTTCATGTCTTCTGCAAGCTCTGCAGGAAGCGGTAGCACACGATCACGCCTGTTCTTCCCCTGTGACACCTTGACCCGACTGTTTGCAAAATCAATGTCCTCTACCTTGAGGTTCTGGATCTCGCTGTTTGTCATTCCCATGAAATACATGCACTGCACGAGAATGGAGTCCCTCTGTATGGGCCTTGAAATCCTTATCATCTCGGCAACTTCCTCCTTTGACAGTATCCTTGGTATCTTCCTGCTGCCCACCACGAATCCGGGAGTCGCTCGTTCTTTCACGTCTTCCTCATCGTCAGTGTCTTCATCAGCATCTGGCACCTCGACGGCGGGTTCCTCTGGAGCCATTTCCGGCTCATTTGCACCGAGTTCAGGTTCAGGAGGGTCAGGTACACTTTCGCCAATTTCTGGCGTTTCCTGAGGCCCGGGTGATGGTACAGGATGCTCCTCCTCGGGCATCGGTGGCGCCATTTCGGCCTGTTTTATGACATCTGCAGGCGATTGTTCCTCAGGCACCTTCACTTCCAGTTCAGGTTCATCGGGTTCTTCCGGCTCTTCAGGCTGCACGGGAGCTTGCTGGACCTCCTTGTGGTAGGACATGAAGGAGTCCCAGTTCTTTCCCCTCTTGAACATGAAAAGCCTGTGCTGAGGATCGAGTATCCACATCATTGTGTTCGGCCTTTCAAGGTAGCCGATTACCTTCTTCACTATGGAAGGACCGCATTTCATCACTACGACTTCGTCTGTTTCGGGCTTCCTTGCAATGACATCCATGACCTCGCCTGCAAGGTCCTTGTCAGTTGCCACAACATTGTAACCTCTTTTCCTCAGTATTTCTATTGCAAGCGATTTCTGGTCATCAGGCACGGCATGAAGCCCGAGAGATTCCACGTTCACGTGTTCAAACATCCCTTCCATTGCATTGTTCTGCATGAAACCCGCAACGACTGCCTCGTATTCCGGGTCAGAAAGCGAATCCTTACCCTGAGTGAATATCTTGTTTACTTTTTCGGCAGTCTCTTTCGTTGTCTTGTACTTTTCCAGAAAAATGCTGCTTTCTTCTGCCATAACTAATCAGTACATAATATTAGCAGGTTCAACTATTTAACCGTTTTCGGACTTCTTACAAAACCCCGGGCAGTTCAGAGCTTCTCTTCGTAGTCGAAATGCTTCCTTATCTCCGCAACTTCCCTGGAATTTCTGATGACCTTCAGTAGCTTTCTGTCGCTTCTGTCTTTCCTGACGTTTTGCACTTTCAGTGTCCTTATCATCTCCCCTGCATCATCCCTGCCCCATTTCCATTTATATTTCCGTGGAGGCCTGTAAGTCTCCACGCCAGTCTTCTGGCATGAGCCTATGAAATCGAAAAGCAGTTTAGTAGTTTTCTTCGGATACCTGACGAGATCCTCGTACTTCACGAACACCGTGTCCTTGCCCTTCAGTGACGGATGGTTTATTATGTTACGGTAGACCCTGCACCAATACTTCACCAGGCTCTCATTGTCTGCCATTATGGCGGTATTGTCGAGCCTGTTGCACTTGTTCATCGACTTTAAGGATGTGACTGTATCATAAACGTCCCTCACCAGAACTATCTTCTTAGCACAAGGGATCGATATTTTCGGGTAATCTCCATACGTCGAATACCATGCGGGCTTTTTCAGAACGATAATTCTAGACTTGGAAAAATTACCCAGCTTCCAGTAATTCTTTTCATTGTAGTGCTGGAAATCCGTTTCTGGCAGGTACGAAACGTCCGGCGCATTTGCCAGCAACGATTTCAGGAGCGTCGAACCGGAGCGCATGGCAGAGACTAAAAGCACCACGCTCTTTTTATCAATGGTCTTCCTGCTGCCATTCTTCACGTAATCTATGAGCCTTTCATATGTTCTGGATTTCATTTTCAGTAAATATGACCATTCATACACGTTCAAGACCAGGCGGTGAAAGAGAAGATAATGCGGCAGCAAAAGCGTCCAGAACTGGAGCTTCCTCCAGGGTGAACTGAACTTCTCTACCAGCTTCTCTGTCAGCTCGTCAGACTGCCTGACAAGCCCTGATTCCAGCACATGGCCCTTTGGGTATGGTATGCCAAGG
>JANQNF010000053.1 GCA_028279705.1 archaeon
GAAGAAGAGGGTAGTACAAGTTTGTACACTCAAATGACTTGTTGACTTTTCTCAGACAAGGCTGTTGTGACAAGAGTGAGTGTGGTATTGTAGTCACACTCGTATGTATCAGTATGTGTACCAAAGACATTAGGTCGGTCAGGTTGAGTACAAGTTTTAACTTTGTCCTCGAGACTTTGGATTATGATGAAGTTTGTAATAAATGGTATAAGGTAGATAAAAGTATGGCATGAAAATGGTTGTCTATCCAGGATGCTAGATGAGTTTGCGCTGTTTGTCTGCTGCCAGCTATCCACCCTAGGGATGGGTGTATACAGGTTATAGTTAAGGATTTATAGCCAGCCTCCTTTCGGAGCTCCACTCTGAAAGGAGGCCGGCCCCCTTCCACCCTTCCCCCCTTCCCCCCCTTCCCGGGGTAGGGGGTAGGGGGTAAGGGGGGGGGGGCGCCCCGGGGGGCTGGAGGCCAATGTCGGTCCCGACCGACGAGTAACTGCGCGAGGCCCGTAGCTTAAAAAGAAACACAAAAACTTTACATCTGGTACATAACAACACACAGTGTAGGTGAATAATAACTATGTACAACGGTATCGAGTAGGATCATTCAGATACGAGTTAGCACTGCAGTCAGTCAGTTAGTTTATCACATAACACCGCAGCTGTCTTCACCGCTGCTATCACTGGTGGCATAGCGTCTACGTCGGTTATTCTTTTTTCCTTTTCGGAAAATGAATTTTTTTTCTTGTGCGGTCAGAGTGGTCGAATGTTTTACCATTTTTAGGAACAGACCTCCGGGTGTGTGGTTGACTTCCCGGAGCATCAGTTGTTCATTGTAGTAGTTTCGGGTGACGGCTAACAGTTGCAGTACGGTACAGAGACCGAGAGAATCAATGATTTTTTTCAACACGATCTGAATGTTAACATCTGTTTCACCTAGTAGTTCGGCTAATGGTTCGGCAGCCATAGTGGTTAAACGCAACTGACCAGTCTGTAGAAAGTGATGCCATTCCACTGGAAATGGTTGCTGTTGTTGGTTCATTCATACCATAGTAGCCGAAGAATGAGCAGTGTTGACCACTACCGGTGGTGATGGAGGGGTCGGTGTGGCTGAGGGCGCTATGAATCGATGTCCTCATCTCAACAGAACTGGTGGTTCGGCAGCACTTTCGTCACTGCTGCTAGCTGTGGTGGTGGTCCCTTCGTATGCTGAAACCGTAATCATACTGGCTCCATCGTCACTATCG
>JANQNF010000066.1 GCA_028279705.1 archaeon
ATACGGTATCAACTACGCAAGGATTTCCTACATAAAAACTCCCCCAAATCCGAAGAGTTGTTAGCACAGTCCCATATCCGCTTTATGTCTTTCCAAGACAACCTTCGTTAGCCCTTTCGTCATAGCGTCGGCCGTATTCTTCTGGGTATCAACATAGTACAAATCCACATCTCCGCATTCCACATGCTCCCGAATTAGATGGTATTTGATATCTATGTGCTTCTGTTTAGCGTGGTGAACCGGGTTTTCAGCACACGCTATGGCCGCCTGGTTATCAGAGAAAATCTTCACATTTTCTCCAACATCGCACTGCAACTCTTCGAAGAAATGCTTCAAATACAGCGCTTCCTTTGTAGCCTCCGCCATGGCCACATATTCCGCTTCGCACGTCGATTGTGCTACAGTTCCTTGCTTCCGGCTATACCATGCAATCAGACATCCATTTAGCAAGAAGACAAACCCGGTAGTCGACTTTCTGTCGTTTCTGTCGCTTGCCCAGTCTGAATCGCTAAAACCGTAGATTTCCATAGGACCAGAGAATGGCTTGTAGCTAAGTCCAAGTTCTACAGTCCCTCTCAGGTACCCAAAAATTCTGCTGACGAGTTTCCAATGACCAACTCTGGGTTCAGAGGCAAATCGTGCAGCTGCGTTCACCGCGTAAGCCAAATCCGGTCTGGTTCCGAGACAAAGATACATCAAGCTTCCGATTGCTGACTGATATCTTGTCTTATCAAAGAATTCCGTGCCGTCATCCTTTAACGCTGACACCTTTTCTGCCGGCGTAGCCATTGCTTTGGCGTTCTGAAATCCAAACTTCTCTAAAATCGCCTCAGCATATTTCGACTGATCCAACTTCATTGAGCCGTCACTATTCCGAAGAATTCTTATTCCGAGGATGTAATGGAGCTCTCCCAAATCGTGCATTGAGAACGCTTCGCTCATCAACTTTTTCACGAAATCTATGTCTTCCAAGCATCGCCCGAAAATTATGACGTCGTCCACGTAAATCGAGATAATAATTTTCTTTTCTCTGTTGAAGTAAACGCCCTGTTCCGTTTTCAGTGCTTCAAATCCAAATCCTGCTAAATACTTCTTCAACTTCTTATTCCAACATCGGGGGCTCTGTTTCAATCCGTAGATTGACTTCTTCAACTTGCACACTAATTTTTCACCTTTTGGACCAATCTGAACGTAGCCTGGGGGTTGCTGCATATAGATCTCTTCTTCAAGATCCCCATTCAAGAACGCAGTACTTACATCCATTTGATGAATCTCAAGACCCAACTGTACAGCTCCAGCGATCAATGCTCTGATTGATTCCAACCTTACAACAGGCGCAAAAGTTTCATTGTAATCAATTCCGTACTTCTGCCTAAATCCTTTGGCAACGACGCGAGCCTTAAATCGAACTATCTCTCCACTTGAACCGAGCTTCGTTTTCAGCACCCACTTCGACGGAATCTCGGTCCTTCCCTTTGGCAACGACACTAAATCCCAAGTTCCCATTTTCCAGAGTGAGTTCATTTCTTCATCGGCAGCTTCTTCCCACTTCTGTCCATCTTTCCCTTCTAACGCTTCATCCAGCGTATATGGATCGGACCCATGAGCTACTGCCAAAAATTCCGAAAAATGAGCCACCATATAGGACAGTTCGTCTCGATCTTCATCTGAAAAACCATATCGATTCGGCGCATTCCTTATTCTCGTGGACCTTCTAGGAAGCGGCCCTGGAGTACCCACTGGAGTACTTTGACTCCCCCTATCCGGCGTACCCCTTAAAATTTTCTCTATCGCCGAACCTGAACCTTTCGGTCGATTTTCTTCCAGAAAATCTGAAGGTGACATTGAGAACCTCGGTGTCACTTCTCGCTGTCTTCTCGGTGTTTGAACATTTTCTCCCGGTTCTTCCTGAACTTCATCTCCATGGTTTTCTCTTTCTCTATTCGCCCAGTCAGTATCAGTTTGAGTCCCCGCTGACGGCCTTCCACCAAATTCTGGAAACATCTCTGGAAGTTCACTCTTCTCAGTTTCAACACTCATTTCATGCTTCTCAACTGGCATCCCCATTGACAGTTCATCAAACGCCACGTGTCTCTTTATCTCCACAGTGCGTCTATGAGGAAAGTAAATCCGGTAGGATTTGCTTCGTGGGTGGTACCCGACCATCGTTCCAGTCTCTGACTTAGATGCTAGTTTTCCACCTTTCTGCTGTATCTCTTCCAGACGTACGAATGCTTTGCAGCCAAATATTCGCAATGGAGACAGATCCGGCTTTCTTCCGTACCAACGTTCAAATGGCGTAACTCCTGTAACCTTCGTAGGAATGCGATTCACAATGAATGCAGCAGTGCCGATAGCTTCAGCCCACAGAGATTCTGGCAGATTCGCCCTGTGCATCATGGACAAGCCCATCTTTAGCAGCGTACGATTCATCCTTTCTGCCACCCCATTCTGCTGAGGACATCTTGGCGACGTGAACTGATGATCTATGCCCGCACTCTTACAGTACTCCTCAAATGCCCGATTTTTGAACTCTCCCCCATTGTCTGTTCGCAGCGCACTAACACCCTTGCCAAACTGTTTTTCCACGCACCAGTTATATTCCTTGAACGCTTCGAGTGCATCCGATTTCTGAGCCAAAAAATCTAAGTGTGTCCACCGAGAGAAACTGTCTTTAATCACCATCACATACAGTTTTTTACCTCCCATGGTAGGGACAGGAAACGGTCCCATCAAATCGGCATAAACAAGCTGCCCCACTTTCGTTTCGGCAATTTGTAGCAGCTTCGGAAACTTCGCTTTCGGCGCCTCTCCCTTTTTGCAGCTTTCACATGGATGTAACAGAATGTCTTCCTTTTTCAGATTGCACCCTGTCACCACATCACTTGACGCAATCAACTTCAGTTTAGACTCTGACACATGTCCCAGACGACGGTGCCATAACTCGCCCTTTTCCTTGACGAGAGCTTCAATCGCCGCTGAGTTTGAACCAGCACCACAAATCGGTGAAGTAATCTGCCCAGTGGAGTTATTCCGCAAAATTTCTGCATCGAGAAGATACGTCTTTCCAACCAGTTTGGCCACTGCTGTAGTCTGCATTTGTGGGTCCAGCAACCGAATCTGCTGCCCACCGACCACAAACCAGTTCCCACTCATATCGGCACTTGGTATGGAGTAGTAATTCCCGACTAAGTCTGGTACGTACAGCACCATCTTCATAACCCCCTTTCGCTGATAGGCAGGACTCGACAAATGCACAGTACCATAACCACATATAGGTACCGTAACCCCATTCGCCATTTCCACATCACCGCTTGCCGGCTGAAAGTCTCTCAAAATTTCTCGTCGATTCGTCATATGCTGCGTACATCCCGAATCTACCACGAATTTCTCGGGATTCTTCCGAGCCTGCGCGCACAGTTCAGAATTTTCTGGCTTAAAGTACACCGACCAGTTCGCAGTTTTCATTTCTGAACCCGAAAATTTTCCGATCATTTCCGAAACGCTTTTCGTAACTTGTTCCACAATCTCACTGGCGACATTCGTCCCCGAACTCGAAATATTCCCCGCAGCCAAACTCGAACCGCTTTCCGAATAACCTGTGTCTTCCGCACTACGATTTTTCGGACCCGACCCCCGGGGGGCACCCGAACCCCCTTGGCGATTTTTCTTTTTCTCTTTCTTCTCGCGCAAATACTGGTCTTTCGGCACCCAGCCCGGTCGGTATCTTTTCGACTTGGGATTTCGAAAACAATTTTCCGCGATATGACGTGGTTCCCCGCAAAACGAACAGTTCACTGCATCCTTAGCGGGACCCGCTATAGCACCGTAGGCCTCACCGCTCGTACCACCATAGGTACCATTACGAAAAAAGTCCCTTTCCCGGTCGATTAGGTGATTCACCAACGTATTTCCGTCGAACGCCTCATTCTTAGCTATCCAGATATCGCGCACCGTATGATACTGGGGAAGCAATCCCGACAGTAAAACCGCATTCGGTAAGTCCTCTAGTTGCGGTTCTAAACGCATCAGCCTTCCGTAAACCGACTGAATTTGCTGCCAAAAATCTTGCACCCCTTGGCCCGGCTTTTGCTTTAACGCTAAGAGTTCGTTGAACAGAAAATGCTTCGTAGCGGTCGTCTTGCGTGAACACCGATCTCGCAGTAATGTCCACAGTTCGTGCGGATCAGGATTTTCTCTGTTTGTTGCGGCCTGCATCAAATAAGTTCCGAAATTATCTTCCGAGACAGTTTGCTGTATTATCGACGCTGTCTTGGCGTAATATTTTTCCCACAGCAAAATTTCCTGTCTCCGCGCTTGAACCTGTGCTGGCGTAGCATTATTCGCATCGAGCGGA
>JANQNF010000070.1 GCA_028279705.1 archaeon
CCATATGGACTCTGACTCGGACGTATGAACCCTTGAGTTAAGAGGTCCTTCACTTGTTCCTCTAACTCATCCTGTTCCGCAGGACGTAACCGGTATGGAGTCCGGTACGCGGGTTCACTGCCGGATTGTACCTCTATTGAGTGTACAACCTCCCTTTTGGGGGGAGGCCCTTTAGGCAGTTTGTCCTTGAACACATCTCGAAATTCTGCGAGTATTGTTCGCAGTTTCGACTGGTGTTCACTCGCCACTCCTTCTAAGACTTCCCCAGTCCTTTCTTCAATCGTCTTAAAGTCCTTCTTGGGGCCCACAGTTTTACTATGCTCCCTTTTTGTCTTTTCAGTGGTCCCATGGGAATCCTGTGCAACAATGTTGCTCAGGCTGGTCTCCACAGATTTCTGCCTTCTGCCCCTTGATCTCCTTTTTCTCTCGAGCACTGCTTCATCAGCTTTCACGATGCAAAGGAATACATTTTCCTTTTGCTTCATGAGTTTCTGCATTTTTTTCATGGACACAAATTCCCGTTGTGTCCGACATGCATTGGTGCGCTTTACTCTTGGCATTCCTTGCACACGCTGCAAGACTGAAAATTTCTGCGTCTGAAGTCCAGTACTGCCAAATCCCTGACTGCCTCTTACAGTAGATGGTAAGTCTACTGCTTCTTTTACAGCGGGAGTTTTGATTTTCTCGAGGATCAGCTGGGCAATACGATCGCCCTGCTTCACCTGTAAATCCTCATCAGAGTGGTTAATCATTACCACTCCGACTTCTCCCCTGTAGTCTGCATCGATGACTCCAGCACCGATATCGACAGACTTTTTGACAGTTAAGCCAGATCGTGGGGCAATTCTTCCGTAGCACCCATCCGGGACAGCTATGGAAATCCCCGTCTTCACCACGGTTCTGCCCTTTGCAGGGACTACCGTCTCCTCTGCTGATGCAAGATCATATCCAGCAGCATCTTCGGTAGCGCGTTTAGGGATGGCAGCTGAATTTCTCAGTTTTTTAATGTACAAATGTCCAAGCTCACTATCCTTCTGAATAAATAATCTATTATCGTTATTTGTACAAATCCTACCAGCAATCCGTTTTTCATTCCCATCATTCTTTTCATTTTTCTCTTCACTAATATTACATTCTTCCCCCTTAGAGAAATTCGACCGCGAATTGATATAATGCCAAAATTTAGGGGTCTTCAAAATTGATAAAGAATTTTTCAAATTGGCATTTTGCACAGTTTCCAAGCCCGCAGAGTTGGAAAGTATCTTCACTGTACCGGTCGCATTTTCTGCACTTAGCCATGACCCTTCTAATAAAGCAGTGTGCACGGCGCCAGGTAAATATACCCGACCACTGCTCCAGTCAATTAGAGGGTTTACATATTTTAACCAATTTATCCCCAACACGATATCGACGTCGTGAAGGAGTTGCGACACGGTTAAATCCATCCGTGCCGTCACACTAGCGGTAGTGATCGGTGCCCCCTGCACCTTACCGCGGGAAAGGGCCGTCGTCCCATTTCCCAACTCGAGGAATACATCACAGGGCACACATGAGAGCCCTGCTACTGTACTGCATTCCTGTGTGACGAAACATCGCGTTGCACCGCTGTCGATTAAGGCTGAAAATACTTTGCCATTAATCGTCACGGGCACTACCAACAAAATCCCGTCAGATTCCGCTCTCACTAATTTTTTATAATTTTTCCCTTTTTTCTTTCTGTTACTGTCTACCACGATTCCTGTAAACTTGGAATCATCCCTTGATTCCTGCGGCTTTTCTTGTTTTTCCTGATTCTGATTTTCTTCAGATTCAGTATTCTCGCGACCCCTCTGTCGCCAGCTGTGTAGAGTACTGAATGTCACCGTCATCCGCGAGGCGTTACCATCCTTTGGATTCAACTGCCTCTCCATAAGACGCGTGACTAGCCGCGTTTCCTTAGTGCGTTCCCGTGCTATTTGCTCCTTCATTCGCCGTAGAGCACGATTGCTCTGACGACTTGCACGGTTTAAACTGGCAGCATTCCGCTGTGTACCCAGTTCCTTTGAAGTCCCATGAGACTTCTGGCGCCGAATCTTCTCCTCGCACCGCACTAGGGCCTCCATATTAATTTCAATTACAGGACCGCTTTGCCGCAATATTCCTGTCCTGTCTACATCTGAGAGAGTCTTACAGACTGCTCTCCATCTACTTAAAACTCCCAAAGAACCAACATTTGTCGGACAGGTTGCCGCCACAGATCCTTTGGCAGCACCTATGCTGGTTCTTTTTAGTTTCCCGATTTTTCTTGATTTTGATGTGAGACGTCCGCATCATCCTCTTCAGCAAACTCTAAAACGAGATTGCCATTTTCATCTACCGGATACTCGTTCCCTTCGGTGTCATAAATGACATCAAGGCCAGCAAAACGAGTCCGTCGTCCGCCTCGTCTATTTCCTCTTAATCCTCCGCGTGAACCACGAACCTGCGCCTGATTACTGCGCTGGTTTACAGACTGGGCAGTATTGCTACTGCCGGATGTACTTGCGCCTTTTGGACACTGCGATGAGTAGTGTCCGTACTGGCCACAGTTATAACACTGTACGCCGGCTTTGGTCTGTGCAGCTCCACTTTGGCGACCACGGATCCATCCACCTCCGCGTCGTCCACCAGTACCGCGTCCTCCTCTTTGCATGGGACCGGAATTCCCTCGACCTCGACCTTGCACATAAGGTCTAGGCACAGCTGATGATCCTCCTCGTGCACTGTAGGAAACAGTAGCACGTGATCCTGACTGATTGAGATTAGGCCTTTGGGAGGCTCTAATCGCCAGTTCGATTTCCTCAGCGTGACCTGCGGCTTGGGCAATTGACGTAGGGTACTTGAGTGCCACCGCTTTACCCAAATGCGGTTGCAATCCCCAGACGAACATACGCTTCCAAGTGCTTTCGTCGCGCGTTGAAAGACGTCCGAGCAGCGTTTCGAATTCTGACGTATAATCCCTGACAGATCGTTTGCCTTGGGATATTGTCAAAAGCTTGGCGTGCGCCTCCTGCTCGCGAATGTTGGATCCGAACCTTTCCAAGATGGCCTGCATGAGCGTTGGCCAATCCCGGGCTGGTTGGTTCCCATTACGCTTCTCATAACCCATGTACCATTCATGGGCAGCTCCTCTTAAGAGTGTTGCAGCGAATGCAACCTCTTGTTCTGCGTCGCCTTTCATGAATACAAAATACTGTTTTACTAATGATGTCCATAGGTAGACATCATCAGTCACAGCACCTGTAAACATAGGAGGTTCTTTAGGCCTCCACTGCGCGGTAGCGAAGACTTGTTGCCCTGGATTAGGTGCAATGGTGTCTTGTACACGCTGGAATGTAAACTGGGCATTTTCTGGACCAGAATCTGGTACATTTCTGGCCGTACTTCCAACCACAGTTTGATCGAAATCCACTGATTTTTGGGATTCAGGTTTTATCCCCATTTTCTTCAGATATGCAGCCATCAAATCCTCAATGACCTTCTGGGTACCGCTTGGCAGCGATGGTGGTTTAGTCACCACTGTTCGGCGTGTACCCGTTTCTTCTGTATCGTATTTCGGGGGAATACGATTTTCTGCACCAAACTGTTGTGCTTCGCAAGATGAAGACGCATGAACAGTCGTTTCATGCACGTTAGCAGCATTCATCAATGATGTAGGTACTGTCGGTGTCGGCGGTACAGACAGAGTAGCCTCAGGAGTCTCCTTATCATGCATTGCAGCCCTTACTTTCTGCATTTTCTCCTCTACTGTCCTCTCTATGTGTTCTGCAACTGACTCTGGCTTCCACGTTCCTTTTCCCTTCCTATCTCCACCAGACAAATCAATTACAACATCTGGCACGGTTTGGACATACCCAACCGGCTCTTTTACAGTAGAAGAAGTACCCTGTACATGTTCAGAGGTACTTTTTACATTAAAGTCAGGTACAAGACATTCCCTTCGTCTTTCTTCTTTTTGCTGAGCTGCATCGATTTCTTTAAAAACAGCTGATAATTCTTCCACATGTTCCATAACTCCATCTGCCACCTCACCAATTTCCTGCATTTCCTTCCTTTGCTCAACCATTTCCTGACGTGCTGTCTGCATTTCAAGCCCCATATCTGTGACATTTTTCATGACAGTATCCTGCTTCTCTACCTTGGTCTTAGTAGATAGCAGTTCCTGTCGCAGAGCTGTGATTTCCGCATGGGCATCCGCCCCCAGTTGTTCCCTCTGGATCTTCTCGCCACGAAATGCCTTGTCAGCATTCTGCAGTTCTGTCTCAAGGCGTTGCTGTACCTTCTTTGCCTCGTCAGCTTCACTTTGCGCTATGACTGCGCGCTGTTCCGCTGCATCGGCGGCGTACTGAGCCCGATTGGCATGTTGCTCAGCCACGTCAGCTACGCGATGTGCGTCGCTGGCTCTCTTTTCAGCATTCTCGATTTGCTCTCGCATCGCTTGGAGTTCATTACGTAACTCCACCACCATAGCGTTGAGTCCAGCATTCGTACGTTCCATTCCAGATGTGCCCTCGGTGGCAATTTGACCTGCCGCCATGGCCGTCCTACGCGTATCCTCGACACGATGGACTAAATCATCAGCACGCAGGGTAGCGACACTGATTTGTTCTTGAAGCTGTGCCAACGCAGCATCAGCCTCGCCTCGCGTCACGGTGTCTCTCGGGACCGGTGCGATAGGAACGTCATCTGGAGTCGTCATATACTGCAGAAGCTTCGCTTGTCCCAAACGTGCGAATCTTGCTCGTAATTCAGATGACTGAGTGCGCCTTGGACTTAGCATTCGCTCTAACGGGGATCGGGGACGAGCACGTCTTGATGACGATGCTGTCTTTTTTGGTTGACCGCTTACATCACCGGGTACCTGTGATCCTGATACGCCAGGGTTACTCACAGTTTCACCACTGCGCGCATCACTCGCCGATTCTGCGTCCGCTTCACTTTGAATCCGCATCTCCGTCGTACGCGGACCCGTCACACCTGGCTGTGACTCGGCAGTGGGTACGTCTGCCAGAGCCAATCCTAACGACGATTCGGTTGATTGGGGCACTACCTCGCCCACAATCTGCGGCGAACTGGAGGCAGTGTCCTCCATATCGACTTCGTTCGGGTAAACGATCGCGCCAGCACCGCTTATACCGGTTACGTCGAAACCAGGCCCGAGTCTCGTACGCTCGGTGTATTCCTGTGACATTTTCGTGGGTCGCTTTGCGTCGACAAGGTCACTCGGCAGTCAATGATCACAACAGGTACTTTTCTGCACTGCAATCTTCACGTCTTGGTCCACTGGTTCCACACTTGAGAAGTCAAAGTTCACACAAACTGCAACGCTGCACTCTTCCACTTGTTCTCGTCGATGTGCTTCCACTGAAAACCGGTTCTTCGTCAACAAACTCTATGCATGTCTTTTCAATGGAAACGCATGGAGTGTCTACGTTCACAGTTCCTTCGTTCACGACTTTACTATTTTCTTCCAACACACTTCTCGTTCTGTCTCCAACACTCTATCCACTCCAAAACGCAAGTCTAACCAACAGCGTCACCCAAGATACAACTCGATGCTCTTCAGAACGTCCGATGGGTCCGGACACAGGTCTTCCGCCGGTTGTCTAAATCTTCCTCGCAGCAACCTTTGGGCTATTCGCTTGCCCGCAGGTGGTACTCCGTCTTCTGTCCTTGGCTACAGGCTTCGAACACTCTCTTCTCCGAGCCGTCGCAAAGCTCCGAAACCAGTTTGTCGCGAGGCCGTTCGCATACAGCTCCTCGCGGGTCCCAGTGGTTACAGCACGTTCGCTTTGCGGTTTGGGGGTGCAGTCGCGCGAGAGGCAGCGTACTGCTAACAAACTTGCTTTGGGAATCAGCGTAGCGAACGTCTGGATCGTTGGCGTAGCGGCGGAGCGTTCGGTCAATCGCAGCGCATCAGGGACAGACAGACACACAACCAATCACAGGAAGTCGTTACAGTTTGACGTACTGCAACAAGGAGCACCAATCACAGCAAGCCTGTTCCTTAAATCCAGGCTGGTCTCACGGACCTGTGCATGTGTGAGCTTCCTACTGAACCCTCACACATCACAGTTCACTCCCTTGGGCTTTACACGTGCCCAGTTCACACCATGCCGCAGCAAAGCTGTCTTCACCTAAGCTAACTGCAGAGTCCTCGCCGCGAGCGGCTCATTGGTAAACTGCAGTCTAACCCATTATGCTCATCTAGTCTAATCTACCAACTCACACATCCCACAACTACTCCCCCCTTACTAAGAACGTCCTCGTTCTTTAACCACTATCTTCTGGAGGCGAGTCTCGTGCTATCCATCTCTGGAAGTCTTCAGGATTGAATTGGTCGACTGTTTCCCACGTTGCATCTTCCAATGGGCTTCCTCGCCATAAAATGAGATAAACTAGCGGCTGGTGTCTTCCTGTTCTTTTCCATCGAAGAATCTTCTCTACTTCCTTGGTCTCTTTTGATTCGACATCGAGGTCTTCAGTAGGTGCAACATCCTCAGAACAAAACACAGATGTTTTCCATTTCTTCAGTAGTGAAACATGAAAGACATCATGAATCGACCAACTGTCAGGCAATTGAAGTTTATAAGCCTGTGCACCAATTCTCTCTATAACTTCAAAAGGACCAACAAAACGTCTTTGTAACTTTGCTGGAACATTCCTAAATTTAAGATTCTTCGTGGATAATAATACTAAGTCTCCTATTCTATACTCTATATCTCGGTGCTGCCTATTATAATACATCTGTTGTTTCTGCACTGATTGTAACAAATTGTTTCTTGCCAATTTCCATTCCTTTTGTACTCGTTCCACAAAATTTTCTACAGCTTCTACTTGTACATTTTCATCACCTTTAAGCAATTCAACTGGCAAAACAGGATGATACCCATAATTCAAATAAAATGGGCTATAGCCAGTACTTGAATTTGGCAAAGAATTTATCGTCATTTCTATTGTTGGCAACACTTGATCCCAATTTCCACCTCGTTCATTTTGTATTGTACATCTCAACATTTGGCCTACCACTGCATTCATTCGTTCTACCACCCCTTGCGTTTGAGGGTGATAGGCAGTGCTATACCTCAGTTGAGTCCCAGTCAATCCCCATAATGTTCTCCAAAATTGCGAAGTGAATTGTGTTCCACGATCACTATACAATACCCTTGGTACCCCGTGCAGCTTCACCACATTATCCCAATACAATTTAGCTGCTTCCGCCGCAGTAGTAGTTTTTCGACATGGTATTAAGTGTACCATTCTTGTCGCTTTATCCACTACTGTAAGGATTGAATCCTTTTTACTTCTCGTTACAGGTAAGTCTGTGACAAAGTCCAATGAGACCTCAGACCATTTCTTTTCGGGTATGGAAGTGGACTGTAGTTTACCTTTTACCAAGGTATGATCTGTCTTTTCTACTTGACAGATAGGACAAGCCTCAACGTATTCCCTTACGTGGACTGTCATTCCCTTCCAAAAGAAATGTCTTCTCACTTTCTGGACTGTCCGTTGGATACCTGGATGTAACGAGTAGGGTATTGAGTGTAATTCACGCATAACAAAATTCTTCGCATTCACTTCATCGGGGATAACAATTCTCCAGTAATCACATTCATCATTTTGATTGTCCTGATGTACAACTAATAATCCTCTTTTCATTCGATACACGTCATTATTTTTCTTCACCTCTACTTTCCCTTCTTCTAACTCTGCTATTATTGCATCGTATGGACTTTCCTTCTTCAATAAAGAATAAACTTGATTTTTGAACTGCGCGTCTATAATTACACCACTTCTCAAAACTGATATTTTACATTTCTCGGTCACTGATTGGTCTTCTCTTGAACTCTGATCTTGGTCTTGATTTTGAATACTGATCTCTGGTTTGAATTGATTCAACAACTGCTCTTGAGACTGTGTACTGTCTTGCGTAGACATTCTGAGTACTGCTTGGCCCTCTGACACTGAATTCTGTTTGAATAACTTGTCCAAAGCAACTTGAATTTGCGCGTCTGTCGCCTTCTCAGGTACACGAAGCTTTTGTACGTACGCAGCATTTGCGTCATGTACTGAGCTCTTTCGAACTAAAGCGTCTTCCACCGATTGACGACTCAGCGAATCCGCAGGGTTACGTTTCCCTGGGATGTGCTGAATGTCAACATGATAACCTTGTAGGATGGAAAGCCATTTCCAAATCCTACTGTTCACCGACGCTTGGTTCGGCAAATGTCTGAGTGGCGCGTGGTCAGTCTGAATTATTATGGGGTGCGGACCTTGGAAGTAATGTTTCCATTGTCCTAACGCCCATACGATCCCCAGTAACTCACGCTCATAGGCTGAATAGCGAACTTCAGCCTGCTGCAACTTTCTACTAGCAAAGGCGATAGGCTGTAAACCTGAGCCTACGTCCTGCTGTAGAATAGCTCCAATTGCTACGTCACTAGCATCAGTCGTGACAACGAACTGATGGTCAAAATCTGGTAGACGTAACACTGGTGCTGTTGCAAGGGATATTTTTAATGCCAGGAAACTGTTTTCCTGAGCATCATCCCAATGCCACTTAGATTTGCTTCTCGTAAGCTCCGTCAATGGACCAGCTATTTGACTGAATCCATGTATGAACCTTCGGTAATAAGACGCTAGGCCTAAGAATGACCTGACGTCATGCACAGACTGCGGTCTAGGCCAGTTTACAACTGCCTTGACCTTTTCAGGGGATGCGTGAATTCCTTTCTCGCTGACCTCATAACCGAGGTAGTCCACTCGAGACTTTAGGAATTCACATTTGTGTATCCTCCCGTACAGTCGTGCTTTTCTCAGACGCTCCAACGCTGTCCTCAAATGCTCCCAGTGCTCTTCCAACGTCTCGCTGAAGATCAATATATCATCTAAATAAACAAGTATAAACCTGTTTATTTCTGTGGCAAAGACTGTATTCATCAGTCTTTGAAATGTTGCCGGGGCATTGCAAAGCCCAAACGGCATAACCAAAAATTCCCATTGTCCTAAGGAGGTAGTAAAAGCTGTTCTATAAATGGAATCATCATCCATTGCGATTTGATGATATCCAGATGCCAGGTCTAATTTTGTAAAAACTCTGGCACGCCCCAGACGATCCAACAAAGTATCGATCCTCGGAAGAGGGTATCGATCCTTTACTGTTTGGCGATTCAGTGCACGATAATCGATGCACATACGCCAGCGTCCATCTTTCTTCGGTACAAACAGTACCGGAGCGCCATATGGACTCTGACTCGGACGTATGAACCCTTGAGTTAAGAGGTCCTTCACTTGTTCCTCTAACTCATCCTGTTCCGCAGGACGTAACCGGTATGGA
>JANQNF010000077.1 GCA_028279705.1 archaeon
GTGTTCATTTGTACTTTCACACTCTTTGTATTACTCTCTGCACTTATATTCTGTTGCATTTCGCATTTTCGTATCATATATACAATCATAAGATTCGTAAGTATACATCATGCAACACCGCTACGCACTCAGGGACACGTTAGAACGCCAACGTATAGCCATTCAAAATACTAAGTTAGCTACTTCTAAAGCATGTCAAATTTCTTCTATACCTAGTGTATGTAATTTGAACAATAGCGTACTACGTAGAAGCATACATGACTGTAGCGCTCACCAAGAAATTTCCGCTTTTCACCAAGAGAATACTGCTCAAATATGTATATCCAACCGTACTATGTCAGATGGGTGTTGTCATGAGCGCTCCCTTGCATTTCCTGTAGTTAGAAGCCCTCCAATAGGTAGTCCCCCGCACCCCTGCGCTACTGGGAACACCCCAGTAGCTCACTCCACGAATAGAATCAACAGGCGTTCGAGCCAACAACTTGCTTTCGAGGATATGTATACTATTTCTGTAAACTCCCCGAACAGACCGCCTCTCCAACGTAGAGTTTCGCGTACTTTCGAATCTCCCACTTTAGCGCTTCCCGGTGGCACCAGTACTCTACCGGAAGATCCGGGTGATGCTCTAGTGGCAGATTTGGAACTACGATTCCCCCAACAGTCTCCGCTGAGACAATCAGCGCTGACTGAAGAAATCGAGTCCGTGAGCGCCCCCAAAGGTACTCTACGAGGCGCTCACGAGCACTATTTCTCATACTTCCAGGAAGATTTCCCCGAAAATGAGGAGGAAATCGAACGGGAAACTTGGAAAAATGTTCAAAATTATGGATCAGTGCCCGTGACAATCTTAGATGACGCCACCAGCACAGTTTTACAATTTTCATCAACTCATCCTCAATACTTTGAACCTGGTCCCATTAGTTTGCCAAAATCGAAGGAAATTGCTTCCCAGCCAACCAGGGAAGTCCGTTTAGAAGACGGTTTTGACATTGCATAAGTCAGAATAGATAGAAAAACCCTTCCCCAACCGAGAATTCGGCTGCGAGCGCCCACAAT
>JANQNF010000017.1 GCA_028279705.1 archaeon
TTTCTGTTCTGTTGATGAAGCACATTATTTCGTCGAGATGTAAATAAATTTATCAAGATACTAAGGGTATATGGCGGATGCCTTGGCATTGGTTGCCGAAGAAGGACGTGGCAAGCTGCGATAAGCCTCGGTGAGGAGCAAACATCTTTTGATCCGGGGATTTCCGAATGGGACAACCCATCCCGCTTGCGGGATATCTTTAGCTGAATACATAGGCTATTGAAGATTACGGGGTGAACTGAAACATCTAAGTAACCCCAGGAAGAGAAAGTAAAAACGATTACCTAAGTAGTGGTGAGCGAACGGGTAACAGCCTAAACCGACTCTGTTGTTAAAGCCGGTATGCGTTGGCAGAGCGGGGTAGTGGGACTTCAATTGATTGTCGTACCGGGCAGTCGGGAAGTTACAAAACATATTTTTAGCCGAATTCCTCTGGAAAGTCGAACCATAGTAGGTGAAAGTCCTGTAGGCAAAAAGGATATGTCTTCCTTTTGATGTTCCCGAGTAGCACGGAGCACGTGGAATTCCGTGTGAATCTGGGAGGACCATCTCCTAAGGCTAAATACAAACCAATGACCGATAGTGAACCAGTACCGTGAGGGAAAGGTGAAAAGTACCCCGAGAGGGGAGTGAAATAGTACCTGAAACCATATACCTACATACGGTCGAAGCACTGCTTGCAGTGTAACGGCGTACCTTTAGTTTAATGGCCCAGCGAGTTATCATATGTAGCAAGGTTAAGTGTCTTAGGCACGGAGCCGGAGCGAAAGCGAGTTTTAACTGAGCGTTCAGTTACATGTGGTAGACGCGAATCCGAGTGATCTAGCCATGACCAGGTTGAAGCGTGGGTAAGACTGCGTGGAGGACCGAACCAGGAAGGGCTGAAAACCTTTTGGATGAGTTGTGGCTAGGGGTGAAAGGCCAAGCAAACTCGGTGATAGCTCGTTCTCTCCGAAATATATTTAGGTATAGCCTCATATGAAGAGTAATGGGGGTAGAGCACTGAATGGACTAGGGGCCCACCAGGTTACCAAACCCAATCAAACTCCGAATACCATTACTTA
>JANQNF010000010.1 GCA_028279705.1 archaeon
TATTTTGTTCTTTGAAAACTAAACAATGGAGAGAAACAGAGAGATGTTTAAAGGTTAAAATGTTTGAATGTTGAATGTTATTAGGGAAGAGCTTAAGGGTCTAAAGACTTAAAAGAATGACCTTAAAACATGAAACATTAAAACATGAAACAAACAACATAACTCAATTTTACTTGGTCAAGTTATTAAGGGCATAGGGTGAATGCCTTGGCACCAGGAGCCGAAGAAGGACGTGGTAAGCTGCGAAAAGCCTCGGGAAGCTGCAAGCAAGCGCTGAACCGGGGATATCCGAATGGGGAAACCCACCTAAGCAAACCTTAGGTACCTAGTAGTGAATAAATAGCTGCTAGGAGGCAACCAGGGGAACTGAAACATCTAAGTACCCTGAGGAAGAGAAAGAAAAATCGATTCCCTAAGTAGCGGCGAGCGAAAGGGGAAAAGCCCAAACCCGGTGCTCAACTGAACCTTGTTCAGTTGAGAGTTAAGAATTAAAAGTTAAGAGTTAAGAGTTATCTAGGTCATCCTAAAGAGTCAAAAGACCGTAAAGGAATACCTGAGTAACTATTAATTATTAACTATTAACTAGACCCTAAAGGAATACAGAAAAAGGGTTAACTCGAAACTCAGCAAAGCTGAGTTGAGCATCGGGGGTTGAGGATAGAGCCGTAAAAGAGAAAGGAATTCTAACCAAAGAGGTCTGGAAAGGCCCACCGTAGAAGGTGAAAGTCCTGTAGGTGAAAGAATGAGAATCACTGGCACTAATCCAGAGTACCACGAGGCACGTGAAACCTTGTGGGAAGCAGGGAGGACCACCTCCCAAGGCTAAATACTACCTGGTGACCGATAGAGGATAGTACCGTGAGGGAAAGGTGAAAAGAACCCCGTGAGGGGAGTGAAAAAGAACCTGAAACCCTATGTCTACAAGCAGTGGAAGTTCTTTAAATGAACGACCATGTACTTTTTGTAGAACGGGCCAACGAGTTACGGTATGGAGCAAGGTTAAGGACCTAAGGTCTGGAGCCAAAGCGAAAGCGAGTCTTAAAAGGGCGAATATAGTTTCATGCCGTAGACCCGAAACCGGGTGACCTATCCATGAGCAGGGTGAAGCGAAAGTAAAATTTCGTGGAGGCCCGAACCCATGTCTGTTGAAAAAGGCTGGGATGACTTGTGGATAGCGGAGAAATTCCAATCGAACTCGGAGATAGCTGGTTCTCCCCGAAATAGCTTTAGGGCTAGCCTCAGAGTATAGAGAAACGGAGGTAGAGCACTGAATGGCCTAGGGGGCTTCACCGCCTACCGAAGCCTATCAAACTCCGAATGCCGTATTCTTATATCTGGGAGTCAGACTGCGGGTGATAAGATTCGTAGTCGAGAGGGAAACAGCCCAGACCATCAGCTAAGGTCCCTAAGTACAGATTAAGTGGGAAAGGATGTGGAGCTGCTTAGACAACTAGGATGTTGGCTTAGAAGCAGCCACTCATTTAAAGAGTGCGTAATAGCTCACTA
>JANQNF010000014.1 GCA_028279705.1 archaeon
AATATCTTTTTTGTCTCAAATGAAGGATCATTTCTGATCTCATGTCGTTATTTCAGATTTTCCGTCCAGAATTGAATTGATCAAGACTGATTATGAAAAAAAGAAAGGAGGTGATTCGAGCCAACCTTTTTGCATGCAAAAAGCTTGACCAAAAAGTTGGAATTCTCGGTTCCCTCGAATTCGTGCTTCACTAGTTCGTTTCTTTTTAATGAAAAAAAGAAAGGAGGTGATCCAGCCGCAGGTTCCCCTACGGCTACCTTGTGACGACTTAACCCATCTCGCTGAGCTTAGATTCGACTTCATTGAAAATGGAGCCTCATCTAAACCCTGCGAGGAGGGTTAAGTCGTCACAAGGTAGCCGTAGGGGAACCTGCGGCTGGATCACCTCCTTTTTTCTTTTCTTCGGAAAAGAAAAATAGCTAAAAGAAACTCATGTTTTTTGAAGCTCCCAGTGTTTCTTCTCCCCACTCACGGGGGAGAGAAATTACTACCAACCTTTCATAATCATTGGGCCCGTAGCTCAATCGTAGAGCGCTGCCCTTGCAGTGGCTATTGAACCATTCAATGCCTAACTTTCATAACATGAAAGGCAGAGGCTTCGGGTTCAAATCGATCTTTTTTTGCATCCGCAAAAAAGCTCGACCAAAAAAGAGCCGACCTTCGGTCGGTACGGTCAAGTCCACAAACGTGGGTCGTTGAAAGTCCCGACGGGTCCATTCATAATAACAAAAAAAATGATCAAAAAATACACATCAGCGATCGGAACTGGCATTGCAGCTGCATACTTAACATTAGTGCCAGCAACTGCTCAAGAACAATTTCCGGTTCCACAAAACTATATTGATGAAATGGGAGTCCATTTAATTAGAGAGATGTCTATTCCTAATTGTGATATCAAAGATTTCCCGAATGGCCGAGTACAAGAAGCATATACTCTCACCAAGGATTTAATGTTTCCTGATTCTCAGCTCACCGACGAAGAAAAAATAAATTTGACGAACAAAGTAATGGAACATGAAGAAAAGTACAAAACTCAGTTGGGGAGAGATCCCCCTCTTTGCACAGATGTTCCAAGCATGATTGGTATCTTCAAATTATATACGGATCAGAAAAAAGAATAATTTCACACTCATTACATCCAAAGATGAGAGCTCATCGATAACGCTTAATGAATGTTATCGACGGGTTGGTTGATTGAACATTTTATGTTCATATTGATGAGACCATGCATGGATCAGCATCAAATAACTACTACGCTATTAGGTGGATGACTTGGTTCAAGATGACGATGAAGGGCGTGACAAGCTGCGTAAAGCTTCGGGGAGGCGCACGTAGCCTAAGATCCGAAGATCCCTGAATGCGACTTCAGCAACAAATCCGAAAGGATGGTTAACGCGGGGAATTGAAACGTCTTAGTACCCGCCGGAAGAGAAATCAATTGAGATGCGGTAAGTAAGGGCGACTGAAAACCGCATAGCGCAAACTGAATCTGTCGTTGAAAGACGATAGAGATGTGGTGTTGCAGGACTGTCTTTCGACCCGAGCTTAGGAACTGGAATTCGCTGGAAAGCGAGGCCATAGAGTGTGATAGCCACGTACAGAGAACTAAGTGGGTTTGGCAGTCTCCTGAGTACCGTTCGCTGGATACTGAACGGGAAACTGGGGGGCATCAACCTCCAACGCTAAATACGTCTTGAGACCGATAGCACATAGTACCGTGAGGGAACGTTGAAAAGAACCCTTAACAGGAAGTTCAAAGAGCCTGAAACCTAATAGCTATGGATAGATACTGTCTTTTGAGATTGTATCGTACGTTTCGAATAACGTGCCAGGGAGTGTGCGTAAGTGGCGAGGGTAATCCTTAGGGGAGCACCCACAGCGAAAGCAACAAGTCCGCAACTTGTGAGGGACGCGGTATGAAAGTGCCGGCAGTCACTTGTGCACGACCCGAAGCCGGGCGATCTAGCCCTTGGTAAGGTGAAACAAGGGTAAAACCTTGTGGAGGCCTGCAGAGGTTCTACGAGCAAGTGATCTTCTAACCTGGGGCTAGGGGTGAAAAGCCAATCGAGCCCGGCAATAGCTGGTTCCTACCGAAGTTGGCCGCAGTCAAGTCTCGGATGAGATGGCTGGGAGGGTAGAGATACGGATTGAAAACTTAGGACTCGAAAGGGTTCGGTATTCTGTCCAACTCCGAATCTTTCAGCGTCGTAGACTCCGAGAAACGGGTAGTCTTGGGGTAAGCTCGACTACCGAGAGGGGAACAACCCAGACTGAAGTTAAGGCCCTTAAATGCTAGCTCAGTGTTAACGGGTGAAGGGTGTCTATTGTCATAGACAGCGAGGAGGTTGGCTTAGAAGCAGCCACCCTTTAAAAAGTGCGTAACAGCTTACTCGTCAAGATACTAGGCCCTGAAAATGGACGGGGCTAAGCTAGCTGCCGATACTTCAGACAACCTAAACGGTTTGTGGTAGGTAGGCGTTCTGCATGGGCAGAAGCATTTCTGAGAAGGAGTGTGGACCGTGTGGAAATGAGAATCCTGGCGGTAGTAGGACCTGAGTACTGTGAGAATCAGTACCACCGGAAGGGCAAGGGTTTCTTGGCAATGCAAATCAGCCAAGAGTTAGTCGATCCTAACCAAGCTCCTAATTGGAGTAAGGGGAAAGGGAAACAGGTTAATATTCCTGTACTATTCTTGTATGTGCGGTGACGCAGTGCCTATTCCTGACGCTTCCGAATAGCTCAACACGGATTGTCGTCCGTGTCAACGATGATAAATCAAGGGAGAGCTGTAATGGCGAGAACTTGATTAAACGTCGGACGAGCACCGTTCTGCGGTGTTTGGGCAATTTCCGGAGCCCGTGAAAAAGGAATGGGAATAAATCAAGGATATTCGTACCCAGAACCAGCACAGGTGCCCCTAGGTGAGAAACCTCAGGTGTGCAGGATTAATGTAGGTAAGGGAATTCGGCAAATTGGCCCCGTGCCTTTGGTATAAGGGGTCCCTGGAATTGTGCATGTATGTGTGCAACTTCAGGGTGCAATAGCTAGGGGGGTCCGACTGTTTAACAAAAACCTAGTCAACTGCGAGCCTGTAAAGGTGTGTATAGTTGACGACGTCTGCCCAGTGCCTGTACTTTAAACTCCTGTCCAAGGGAGCTAAGAGCAGGTAAACGGCGGGGGTAACTATAACTCTCTTAAGGTAAGACGTTACGTTGCCTTAAGACCCAAGTTAAACAGCGCCAAGAAGATTGGGATAAAAATTTGGCCATATGCTGGAACGTCTCAGTATCTTGCATTAGGATATTTTTTGGCAACAAAAAACGAACCCTAAAAATGTGCAAGTGGAGACAATCAGCAGGAAAGACCTCTTTTGGTATAATGCCTTAAGAGGAATCCTCAGAGACTGTAAGCCAAACACGAAAAAGCGTGAAGAGACAGTCCGACCATTGCAGCGATGTGATGAGGCCACTAGAAATAGTGGTCCGCCGTCTTTGACGGTTAGTAGCCGCAAGGTGAAAGTAACAGACGTGAGCGTAATACCTTGTCGATTGAATGTCGACTTGCACGAATGGCGTAACGAGATCCCCACTGTCCCTACCTAGAATCCTCCGAACTCTCCATTCTGGTGCAAAGGCCAGAGATTTCCAGTGGGAAGCGAAGACCCCGTGAAACTTTACTGTAGCATGTTGTTGCGATGTGGGCTTCATTGTGTAGCGTAGTTGGGAGCTTAGTCAAGTCTTCGGATTTGGCGGCAACGATGAAACACCAATCTTTGAAGCTTACATTGCTTACCTTGTAAAAGGGACATCGGCATGTGGACAGTTTGGCTGGGGTGGCACCCCGTCGAAATGATATCGACGGGGCCCAATGGTTGGCTCAAGCGGGTCAGGAATCCGCTGTAGAGTGCAAGGGCAAAAGCCAGCCTGACTGGATCCTTAATAAGATGGGATTCAGACACGAAAGTGAGGCCTAGCGAACTTCTAAGTCCTCCTTGATGGGGGCTAGAAATGACCGAAAAGTTACTCCGGGGATAACAGAGTCGTCGCGCCTGAGAGCTCATATCGACGGCGCGGCTTGCTACATCGATGTCGGCTCTTCCTATCCTGGGCGTGCAGAAGCGCCCAAGGGTGCGGGTGTTCACCGATTAAAAGGGATCGCGAGCTGGGTTCAGAACGCTGTGAGGCAGTTTGTTTGATATCTACTGGAAATGTTGATGTCTGAGAGGAAGGGTCTTCTAGTACGAGAGGAACGAAGGCTCGGCGCCTCTGGTCCACCTGTTATCCGATAGGGTATGCAGGGCAGCTACGCGCTGAGGGATAAACGCTGAACGCATCTAAGCGTGAAGCCCCCCTCGAAAAGAGACATCTAGAGTACGGCGAAAACAGCCGTTCAATGGAGCTGGTGTGTAAGTGTCAAGGCAACGAGACATTCAGCATGCAGCCCCCAACAACTCATACTTTGCTTTTCCATGCATGGTCTTTTCATCTTTTTCTT
>JANQNF010000028.1 GCA_028279705.1 archaeon
TGTGTTATCCGGAAATTATTTCGCCAAGATTTTTTAAAAGGAATGTCACAACCGTTAATGAAACTGACCAATGACGACATTCCCGCACTAGTCAACAGTGTGGTTAAGCATGGTCTTCCAACAGATTACGTTGCGAATCTCTATGGGGTCGGTGTCCGAAGAGTTCAGCAACTCTGCAAACAGTATCGAGACAACGAAGCCTATCCTGTCTTACGTTGTCCAGGAAGACCCACTCGACCACCAGACTCTCTGCAGTTGAAGAATACTGTCATTGAGACGAAGAAAAAACTTCGTAGCGGGAGTACCGTCGTAGCTCAATATGTTCGCAAGAAACGAAATATCAGAATTGGAAATGGACGAGTTCATCAGATCCTTCTGGAGAATTATATGGCTCACGAAGATCCAAGGAAGCGAGGGAGAAAGAAACCCTGGGTGCGGTATGAACGAAAACATCCGCTTAGTGCTGTTCATATGGATTGGCATCTTAACAAGAACAGAGAGCAGGTTTGCGCAGTCACAGACGATAGTACTCGAATGATCCTTGCGATAACGGAAGAGCCCAGGATCAGTGCGAAGGGCTCAATTGAGCTACTTCGAAAAGCTAACGAAAAATTCAGTCACATTCGTGATATCCGAGAAGTGATAACGGATCATGGGGCTGAATTTTACGCGAACAAGCGTGACAAGCATGGTAACGCTAAGCATCCATTTGAGCTGTTTTGCAAAAGGAAAGGAATCAAGCACATCTTATGTCGGGTGAAACATCCTCAGACAAATGGGAAACTGGAGAAGTTCTTTCATATCTATGATCTTCATCGGTGGGGGTTTGACAGCCTTGAAGAATTCGTTCACTGGTACAATGTTGTTCGGCCTCATATGAGCTTGAATTTCGATGAACTTGAAACGCCTGAACAAGCATTCTATGATCGATTGACTCCGATTCTCGTTGGGAATTACTCCTTGATGATCGAGCGGGAACTTGACGACACATGGGAGGATGGCACATGAAACG
>JANQNF010000046.1 GCA_028279705.1 archaeon
TCCAGCTTCTTTCTCGCCCAATAAACCATGTTGGAACCTATGGCAAGCCAAAACGCTGCTCCTATCAAAAAGAAAACATCTCTGAATACATTCAATACGGCCATCGCTCCGAAGAATATGAAAACAAACCCTACGACTGCCAACATATTGTAGAGAAAATGTTTCGGCGAGCGTTCGCTCATGCTCTATAGTTCCTAGTTGTGTTTAAAAATCTATGTTTAAACATAATGCCCTCATTTTATAAAATTTTCGGTAGAAATTCATTTATTTATGGGTGGGCATGGTACTCCTGATACACTTACCGAGGAAGAGTATGAAAGGATTCTGGATGCTGCAAAGGATGATGACACAAAAGACCTCATACGGCTTCTGTGGGAGACGGGTTGTAGGATTAACGAGATCATCGAGCTCCGCGTGGGGGACATCCGTTTCTTCGGCTCCTACGCTCTCATTCATGTCGATGGCAAGACCGGCCCAAGAAGCGTGCCGGTTTTCAGGAACAGGGAGATGCTGCGGAGGCTCCTCGAAGACAAACTGCCCGGAAGGCTGCTCTTTCCGCTCCACTATGTGACGTATGCGGTGAGGCTACGGAACGCCCTCAAAAAGGCAAACGTTGACAAATATGTGACTTACCATTCCTTCAGACACACCAGAACAAGCAGGCTGCTGAAGGCGGGGATGCCCGATCAGCTGATAAAGAAGATGATGGGTTGGCGGCCCGAAAGCAAGATGCTGAACGTATATTCCCATATGGAAGCCCAGGACGTTGCGGCTTTCCTGAAGCGTCATCATGCGTCGCAGTCCGTGTTTAGCGTTTACAATTAATTATACGTTTGTAACATACTCTTATTTAAGTATTTATGATACGTATGATGATTATGGTTGTACAAAAGACAATTACAATACGCGAAGATCAGGAAGAATATATTGTAAAAAATCATCTCAATCTTTCGAGGTTTGTTCAGAACAAACTTGACATTCTAGCTCAACAGAACGGAAATATCCAGACACCACAGAAACATGGAGGCGATGACCAATGAGGTCGACTTCCGATATTTCTGTTATGTTTTCTGGTTCCTCGGTGTCTGAATACAATGATATGTCAGAAAAAAATTTAAATCTTATGGTTTCCACAAGGAAAGCCCAAAACGGGTCAAATCCGAAAGTATATAAAGGACGAGGGTTCGACAGTTAGTATATAAAAAAGTTTAAATATGCAGACTACGAGCCCCACGTGGTTATCATAAGGAAAAGTGCCCCAACATCGGCTATTATGAAGGAAAGTACCATGAAGAACGTGACGAACATGTCAATTGACATCTTCTCCAGCCTGCAGTTGTAATTGTCAGGCTTGTATGCTATCTCCTCGCATATTACCGCCTGCTTTACAAGCGAGTTTCCAAGCGCCATTATGAAGAAAGTGGTTATGAAGACAATCATAAGACCGACGGTCAGCACGATCCTCATTTCGAAGCACCTTGTTTCATATTTTTCTTTTCATGCTTTATCTGCTTGCGCTTTTCAATGGCATACGGCATCCTCGTCACTTCGCCGCATTCTAGGCATTTCGTCTCCATGGAACGCGTCCTTGCGCTGGACCTCACCACACTGTTCTTGCCAGGAACGATGAATTTGTAGCACTTCTTGCAGAAGTTTCTGGAAGCCTTTGGTATCCTCACGTTGTAGCGCATGCCAATCTTACGTGCAAGCTCGACGTACCTGTTTGACCTTTCTGGATGTCCCTTAAACTCCTTTCCGGCCAGCTTCATGAGTATGTCTATCCTTTCTCCTGCTATGTCCTGCTGCCAGCCCGGCTTTTTAGACCTGCTCCTCGGGCGGGAAATTTTCCCTTTCATTGCAACCTTAGATTCTTCCTTGCAAGTTCCACGTCCTTTCTCACGACGGTCTTCCTTCCAGCATGCTCGGCAAACGCTGCGGCGTTCCTTGCAAGTTCGGCGGCAATCTCGCCGCTAACCTCTGCAAGTGCTTCGCCTGCGGAAAAGGCGACCCTCTTTCCTCCGTTCTCCTTTATGATCTTTTCAAACGGCGCTATCGGTAGTTTCGGCATGTAATCACTCCTTAAGCTTGAAAACTGCTCTATAATTCACATGATTTGTTAAAAAGCTTGGAAATTGGTCTAAAAATCAGCCAGAGCCCTTTGCATTGGATTTCAGGTCCTTAAGCTTCATGTCCACTTCCATGAGCTCTTTCTCGTACCTCATCCTGATCTCATTGTACGTGCTCTCTTCCATCTTGCGCTGGAAGTACTTCTTCCGCGCATCGCTTTTGGCCTTCTCAAGATCCTTTCGGCGCTTCTCAAGGTCCGTGACGTTCTTGTCCTCACTACCTTTCTTCCTGATTTCCATGAGTATCTTCATTTCAACTTCCTTGAAGATGTAGTATATCGTAGTCTCTATCACGGCTATGAATGCCATGACCATCATGAACGTGAAAAGCAGCATCATGAACATGCCATTCTCGGTGCATGATGCCCCTGTCTGGACGGCGCATATCTCGTTCATCGTGTAGAACCTGTCAAGGGTGTAGTGGATGAAGAACACTGAAAGGAATATAACGATGAGGCTGGATGCCACGATCACGCTGAATTCTCTCATTTAACCGCCACTTAACATGCTCCTGAAAGGCCCTGTTTATAATTGCCCAGTCTGGTTAAAATAAGCGTATCAGTATGCCCTTGACACGTAGACTGTACAGCATCCTTTCTTTCCGCAGACGCATTTGGAAGAAGTCTTTTTCTGGTTGAACGGTATCACCCTTATCGTTGCCGCAGTTTCGTCCTTTATATCCTCTTCACAGCCAGCGTCCCCGCACCACGCCATTTTGGCCATTTTCCCCTCTTTTATGGCCTTTTTCAGCTCAGCGCGCGTCTTCGTCTCGACAGTATTGTCGTCCATGAATTTCCTGGCTTTCCTAAACATTGCCTTCTGCATCGACTCAAGCTCTTTACTGACAGCCTGCTCGATGCCGGAAAGCTTCACGGGCCTCTTCTCTCCAGTGTCCCTTCTGACCATGACAGCCTGCTTCTTGGCAACGTCCTTTGGTCCTATCTCAAGCCTTATCGGAACGCCCTTTAGTTCCCATTCGTTGAACTTCCAGCCCGCGCTGTAGCTGTCCCTGTCGTCGAAATGGACAGTATAATCACCTTCCAGCCTCTTCTTAACCTTCTCGCACTCAGAAAAGACCTTCTTTTTGTCCTTGTCGAAAATGATCGGAACTATTGCAACGTGTATGGGCGCTATCCTCGGCGGAAGAACGAGCCCCTTGTCGTCACCGTGCACCATTATCAGCGCCCCGATGAGCCTTGTGGTCACTCCCCACGACGTCTGGTAGACACCCTTTTCCTTTCCGTCCTTGTCAAGGTACTTTATGTCAAAGACCTTTGAGAAGTGCTGTCCCAGGTTGTGCGACGTTCCCATCTGCAGCGCCTTGCCGTCAGGCATTAGGCTTTCCATGCATGTCGTATAGTCAGCGCCCGGGAACGTCTCAGCCTTGCTCTTCTTTCCGGTCAGGACCGGTATCGCAAGGTAATCCTCAACGAGCTTTGTGTAAAGGCCAAGTATCTTCATGACCTCTTCTTCAGCCTCTTCTTTCGTCGCATGGACCGTATGACCTTCCTGCCACAAAAACTCCCTTGTCCTTAGGAATATCTTCGTCACCTTGGTTTCCCACCGCACGATGTTGCACCACTGGTTTATCAGCACCGGAAGGTCCCTCCAGCTTCGTATCCACTTCGAATAAGCATCATACATTATGGTCTCGCTTGTAGGCCTGATGGCATACCTCTCGTTTTCATCTTCTATCCACGCCACTTCAGGAACGAAACCCTCGAAATGCTCGGCTTCCTTCTTCAGAAACTTCTCAGGGATGAACATGGGAAAGTAAGCATTCTTGTGACCGGTATCCTTGAGCATCCTGTCAAGCGTCGCTTGTATGCTCTCCCACACTGCATAGCCGTGCGGCCTTATCGTCATGCACCCGCCTATTGGTGAGAAATCCGCCATCTGGGACTTTAACACGACCTCGTTGTACCATTCCGGTACATTCTCAGACTTCCTTATTGTTATTCCCTGCGTTTCCTTTTTCCCTTCCATAAGAATTATCTTTTCCTTTCGATTTTATTAAATGTTATATTGGCCGTCGTCTTTGTGACTTCCGAACTTTTTTTAATTCACTTCCCAAATAAAACCTATGGGTGAACTAAGGGAAAACATGCTGCGTCAGCAGATGCAGGCAGAACTTGAGAAGGCGCACAAAGCTGAAGCTGCCGGAAACGAGAAGGAAGCCGGCAGCCGTTACGTGAAGGCTGGGGCAATTGCAAGGAAGCTCGCCTACGTTGCCCCGAGGGCGCGTTCAGAAGAATTCTTCCACAGCGCCTCCCAGTACGAGAACGTCGGAAACCTCATAAAGACCACTGAAGGAGAGCAGCGCGCGGAATCCGATGAAATGATAGACAAGATGATAGTCACCCAGAAGCCCTCCACCAAATGGGAAGACATCGGCGGCCTCGCTGAAGCCAAGGGGACGCTGAAGGAGGCCATCATACTGCCGTTTGTTGGAGGAAGGCCGGACTTCGTCAAAATAACCAAATCCATACTGCTTTACGGTCCTCCGGGCACTGGTAAGACGCTCCTTGCAAAGGCAAGCTCAAACACGCTTAATGCGACTTTCTTTGAGGCAAAGGCATCGGGACTGCTATCCAAGTACTTCGGCGAATCCGGAAAGATAATAAGCTCACTTTTCGGCAAGGCAAAAGACAAGCAGCCGAGCCTAATATTCCTGGATGAGATAGACTCGATAGCACCAAGCAGGAGCGGCGACATAAACGAGAGCAGCAGGAGGGTCCTTGGTGAAATACTCGAGGGAATGGAAGGATTCAGTGCAAGTAAGGATGACAAAGTCATTTTCATAGGAGCCACCAACAAGCCCTGGGACCTCGACGACGCACTCTTAAGCAGGTTCCAGCGGAAGATCTACGTGCCACTCCCAGACGATGAGTCGAGGAAGGTGATATTCGGGATACATCTGAAGGGTGCAGAACTTAGCGTCAACGTCGGCGACCTTGTCAGGAGAAGCGATGGCTACTCCGGAAGGGACATTGCAGCGCTTTGTCAGAAAGCCATAAACAACATGATACGGGAAAAGAACCCGGACCTTGAAAGTCTCACTTCCAAGCAGCTGGAAACATACAAGCTCGAAACAAGAGAACTCCTCCCGTCGGACTTTGACGACGCCTTTGAGAAGGTGAAACCCGCAAGCGATTCCAGTTCACTGCAGAAGTATGCAGACTGGGAGAAGGAGTTCGGCTGAATGTCCCTAAAAGACCTTGAGAAGCGCGTGAGCGTAATCGAGGAAAGGAACAGAAGCGTCAGCGCAGACAAGGCATGGGAGACGAGCTTTACAAGGAAGTTCATAATAGCGGTGTTTACTTATCTTTCCATAGCCCTGTACATGTACGCCATAAACCTACCTGATCCATGGCTCAACGCAATAGTCCCCACGATAGGATTCCTTCTATCAACTCTCACTTTCCCCTTCTTCAAGAAAATGTGGATAAAGAAAGTCTGTAGTCAGTAACCTTCCCAACTATAACGGTGCTTGTTATTTTCGAGAATTTTCTTCATTTCTTCTGGATTTTCAGGTTCCATTCTGTTTATAGACATCCTTACGATTTCACCTATTTTCTTTGCGGGAGATTTTTTCACATTTTTATTATCATTTTCAATTTTATCAAGAACCAGTCCAGATAATAATATGGTGTTCAGGTCCTTTGTCTTTATGGCCTCTATCATTTTTTTTGGAAGAAGGTCGATGTATGCTTTTCCCAGTTTCTCTATTGCCCTGTAAGCGGTTTTTTCGTCGCAATCTCTAATTTCTGTGTTTGCAGCGTACCAGCATCCTGCAAAAGTGTTAGGTTCAAATTCGTCGATAAGTTCGATCATTTTCATGCCCCTATAGCATGGCAATACCATTTGAGGTGCGTGCAGTCCCCATCCAATGACTTCTTTGTTATCATTTTTTTCTACACCAAGACCCATTTCGAGATCGTCGAAGTATGCTACAGGGGTAGCCAGAAAACTTTTACCTTTGTATGTTTTAATACCTTCATATCCTCGTGCAAACACTGTTGCGTTTTCTACGGGCATAGTGTTTATTTGATACAAAAATTTTTAAGTCTTAGAGTGATGAGAAAAATAAAATTAAGAGTAAAAAAGTAACCTCTTTTCATTTTATGGCTTCTTAAGCTGCTGGTTTTGAAGCCAGGTTGTATACAGCCTTAAGGGCTACTACCAATGCTGCCGGGGCAACGAACGCCGCGACGTTGAGAACCATGAGAGCTAGGTAGGTTCCCACCATTGGAATCGCAGTCAGGTTTGCAGTGCCAAGAAGGACAATTGCGATGGCTGCAAGAAGGAAATCGTTGATTTCCTTGTCACCTATGTTTAGGAATCCCACCACGAGGCCGAGGATCACAAGCACAAGCGTTACGTAGCCTGCAGCTGCTGCGTCCATGGCGCCTGATGCGAGTCCGGCGACGACTGCGATTAAAACACCCAAAATAAAGGCCCAACCACCGATTTTTTCATAGGGCATTGGCATGTTTAATCACCAATTAATAATTTATCTGAACTCCCCTATATATGTTTTCTCAGAATACAACGACGCATGACGTCAGTTTTCCGCTACTTTTTCTTGATCGGGGTTACGGCGACCGTGATTATGTAAATGAAAATCGTGTAGAACACGAATATCGATATTATCCTAATAAGGAAGTCCATCGTCTCTATCAGCGCACCGAGGAAGACGAAAAGTACCGCTATTGCCATTAGCTTCATCGCATCGATGCAAATGCCCGTTAGCACGTCCTTCTTGTGCCCTCTTATTATCGCAGCTGATAAGAGACCTCCTGCAAGACCCGCTATCAGGTAGCCCCCTATCTCGGGTATGCCGTGTGGAAGGAAGCTCAGCGTGACACCCGGTATGTGGATCAGGCTTTCCGACAGCCTCCCAATGTACACTCCAAGGATGCTGGCGTTCCATACCACTATGAATATCGCACCTGCACCAAACAGTATGGAGAATATGAACGAGAATCCCATCACCTGCAGGTTGTTCAGGAGCACGCGCATGAAGCTTGCATATTCGGTCCCGCTGGCATAGGCCTCGACCATATCGCCGCTTGCGTAGGCACCGGTCACGCTTCCAGCCATCGCCCTTATGTCCTGCACCTTCATCGTCTGTATCTGGAACGTGTCTGGAGGCAGCATGTAGCCCCAGAAAGCGTACGAGATGGTAAGGCCGAAGAAGAAGAACAAAAACGCGATGATGTCCCTGTCATGCCTTACCCAGAATCCCTTTTCATAATGCCTTTCGATGTCCTTTGCGTCCATGCTTTCCTGCTTCTTGATGTAAAGCGTCATGAAGTAAACGGAAGGTATGATTGTGAAAAGGACCGAAAACAGGCCGGAGATGTTAAGCGTCGTTCCTGCAATCCTTATGACATAGGATAGCTGAACGCTGAAGAGGACACCAACGCTTGAGATAAGCATTGCCCACAAAGCCAGTATCCACGGGCGTTCTTCGATTTCACTGAACTTTATGAGTGACTCGAGCATGTAATATAATTGTCTCTTTACGTTTAAATTTCATGGACATTTGATGAACGATATTCCCTTATTTAAAACCTCTCACCAATTATTTGCAGACAGGGGATAGACCGGGCTGCCGGGCGTAGCCTGTAACCGCAAACCGTCTTCATGGCGGGGTCGAAGCCCGAGTGAGGTTTGGTCGTTTGGAACCGGCCCTTGCGTCCGACTGCGAAGCTCTGCCCTGCAGGATCATTTTCATAGTGAACCAGGTCAGGCCTTGACGGGAGCAGCCTTAAGCTGTGGCGGTGCTGCTTGCAGGATTCAAGAGTGGAGAAGGGTGTGTGGATAAACCGGATCCAGTCGGTCTTAACGATCGAGGGTGTTCCCCTGTCATTAATGATAACACCGGTGAAAGATACCAATGAACGACTACTGGCACAAGCATCATGGAAAGAAAACATGGAGAAGCAACTTTGTCGTATTTCTGCTCATCGTCATCTCACTTTTCAGCGGGATGACAATCGGAAGCCTTTTTGGGCATGACACCGGCGTAGCCACAGAACAGGCCGGTGAAGCCAAGGTTGAAGTGACGGGAAACGTTGTCAGCGTAAAGCCCCTGATATACGACAATCTCGATGATTCCAACGTCTCATCTTTCGCATATATCAACATACCAGCAATCGACGAGGACGACAACGGCATAACGACCACGATGTTTGTCCAGGTGTTTCCTGGTTCTGGAAGGGTGCTCACAAACATAGACCGCCTGCTCTTCTGGGTTGACACTCAAAACTCCATAAGGCGCGCAACGCAGGTTGCAGAAAACGTCACAGGGCTCAGTCTCATAGACTATGACATAGTCTATACTATAGAGGCCAACGCTACAGTGATAGGCGGCCCATCTGCCGGTGCGGCCATAACAATGGCAACCATCGCCGCTCTCCTGAACAAGACAATAAACGAATCCGTCATGATCACAGGATCTGTAAACCATGACGGGACGATAGGTCCTGTCGGTGCCATACTTGAAAAGGCAGTAGTGTCCAAAGAGTCGGGAGCGGTGATGTTCCTCGTTCCCATGACCCAGTCCACCGAAGTCACCTACAAGACGCGGGAATACTGCGAAAAGGTGGGGTGGGTGGACTTTTGCACGACCGAAACCTATCCTGTGAAAGTGGATATAGAAGAAGACGCTGACATACTCGTCGAAGAGGTCATGGACATCAAGCAAGCAATGGAATACATGCTCGTATGAAATTCTGTCGCAGTTAAGTTATTTAACACTGACCATTTAACCATAATAGTTGATCTCATGATAGACATCCATGCACACTTGTGCTTTGATGATTTCGATTCCATGCGGGAGAATCTAGTGAAGGAATGCGAAAGGACAATGGACGCAGTCATAGTAACGTCTGCCAGGTATGACGAAGGTTTGTGTACATTAAGGATCTGCGACAAGCACCCAAAGCTCTTTCCAACGATAGGTTATCACCCAGTCGAGGGCGGCGATGGCCCAGAAAAGGTCATGGAGCTGATAGGAAAGGAGCGCGACAAGATAGTGGGAATAGGCGAGGTAGGCCTTGACCACCACTGGGTAAAGGACGAAAAGGAGCGCAGCAGGCAGAAAGCCGTATTCTCAGACTTCATAAAGCTTGCAGAAGAACTCGAAAAACCGCTGATAATCCACAGCTGGGACGCAGAAGAAGAGTGCTTCCGCATGGTCGAACACCTCAAGATCCCTGTCATATTCCACTGCTACTCGGGTTCAAGGGAACTCGCAGAAGAGATCTTGAAGAAAGGATTCTTCATATCGTTCTCCACAGGGATACTGTTCTCAAAGATCCACAGGAAGCTGGCAAAGATCGTCCCGCTTGAGCAGATGCTTCTTGAAACGGACGCCCCGTTTCTCTCGCCTTACAAGTACTTCCAGCAGAAAGGCGGTGAGATGCCCATAAAGGACGGATTCGACCCGAAGAAAAACTACCCATGGAACATAAGCTTCTCTGCAGAAAAGATCGCTGAAATAAGGAAAGTTAGTACTGAAGAAGTGCTGGGTAAGACGACGGAGAATGCGAAAAGGATATTTGGCATTCGACCCGGTACAGATATATAAGCAGGAAACCAAAAAGATTAACAGTGATTTTTATGACAAAGATAAAGGTTCTTGAAAAGCCAAAGCTCACCAATCCGGTGCTCATAGTCGGCCTTCCAGGAGTCGGTAACATCGGAAGGGTTGCAGTCGGCTATCTCATGGGAGAGCTGAAGGCAAAGAAGTTTGCAGACCTCTACTCTAAATGGTTCTTTCCCTTTGTCGTGCTACACGATAAATGCACAACAGCCCTTCTGAAAAACGAGCTTCATTATTACAAAGCCAAGAGTGCTGGCCAGCGTGACATGATATTCCTCGTCGGTGACTGCCAGTCACTTTCGCCGCAGGGACACTACGAAGTAATAGAGGATATACTGGATTTCGTCCAGAAGCTTGGAGTAAAGGACATAATAACGGTGGGCGGGCTTGCGACAGGCGAACTTGAATCCGGTAAAAAGAAAGTCATAGGGGCGGTAAGTGACGAGAAAGTCATAAAGAAGTACGAAAACCACGGCATAGACTTCAGCGCAGGAGAGAAGGTTGGTTACATTGTCGGTGCCGCAGGACTCATGCTTGGTCTGGGAAAGGAAAGAGGAATGGACGGCTTATGCCTGCTCGGCCAGACCAGCGGATTTCCGATAGTGACGGATCCAAAGGCAGCGGAGATCACGCTTGAAACCCTTGTGAAGATTTTCAAGCTGAAGATAGACATGGGAAAACTTGAAAAGAAGGTAACGGAGATGGAGAAGTTCATCAAGAAAGTGGAGGGGCTGCAAATGAAGGCCGTCTCTGAAATGGCAAAGACTTCAAAGGCGCCGTCCTCTGGTGAGCAACTCAGGTACATCGGATAACATTTATAAAAGAGTGTGCACTATTAATACAACATTCAATGGCTTCTGTGATTGTCATGAAGGGAAAAGAAAACTACACGCATTATGAAAGGGTGAGAATACTCTCAGCCAGGGCGCTTCAGATCTCACAGGGCGCTCCGCTTCTTGTCAAGGTCCCAAAGGGAACCATAAACCCGCTTGAAATCGCAAAGATGGAATGGGAAAAGGAAGTAATCCCGGTGGACAGCAGAAGGAACTTCTGAACCCTAAAGCCGTAGCTCATGCGACGCTGAACACCTTTACTTGTCATCACCCGTAATCTCTATGCCGCTAAAATCCATGATATATCTGCATCTCCGTTCGGCGGTTTCTCCCCGAACGATTCCTCCCAAGCTTTTCTGCACCTCTTGAGTGCAAATTCGTATTCTTTCCTGACCTCATTCTTGTAAGTTTTCGTTATGCTGTCTATCGCTTTATCACATTTCTTTGTGATCCTTCGTACCCTCTTTTTCCTTATGGCACCGTCGATTGCGTCCACGGTCTCTGCAGCGGCATAACCCGCTCCGAAACAAACGCCGTTTTCAAGGTCCGGACCGATGTCTACGTCAAAGTAGTTGAGCACACCTTTTGCAAGGAAGTACGTGCCGATTCCCGCAAACGTGGCCTGCACGTTGTCGAGAAGCTTTGCGATGTAAGTTCTCTTGACAGTTTTGTCAAGTTTCTTGTCTCGCTCAGCAAGCGCGTTGTCCCTTGTTTCAAGGTACTCTTTCTTCCTTGTTCCCTTGCCGTTCCCAAGACCCTGTGAACTCAAGTACATTCTGTGCATGCACATTAAGATGGTGAGCATCTTGCACATGTACTTCCATTCTTTTGAGTCTTCCGGGAATGACTTAAAGCGGTCGTAGAAGTCGTCTATGATCCGGTATGCGTTCTGCCTGTTCCTTTCCTTGTTTGTAGTCTTCGATATGTAAAAGGCGTTTCCTAGTTCAGCAACCCATTCTGGTTCGAGTACTTTCGTATACCTCGTTTAAACCACTTAATATTTTTCAAGCTGGTTTTTTAAGTTCGTTTTCTTTAGGATTTGATAAAAGTACCAAAATTCACACATTTATTGTACAATGCCTGGGCTTCTGCCGGCCTCCGTGGAGGCGGGTAATTATTTACGCATCTGCTTTTTAACGAGAATTGACAAATCATTAATGTATGATACAAAACATGAAGCTTTACACTGTCATGACGGACGCGGGTTCGCCTGCCATTCTCGCAAAAATATGGACACGCGCAGGATGTTACCGCGCGACCGTTCCCGTAAAGGACCCAAGCAGCTCGAAACTGGGGAAGATAAAATCCGACTTCTCATCCATACGGTCCAACTTCACGGGGCTGAACGAGGACGACTGGATATCCTTTGACTCGCTCCTGGAACAGCTGAACACAAAGGAAACGCGGCTCGACCAGTCGCTCACCCTCGCACTCTCGCTTGCTTCTGCAAGGGCGGCGACGAAGAATGACCTGTGGAAGATAGTAGGCCAAACAAGCAAGTTCCCTCACATCGTGGGCATCATGGTCAAAGGAAGCGCATGGAGAAATTTCATGCTCATACCTTACAGAGAAAGAAACGTCGAGGATGCGTTCAGGATGCTTTCTGAGGTGTCCGAGGCGATAGGGCACGAACTGGACGAGAAGGGGGTTCTGAACGGAAGGGGACCCGACGGCGCATGGGTGACAGACCTTGGTGACACGGGAATACTCCACCTTATCGGCCAGGTTGCAAGTGACTGGAGGATGGCAATAGGCGTTGACGTTGGTGCAGGAAGCATCTGGGACGGCACGCATTATGATTACACTGGAAAAGGTGACGGTGTTGTGGAAGGAAAGATCACGCCCGAAGACCAGCTCAACCTGCTCTCTGCACTCATGGAGCACTACAAGATAGATTACATCGAGGACCCCTTCAACACCACGGACTTCATGCTTCATGCAAAGCTCAGCCAGAAGTTCAACACAATGGTTGCCGGTGGCGACCTCTACGGCTCTGACGCGTCAAGGATGAGGATGGCATATAAGTACAGGCCGACAAACACCGTTTCGGTCACGCCAAGCAGTCTCGCGACAGTGTCCCATCTTTCGCGAGTGTACGATTTCGCAAGAGCGCATGGGATAAGGGTGGTCATGTCTAGGTCCGTAAGCGACACCGGCGATGACTGGGTATCGGACCTGTCAGTGGCGTTTAGGGCTGACATGATAAAGCTTGGGGTCACTGGGGCATCAAACACGCTGAAATACGGCCGCCTGATGGAGATATGGGAAGAGACACACTCCCCTAAATTAGGATCTAGATGAAGCCTACACCGTTTCTTTGACTATCCAGTCGAGATAGTCCTTGGAACCGCCTATCGGGATGGTTATGAATTCTTCAAGTTCGTAAGGGTGAACGTCCCTTACAAGCTTTCCAAGCTTCTTTACGTTGCCTTCCGTGGTCTTTATGAAAAGTATCACTTCATTTCCATTCTCGATTTTTCCCTTCCACCAGTACATGCTGGTGACGCCGGGAAGAATGTTTACGCATGCTGCAAGCTTGCTTTCAAGTATAGCTTTTGAGATCTTCTTTGCAGTCCTCTTGTCAGGGCACGTCGTCACAGCTAGGACATGCATGAGACGACCTCCTCAACCTTCGTTGCGTCCTCCACGATGTAGTCTGGGTCTATCTTCTCGGCATCCAGTCTCGACATCGCGCCAGTGAGCACAGCAACCGAACGCATGCCTGCCCTCTTTGCAGCTATCACATCGGATTTGGCATCGCCAACGTAGACTGCTTCCTTGGGCTTGATCTTGAAGTGGTCGAGAGCCTTTAACAGCATGTCGGGGTTAGGCTTGCCGTTTTCCACATCGTCACCGGCAACGACAAGATCGAAATATTTGGTCATCCCGAACCTGCTGAGGAACATGTTTATGACCCTCTTGCTGTTGCCCGTGCCGACCGCAAGCTTGAACTTCTTCTTGAGTTCCCGAAGGGAGTTCCTCACGCCCTTGATCGCATCAAAGGACGATGCAAACTCCTCTGAAGAAGAAAGGTCAACGAAATTGCTGTACATGTTCTCCATGACACTGTCATCCTCTGCTGCTTCGGGGCATGCGGCCTTAATCACTTCGCCGTAGGGCTTTCCGTAGTGCGCCTTTATGTCCTCGTACTTCACGCAGCGTTTCCTGATGCCGGTCGCCTCGGCGGTTTTACTGTATATCTCTGCCCATGCCCTGTTCGAATCCACCAAAACCCCATCAAAATCGAACATGACAAGTTTAATCATTAGAATCAACCGTAAGTTCAAGACCCAATTTAGTATTAGTTCTACTTGCAGATAAGCTTTAAAAGTTTTATTCTATCACGGTTCCCTCAAAATCCCTTCCCTCAACAGCGTTTACGAGGTTTTCCATGTTCCTTATGTCAACGACTATGCTCTTGATCCCTGTCTTCTCTATTACCTTCACCGCAACGGGATCCACCACGGTCTTTGCTCCAGGCTCCACCAACTCGGTCTCGACAAGGTCAAGCAGCTCCGTTGATGATATCACTGATATGAATTTTGCATTCTTGTCCTTCTTTGGATCCCTGTCATACACGCCCTTTACGTCCGTTCCTATGACCACGATATCCGAACCTGTCGCTTCGGCAGACTGAAGCGCCACCGCATCGGTCGTCTGTCCCGGCCTGAAACCCCCAAGAACGACGATTTTACCGCTTTCTGCTGCATTTTTCACACCATCCTCGTTCTTCGGCACTCCTGGATAAGCATCCTCACCGAGCGCTTTTATCAAGACCGAAGCATTCTTCCTTGCTGCCTCAATGCCGAGCATGTGCAGCTTGTCAGTAGATTCCTCCCCGCTCTCGCGAGCATCCTTTATCATCTTACGCGCAAGCCTTCCGCCGCCAACAACGACTATTATCCTGTGCTCGCTTGAAAGGCCCTTCAGCGTCCCCGAAAGCGCGTCGACAAAATCCATGTCAGGGCTTTCCGTTGGGCAGAGTACGGAGCCACCAATCTTTATCGCGATCTTCATGCTACAAAGGTTCGCTTTCAGACTTTTAATGCTTTCGTACATTCTACTCTATATGACATCCGGTTACAGTGTCGAAAACATAATTCATTGTTTTAAGGAAAGCAGGGGAAAGCTTTACGCGGATCCCTGGAAGTATGCCACTGAAACCGGGAAAGAACTAATTGCGGATTTGTGGGATACCGTACCAACAGCAATTGGCGGATATGTGCTTACTAAAGAAGGTATGGACAGCGAGTATGCTTTCATAAGTGGAGGACTTGCTGCAGCGGGAGTCTTATCAAGCCTATTGGCGAAAGGTGAAGAAAGCAAGTTTCGTGCGCTTAGAAATCTTTGCGTGGGCGTGACTGCCATGGCCGTCGGTGAAGGCACAGTTCTTTCTTATTCTGGGTCAGTGCTTGGCAAAATCGCGACAGTGTATGCAGACAGTCTGATGTACAGAGCAAAGAAGAAGAACAAAATGCCTGATTGATACCGGTGACATACCGACTTTACGTGCAATCTTCAAATATTTGCGTTTGATAGTCTAATATTAAACTGCCAGAAAACCGTTGTGAATGTCCATGCAGAGCAAATCTAAAAAAGTAGCTGGAAGGAAAGGAAGGTTAATAGGATACACAGCAATTGGAGTGGTCAGTTCCCTTATCGTCTACTTTGCGGTAATGATTGTGATTACGCTGATTTCTCTCTAAAATTCCAGTCTTACCTGTAATAACTCATCCAGCCGTCTTCTGGGAAGCTGCCTGGACATGAACCGGTCTCGCTTCTAAACACCTTCATCTCCATGTCAGATACCACTTCGAAGAACATGTACCCATCATCACTTGTCGGCGTGTCCTTTATCTGGTAGCAGTGGCTTCCCGTGACCTTGGCAGGGTCCTTGTATGTCGGGTTGTCGTGGTATATCCACACGTTGTTCTCGTCTATGATTCCGATGGTTATTCTCTCACCGTCGTCTACAATCGGCATCGGGCTTCCGTAGACTCCCTGCTTGTCCGTGTCGTGCACGCCCCGCACGGGCACCTCGTCAAGGAACCACATGCCCTCGATAGCGCCGAGCACGTCTCTTGTGACCGTTCCGCAGTCATTGCTTCCAAGAAGAGCACCGCTTCCACCGCCAAGAAGCGCAAGATATTCGCTTCTGACGTCGTCGGGATAAAGGTCGTAGGGGCACATTATCCTCAGAAGGTTGGAACCGTATTTCTCATACCTTTCCTGGTTTGGGAACTGGTTTTTTATGGCATCACTTTCGACTATGATGTCAAATGAAGCAACGCCTGTGTTCGGTATGAAGTATCCGACGAGCTCTCCTGCTTTTATTTCGATCCTCTCTATCTGGATGCCTGCACTCGAGCTGCTAAGTTCTGGCATGATCCCTGATATCTCGGGAGACATCTCCTTTAGGTGCGCAAAGCTCAACCAGTAGCCGCAGCCGATATCGAAAGTGATTGCGTAGTCTGGAAGGCAGCCATCGCAATCTTCGCTCCCGCCAGTGTAATAGCTTCCAAATTCCACCCTCAGGTCAGTCGGTGCATACACAGGTATCTTCTCGTTGTCATACTCGTCCTTTATAGCGACATAAGACCTTCCAACGAGTATCTTCCCGCTTCCGTGCACGACGCCGATCGGCTGGACTGTGCGCACATAAGAAGGATCGACGAACTTGTGCGTGAACACGGGAGCTTCACACGATTCTTCTGTTTGTTCCTCCTGTACGACCTGCTCTTCTCCAGAACTTTCACCAGTTACAACATCGGTAACTGCGGGTTCATCGTGTTCGTACTCCTCGTTGACTGCAGCTTCCTGGCCCACGCAGCCGCTCACGACGATTACAAACAAAAGAAGCATGAGTGCAGAATTCCTGTAGTGCATAATTAATTATTTCAGGCGTCATAAATAAGCAGCACGATGCATGAACGCTGAAATAATCGTGAACCCTTTAAAGGGTATGTCAAATGACGTATTTGCTACTAGTACAAATTTAAGGGCCGCAGAATCAAGCCTTAAATAGAAAGCTGTTTCGAAAACAAAAAAACTTCATTATACCCGTGCAAAAACTGCGAAACCGGAAAGTGATATAATGAATTGGCATAAAGTCGATCTAAGTTGCAGCAAGGATTTCAGGGCAGCACTTACAGTTACATTGCTGTCAGCCTTCCTTTTCTTTGGAATCACACTATTCAACTAGTTCCCGGGAAAAGCACCGAAAACGATAGTAAGAGAATAAAGAGCGCCGAGGATGGACGTTTTAAGTGAAGTGTAAACGCCTACACATTATACATAGTCTAAACCTTTATAAATACTATAGTTTTTACTATTTTCATGGAAAAGCCTTATTCAATCCAGGAGAATTCGACCACAAAGCAGCCCTTCGTGAACCTTCCCAAGAAGATACTTGAAGGTATGGAATGGAAGAAGGGAGACAAGATTCGTGTTAAGATTTCAGGTAAGGATAGGTTGGAGTTGGTGCGTGTATGAAAATAGGCGATATTCCAGAAGAGGAGTGGGATGGATATATCAAATACCTTGAAGATAAGATGGCGTCCTTCGATGAACTCATGAAAGAGAGAAAAGTAAGCGATGATGAAAAGATGGCACAAAGCTATGAACACTACGAAAAGATGATAAGAAAATTGATTGCTGACGGTGTTCTTACAATCAGAGACATGAATTTCATAGAAACCCATGCTAAAGAGCAGGATGCTCAAAACATACTTACACTTGCAAAAATCGGCGATGAAATAGTACCATTCATAAATTCCCCGGACGTCTTCTCTGATAGAGCAAAATGCTTTCTGGCGGCGTCGCTCTATCAGGCATCTTACGAAGCCGTGTTCCTTATTCTAAGAAACATATCCCTCACAATCAATGCATACCACTTCAAAGAAACGGGCAAGAAGATTAAAAGTGATAAGGATATAAGAGAGAGCACGAGTGCCTGCATCAAGGTCCTCTCGACATACTATGAGAAATTCAGGGACGTTTTCGACTTCTTGAACCCGGATATACGTGGTTCCATTGCACATTGGACATGGGCCATATTGGACGAAGGGAAGACGCTGCACTTTAAGCGTGGAAACATCAAAATCGGTAAGGAGGAGCTTGGAATGTACGTGGCCCGCACCGGGATGCTACTAAACATTATATTCAACGTATCAACGAAGCTCCAGCTTGAGCGTTCCCGGGCGCTTATGAAGCAACTCGAAGATGTGCGAAGAAGAAAGAAAAAGTAATTTGTGCCCCAAAGGTTATTAATTCACCGGACATTTGACATTTATTGTGAACTTAGTTTCACCTATCTTCGTGTCCCATATGTTGGCATCAAGTATCATGAAATAGTTATCTCCATAGATACGTGGTTCGCAATCGGTGTATTTCGGGAATACGCACGTCGCTGTACAATTCTTTCTATAAACTCTTAATGGAAACCGATTGAATGTTATTCGCATAGGCAAATCAGGAACAGTTATGTTAAATATTTCAACACCCTCGCTGTCCAATGGTTTTGTTTCGATTTCAATAAAGTTAGCTATTAAATACTTTTTACTCTTTGTTTCAATTCTGAATTCCAATGGTACCAAAGAGTGGTTAGAGAAATTTATAATTTTATATCCGTCTTCATCTCTTATTTCTACCGTATCCTTGAGTGACCAATTGATAAGAGAGACGGTTTTCTCATCAACGTAATCTTCATCTTCTAGATAAAGCCAATTGACCATTAAATTTGGTGTTATTGTTAGATTAGTTCTGGTATGATTCACAGCGTATACGTACCCCTCTTCGTAATGATCGTCAATGATCTCCAAATGATATAGTACGGGTTTTCCCACTTCTATCGAGGGGAACACAAATAAAAGAGGCATTAAAATGAAGAAGGAAATTATAATTATTGCTTGGATCTTGCTATCTATGAATTCTTTAAATGTAATTTTCGTTATTTTTTCAAAAGCGTCTCCCCATTTTTTTACACCGTCCTTGTGCATGATTCCGAAAAAACTTAATGTGACAAAATCAAAAATCAACGCTATAATCCAAACGACGAATATTTGTTTTGTGAAAACCGCATAGTGGGGGTTGAAGAATGATATTATGAAGAAAGGAAGTGATAGTATGAAAAGCATCAAAAATATTGCTAAACATTTTCCTAGATTTTCTCTCAGTCCAATTTTGTAATAATAAAGTGGCTTGTTGGATTTGCGTCTAATCATGAAGAAAGTTGCAGCTAAAATTCCCTGAGTAACCAACAAAATCCAGTAGTTCGTCCCGGTTCCTATCGGTGTTCCCGAAAAGAAATTAATTACGAGTTGGATTAGTGTTCCATTTATTCGTGAGAAAAAAATCAAATATATTGTTATTGTCACCGAGAAAAGTCCGATATATGCGGCCAATGTCGAATTGTCGATCTTCTCTTTACGTCTCCTATCAGGGTTTAATTCAAAAAATATACACGCCAATATGACGAGAGAAAGGAATAGAGTAACCGGTAGTCCCGGGACATTCAAGTATAAATCGGAAAAAATCGGAATAATGTAGTCGTTCATTTTTATTAGAAGTGAAAGAGTGTTTTTATTGTTACGTTTAAACGCGGCAATTTAACGGTAAATGTCAAGATCAGGTTTTCTTTTCAGAAGACTTTTGGTGAGAATTGACAACTTCTGTAAGAAGTCTCCTGATTTCTTCATTGCCTTCATTGGCTATTCTAGAACGAATTTCATCAAAATATTTTTTGTATTTCTTTGGGAGTTTCAACGACGTTAAAGATGAAACTCCGAGCCTTATGGCGTCGGGATCCGAACCCACTTTCAATAAGTTTTCAACTATCATGTGAATGTAGTTGTCCTTCAAATCATCCGTTAATGTCCCCCAATTTAAGACAATACTTCTTAGACTATATTCGTGATCAGGTGTGATAAGGTTTCTCTGTGATATTGTTTTCAGTGTCTCCTGTGCAATATCTTGCTTTTCCGTTTTTGTTATGTAACTTTTTGCACCCTCGAGAATTTCGTATCCAAGTCTTTGTGAATTCGGGTCATTGGAAAACAAATTCTCCTTTATCTGGCTCACAAGTATTTTTTTGTTTTCTGCATCATTTCCGCATTTCATCGCATTCACTTTCTCGTAGAATAGTTTTCTACTTCCAACGTCAATTTGTGGTATTCTAGAAAGTATTATTGAAATTGCACGTTTTTTATCTATTTGTGACCTGAATGATGCGCTTTCGAGCAGCTTGATTAATCTCTCATAGTTATTAGAATTTATGACCGCAGTGAAAATACTCATTCTGTTTTCGGTGTTTGAAATTTCCCATAATGCTTTGAAGAAGTCTTCAGCTTGTACACATCTATTGTTGATTGCGCCCGCGAATTTTGCTATAATATTCTGTTTATAATTAGGTATATTTTCAAAGACGTATTTTATATCATCCACAGAACCAACATTGTTAAAGAAGTTGGTTATAGAATCAATTGCACCACCGTTTTTGATACCAAGTATTGATACCATTGAAATGATTGGTGGCAGGAAGTATCTCTTTTCCGACCATGAATCGATCTTGTTGACACCTTCTACCAGATTTCCTAATAAAGCTTCAAGATTTATTCCTTCTTTTTCATCATCTATATGAATTTCACATTCGTTCAGAAATTTCTGTATTAATTCTGTTAAATTCCTTTTTTGATTTCTCATCGGTTTTAAATTTTCGTATTTTAGAAGTTCAACAAATTTTTTGATTATTTCAATCGGAATATGTTTACTGACATTCAATTTTAACTTCAAGAACAAATCAACTTTTGAATTAAGTACTTCTATATTTTCCACGTCATTTTCAGAAATCGTTTGAACAAATTTGGAAACGGTCGCATCTGTAATAAAGTATTTTTGAGCTTCTTCGTTGTCTCTGAAAAGACTCATTATATTAATATTAGAATAGTAAACTTCTGACATGGCATTTGCTATAGCGGATCTTTCTTTTTCGAAGAGTTGAACATTTTTGATAATCTCTGCGAATAGACTTTCTGCCCACTCATTACTTACCTCTATAATCTTAGTTTCTTGTTTTTGCTGTTTCAATATTTCTGCACACATCTTCACAATTTTTGGTACCAGTAGCTTATCACATTTGTATATTATTTGATTGAACAATAATGGGGGTTCTATGAATTGTATGTTTTCTCTATTAGAGTTGAAATATCCCGCGATTTTGTTATAGAAATTGATGTTTTCAGGCTCAATCTGGTACTTTTCTAGTGCGGGGAGAATGGATAGTATTACATTAAGTTGCGGTAATGTCCTCCTTTTATTATCATCTAAGGTACGCTCAACAAATGATAATAAATTTTTCACACCTTCTGAATTTCCACGCAGTTTCAGTATTTCGCTATCGACAACTTCTTTCTTATTGTCAACAAGTGCGTTTTTTATCTCTTCCGCGTTTTCTAAATTCAATTCATCACTTGACTGTTTTAGATATATGAACGGTTTTATACGACTAATATTTTTTCTCGGTATTGACATGGTTGAAACAAGAAAATCCTTTAAATGCGGTTTATAATCTTCGAGAATATCTTTTTCCTCTTTCTCTTTTTGACCCTCACCAAATCTGCTAATTTCCGAAGAGTCCAAATTATCCCTCTTCATTTTTTCATAAGCTTTTGGATACTTATTCTCCAATATCAGAAGCTTTGTTAGAAAACTCACATCATTTGTTACTGCACCTTTTGGTACAATCAACCCACATTCTTCTCTTTTTTTGGCAAGCATATAGCGGGATAACAAAGTATTGATGAATTGTTTTATTTCTCGTGGGTTGTTTCTGAATGCAGCTGTTATCACAAATGCGACATTTCGATTATCAATTTCTTTAATTCCCGTCTCCTTCAGCAGAAATTCTGTGTAGGTTTGAAGATCCGTGTCGAGGAATTCTGGTATTCTTAAATATGTATTAAAAAACTTGCGCAGAAATTCGTCAGCATCAAATCCTTCGCCTCTAATACCTTCTGTTTTGTAAATGTTTTGAAGATGATCTCTTATTGCATCATCATCACACGGGATTATGAATGTGCATGATGCACGTTCTTTAGGGACTTCTAAGAATGTTTTTATTGTAGAGAGTAACTCTATAGCCTTCTCATGGTAGCATCGGTCCAAATTGTCTATTATTATGACTATCCTTTTCTTACCAATTTTCTTGACAATTTCTTCGAATTTCTTCTCAAATTGTTCAGGACTTTCTATAGATTTTTTAGAAGTAGTCCGCTGGTCGGTTACAATCAAATGTCTTGATTCGCTAATTATTACCAGAAGCATAGGAATTATCAATGATTCCAGAAGAATCTCATTGATCCCCAAAATAGCCCTTTCAGAACCCCTGGAGAAAAAAAGTACAACTAATGTAATAACATAAGAGATGATAAGAAAAGGTAACATTCTCAAAATGCTACTGAAACTAAACCTACTTTCACCTTCTGATGTCACAGATATCGTATTGTAAAAGTCATCTTCTAATTTGTATTCACGTTTAATTATTTTTTGCTTTTTCAGTTCATCCACTAGTGTTTCTAGAAAAGTGCGTCTTAGAGCATCCTTTTCATATTTCCAAACATCAAATTTGACAACAACGAAGTTCGATTTCTTCAACTTTCTTTCTAAGAAGTTACTTATTGTACTTTTACCAGCTCCCCACTTACCAAAAATTCCTATTGTGAAAGGTGTCGGTGATGTTTCAACAACCTTCTTTACGGTCTCTGAAATTCCTTCACAGTCGAATTTATCATTTTTTATCTCCTCACACTTCAGTGGCTGGTCGGAGAGAAAATTGATAGTTTTTTTCGACTTCACCATAAGCGTAATTTATTAAGAAGGAATAAAAAACTAGGTTTAAACAACGATGCGGTGAAATCAAGAATTTCCATATCTAGATAAGTATTCAGCCCATAAACCCGGGCATCTATTTTCTGACGAATAGTTAATTCTAACGCTGTTAGGTGAAACAGAAGATGCGGGGACAGTATGTTGTATTAGAAGAGTTTTAGTTTCTTTGGGATCAAGATCTAGTTTAACGCAGAATTCTGTATCTCCATAGCATTCTTTTATTCTGTTGAGTTCTATTCCATCCAAACAAACGAGATAGTCTTCTTGAACGTGGACTCTGAAACCTCTTATTGGTAAATCATTCATATTTTTTATTCTATCTTCGCTTATGTGATAGTCAAGATTTGGGTCCTCTTTATATCTCGTATTTGTGGCATAACCTAGCAACTGTCCGTATCTCGCTATATTATATTCATGATCTGGTGAGACGCTTTGGTGATTCCACCAACGGTGATTTGGGTAGGCCAAATTTGACATTTCAATATCGGCCTTTTCCATTATGTAAATATTAAAGTTGACTTCCTTTGTAGAAAAGAAACCAGTGTCCAAGCTTACTCTAAGCTTACCGTTACTGTCTTCTAAATCTATGTTTGTACTGCGGTTGAAATATTTGGTTGGAATTTTAATATAGGGATTATGTTCGTAAAGGGAACCGATTAGGTATACCTTCTGACTAGGATACCAAATTAGGTCATCTTCAAATGGTGAAAAATAGCCCGGAACTTTCAAATCTATATTATTGCCAAAAAAAGGTGCGACGGGAGCCTCTATCTTATAAGAAACCCTATGCACTGTGTAATATTCCCTGCCATCTTCAAAGAACTGTACATAAAGTGGTGTAATTTGCATATCGGACAATCTCGGTGTAAACAGTGGCTGAACTAATTGGTTTGATATTATTCCCGTAATTATCAAACCAGAAAAGAACGCGACTATTTTCAGCTTATCCTTGCTGTTTACTGTGAATAATGCGCATAATACGACAATCAAGAAAATAACGCGAATTATTATATCGATTTCCCAGACAATAGCTATTATTAATGATAACAAGAAAATAGCTATCCTGACCAGAGGCAATGAATTAGCAATTTCCTTCACGTCTCTTTTTTTGTTCGATTTTCTAGATTTATCTGGGATTTCTTTCGGGTTCAGTTTCCAAGATCTAAATGCGAACCAGCACAGAAAGAGGAATGTGAAAAATAATACAATGACCCAGAATATAAAATGGGCTATGAAATTCAAGTATCCCAATGGGTCTTTGGGAACACCTCCACTTGCCATTAAAACTACTAAACCGGAAAAAAGACCCGCATAGACACTAATAACAAAATTTCTAATCCATGACTCATTATTTTTGAAAAAATCCCCCAATATATTTACTAAGTCCATAACTCAAAACCGTAATAATTTCTAAATTAAAGGTGTATAGAAGAGTTAAAAGTCTATGTTTAACCGTTGAAAGTCTGTAGATAAATATATTTCGTTCATTTCACCTGAATTCACATCGAATCCTTCTTAATATCTGAGAACACTTCCTTCCCTTTATCTGTTAGAGCATATATTTTTCCCATTCTCGATGAAGGTGTTAGACATCCTATAAGATTTCTACTTTCGAGTTGCTTTAGTGTCCTACTAACTTGTGTTGTACTGGCATTGAGATTCTTGGCTATTTGTGATGGTGACTTTTTACTCTCAAGCTGCATGAAAACATTTTTTCTAAATTTGCCGCTCACTACAAAACTGTAGTTTTCTATGTTCATATTTAATTCGATTAAGAAACTATAAACTTACCATTAACGAACATATAGAGAACAAATAGAGTACATTTATAAATAATAGATATGAAATGATCATAATGGAAAGAAGAAAACAAGAAGAGATTGCAGTCTATATATTCTTGGGTGCCTTTTTCGGTATGTTTATTTGGAGCATCATCGGAAGAGCTGTAACACTATTCACAGTGTTTTTAGTTGCGTATTGGGTAATCAGTAAGAAAAGCCCGGTGTTTGGTTTGGTGGCAGGTTTTGCTACTGGTATGATTATTGGGACATTTGCTAACGCAGCTTTTTAACAAGTGAAACGTTTAATCCAAGTCACTAGTAGTTCATACACTGGTCTTTTCTATATGGTTTCAGAGAGTAAAAGCGGTAGTCTTGGCCACCCAAACAATCGATTTCACGGCTTCCTAAAAGTCTAAACGATTCATGATAACCACTTTCGAAAGCATCCTGTAAAGATTTATGCTTTTTGACATCTATGACAAAATTACTCAGTGGTAAATATTCTGTTATTTCACCAAGTGAATTTTTGCATACTATGGTAAGCTCCAGATTAACAAAATCGATACCATTGTCAGTCATTATTTTCGTGAGATCCTCGAACTTATCGATTCTGCGACCATAAGGTCCATCCTTTCTATCAAAATACCTCTTCTTTTCACGGTAGTGAATGAAATATTTAGGAATGATGTCAAATTTTACCATCTCAGAAGATTTTAAAACTGTATTATAGTAACCGCTCCTCTCTGGATATGCAACCCAGCCGTTTTCACATATTCTGTTTTTCTGACCCTTGAAATTATCAAATAGAGTCTTAGGTTCGAATCCCCATTCTACTGATGCATGAAGCTTATCATTTTTCATTAAGTAGTCATTTATTTTCAGTCTTGATGTTGAAAAATTAGAGTAGACCCCTATCGAATATGCATCACCATTCCCAGCATTTTTCAATTTGAAGCTGACACGATTTTTTACAAATTTTATATCTTTGACTTCCAAAAATGGATTCGATGACGCGTGATGAATTTCAGCCTGCCTTCTTATTAATTCCGCTTGTACATTACTCGTTTTTGCCAATTTCCATGTGAATAAAGCTAACATGATCGTTCCTAATGAAACTCCCATGTTGACCATGAGACTCAAGCCTGTCGGAGATAATCCAATTGAAGCTAGCAGAGATTCGAACATGAGTATGATTTGAGTTCGTGTTTAATAACATTACGATCTCGTTATATAGTCAATAAGCTAAACTAATATAGAAAGCGCTAGAACTACTACTACGCCTTTTACTTGAAACAAAAGCGATATCTTGCACCTCCTTTGAAACCTACCATTTATAAGTAGTTTTTGTCATTTTTTGTAAAAATAGCTACGTCAAAAGCGATATCTATCAAACCTGTCTGGAAAATGGAAAACACTGAAAATTTGCGTATTTCTATCCTATGTACGGTGTCTCAACATTTTCAGGGATCTGTATTTGTGCGTAGAATAAATCAAGCAGCGCTAATATGGCTCTGGAATTGGCTTCTATCGCCTTTTCATTACTTTCGTGCATTTCATATATTTTATGTGATGTGATCGGTCTATCCTTGACACTGTTAAACAGTTCTTGTATGACCACACTATTTCTTATTGCGTCCTTACCGATGGTTTCCAGTTCTTCGAGGTTAAGGCTATTGTCTATAGTTAACCACAATCCTTCTTCATCATAGACCTCTAATTTCTCTTTCCTTCTTAGGTAGTCCTTTGCCAGAGCATTCTTGACGAGCGCGCAATGAGAGCTTGAAATTCTGAATCTGTAACCCTTCCCAATCTTGAATATGCCCGGCTGACATTTCAGCTTGTTTTCGAGTTTCTTTATTATATAGATTATCCTCGAAGTGGCGCTGACTAGCGCTTTTGGGGCTGTATCAGCATACCAGCTATTTGGGAGGTAAATCACTATGGTTTTGTCATAGAGCATTATTGTCTTGACATCAGCAATAGATATGCGCTGGCCATGTTGTATAGGTTCAAATGGCACTTTTGCTCTTTTCAGAAACACAACCCTTTTAATCCACCACTTCATGAGACTTTTCTTAATTTTCAACACGACACGACAGTCATGTAGTCTCACGGTGTCACTTTTCAAACATTTGGGATGGGTGTGCGCCATAGTCACACGGTGTTCTTTTTTCAACCTTGTTATTTCAGCTTCTGACTGTTCAACACCGACTATTTCCCATGTTCCATAGCCAACATTTCTAACCAAATCCAGCTTCTTGAGAAGACCTGTATGGTATTTCACCACATTTTCTTTCAGTGTATTTTTCTTCCAGAGTTCGGAAGGGGATCCGCCATTCTTTATGTGTTCATATACGGTAAAGGTAGAATTCGACGTTCTTTGTTTTGTTGGATGTTCGGAATTGGAATTCTCAGAGATGTATAGACCACGATTTGCGCTTGTTATATTGTTACAGCTTGAGATGAGTTTCTTGGTTTTCTCCTTAGAGAGGTGAAGTTGTTGCGACGCTGCTTTGAAAAAGTCACTTCTTCGGACAAATAAACCACGCTTTGTTGCTTTCTTGGACTCTTTTGGGATTGCATCCAAAATCAAAGATACTATGTAGTCATTACCCGATGGTTCATTTAAGCTTCTACGTTGAAGACGTTTTATGGTGTTCGTTCCTAACACCTCCCTTGGCCGGGTCTTTATTGGCCCGGTCGAGTTCCCATTTTACGCAAATACGAATGATATCATCAATCTTCACTAGATCCCCTCCCTCCATACACGGTCAATTATCCTTCTCATAGCTTCGCTACGTGAGGTGGCGCCTATGTTCGCTCTTACGTCATCCAGCTTCTTCTTGTCCATATCGGTTAACGCGAAAGTCGAGTTCTTCGTTACTCTTGTCATGATTTTTATTCAAATCGAAAACTACATATTTCCTTTTTTTGCATCGATGCAAAATATTCAAAAAGCTGAATAGTACATTAAGTAGTATGTTAAGTGAAAAGAACCAAATGTTACTAATCGAATTCTATAAGTCGAAGGTTTCGAGTAAACCGGTTCCGGAGTTTATAGCCATGCGAAAAGAACTTGAGAAATTGAATGTTTATCACGGAACTTCTTTATCCAATGTCCTTAAGAAATTCAAAGAAATGGGCCTTGTCGAAATCAAAACATGGAAGCAATTGAAAGATGAAACGGGATTAAACAAACTGGTTGATAGAGATGCAGTCAGAAAGTCGAGAAAGGATGCCAGAAGTTTGAAAGTTCTAATGAAAAGGAAGTATAAAGAACATGTTGAAAAAAATAAGAAAATTTCAGAGGAAAACAAATTAGAAAATGAATACAAAAACGCTATCATAAAAGCCAATGAACTTATGGAAAACGTTTTCTATATTCATGGTAATGATCCAAAAGAAAAGAACGTATTGTTGACAAAGAAAGGGATATCAGTAGCCGAAAAACTATGCGAACTTCAGAAGCTACTTGACTAGGCTTTCACTTATCTCCTGATACTTTTCCGGGTATTCATTCTTGAAGAACTGCACAAACATGCTCATGTTATTTCGGAGTTCTTCCACTTCATACCTTAGGGATCTCTCCTCACGCACCATTTTCATGCACGTTTGCTTGTCGAGGCCCATGCCACATTTGACGCATATTCTAGCGTCAATTCCGTTTATTTCCTGACATCTGGGACATCCCTTTGGTTTCAGTGCACTTTCTTTAGTTTCCTCTTTTTTACGCTTCCCGTGCGCTTCCAGAAATGCATCTGTAAGGTGTTCGCTGCTCAGATGGACGTACGTGTTGACCATCTTGCTGTCTCCAGACCATCCGAAATACATCCTGAGTTGCGGTTCCTTTAACTTACCTGCGAGTAACGTGGCCTGACTGTGCCTGAAATTGTGAGGGTTGACCTTCTTCACAATTCCGGACTTATCAGCGACTTTTCTCAGAATTTGGTTAATGATGTTGTAGCTTAGCGCTTTCTCATGGTTTGTCATTAGAGCGCAAAACACCTTCGCTTTTGGGTTCTTCCTTGCGGGGTGTTGCTCTATCCATCTTGTCAGGTATGGTATCGAGTTCATTATCGGGATCTTTCTAAGGCCCGTCTTTCCGTTGAGTGTGACATGGGTTACATCACCGTTGGATTGGATGTCCTTTATCCTAAGGTTCATGAGTTCGCCTACTCTGCATCCGGTGTCAAAGAGGAAAGCTATCATTGCTCTGTCTCTGAGGTTATTTGCGAATGACATCATCTTCACTACTTCCTCCTCTGTCAGCATGTCTTCGGAACGCTTGTTGTTCCTGTTTGGAACCTTGGGTTTCATCCACTTAACGACCTCTGGAAAGTCCGGCCTCTCCGTTCCATATAGCCACGGGAAGAAGCAGTTCTTGATGATTATCTGGTATGTGTACTTAGTCCATTCCTTGTAGTCGTCGCGTTCCAAGAGTTTCCTCACATATCCTTGGATGTCTGCCTTGCACATCTCTTTGAATGGTTTCCCTACGTCATTGCTGAGTGGACTTAACGCGTCTATATACCTGTCTATTCGTCTTCTGCCTATTCCTGTCGCAACGGAATAGCTTACAAAATCGATTAAGGTAAGCACGTTACCTTCGTGCTTCACTCTACTTTTTATCACATCTTCGTGTGATTTCATATTGTGAACACCTCCGTTTGTCCTTTTATTTACCACGGTAGGCGTTCACACTTCTTTCCTAGCGCCGAGGATGGGATTTGAACCCATAAGTCCAGAGGACACTAGATTTCCAGTCTAGCGCGTTACCAGATTCTGCCACCTCGGCATGTGAAAATAATTATAGCACGTTATTTTAATAGGTTATTACTTCTTTTCGGTCGTCTTTTCGATGACTTCGACCTTCGAATCCATGCCGAAATGCCATTTCAGTATCTCGCATGCAAACGGTGCGAACTTCCCAGGACTTTCCATAACGAGCTTCTTCAATTCTTCCACGTGCACGAATTCTATTGCCGTGATCTCGTCTTTGCCAAACGATACCTTACCGTCATATTGCAGCTTGTATATGACGCTTACCATGTTATCGTTCACGTCGCCGTAGTTCATCCGTATCTTTGCTATCTTCTCCGGCCTGGGTTCGCTTATACCCATTTCATCTTCTGCTTCTCTTTTCATGGCCTCGTCAAAGGTCTCGCCAGATTCCACGTGGCCCGAGACGGATATGTCATACACGCCTGGGTACTTGTCCCGCTTGGAGTCCCTCACCTGCAGTATGAGCTCGTCCCTACTGTTGAACACCAGTATATGAACACCTCTGTGCCACGAAGTGCTGCTGTGTACATTCTTCCTCGTGTCCCTTCCTATCACGTTGTCATCCTTGTCCACCATGTCGATAAATTCAGCCATGTTTTGCACTTGAATGTCGTAGAATAAAAACATAACGTAAACTGTGTGATCAGTGCCCTTTCGTAGTCTGTGCAGCGCATCTCTTGCATAGGCCAAGGCTGTCGTCAAAGCAGCTGTGACAGACTATTGCGCCGCAGGCGTTGCACGTATAAGCAGGCTTTGCAATTCCCCCGCATCCAGAACAAATGCCGGGAACCTCCATATCAGTCCCCTTCTTTTTCATCGTAGTCGAGCATCAGCGAGACATCCTCTTCCTTCTTAACCGTCACTTCTGGTGTCTCTTCTTCCTTCTCAACCTTCTTTGCCTTCTTCCTGACTTCCTTGAACCTATCCATGCTTCCTATCGCGCCGACCACTGTACTGAATAGTACTGAAAGCAGTATCACCATGAACACGATGTTTACCATCTGCCCGGCAAGAACGGGCTGCCCTGCAGCTATCACAGTCGCCGCAACTATCGGTATCATTGCAGCCGATGAAAGTCCCCTTGGAGCTATGAAGCTCATGATCAGCATCTCCTTTCGTGTGAACTTCTCGCGCAGCTCTCCCATGAGCGATATGATCATTATCGGCCTTATCGCAACCACCATCACGAAGAACAGAAGTATGTATGCAAGTTCCCCAAGCCCTATTAGAAGCGTCACCTGCGCACCAAGCAGCGTGAAGACGGATATCCTAAGCATCTCGGAGAACTGGTCCTGGAAGTGTAGTATCTCTTCCCTGTCATCCCTTCCGCGCAGAGTGAAGTTGCCTGCAACGAGGCCACAGATTGCAACGGCAAGCATGCCGCTACCACCAACTCCCGTTGCAAGCGCATACGTTATGAGCGCTATTGCAAAGAGCAGAAGTGAAGTGTACTCCTTCATTATGCCCTTGAAAAGCCTTGATGCAGCAAGGCCCACTATGAGTCCCGTGCCGACACCGACAGTTATCATCATCCAGAACTGGGAAAGATACCTCATCGGCTCGATGAGCGCCCCGGGTGTGATGTTCACAAGATCAAGGAATATCAGCGGTACCAGCACAGATATGGGGGAATTGAATATGGATTCCACTTTCAGTATGGTAAGCGCGTTCTTCGCCTTTGAAAGCGCCTTCTCGAATGCAAAAACGACACCGCTTCCGGTGCCGCTTATCACGGCTCCAAGAAGCATCGCAAACACAATATCCATCTGGAAGAAGAAGCTTGCAACGAGTCCTAGTACGACCGTATTGAACAGTACACCGACAAATGCGAGCTTAAGCGATATGTTGGAATACTTCTTGAAAACACCGAAGTTCAGGTTGAAAGTCCCTATGAATATGACAAGTATCAGTGCAAGCGTCCTGAAGAAATCAGGTATCATTCCCATCGATTCTACGTCCACAAGCTCTATCGACACGTACTGCGTTATCGCAGGATTTGCAAACACGGTAGGCCCAAACAGCAGACCGAGCAGCAGCAAAAAGAACGTGTCAGGGATGTTTCTTTTCTTTAGGATGTTTGCAACAAGGACGCCGAAACCAAGCAGTATGGCAAAGTACATAACCGAAAGTGAAACAGCATCCAGAGCCATAACTATTTTTTACTGACCGTATATTAATGTGTTAGGGAAGCTTTATCCCGGAAAGAAGGTTCACGTACTTTTCAAGGCGCTTTATGTCCTTCTCAAGAATGTCAAGCGTCTTCAGAAGATAATCTCTTTCTACACCCTTGAGTTTTGATACTTCCTTTCTCCTGTTGTCAAGGTCTGCAAGGGAACTCTCCACGCCGTTCTTCACCCTCATGGTTATGGCCTTCTTAAGTATTGTAAGAAGATCACCGTCAAGCTGGATGTAAAGCTTCCTGTCGCTTGCCTTCTTCGTCTTCTTTATGACACCAAGCACTTCAAGAAGGTCAAGGCTTAGCGATATCATGCCCGTTGAATAGTTGGTCCTCTTGGCAACTTCCTGAAGCGATACCGGCTCTTCCTCTGCAAGCAGCGCTCCTATTATCTTCCCGTGTATGGGGGAATACCCAAGCATTCCCGCAAGTTCTGAGAATATGGAGAATACCCCGTCCCCGACGTCTTTTTCGCTCATGATGCACCAATTATTTATATATGTTAGAATAATTCTAATTATATATTTAAAACTTTTAAAATCTATTAAAAGTTGATAGCATGGCAGCAAAGAAAAAGCACATAACCGACACGGGATCCATATGCCCCGAATGTCTCGCCATACTCAAGGCAGAGATATTCGAGCGCGATGGTAAGGTCTGGATAAGCAAGACATGCAAGAAGCACGGCACTACCGAGGAGCTCTACTGGGGTTCTGCTGAAATGTACAACAAGGCCAAGAAGTTTGCGCATGACGGCAAAGGCATCGAAAACCCAAGCGTCGGCAAGAAGAACCCGGTCTGCCCAAAAGACTGTGGTCTCTGCAACATGCACAAATCCCACACAGCGCTTGCAAACGTCGTGCTCACAAACCGCTGCGACCTCAGCTGCTGGTACTGCTTCTTCTATGCAAAGAGGATGGGCTACGTCTACGAGCCGACGAAAAAGGAAATTGACGAGATGGTAAGGACGCTTGTAAACGAGAAACCCGTAGCATGTAACGCCGTGCAACTTACCGGAGGCGAGCCTACGCTAAGGGAAGATCTCATCGACATAATCAACATATGCAAAAAGCACAACCTCGACCACGTCCAGCTAAACACCAACGGCCTGAAGCTTTCAAAGGACCTGGCACTCATGAAAAAGGTCAGGGAGGCGGGAGTAAACACGCTTTACCTCAGCTTCGACGGCGTTACCCCAAAGACCAACCCGAAGAACCACTGGGAAATACCCGGGGTACTCGACAACTGCAGGAAGGCAGGTGAAATGGGTGCAGTGCTTGTTCCCACTATCATTAAGGGCGTAAACGACCACGAGATAGGCGACATGATCAGGTTCGGTTTCGACAACAACGACGTAGCAAGGGGTGTCAACTTCCAGCCGGTATCACTCGTAGGAAAGATAACAAATGCTGACAGGAAGAAGATGAGGATAACCATACCAGACGTCATAGCCAGGATGGAAGAGCAGACAGACGGTCAGGTAGGAAAGGAAGACTTCTACCCGGTCCCGACTCCGTGGCCGTTTACAAGGTTCGTCGAGGCAATGACAGGAAAGCCAAAATACGAGCTTTCAAGCCACTTTGCATGCGGCATGGCAACTTACGTCTTCAACGTCGACAACAAGATGATACCAATAACCAGGTTCGTTGACGTAGAAGGTGTCATGGAATACCTAAACGAGCGTGCTGAGAACCTGGAAAAGGGCGGTAACAAGTACGTGACCAGCCTCAAGCTGCTGTTCAAGCTGGGATCATTCATAGACAAGGAAAAGGCCCCGAAAGGATTCAGCATAAAAAAGATACTCTTCAACTCCCTGATGAAGCACAACTACAGGGCGCTTGGTGACCTTCACCACAAGTCCCTGTTCGTTGGCATAATGCACTTCCAGGACCTCTACAACTACGACATAGAGCGTGTCAAGAGGTGTACGATACACTACGCGATGTCTGATGGCAGGATTGTCCCGTTCTGCGCTTTCAACGTCATACCGGAATGGTACAGGGACAAGGACATGGAATCCCAGGGACTTTCGTTTGATGGCTGGGAAAAGAAGACGAAAATGAAGCTCAAGGACGACATGTACAAGAGGGATGTGAAAGCACTAGAAAGCTCAGAACTCTACAAGAAGACTTACAAGAGCTTCATCTAGAACACTTTCTTTCCACACGAAACGCAGTCATCCCTGTGGACGCACACTACGCCGCCGCAGTTCCTGCACTTCCATCTCGACTTTTCCTTCCTGACAAATTCCCTTATTCCGAGCTTCCTGATATTCTCAAGATTCTCAATCATGCCCATATGGTACTTGTCGCGGTAGCGCTTGTCGAGGTTCTTTATCCTTGCGCATGGGAATTTCTCACAGAATGAGCAGAATTTCTTTCTTTTACCCTTGAGCATCTCGCACCCTTTTATCGCGCATTTCCTGCAGTAGTTTGGCTTTCCAGCATCCATGCCATTGCATCCGACACATTTGTTCTTGTCTCTTTGGTATGAGATGCACAATGCACAGTTCATGCCACATGGTGCAATAAGAACAGACTTTATGGTGACACCTTTCATATTCTGTTATTTGTCAGCGGATGTTCTAAAAAGAGACTCACTTTACCCACAGGCAGTACTTGCCCTTCTTCGTTATCTGTAGGTGCTGTGCAACTTCTGAGCCATTTGGATCGTTTATGAATGCCACGCCCTTCCAGGAGTGTGAGAAGTTTTTCTCGCTGCACTGTGGGCACTGGTCGCCTTCAACAAAAAGCTTGCAGTTCCTGCACACCTTTGCTCTCTGGTCCTTCATGATTGACACCTAGCCCTCAGCCTTTGCAGCTTTCTTTTTTTGCCTTGCCTTGTTTTCCTTCAGCCAGTCAAGAGTCCCAAGGTTTGGCTGCCTTGCAGTAAGTCCTATCTTGTAGTCGCTTCCTGCAACTGAAACTGAAATTATCCTCGCTCGCACGACATCGCCTTCCTTCATCCTCTGCTTGCTTTCCTTGCCCATGAAGATCGCGTTCTTCCTGTCGAAGTTCACAAAGTCGTCCATAAGCTGGCTTACGTGCACCATGCCGTCAACAGGTCCAAGTCTTAGGAAAACACCGAATTCGGTCACGTCTATTATCTCACCTTCAACGATCTCGTGCTGGTTCGGCTTGTATACAAGGACTTCAAATTCCACAGGGTAGTGGATAGAGCCGTCGCCTGCATATATCCTGCCCTCGCCGGTGTTCTTCACGTTTGTGACAACCAAAACGACGCCAAGCCTCTTGTCTATGACACCGTCCCACCTGTCCATGAGGCTCTGCTTTACTGCTTCCTCGAGTCCCAGTTCGAACTTTGAAGGCTGGACCTTTATTTCATCTTCAACTTGGATTATCTTGTACATAACCTAAACACCAATCACTTACAATGTTTATTGCATTAATTATATAAGTAATTACCTGTTCAATGGAATAACTATATGGAAGCATGCAAATAAAAATATATGCCTCCATTCCATTCTCCACTGAACATGATGCACAGTTAATGATTTAACTGTGGAAGTCAATAATATAACGGAATTACCGTCATTCCACTATAGGTGTTTTAATGTCGTACCCGGAGATGAGTATAATACGGGACATACGCGTCCTGACCGAGAAATTCATACCAAACAGGATACTCCACAGGACAGGCCAGCTTGAAGCAATAAGAGACGACATAAAGCCTCTTCTTGAGGGCAGCGTCCCGCGCCACGTATTCATACACGGAAATCCTGGCACGGGAAAGACGTGCATGGCAAGGTATGTCGCAGGGGAGCTTGAATCATACAGTTCCGACATAGTCCAAAGCTACACAAACTGCTGGGAGAACCCAAGCAGGTTCAGGATACTCTACAACATTGCAAAGGACGTTAGCAGCGCACCGATAATACACAGGAAAGGCACGCCCACAGACGAAATACTCGAGATGATAAAAAGAAGCCTCGAAGGCAAGCACTGCGTCGTCATACTCGACGAAGTTGACAAGATAGAGGACGACCGCGTCCTCTATGATCTCATAACGCTGCAGAACGTTTGCATGCTCATGATAGCCAATTCCTCAACTGCCCTCTACAACGTCGACTCGAGGATACGAAGCAGGCTGGCATCTTCGGACAACATAGAATTCCGTCCATATAGCAGCAGTGAAATAATCGACATATTAAGCGACAGGTCAGAATGGGGGCTCATACCAGGGGTCATAACTGGACAGCAGATAGAAATGATTGCCGCAAGCGTGTCTGGAGATTGCCGTGCTGCAATAGATATCATGAGGGTTGTTTCAGAAGAGGCTGAACGAAGCGAACATGAAAAGATAACAGACGACATGATAGAAAGATCTCTCCCAAGGATCGAGATGTTCAAAAAGGAATTGAGCATGGGAGCACTCAATCCCCACCAGAAGCTCATAATGGAGATAGTCACCGGCGCAGGCGGTACGATAGATTCAGGAGAACTCTTCAGGAAACTTTCGGAACTTTCCGCTAGCAAAGGCATGGAAAGCATAGTGGACAGGACGTTTCGAAACTACACTAACAAGCTCGTCAAGTACTCCTTTTTGAATTCTTCCGGTGACGGCCGCTGGAGGACTTTCGCCCTTCCAAAAAAGCAGTTCTAGCGGAATAGCGGAAAGCTGCCCTTCCGTTTTCTTTATAACCGGTTTTTGAGAAGCACTTATTGTGAGCAAGACTCAAAATGGTGAAAAAATGCAATATCCTGCAATTGCCCAAAGGTTCCTCCAAGGCGTCAATGACGGGAGGGGATACCTCGAAATATCCCCTTCCGAAGACTGCCGTCTGAGTGACTGCGTAAATGACGCAAGATCGCTTGAAATCGAGCTGAAATCAAGAGGTTTCAGCAAAAAGACTGTGAAGTCCTACCTTTACTATAACGCAGACTTTCTCAGGTTCGTTGGAAAGAGCGCAGGTGAGGCTACGGAAGAGGACGTCAAGAACTACATGGCATTCCTCATCGAGAACAGGAGCGCGTCGACTGCAAGCCTCGCCCTCGCAGCGATACGGTTTTTTTCAAAAAGAGTGCTGATGAAGGACTTTGAGCATATAAATAACCCAAAACGCGAGACTAAGCTTCCAGACATACTCACAAGGGACGAGGTCAGAAAGATGATAGAAATGACATCAAACATCAAGCACAAGATACTCCTTGAACTTCTTTACGGGTGTGGATTGAGGGTTTCTGAGGTAGTAAACCTCAGAATCACTGACGTTAGCGTGCACGAACGTGTCATACACGTTCGTAATGGTAAAGGCGGGAAAGACAGGATGGTGCCGCTTCCAAGACTTACTGCACAGAAGCTTGAATTCTTCATGAAAGTAAGGGACGAGAACAATCCCTATCTCATACCATCCGCAAGGGGAGGTAAGATAACCACAAAGACCGTCTATCTCGTGGTAAAACAATCTGCTGAGAGAGCCAGGGTAAGAAAGAACGTCCACCCGCACACGCTGAGGCATTCGTTCGCTACACACCTTCTCGAAAACGGACATGACATCAGGGTCATTCAAAAGCTTCTTGGTCACGCTGACATAAAGACGACCCAGATATACACTCACATCTCAAGAGATTTCCTAAGGAATGTCACAAGCCCGCTTGACAGCACGTTGTACGAAGGGGGCGCTTTGAGATGATATCTTTATTTTCAAGACTAGCTGAGAGGGTAAAGTACGGTGAATACTCAAAAACACCCGAATTCGCCATATCAAGAAGCTACCGGAAATGGGACAATATGCTCAGAAACCTGAATGCACTTCCACAAGAAGCGCATTAACGGAATTTTACTTCCGATAACGCATGTTATATTCAATCGAGAAAAGGCAAACCTTAAATTTGGTGAAAACCAATTATTGATTAATGTGTGTGAATTTACCAGTTTGGGCCGAACCGATAGTTTTATTCGCGGCTCCGTTGATAGTATTGGTTTTGTATATTGTCCTTACAAGAACTGGCACGGTTAAGCTGGAAGATAGGAAAAAATTGAAGATATTCAGTATAATATTTGCGATTATACTTACTTGGGTATCTTTCTCTTTTAGTTTCATGTGGCTTTGTTGATACTCCTGCCTTTTCTCGACTTCGTCGCTTCGCTCCGACCAAAGGGAACATAACATACGCTAACAGGCTTTGGTTATTCCTGCTCTGCCCAAATTCCGATGTGTATCCCTCTGTCCATAAGCGGGCTTCTAAAGAGTACATTTCTTCATGAAATCATTGTCCATCAACACGGACCGGTCGCATGTTTGCCTCAGGTGCCATGAATGGCCCGATTTGAAGTGTGCATTTTCAATGTGTTTGCCAAAACTCTGCGCGGCCTTCACTGCGGGCACAAAGTCTCCGTCGCCGCTTACGAGTATAGCTGTATCATAAGAATTACTTTGTGCCAGCATGACCATGTCCACTGCTATGTGGATATCATCACCCTTGACCGCATAATGAGTTTTCCCATCCACCTTGCGCTTTTGCAGCCTTACTAATACCAGTTTGAAATTCGGTATGTTCCTCAGCCCGGAAAAGAACTTCTGCTGCTTCTTGTAGCTTTCCTTGTCGTGGCTCATGTCCAGCGGTGCGTTGTAATAATATGTCCTTATAAGTTTCCTGTCTTTTCCGCAGAGCTTTTGTGATATTTTTTCAAAATCGATTTTCATGTCACCTAGATCCTTTCTCATGCAGTGGTAGAAGTTGCTCCCGTCTATGAATATGCAAACACGCTCTGTATTGGCCATAATATGAATGTTTGATTCGAGAAATAAATATGAACCTGCCCTTACCGAAGTAATGGCAGGGAGTATATGATACATAGTAGTCATGTTTCATTTATAAATGTTCTGAAGCCCACTTCGTTCATCGGAACTTCTGTTAGCTGTTTAGTTATATTCAATCAGATTTCGCCTTTCCAACTTTCCTAAGCATATCTATATTGGTTAATATTTCAACTTTCTCTTGTTCCTTGAAATGAGGGTCATGTGTCCATATACCCTCTGAGTCAGTTGCAAGGCAGGCGGCTATATATGGAATATCTTTTGGGTCTTTTATCGAATGTTTGATTTTTGCTATCAAATCAAGGTATTTTGTTTGTGGAATAATTGATATGTTCTCGAAAATTAGAAGCAATAAAACCTCGAATTCTTCATTTGTTAACTGTGCGGCCTTAGTAACCCTCTTTTCATGCTTTCTGATTTCAGATATTATATTATCTGGAGCGAAGAATTCGAATAACGGGTCAAATAATATTTCTCTTGTTGTTCCTTTCTTTATCATTGAAGCGAGAACTCTGTTTGCATCTATAACTATTCTCATTTAACCAGACCGTGACTTTTAGCTATCCCTTTGTTTATTTCTTTTCCTACTTCCAATGCGTCTTTCTCGCTCAACTTGCTCTTTGATAGTATATTTTCCATGAGTTCTAATTTTCTCGCCTGCTCCCACATAGCTTGTCTTGCAACTTCACTCCATTTGATCTCTTTATGTTTTTGCATCATTTCGTGCAAATCCTGTGGAACGGCAAGAGTCATATTAGTCATATTTACCACCTAAGTAATTTATGTATATTATTTATTTTTACTTATTTATATATTTAACGGCGAAATCTGACTCTTCGCCACTACGTGGCTTGTCTTCCAGAGAATATAACATGCAATATCAGGCTTCCTGCTGGAAGTCTCAAATGTTGTGCATACACAACATTTCAGATATCGCTATAGTTAGATGTAATTGAGAAAACTGCTGTGGGTCTGATAAGCCTTTCCGCAACACGGTGCACCAAAACCAAGTTCCTTTTTCATTTGTTCAGGACTCAGACTAATAATATCAGAAACTGTGTAATCAATTTCTCTATCTTTCCAAGACTGTGCCAATAGAATCCTTGCTCTGTTTATTCCTGAAACACCACTATAATCATTGAGGTTCTTTTCACCATGAGAAATCGATTTTATTGCATTGGATAGCTCCCCATACGTCCTAATTTTATTGATATTGAGAACCTGCTTTTGCCCATTCCAATACTTTGGATTCCCATCTTTTTTGTATTCACCCGTCATGTTCACCCAATGTGTCTTTTTGCCTGTGTATACACTATGATTAAATTTTGCTTTCCTTCTTTTACTGGTTTTAGCTTTGTCGATTAGAAAATCCCAGTAAAGTTGGTTAAATGTGTCTGCTTCTCTTGCCTTCTTAAGACCTTTCATAACTCTACAATAAAGCAAAATTTTAAAAAGGCAGTTTTCTCAACTTCCTCGACTACGTCTCGGACCCTCAGGGACATCTAACATGCAATATCAGGCTTCCAGCAGGAAGCCTCAAATATCGTCCACAGATGATACTTCAGATATCGCCATAGTTGTATCTAATTCGGCTGGCACATAATAATTACTTCATTGTGTTGATAATTTTCTTTGCGTTTTCGCTAGTTAGGGGAATTGTGTCGACGACGCCATCGTTTAAATCTAATATCAAGTTTGTTTCCAGGTTTTTAATGGTCGGTGCTTTCGATGACACCACGCTCGCATTTTTCGGCTTCAGGTAATCTGAGTTTGTATTCTCATTATTTAAATGATCAGCGAATATCATTCCACCATAAAATCCAAGACCGCCAACCACACCACTTGCTATATACTTAATATAATTACCAAACTTTGACATATTCTACAATAAGGTAGAGTTAACTTTTTAAACCTTCCTTCATACAGACGCCAGCCGAACTCCGGCACTTCCTACCCACCTGGCTCGTGAGTGCCTATACACGACATGAGATTATTAGGATTTGACTACGCACCTTACGCTGCCAAATCTCAAACTGTCGCAGAGCGACAGCTTCTAATAATCCTGAGTTATACGAAATTTCAAACCCCGCTCCAGAATTTAGATATTTTTATATAGACTCATTTTTAATTATTAGAGAAAGGTAAGAAAGGTATTATGAAAATTAACTATAAAAAAGCGATAATTTTTGGAACCATTGTGATACTATTGCAAATGGTGTTTGGCAACCTGTTATACATAAATCCCATTGCAATGGAAATCAACAAGCAGTTCGAAGGCCACCCCTCAATAAAATCCTTTGATTTCATAGGGGGAATGGGTAATTGGCTTCTGCTGACACTTGTTTTTAGTATTTTTCTCATGGTTCTCTGGATCGTATTGTATACATTCCTGTACAAGGCTATTCCCGGGGAAGGTTGGAAAAAAGGGTTATTTTTTGGTCTTGCACTGTCCTTCATAAAGGCAGTCCCAGAAGCATTCAACCAATGGATGATCTTTGTTTATCCCAGTGAGCTGATTATATTACAACTTGTTAATACATTTCTAGGTTTAGCAGTTTTTGGAATATTGCTAGGATTTTTCTATAAAAAATTCAATGTGATCAATTATGAAAAATGAAAATGAAGACATGATCGCCTATTGTGGCCTGTGCTGCTTGGACTGTCACGGCTTTCAACAAAAAATACCAGACCTTGCAAGGGACCTGAGAAAAGAGCTAAGAGCTTCAAAATACAGAAAATTCGCGGAATTCCTTGCAACTACTACATTTGGAAAGGGCTTTAAAGAGTACGACAAGTGTTACGAAGTTTTGGGGAATATGGTAAAGTTCAGGTGCCACAAAGGATGCCGGAATGGGGGAGGAAACCCTTTCTGTAAAATCAGGAAATGCTGCCAAAAGAAGAAATATGAAGGTTGCTGGGAATGTGATATCTTTGAAGAATGCGAGAAACTTGCTTTTTTGGAACCAGTCCATGAAAAAGGGCATGTAAAAAACTTAAAAATAGTCAAAAATAAAGGGAAAGCCGAATTCTTAAAATGTAAAAGACATTGGTAGTGGCTAGTTCTCGGGAGCGACAGCGGAAGAATAACGGTTAAAAAACTATCTGCCTATACAATCCTTATAGGTGAATTGAATGGGAGAACTGATAATACCACAGGGGCTGGTTGGAAAGAATCCGGGTATCGAAAATGGAATCTATCAAGATTCATATGTCAATGAAATGAACGGGATTTATCCAATAAAAGAAATAGTAGGCACACCAAATGAACATGAATACAAAAGCATGTTCATACGTAAGTTGCGTTCACTATTCAATGAAGCGATTCCCAATGCTGAAGAATGTGCCGTTTTATTGCCAATTTATATTTCCAGTGCAAAAAATGGTTCATGGGTGCCAGGTAAACTTGAAACAGATGCCATAAAGTCTGCTACGGGTATGAATCCAGAGGAATATGTTGAATATCTCATTAGTGATAACAACAAACGCCCTTATCGTGGTACAACACAATTACATAACGCAACAAAAAGAGGACTACTGATCAATACTGTTTACGAAGGAGATTTCTTTTCTATACTAACCGAGCAATTTGCCAAACATTTGCAATCAAACAAAACGTAGCCCTCCCCCGAAAATTGCATCTAACATCTCGATTAAGAGAAGTTGATTTTTTGAGACATCCCACAAAAATTATTTTTTGTTCTTACTCATTACGATAGGCTTTCCTCAATATTCAAATTTCAGCATTTTATAATTTACTTATTTAGAAAACTATACAAGCATTGATATTTTCTTTGCAAATGCCTGGATGTTATTTTTTGCACTATCAAAAAGTCTTTCGCAATCATCGTAGTTCACTTCATCGAACAACTTATCTTTTAAGATATAATCAAATCTATTTGGATCTGGAGACATTGTGTATGCATGTTTTGCTTTACTTAATTTATCATGATAGCTAATTTGCGTCTTGCGGTTCATCCCCGATAGCCAAATTTCGTATTCAAATTTATTATGCGTAAAAGCGATAACAAACTTAAGGCCTTTTGATTGCAGTTCATCATTAGTGAATTGGAAATAGGAATAATCCATGTTGTTTTCAACAATATTCCCTGTGAACTTATATTCAGATAAGTTACCAGCCAAATAAGTCCTAAAACCTCTAAAAAACTTAACAAATTCCTGGTAACCTTTTTGCAGGTTTGTAGACTGGAGAATTTTTTTATATTCGCTGATGTAATTCGAATTAATTTTCATAATATTATCTTTAAGATTGAAGTGTATTTAAAATTTGTTTTCTGAAAGCATATCTTCTTTACTTCAAGAAAATTTTTTGAATCGCGTATAACTCTGATAATCTCATGTTATTGTGAGCTGCTTACTGGGCGGCGAAGTTTTCGGATGTAGGTGTTTTGTTTAAAAAAATTATTATCATAAAATTAACTTTATGAGCAAATCCGCATTTTTCACTAAAAGAAGATATTGAGGAAATTGCTGCAAAATTGCCGGGAGAATACAAATCAAAGTTGTATAAAATTGCAAGTAAAATATTCATGGGTGCATATATGACAGGTGACCTGATTGGAACCAGGGGTGACAAAGGAGATAGAACGTTTTTTTCCAGAAAAATGGGAGAAATATCGGAACAATGTGAAAATTCTGACGAGTTTTAATAAGTACGCATCCGAAAATTTACGATAACATCAGGGTTAACCGATTCTACCAGTTATCTTCTAATTTGTGCGAACGGAGTGAGTCGGTTATTGCATGTTAGATGAGTCCTTTAGGACCAAGCGAAGTGTAGAGTTCGGGGCCGTTGTTGTGACATCTAAACAGGATCATAATTTTTGATCGGTGTGGATATTTGAGTCAAAGAAACTATGTCACCTGTTTTTATGTTGTATAAGAATGGTCCTGACCTAGACTGATTATAACCAATTCCAAGATGTTCTAAATTGTTAGTTGTATCCACTTTTACCGAATAGTCATCATGACCATTCTTTATCAGAGGACCTACAACAAATTCCGAACCACCGGAAATGTTAACCATTACCCTTTTATCAACCATACCATCGTTCATATTATCACTATTTAATAGTTAAATAACTTTTATAAACTTATCGTCGACCTGAATTTCTTATAACTAAAAAGCTAACAGATGTTACCGCTATCTGCGGTAATTTGGGCGGAACAGGAATAAACAAAGTCTGTTAGCGCATGTTACACATCCGTTAGGTCGGTGTGAGCGAAGAGGGCGGAGAAGTAATGCACCAAAAGGTATAAAAAACTACTAAACTTCTACATCTCATGGGAGATTGTCCATACTGTAAAGAAGAGTATCAAAGCTCTGAACGGAACATATTAGAAAACGAATCGTGGATTGCTAATTTTGACGGACATCCAGTAAACCCCGGACACATGAAAATAATTTCAAAAAGACACGTTGTTTCAATCAGTGAACTCAATAACGAAGAATTGATTTCAATGAGGGAAATGATGAAAAAAGTCGAGTCACTAGGGGAAGAACAATTTAAAACAGATGAATATAATTGGGGTTTCAACAAAGGAAAGAATGCCGGTCAAACAAAATTCCACCTACACATACATTATATACCAAGATATGAGGGAGACGTGGAAGACCCGATTGGCGGGGTAAGAAACATTATCCCCGAAAAAGGAAATTACCTCAAATTAAAAAAGTAATATTTGGTACATTGTTGCGTATAACATCGGTTTATTAGAAGTTGCCTCTGTGCGGCAATTTGAGATTCAGCAGCTGAAAAATGCGTAGCTGAATCCTAATAATATTATGCTATATTCAATAATTTGAGGGGCTGAAGGTAAAAGGGAGCAATTTTATAAAAATAATTTATCCTAACCACTTATTTTCAATTTCTTTAAGTTTACCACTCCTTTTCATTTCTCTTAGGATTTTATTAATCTCATCCATCAAAGCATTATTGCCAAGTCTTGTTGCAATACCATAAAATTCTTGTGTTAACGGCTCTCCAACAAGTTTCAAATCGTCAGGGTGTGCTTTAACAGCTCCAACTCCAGCTACATAATCTCCGACAACAGCTTCTACTGTATCATTCAAAAGACCTGCTATCGCTTCCTCTCCGTTGACAAAAAGATATAATTGATCTTTTTCAACATATTCTAATGCAGCTTTTTCACAAGTTGTTCCACCTATAGTTCCTACCATCCTATCTCTCAAATCTTCAGGGAATTCTATCTGATCATGATTCTTTTTTACAACTATTACCTGACCCCCGATGAAATATGGAACACTGAATAATATTTCTTCAGACCTTTCAGGTGTGATGGTCACAGAAGAGATTACAACATCAACACTATTCGATTTGATTTTTGTAAAAAGTTCTTTCCAGTCACTTTGTTTTATTTCTACTTCCACTCCCAGCCCATTACTTACCTCGTTTATTATTTCCATATCTACTCCCATGAAATTTCCTGATTCATCGGTAAATGTCATCGGGTAATAATCACCAGTTGTTCCAACTATCAGCTTTCCCCTTTCCTGTACATCCAGAAGCGATGTGTCAGTTATTTCCACTACCTGATCATCCTGCACGGTCTGTGCACATCCGGAAATTAAGAGTAACAGTAAGAAAACCGATAAAATCGCGAATCCATTTTTCATGAATTTCACTCTTTATTATTAATGTCAGCAGACTTGAATATATAATTTCGTCTTTCATGAGCAATTCTCAGAATAAGTTGATACGATTTCAACAACCTTTCTCTGCTGCCACGACGTACCTTCCCTGCCTCAGGGTGAGAACCTTCACGCGGCCTTTCAGTAGCATGTCTTTCAGCTTCCTGTCCAGGGTGCATACCGTCATGTCACCCTCTTTTGCAACTTTCAGGAGCGTAAGGTCCGTGCTGCCTTTAGCTGCCGCCAGCACTTTTACGTACTTTCTGACAAAATCAAGCGCCACGCTTGCGTTGTCCGCGTCGTTTCCCCTACCAGAAGAGAGTATCTCCAGTTCTTTTACCACGAGGTCCAGAGTGAGCAGTTCGGGTTTTCCAAACTTCATGAGTTCTGCTTGGAGGTCTGCCTTGTTTTCCACAACTTTTACAAGAAAGCTCGTGTCAAGCAGCACCTTCATTTGTGGCACCCCTTCACTATTTCACCATTTGGGGCCCTTTCCCTGAATATATCTGAATGGAAACTGTATATGCGCACATCGTCTTCTGCCCACTCGCCTGACGGAAGGCCCGCCTTCATGCAGAGATTGGAAAGAAACTCTCTGACATCCCACTTCCACTCCACCGGTACCTGTGGAAGCAGCAGTCCCCTGTCAAAACCCTTCTCTATTATGAGGCCGTCCCTTCCGATCCTGATCTTTCTCAGGTATTCCTGCGGGTCACTCACCTTTATCAGTTCCGGAGGAGATAGTACGGAGACCTCTACTACGATCTTTCCAAGCTCTTTTTCTGAAAGCGCCGGGAACCTGGGGTCCCTCGTCACGGAAATCGCCGATTCCGTGAGCGCGTCTATCAGCCTCATAATGGGCTCCGGATACCCTATGCATCCGCGCAGTTCATTTCCAGGATGCGTGTGTATGGTCGTAAAGACGCCCGCCCTTGCTTTGAATTCAGGGGAAATTGCAACAGGCAAGTACTTATTTCCGGACTTAACGTATTCTTCCATGACCTTCCGCGCGGTCTTGACGAGGAACCTCCCCTTTTCAATGTCCATGAACAGAATTGGGTGACTGTAAATAAATTAACCAGCTTTTTCCAGCACGCCAAGAATCTCATCGAACTTCTTTATGGTAAAGTCTGCCTTTCCCTTCGAGCTCTTGTCTGAAAGGTGAACTGCGGTCATACCCAAATGCTTTGCCCCTTCAACGTCCTGTTCAAGTGAGTCCCCAAGCATCACGGCTTCCTCCGGAAGACACCCTGCCTTCTTCAGCGCAAGCAGGAAAACCGCCGGATGGGGCTTCTCCTTTCCGGCTTCCTGGCTGGTGACCACGAAATCTATGTAATCCTCCACTCCGAGCCTTTCAAGCTTTTTTATCTGAACGTCTGCGACGAGGTTTGTTGCAAGCCCTATCAGTATACCGCTTTTCTTGATCTTCTTCATGGCTTCCATGACACCGGGAAAAAGGCTGAGGTTCGAATAAGTGGACTTCCAGTATACTTCCGTTATGTCGCTCAGTGTTCCCGGCTCGAACGGAAGCTTCATCCGCTCAGACATCCTCTGGAAGTAAAGGAACCTGTCGTGCATCGATGCAGTCCCGCTGAGTTCGAGATGTATCTCCTTTCTAGCTTCCATGTAGTTCTCGACAAAGTCCTTCTTGCTTACATCCAGGTGCATCTTCCTGAAGAACTCGTAGCACTCTTCAAGTGCCTTTTCATAAGCCTGCGTGGCATTGCATATTGTGTCGTCTATGTCAAGCATGAGAAGTTTCTTTCTCACTACACTCCACCTTTGGCTTTTTTAGATAAGTGTTTGCATGATGCATGAACTTGTCAAGTGTCCCTCTAGGTATCCTCGCACCAGCAGCTCCCGGGTGGCCGCCACCGGAGCCGCCAACGGCATCTGCACACGTGTCCATCATGTCGTTTAAAAGGACATCGCTTTTTCTCTTCCTCACAGTGATGTCTATGTGGTCGCCTCTTTCCAGTATGAACATGCCAACCTCGGTGTCACCGACGGTTGCAGAAAAAAGCGCTGCAGGTCCCCTGAAACCGAAGTTTGGCATGTTCTGTACCACGCCAATTTTTCCGATCTTCTCTGCATGTGCCTTTACATATTCGTAAAGCTCAAACTCCCTGGTAACGGCAAGCTTTGCTGACCTCACAAGGCCGGGAACGTCTGATGGATTCTTGCCAAGGGACAGCGTCTCCACGATGTCCCTTTTGGCATCGTAGCTTCCAAACTGTTTGCTCTTTATACCCAGTATGAGCGTTGAAACCTCAAAATAAAGCGCCCTCCTGTCCCAGTTGAACATCCTCTCGTGCACAAACTCCGTATCATCCTCATAGTCGCCTATGGCACCGTAAAGTGCTATCCAGATCCTTTCCTTTGGTATGTCATTCTGGTAATGCCTGTAAACAAGCTCTGACGCGCTCACGTTCAGCTTGTGAATGTATTCGATATCAGAGAAATCCTCCCTGGTTATGTTGTCGGGTATCCTGTGGTGGTCGAAGTATGTTATCTGTGTCTTCCTTGACTTGTTCTTCAAAAGCTTCACTATCTTCTGTGCGTCCTTTCTTGTGATGGCAATGTCTGCTATGATTATCTTGTCGGCGTTCGTCTGCGAAAGATCACTGAGAAAGGAAACAGGCTTTGTGAAGAACACTTCAGCGTCAGGGTACTTGGCCTTTGCTATCGCACCGGAGCACATGCCATCGCAGTCGGCGTGAGTGAGAATAACTGTTTTCATAACTTATCTTAGTCGTTTTCAAATAAATATGAAATATTTACCGGCTGAGACGGTATGTGAATGAACTTTATCTACAAACAATTTTGGGACACTCGATATGGTTAATTATTTAAACAGGTGATTACAAAAATAAACACATGGTTAAAAAAATAACCACATCATTTAACTTAAGGGAAGATATACTCAGGCTTTTTTTTGATAGTCCGAGAAGAAAATACCATATTAGGGAGGTAGCTTCGTTGGTCGGTGTCGCACCGAGAACTGCAAAGAGGTATCTTGAGAACATGCGGGAAATGAAGCTTCTTTCACTGAGTAAGGATAAGCTATACGATTCATATGTTGCTGACATAGAGTCAGTGGATTTCAAAAACTCCAAGGTTTTCTATGTTATGAAAAAAATAAGAGATTCCGGTCTTGTCGATTTTATTGAAAGGAAATTCAACTATCCAGCGATAATACTTTATGGAAGCGCCTCCAGAGGAGAAGACGTTGAAAATAGTGACATAGATATATTTGTGGTAGCAAAGAAGTGCGAAGATGTCAATGTTGATAAATTCAGTCAGTTCATTGGAAGGGAAATGCATGTGATGTGTATGAGTGAGGGTAGTTTCAAATCTGGTAAAAACAGCGAACTGATAAATAACGTGATAAACGGGATTGTAATATCAGGTTTTTTGGAGGCCTTTGAATGAGATGGGAAGAATGTGTGGAGCGTGGTACGGCACGAAAGGGTAGGCCAGACTTCCAGCGTGCCAAATCTCTGTTTGCCATGGCGGAAGTAAGACTCGATGTAATTAAGGAGATTGAAATGGACGATGACAGCGCTTCTGTCATATTCACAATGATGTATGAATCCATCCTTGAGTTTGCCCATGCATTGGCTGCATTGAGTGGGTATAAGATACTGGATCATGTTTGCACGAAAGCGTTCCTTGAAGATATGGGAATTAGATCAATCGCCGCCAAGTTCGACATCTACAGGAAAAACAGAAACAGTGTAAACTACTACGGGAAGAAACTTGAGCGTGAGTATGTGGAAATCTCACTTCGGGAAATGAACGGCGTGATTGGAAAGCTGAAGAGCGAATATGCGAAATTAACCAGCAGATAACGTTCAAAATAACAAACAATTGTTTGATATTTTTACACGACTAAAACTCTTCCCTGCTGCTGTCAACCTGGTACTTCCCTTTCTTCATGTACGTGCTATTCATCTGATACGTTATTTCGGACTTATATGAACTGGTTCCGATTTCATCTTCAAGCTTAAAATCATACCGCTTTACTGGTGTTTCGTTCTCGATTTCCGTGTCTTCGAATTTCACTTCCACCTCAAAGCCTTCGTAAGCCGGTGGATAATTCGAGGGTGACCCGTCTGCTCTGAATTTCCAGATAATTTCGCCGCTTTCAGTGTCAAGTGCGTAGAAATTGCAGTCATATGAGCCGAAGTATACTTTTCCTTCCCATATCGCAGGCTGCCACCAGTTTATCTCACGTGTCCTGAACTTCCACAACACAATCCCGTTCATGTCGATGCAGTAGAGGTTCTGGTCCTCACATGTGAAGTATATCTTGTCGTTGTATATCGTCGGCTGGCCTGTGGGTTTTGTGGTCGAGAATTTCCAAAGGGCTTTCCCGTCAAGGTCGAAACCGAACACGTTCCCGTCCTCCGTAGGTACAATCAGGATATCATTGTGAATCACTGTACCGCATGTCATGCCGTATTGGCTTATCTTCTTCTTCCATATTATCTGACCGGTCCTCGCGTCTGCCTTCCTCAGAAGATTGTCGAGTGATGTGAGGTATATGAATCCATCCTTTATTGCGAAGCCTCCTGAATTCGTTATGTTCTGCTCTGTTCTTATCTTCCATATGAAACGTCCTGAAACACTGTCCATGCAGTAGAAGTTCTTGTCATATGAGCCAAAGATAACCGTGTTTTCGAAGAAAATTGGATCTGCAAGTATCTTGTCATGCGTTTTGTATTTCCATACAAGGCTTCCATCGTTTGCGCTGACAGCGTAGAAGTTCTTGTCAAGGGAACCGAAATAGACAATACCGTCTCTCACGCTCACGCCAGATATTATCGCATTCTCTGTTCTGAACTTCCATATAAGCTCTCCCGTGTCTGCATCGAATGCGTAGAGGTTGTGGTCATGTGAGCCAATGAAAATCATACCATCATAAACATCTGGGGAACATATTCCGATTCTGTCTTTGGTCTTGTACTTCCAGACGAGTCTTCCGGTTGCAGCATCGACACAGTGCATGTTGTGATTGTAGGACCCGAAATATACTTTTCCATTGTGTATGAGTGGATGCTGGTCTATGCTTCCACCAGTGCTGATTCTCATTATACGGTCAAATTCCTTGACCTGTTTTACTTCATACTCTCCCATCTCAAGGGAGAAATCGTTGAGATCAAATGAGGCTTCTTCCATGACGTAATAATGTAGCTAAAATTAAAGTATGTTACCCCAAGAATAAAACGGGACTATTCTTTCAGATGCGACAGACAACTTGTCACACACAGTCGGCGTGGGTAAGAATTACTGTTTTCATAACTTATCTTAGTTGTTTTCAAATAAATATGAAATAATTCCAGGTGTGACAGTATTTAATCAGAGTCTTTACTTGTATACTTTCTTGCGGTGTTCAAAACAGTTGATTACTATACAGTTTTTCTCAAGTCTGTAAACAACCCTGAAAGGCTTTATAACAAGCCTTCTATGTCCCTTTAGTTCGTGTCTCAATGGCCTGCCGGATTCTGGTATTTCTTTCAGTTTGCTTATAGCTTTGATTATCTTTTCCCGGAGAAAGTGGTCCTTGATTCTTTTATAGTCCTTTCTGAACTGCTCGGAAAATATTATTTCCATTCTATTCTCCCATCAGAAGGTCATCTATTTCCTTGAAAGACATGCTCGTATCGGCCTTGACTACTCTTCCCTTCTTGATGTCTTCCTCTCCTTTTTCAATCCTGTTCATTAAGTCCATCTCCTCTATGAGCATTTTGTCTTTTATTGGCTTCAGCATGATATTGCCATTCTCATTGAAGATGAGGAACTTTGTCTGAGGTTTCAATCTTGAGTCTCTTCTTATCTCTACCGGGATTACCACCTGGCCGTTTGTAGACATCTTTGTTATGGACACTTCCATAATAACACCTTATTCATTTAAAATATATTTTAATATTAAAATATATTATATAAAAAGCTATCGTTTATCTGTGGCTAAAACTCTTCCTCTTTACTGTCTATCTGGTACTTCCCCTTTGAAGCATATTGGGTGGAGATTTGGTAGGTTATGCGGGATTGTATGTGCTTTTGCTCTCTTACTCAAGACTTCGTCGTTGGTGTATGCAATGTCGCATTAATCATTGTCAGGTTTCCCTCCAAGTTTCCTGATAACTTTCTTCAGTTCAACCATTTTCAGTTCCCTGCCTATAGCCAATTTATTGAATTTTTCGAGTTCTTCGTTTTTGGATTCCAGTTCTATTGTTCTTTTCTTAACAGTCTTCTCAAGATTTTCACTGTACTTTTCAAGCTCGTTCCTTTGGTTATTCAGCGTCTCTGCCATTTGGTTAAAACCGGAAGCAAACTCACCCAATTCGTCGCCAGATTCAACTCTCACCCTCACACTGAGATCACCTTCAATGATCTTATTCACAGCGCTTTTCAATTTGCTGATGGGTTTTGATATTGAACGGGAAATTGAAAATGCAATGAAAATCCCTGATATGACTAAAATTGCAGTGAAAGATATTATGTTGTTCTTCAGTATGAAGATTGGCTCCAATACTTCATTTTCATCCTGCTGGACCATTATGATCCACTGCATCCCTTCAAAATCTCCGTATTTTTCGGGACGTGTATATGAAAGCAACTTTTTCTTTCCACCCTCCTCGAAAATGAAAAAGCCTTCGTTGTCTTTCATGTTCTTGAAAAAATCCTTGTCGGACACGTCTTCTGAAAATTTGAATGCATCGCTTGAATATACAAGATTTCCCTTTTCTGTCATGATTTTAATTTCAGTTGTCCTGAACTTCTCTATTTCAAAGGTTTCCTTCACAACCCATTCAAATGGTATGACAGCCTTTAAAACCCCGATGAAGTTACCGTTTTCATCATCGACCCTTACTCCTATACTTATTGAATACATGCCAGCACTTTCATCATACTCGACATTGCCTGCGTATGTGCCCTGAGATGCAGTCTTCTGCCACCATAATTCATCATCCTGCTTATAATCAGATGTTTTTGATGTCAGGGCAACGATTGCTCCGTATTTGTTGGTTACAAATATTTCACCAAATACGTTGTAACCGTATTTTTTCCTGTAAAAATCTATCAATTCCCTGTTCATGTTATTTGACAATTCATTTGTTAGCAGATCACGCATAAAAGGGGTGATTTCATCACCCGGGGCAGAACTCCATCCATGATTTTTTTCATCCAGATATTCCCTGAAATTTTCCATTTCTTCAAATTCCCCGTTTGATTCTGAGACAAATTTCTGGATCAGTGAATATTTTGAATATGTTTGCAGGCCTTCCATCTTTACATAGATCTCATTATCTATTCCTTTTAAAATGTGTTTTGCTGTGGATATGGAATTCATTCCAACGGAGTGCTCAAGGGATTCTTGACTAACATTGACCGAATAGAGAGCCAGGACAACCACCATCATTATAAGAAATAAGTAGCTCACTGCCAATTTTGTAACTATGCTGATTTTCATTACCATCACACATATTTGAAATTCTGTCGCCCAATCTGGGCAGGATAGAGGGGAAAAGTGATGTCATGGTCCCCCTTTTCTACGTTGAGGCAACCAAAAACTCCGCAATAGACAAACCCGTCTCCGAGAATATCTTTAATGGACGTACGTGATGTCTTTTCATCTTCCAGTAATCCTTTCAGTATTCTTATGAAATCGTAACCAATGCCTGCGTAATGATTAAACGATTTGCCATACTTGGTTTCATATTTTTTTCTGACATCGCGGGAAAAAATGAAGTTGGGATCATAGATTATTGGCGCTGCCGTGTACGCCCCTCTCGTCCAGGATGAATCTGAAACAGGTGGCGATGAAGTTGCAGAAGACCCTATTATGAACTCACTGAAATCCATTTCTCTTAACTGTCTTAGGACAATTTCCAGATGACTTTCCATTCCTAAAACATAGATCGCATCCATGTCCCCAAGGTCTTTGATTTTATCTCTGAAATCTGTATTATCCAGCCCGAAAGATTCGCTTTTGAAAGATGTACCTTTCATCTCAAATTCACCCTTCAATATTTCGTGGAAATGTGAGAATTCAGTCGTGTTCAAGTACAGAACACCCAAGCTTTCTATTCCCAGCTCGCCCAATAGTGGAAGCATGTATCGTATTTCATCCTCAGGTACCGTATAATAACTGAAAGACCATTCTCTTTTCGGGACTTTAACTGAAGTTGCCAGGCCCACGAGAGTGACTTCATTTTCTTCAGCCTGTTCGGAAAGTGGCAGTGAAACACCGCTTTCTGTCGATACGTACAGGACTGGCCGGTGTTCGGCTTCCATTTCATTGAACACCTCGATACCTCTTTTGGGGTCTGTCCGGCTATCCTCTATGACCAATTCTATCTTTCTTCCGTTCAGCCCACCCCAGTAGTTTATTTCTTCAATTGCCAGAAGCATCCCGTCCCTTACCTCTTCTCCTGTGTAGGATGCCGGACCGGAAAGTGAGAGAACTGCGCCTATTTTGATAGTTCTGTCGGCATCATTTACCTGGAAAGCGAAAAAGACGATAATGCAAATTGACATTGTTGCGATAAGCGAATAAATAATCTTTCTCTCCATTTTCCTACCCGTTTTTTTATCACGCCGCTATTCGGGAGAAGGGTACCAGTACCTTTTTTCAGCTGCATCCAAAGGCCATATGGTAACAAGTTCGCCGTTCTGCCACTGCATTACCAGTGTTGAAAGTTTGTTCTGGTTGGTGAAATCATCGAAATTCTCAAATTTGATAGGTCCAAATGGGCTGTCTCTATCTGTTTTTTTAAGCGCTTCGATGAGGTCTTCTGATCCGAGTGATTCTGTTCTTTCTAGAGCATCTATCAGGACTAAGAATGACGAATATCCTCTTGCACCGTGGTAACTTGGGACTTCCCCGTACCTCGATTCATAATCACTGCTGAATTTGCTAGCTCCGGAATATTTGACCCCGGATGTCCATGTGGCAATGGTGACGACAGCATCTGCAGCGTCCCCTGTGACCGTGCCGAAGTCCTGGACAGCGAATCCTCCGCCACCTCCGACAAACAGCTTGGGACTCACCTCCAGCTCTTTTGCCTGTTTCATTAGAAGTGAGCCGTCTTCCAGATAAGACACCATGAACACAATGTCAGGATTTTTACCCTTTATTTCAGTTAGCATCTGGCTGAAATCGGTAGTATCCTCGGCGTATGATTGATCATACACAACTTCTATACCCTCGTTTGCGCTGAATTCCCTCATAGTTTCTGCAAGACCCGTACCGAAATCACTGGATTCGTATATCAATGCTATCGTATCCGGTTTGGCAACGCTGGTTAAAAAATCCTGCAGGCCGGAAGGGTACTGGCTGTTTGATGGGAGTATTCTGAACACGTTATCCCATCCCTGCTGGGTAATTTTATCAGAAGAGCCTGACTGGATCAGGTAAGGAGTGTTATGCTCCGCGGCAATCTGTGCCACTTCCCATGTTTTGGAACTTCCATAAAAACCATAAAGTATTGGTGTTTTGTCCTCAACGATCAACCTTGTTGCGATTTCTTTTACTTTTTCCGTATCCCCGCCGGTATCTTCAAATGAGAGTACCATTTTTTTCCCTTGCAGAATCCCTTTCTTGAATCCGCCCGCGTCATTGAACTCATTCAGTGAGATGATCATTGACCGTTTTATTATTTCTGCAAATTCTGATTTTGACCCGGAAAACGGCAGTGGTACACTCAGAGTGAATGCGTCCGGATCTTCAACCGGTCCGGACTTGGTGATGGGTAGGGTTTCCACTACATCTTTTTCGCTACCCGCGGTTTCAGAGATTTTGTTGGTGTCTGTCTGGACATCATCTGTGACAGAGGTGTTGGTGCATCCGCTGCTTGTGAGTAGTATTAGAAAGAGAATTGAAAAAAATACATAACATTTTTTCATTTTAGCACACTTTTTATTATAATGGTTTAAGTATATATTGTTTTTTGATATACTAAAGTTGCATTAATATGATTTATTGAGTGGGCGTTTAAGGATTTCCCTCTTCTCCTGTTCTCGAATATTACAAGTGTTGCAGGTATCAGTGTTATTGAAGCGAGAAACGAATAAAGCACGCCGAACAATCCAGACTTCATGGTAACGCATTGCGAAACTTCCAAAAATCGAAATAAGGCAAAGCATTCTATGAATCCATTCTATTTTTCATGGGACAGGATCCCATGAGCGGGCTCTTCGGAAATCGTGAAAAAGAATGCGGCGTAATCACAATCACATATATTAATGGAAATCGCATATTGATAATTGTATGGAGCAAGAGCCTGATGGGGATTCGAAGCTGATGGAAAATGCGCTCATGGGCATGTGGATCACCTGCTCTAACAATGCCATCAAGGCCATTTCGGGAACCATGCAAAAGGAAGCCGAGATAAAGAGTCAGTCCATAAAGAGGATGTCACTGAAAGATGTCCCCAAGTTCCTCGATTCTGACAGCCATAAGAGCACGATAGTTTGGATGCAGCTCAAGGGCGAAGTGGAAGGTGCAATTTTGATGAGTTTCTCCGTTGACGACATACTTAAACTGGAGAACATACTGCTTCACAAGAAAGTGGAATATTTCCAGACGCTCAGTGAAGAGAACACTGTGGTAATCAAGGAGCTTGCAAAGATAATAGCATACTTCTACATGGAGGAGCTTGTAAAACTCTTCGATTTCAAATTGAAAGATCCCTCTTTGTCGACCAGCCCGTACAGGGTGCCTGAGTTCCTTGGCATGGGAGACACAGAGAATGATAGCATCGGAGTACTGGCTCTTGAGGCTTTGATGAACATCCCGCAGGAAGACATATCAGTGAATGTTTTCCTTCTGTTCAGGGAAGATTTCTCAAGCGTGATCTCAGACAACATCCGCACCACGCTCAAAATCGCCAGTTTCAGGTCCTTTTTCTTCGGATCCTTCCTGATCTTTTCACACAGTTCTGTCCCTGTCATGGACGGCATCATCACATCGATGAGTATCAGGTCAGGCCTTATCTTTTCGAGCTTATCAAGACATTGCTGGCCGCTTTGTGCCGTTACAACTTCGTATCCTTCATTTTTGAGAATCTGCTCAAGAAGTACCCGGATGTCATTCTCATCATCGACAACCATGACGGTTTTTTTGGACATGTTGAATATTTCTTCTGATAGTTAAAATAATATAGTGTAAGAGCATCACCGATCCGTGTGTGTGGGGTGATTGGAAACTTCTGCGATCGCGAGTGCTTCAACGACACCTTCTTTCACAGCTTCGTTCCCACCGTAAATTTCTAACGGAACGCCCATGCTTAAAAAGTCTAATCCTGCTTGAGCCACCGGGCTCACCTCATCTTCTTTACCATTGCCGTTATTATTATCGCAATGCCAGATAATTTTCGGTGCCCATTCGTATTTTTTTTCAAAATCGTGAAGCTTCTCGAAGAGATTATAGTAGATACCCAAGGAACCGCAAGTACTGATACTATCAAGTTTAATGCGAATCTTTGAGAATGTTCTACCCTTTTTTTTCATCTTATCTTCTAAAAAATCAGAGACCTCATCGTAAAATTGAGAAGAATCATGTCCATAAGAACGACCGCGTATAGTTAAAAAATCATAGCAATTCGTAGTATCTTCTCGGTAAGTAACGCGTGGTTTGTTTTCTGATCCCTCAAAGAAAACGTCGCTTTTCAATACCCTTTTTATTATCATTAATTATTTGCAATGCAAAGTTTTATAAACAGTAAATGAAATTGCATTTTTGGTACATTATACCGCACCAAATATCGAGATGTGTTTAAACCTGGTTATTTAGATAGGTCACTGTAATAATTAAACAATGAGACTTGTTCATTTTGCCATATTTGGAATTGTCTGCGTGATTATTCTCACTTCCGGCTGTGTTCAGAATGAGATGCCAGCTGCGGAAACCGAATCAGGAGACGACTCACTACCTGTTGAAGAAAACGAAGGTGTCGTTGACGATGTCGGCGCTCCTTCTGAAGTTGAAGCGGGTCCAATCGCGATGCCGGACTCAGTAAGGAATAACTGTATAGGCTTCCTTATAGGGGACCCCGCTGAGACCATGACGATCAGTAGAATTGGTGGCGCGTGGGCAAGGCCGCACCCGGGTCCATTCTCATGGGGATATATAGAGACGTCCAAGGGTGTCTACGATTTCAGCCAGACTGATTCCTGGGTCAGAAAAACCCAGGAAAATGGCGTCGCGCTTCTTGTGACGTTCTGGCCGTTTGCCGACTGGGACCAGGATGGATGCAAGCCCGCTGAATGCGACGCTGGCCAAGAGAGCATATTCTACCCAAGGGACGAAGGCTTCACAGACGACAAGAAGGGCGACCTGATGGGAGGTGAGCCTGAAAAGGATTTCATAGAATCGTTTGTCCCAAGATGGAGGTGCACGCCTTGCAATTTCAGCGATTACAAGAACTTCCTAAAGAAGCTCGTTGACAGGTATGACGGTGACGGGAAAAACGACATGCCGGGCCTTACCATGCCGATACTTTACTGGGAGGTATCAAACGAGCCTGACATGCAGCACGGCTTCCACACGTTCTTCATAGGAACGCCGGGCGAATACACCCAGATACTCGAGGCAAGTTACGAGGCGATAAAGGAGGAGTGCCCTGAATGCATGGTCGTGCAGGGCGGCGCTGCGGGAATAGATGATGATATGATCACGTTCTGGGACGGAGTTTTCAAGGCAAAAGGTGGTAACCATTTCGACATCGCAAACATCCACTACATCAATTACGGGGACATTTCAACGCTCAACGTGAAGAGGTTCAGGCAGCTTATGGACGACAACGGTGTGGGAAAACCCATATGGGTGACCGAAGTCGGCCTTGAAGACGAAAACGACGTAGTGCCATCACTTATCGGTGCAATTGGGGCAGGAGCAGAAAAAGTCTTCCTCACGCAGTTCCATTTCATGACGTCAAAGGACGAGAAGACGGAAAAGACGATGGGCACTTATTCAGAGGTTTTCGAAGGAATCGCGCAGAACTGTGAATCAGTCAAGCAGGAAGCTGTGGAAACTGCAGGAGATGTCGAGGAAGAACCGAAATCTTCACTGAGCATGGACGCATATGTCAGCCTTTCAAGTCATCCTTGGCCGACGTTTCATGCAAACAATCAAAGGACGGGATTGAGCCCTTATGACACGAGCCAAGTAGATGGCACGATACTTTGGTCATACGATACAGGTAACGGCATAGAATCATCTGCTGCCATAAGCAAGGATGGAATGATATACTTTGGCTCACATGACGGATACCTTTACGCATTGGATGTCGACGGCAATTTCAAATGGAAGGCAAGTCTTGGAACGCCTGTTGAAAAGGACCATTACGGCCACATGATCAGTACGGCATCATCGCCTGCCATTGCAGATGATGGAACTATCTATATAGTCTCGATGGAACAATATCTTTTCGCGTTCTCTCCATCGGGTGAAGAGCTGTGGAGGTTCCCCATTGGCGTATCCTTTGATACATGGGCATCCCCAGCCGTCGGCAGTGACGGAACTATATACATAACGTCAACCCAGCCAAAGGAGGGTGTGTATGCAGTCAATCCGGACGGTACGCGGAAATGGCTATACAGCGGGGATGAATCAAACATGTTCAATTCTCCTTCGATAGGAGCAGACGGGACTATATACGTAGGAATACCCACGAACCCTACACGTAACGAAGTAATAGCCATAAAACCCAGCGGCTCAAAGAAGTGGAGCTTAAGGACGTCGCTATTCCTCGAGTCATCGCTTGCCATTGCAGATGACGGTACTATATACGTTGGTTCTTTTGTCGACGGCGATACCGGAGCTAGCCTTTATGCCGTAAAAGACGGAAGAGAGGTTTGGGAATTTGAAACACAGACAAAAGAAGTAATGTCGACTCCTGCCATCGGCAGTGACGGTACTATATACATGGGCGATTACAGGGATGATGGCAGCAGCCTGCACGCATTAAACCCGGACGGTACCGAGAAATGGAGCTTCCCCGTAGGCGGCTCAATAAGTTCTTCACCTGCGATAGGGTCTGACGGGACGGTATACTTTGGAGTCAGCTCACCTGGTGATGATCCATGTTTCTATGCGCTTAATCCGGACGGGACAGTGAAGTGGTCGCTTACTAGTATGGCTTCGTTCAGTGCATCACCGGCAATAGGAGCTGACGGAACGATATATATCGGGGCGTGGGATGGAAAATTCTATGCCATAGGTTAAATGTGTAAAATTAAGGTGAATACGTAATCAGAATTCCATGCATTCAGGTTCGTAGTATTCTTTTGGGTGCTTGCACGACGGGCACTTCTCGGGAGGCTCCTTCCCGTTGTGTATATAGCCGCATTTTGCGCACTTCCAGTTTATTGGTTCGTCCCTCTTGAACACTGTGCCTTTTTCTACCATCTCAAGAAGCTTCTTGTACCTGTCCCTGTGCTCGGCCTCGACTTTTGCAATCATCCTGAAAAGTATGGCAGCTTCCTTGTTGCCTTCCTTTTCTGCCTGCTGGGCAAACTCTGGATACATCTTAGTAGTCTCGTAGTCCTCACCTTCAATGGCCTCCTTCAGGTTAGTCTTGGTGTCCCCTATGCCTTTGAGTAGCTTGAACTCGTCCTTTGCGTGCTGCATCTCATTAATCGCGGTTTCCCTGAATATCTTGGCTATGTACAGGTACCCTTCCTTCTCGGCAACCTTTGCGAAGTAGTCGTACTTGTTCCTTGCCTGGCTCTCGCCAGAAAATGCAGCCTTGAGATTTTCCTCAGTTGACATGATTAATCCTCCTGTAGAGATTATTGCGGACTCATATAAATAAGAATAATTACAGCGCCGCTGCGATGAGGTCAGGTATTATGTCTATCACGCCGTTAATCATGAACTGTATTGCTATTGCCATGACCAGTAGGCCCATGAGCCTCGTTATGATGTGCAGGCCGCCTTCCTTTACTACCTTGCTGATCCTTTCCGAGTTGACCATCATCGTGTAGGTCACGACCGCAAGCATGATTATGCCGACGAACACGCCCAGTGCGGAGAATATCCCGTTTAGAAATCCGTCAGTCACCGTCATGTTAAGAGCTTCCGTCATGAGGAGGACCACTGTCACTATGCATGCAGGCCCTGCAGTAAACGGAACCGAAAGGGGCATGAGCGAAATCTCGTTATAGTCCATTTCAGTGGCTTCTATGTGCCTCTGCTTGTGATTCATCATGTGGATTGCCATTGTGAAAAGAAGTATGCCGCCGGCTATCCTGAACGCACCTATGCTGAATCCGAACAGCTGGAATATGAAAAATCCCGTGAGCCCGAAAAACATCAGTATGGTAGCCGAGAACTTCACCGAACGTTTTGCTATCTCCCTTTTGTCGCTCTTCTTCATACCTTCGGTGAGTGATATGAAAACCGCTGAAGTGGAAACGGGGTTTGATATGACTATTATGGACACGATAGCCCCTATTATGAAACTCCCCACGACTGCAAGGTCAATCATAATAACAGTTTGTACTTAACTGCTACTTAAAAAGTTTCGCTTCTTCACGGAGGAATCTGACTATTTGGTCAGCAGTTTCAGGCACGGAACCGTTGTACTCGAACCACTTTATCATGGGATTTCTGTTAAGTTCGAGATACTGCCTTTTTGCAAGCTCTATGATATCATTAGTTATGGTATCTTTTGCCTGTGGCAGGATAAGTTTGCCGTCTATGTATTTCTTCAGCGGAACGATTGCAACGCTCTTGCTGGCAAGGAATGAGTTTTCTTCGCATAAGATTTTCTCAAGATCAGCTACGGTCTCATCGGTCACTTCCATTTCAACCCTGTCTCTCACCTTACCCTTGAGCTCATCGCCGTCAATGACACCCTTTCGTTTTATACCGATTGTGGCAGGGTAAGTTATTTTGCTGTCGTACCCGTTCCCGATCAGTGTATTGAGAAACTTCATGTAGCAGCCCTCGAATATGGGGATTTTTCCACCGTTTTCCGAGACATTTTTAGCCGCCTCTCCTGCAAGCTTTTTGTACTCTTCCGCGTCGATGTCCTGGTCAATATCCAGGAATTCGTAAAGATGTGTTCCCACGTTCTTGTACCATTCAATTTCGCTGTTCCTTTTGACATCAACAAGCCCTGTAAAATTAGGAAAGTCCCTGTACATCATGAACTTGTCGGAGTTTACCAGGTCACCCTTTTCCATTGCCGCTATTTCGAACGCAATGTCGGTTTTTCCCGAAGTCGTGGGGCCAGTTATGACGATACAGTTCTTGTATGGCATTTCATCAGCCTGTGATATTAAATAATGGCAACTTTTTTAAATGGTGGCGCATGTTCGCTTCGAACGGAATGTGTGATCAATGCTTAAATTATTTTGCTACAACTATAAAACATGTCGCCAGACCTTTACGAGCCTGCAATGAATGACGTCCTGGACACGCTTCTTGTGAATCTTGAGCAATTCACTTATTTTGCGAAAAACGCTCTTTACATTGCAGGCGGTGTACTTGGAGCATCCGCATTGGCAGCCGGATTATGTTCGTTTGATGACGAGAATGTCCCTGAAGCCAGAAAGGAATACCAGCTGTAATCACTTAAGCAGTGCATTCATCATGTTCAGCACTTTTGGCTGTATGTAATGGTTTATCGTGACGTTGTAACTCTCTTTCCATTCATTATCCTTCTTTGAGAACCGCTTGTGGCCAAGCCTTGCAGCAAGGAACCTGTAGAATTCCAAAAGCTCCTTCTTGTCAACTTCATCGTGCATCGATATGAACTCTTTTGCCTTCTCGGTAGCGTAATATGACCTTACTATATGGGGATAGAACGCATGGCCGCAGTACCTGTCGAACGCTTTCTTGAATTGTGCGTCGCTCAGCGGGTGGCCGGTCTTCTGGTTCACGAAAACGAAATCAGTTGGTTTCCTGTCAGAGAGTACATTCTTTAGCCTTTTCATATACGACGGCGGAAAGTCCTCAGTGAATTCCCTCGGTACCCCGCCTTTTGATATGTACTTGAAAGTGACGGAGTTCCCCTTCAGCCTCATGTCCTTTTTCTTAAGAGTCGTAAGCCCCTTGCTTCCGTGCGCCTTGTAATACATCTCGTTGCCCACCCTCATATGGGTCTTAAGGAGCGTGTACATGGCAAGCGCCATGTCATCATTCGGGTTGTCTAGCGCCTTTGTCACCTTGGCATCGATCTCCGGGTAAAGCTTCCCAAAAAGTTCCACTTCCTTGTACTTCTTCTTTACGGACTTTTCCTTCTTGTCGAGCGTGTAGCAGTACGAATAAGTACCCCCGGGGTTCCTGTAAAGCACGTCCCAGTGCGTGTTCGATGCTTCGTCGTGTATGGTCAGGTGGTCAGAAAACAATGAAAACGCCTTGTCTATCTTCCTGTTGTCGGGAAGCACGTTTATCCTCGCGCCCTGGCACTTGCCGTCCGGGGAAAGCTGCCCCTTCAGAAAATGCATGTCATTTGCGTCTATAAGAACACTGAAGTTGCTGTATGCCTTGTAAAGCTCTATAACGTGAATGGCACCCGGAAACACCCTCTCAGAAAGCTTCCATCCAGAAGAAGTCTTCTCGTAAGGCTTCAGGTCCTTGACTTTTATCCGTATCGTCCCGTTAGGAATAGTTTTCTTCTTGCTTGAAACAGGCTTTTTCTTCGTCACATTTTATTATATGCCGAATGTTGTTAAATTTATGAGAAGATGTTCAGAATTGTATTATTTTTGGTAATCATTTCCCAACCATTTAAGCTTCTGTGTTACGTTGACTGTGTTGTATGGAGAGTTGAAGCTCCCATTGTATCCTGTTCCCGGCCTGCCATTTTGCATGACCATCATGATCTTGCTCTTGTTCTTCCACCCGGCTTTCCTGTAAATTGGCATGAAGTCCATAAAGGAATAATATTCGGCCGTCAATTTTATAAACCTTTGTATAAGCGAACCCCTTTGGGGCTTCTTATTTAAATAAGTGGTATAATTAATAGTAATCTTAGCCGCAGAGCAATGTGCTAAGTTGATGCTAAGTTAAAAAAATAAGGTGGTTTGTAATATGACAAAATCAGAAAAAATGGTATACTTCTTCGGCGAAGGGGATACTAAGGATAAAAAGCTTCTTGGAGGTAAGGGTGCAAATCTCGGCAGCATGACCAAGATCGGTCTTCCGGTGCCGCCCGGTTTCACAGTCACCGCCAAGGTGTGCATAAATGTTAACAAGACGGGGAAGTGGCCCGCAAGGCTTCTTGGTGAGATAGAGGAAAACGTAGTGGCGCTTGAGAAGAAGATGGGCAAGAAGTTTGGGGACAACCAGAACCCGCTTCTCATGTCCGTACGTTCGGGTGCTGCAGTTTCAATGCCGGGAATGATGGATACGGTCCTCAATCTCGGACTCAACGACGAGGCAGTCGAGGGACTTGCAAAGCAGTCCGGCAACGAAAGGTTTGCATGGGACTCCTACAGGAGGTTCATACAGATGTTTGGCGACGTCGTCATGGGCGTCGAGCATTCAAGCTTTGAGCACGCGCTTGAGAAGGTCAAGGCAGGAAGGCAGGACACCGATCTCTCCGTAGACGACCTCAAGAATGTCGTTGAGAGTTACAAGATGGTCGTAAAGGAAAGCGCAGGAAAGCTTTTCCCCCAGGACCCCATGCACCAGCTGAAGATGTCAGTAGACGCCGTTTTCAACTCATGGGATGGAAAGAGGGCTAAGGTCTACAGGAGGCTCAACGGCATTCCTGACGACATGGGAACTGCAGTGAACGTACAGGTAATGGTATTCGGTAACCTCGGCTGGGAATCCGGCACAGGTGTCGGCTTCACGAGGAACCCGGCGACGGGTGAGAACCTCCTTTACGGTGAATACCTCATGAACGCGCAGGGTGAGGACGTCGTTGCAGGCATAAGGACACCAAAGCACTTTGACGATATGAAAAAGGAGCTTCCAGGAAGCTACAAGGAACTCCAGGAGATCAGAAAGACCCTGGAGAAGAACTACAAGGACATGCAGGACTTCGAGTTCACGATCGAGAAGGGCAAGATGTACATTCTGCAGACAAGGGACGGCAAGAGGACCGCAAAGGCTGCGGTGAAAGTCGCTGTTGACATGGTAAAGGAAAAGCTCCTCACAGAAGACGAGGCGCTCATGAAGATGAAGGCAGACCAGCTCGACCAGCTGCTTCACAAGCAGATAGACCCGGAAGCAAAGAAGAAGGCAGTGGCGATCGCAAAGGGCCTCCCTGCATCACCCGGTGCAGCTGTAGGCAAAGCCGTATTCACAGCAGACGAGGCTGCAGCCATAAAGGAGAAGAACCCAAAAGAAAAGCTCGTCCTTATACGAACGGAGACAAGTCCCGAAGACATTGAGGGCATGGACGCTGCAGAAGGCATCCTTACCGCAAGGGGCGGTATGACTTCCCACGCAGCAGTCGTTGCCAGGGGCATGGGCAAGTGCTGCGTTGCAGGCTGTGAGTCAATCAGTGTAAACGACAAGACAAAGGAGTTCAAGGTCGCTGAAAAGATCATAAAGGCTGGAGAGATCGTAAGCCTTGACGGTTCCACTGGCGAGGTGTACGACGTTGCTCTCGACCTGATAGAGCCAGAAATTGGCGGGGACTTCGGGACCATAATGGAATGGTGCGACAAGCGAAAGAAGCTTTCCGTCAAGACGAACGCCGACACGCCGCACGACTCTGAGATAGCCAAGAAATTCGGTGCAGAAGGCATCGGGCTCTGCAGGACAGAGCACATGTTCTTCAAGCCTGAAAGGATCATGGCTGTAAGGGAGATGATCCTCGCAGAAGACCTTGAGGGAAGGCACAAGGCACTCGCAAAGATACAGCCGTTCCAAAAGGAGGATTTCAAGGGACTGTTCAAGGTGATGAGCGGGATGCCGATCGTGATAAGGCTTCTGGACCCGCCGCTTCACGAATTCCTTCCGCACGAGGACAAGGAGATAAACGAAGTATCCAAGCAGATGAACGTTCCGGCGTCAAAGCTTAAGGAAACCATGGAAGGGATGAAGGAATTCAACCCGATGCTTGGCTTCAGGGGATGCAGGCTTGGTGTCAGGTATCCTGAGATAAACGCCATGCAGGCACGCGCAATCTTCGAGGCTGCATTCGAGGCCAAGAAGGAAGGCGCCGACCCGAAACCGTGGATCGAGGTGCCGCTCATAGGAAGCGTCAAGGAGCTGACGATGGTAAAGGAGATAATCGAAGGCGTTGCAGTGGAGCTTGGCGCAAACGGAAAGATCGATTACAAGATCGGGACCATGATAGAAGTTCCAAGGGCAGCGATGACCGCAGACGAGATTGCAAAGGAAGCGGACTTCATGTCATTTGGAACAAACGACCTCACCCAGATGGGCTGTGGTTTCAGCAGGGACGATGCAGCAAAGTTCCTAAAGATTTACGTCGAGAAGGGAATATACGTAAGCGACCCGTTCCAGGTGCTCGACCAAAGCGGCATAGGAAAGCTCATGGAGTATTGCATAAACCTTGCCAAGAAGGCAAAGCCTGACATCCACATAGGAATATGTGGTGAGCACGGCGGCGAGCCCGAATCAGTCAAGTTCTGCCACAGGGCGGGACTTCACGAGGTGAGCTGTTCACCGTTCAGGGTGCCGATAGCAAGGCTTGCTGCGGCACAGGCTGCAATCGAGGAGAAAATGAAAAAGTAGGTGACATGAATGGTGAAGATGATATTCCTCGGCGCACCGGGTGTTGGAAAAGGCACCCACTCAAATCTCGTTGCAGAAGCCCACGGAATCGTCAAGATATCGACAGGCGACCTCCTGAGGGAGAACGTCAAGGCAGGGACCGAGCTGGGACTGAAGGCAAAGGAATACATGGATGCTGGGGGCCTTGTTCCAGACGACCTTGTCATAGCGCTTCTGAAGGACAGGATATCAAAGGATGACTGCGGGAAGGGCTTCATCCTTGACGGCTTCCCAAGGACAATACCTCAGGCAGAGGCTCTTTCCGGCATAACGGAAATAGACCTCGTTGTCAACCTTTCGGCACCAGAAGAAGTCATAATAGGAAGGCTCTCCGGAAGGTGGACGTGCAAAAAGTGCGACGCCATCTACCACGAGCTCAACATAAAGCCAAAGGTCGAGGGCGTGTGCGACAAGTGCGGCGGCGAGCTTTACCAAAGGGACGACCAGAAGCCAGAAGTCGTGAAGAAGAGGCTTGAGACCTACCAGAAGGACACCGCACCTCTCATAGACTTCTACAAAAGCAAGGGAAGCTTCATCGAAGTCAACGTCGAAGGAAACGTCGAGGAAGTCAACAAAAGGGTGCAGGAAGCAATTAACGATAAACTTAACGGTTGAAATGAAAGGGCGCTTGATAGTCTTTGAGGGCATTGACGGCTCAGGTACGGAAACCCAGTCGAAGATGCTTCTCGATGCTTTCAAATCCAAAAAAGCAGATTCTGTAAGGGTAGAGTATCCTGACTATGAGGGAGACCTCGGAAAGCTGATAAGACAGTTCCTTGACAAAAAGCAGGAACTATCTGCTGAGATGCAGTTTCTCCTCTACGCAGGCGACATGGTAAAGGACAAGGATAAGATAGGTGCCTGGCTCAGGGCTGGCAAGACAGTCATATGCGACAGGTACTTCAACTCGACGCTCGTCTACCAGGGCATCCGGGGTTTCAGCCAGGAGAAAGCGCTAAAGTTCGCAGAGGACTTCTGGATACCAAAACCGGACATAGTCTTCTTCCTAAAAATTTCTGAGGACGAATCACTCCGGAGAAAGATGGACGAGCACGGAAAGCTCGACAGGAACGAAGCTGACAAGGCGTTCCTCGCAAAAGTCAACTCATCCTACGAGAAGATGTCAGTCGACAACGTCTTCGGCAAGTGGTTCGTAATAGACGGATCTAAGAGTAGGAACGAAATACACAAAGAAGTTCTGAACGTGCTGGAAACCGCATTTTAGGCCTACGCCGCTTGCCGTGTTATATTTTTGAGATATTCGTGCTTTTTCCCAAGCCCGTCGAGTATGTTATTTGCATGCGGGTTAAGCTTTATGTCGGCAGGTATGCCGTTGTTTCTGAATTTTTCAATCTGGCCGCCGATATAGTCGATTCCGATATTTTTTCCGCTTGTCATCCCGAGCAGTTCCCTGTAGATTTCCGATGTGACATGGTCCAGTGACTCATCCCCTGCGTCAGTCATGTACTTTTTTACTATTCCCGGCAGTTCCTTCTTCAGATATTCCTGCATTTTTGCCCCGAGTCTTTTCTTTCCGAACATTGTTATTACTACGCAGTCACAGTTTATAAAGCTTTCGGTACCCATGCTATAAAAACGTGTCCGCATGATATCGTTTTACATAAAACCGCAAACAAGGTCGTCATAAAACGCAGTTAAGCTTGTAAGATTTCGCAGCGTTGCAAAAAATCGAATGCAGGCGAGAACCTAATCCGAGTTCTCCAAGCTTTTCAATGTCCCTGAAATTGTAATCTGTCCCCTCAAGCTTCTCTGTGATGACTTTGTGTGCATTTCCACTGTCCGAGAGATTTATTTTTCCATCTATCAGTAAATTTACGCATTCATTATAGACCCCTTCGAGATCATTCACTGCCATCTCTCTTAATTGATGCAAAGTTTTTAAAAGTCACCAGGGTTCCTTTTTCACTTTGATCTTGTATGCTATCACACATGCCGTGATGTGGAATATGGGTGTCAGCACCGCCATTAAGATGAACCATTCTATCCTAACGATGGTGATTATGGATGCAAAAAGCATTGCACCTACAAGAAAGTCCAGCTGGTCCATCACCGGTGCCTTCTGCCCCCTCTCAAGCTTCAGCCGCCTCTTGATGAAAGAACCTGCAGAATCGCCTGCCATGGCACCGAGCCCCAGCATGAAACCAAGTGCAGGCCCCATTGGTGCAAGCACAAGCGCTACTTCGGAAAGCTCCCATGGAAGGTAGGGAAACGCAAGCATCTCCACAATGCCTATCAGGGTGCCAATTAGAGCCCCATAAATGAGCCCTTCTATGCTTTTTCCAGGCCCGAGTATTGGACGTCCGTCTATGAAATTCCTGCCAAAATCAAGCCGTTTTTTGCCCCTGAAGAGCGGTACGAGGCCGTTAGCCGCGTACGCCGGCAGTATCAGCCAGGTGGCTTCCACGAGAATGTAGATGTTGAAAATGTCAACGATCATCTATATTATGTAGGAACTGTCCGTTAAAAGTTTTGTTTCAGTTCACCTCGAAAACCTGACTTCTCCCGCAAAACCGGACCCTTCTATTTCACCCATATAATTACGCTTCAAGATTTCAAGGTTATGCTTATCGATTCCGCCATTGAGTTTGATATAGACCATGTCTATATTTTCCGGGTTTATGCGCTTTATCGCAACCAAGGCATCATTACGGGGACTCACCAATGTATTTTCTTCCATGTAACCTGGAAGAAGTATTGCGCTTTTTGATGTTATGGCGTATCCGTCTTTTGTTAGGTTGTCATCACATGATTGATGCCATGGATATCCTTCGGTACTCAGGGTGTCGTGGATTATAGCATTGTCGTCAGTATCTCCTGTATATCCGTTGCCCCCGTTAAAGCCGTTCTTTACTATCCCCATGAGGTCTGCATAAACGGTACTGCCGCCGTTTCCAGTGATGCAGTGGACAAAGCAACATTCCTCGATCAAGGAATCTCCCCGTACCCAGAACGGAGTAAAGGATTCACCATTCTCGGTAAGGAGCAAGTACACAGCCATGTGACTGCCAACATCGGTGCTGAGTGATTTCGCATGCACATAATGTTTATCGAAATCTATGTAAGAATTTCTGAGTTCATCCGGATCTATGATCATTATCATAAAAGCATGGAAAATTTAAAAAGTAGTAACGTACTAGAATTCAGAAGGGGCCGGTAGATCAGTGGTAGATCGCTTGGTTCGCATCCAAGAGGCCAGGGGTTCAAATCCCCTCCGGTCCACTGGATTTATACGGTTCGAATTATATTACTGCCTTACGTTGGGCCATTTAAGATCGACTTCGTTACATCATCAGACCGATTTCAGTTTCAGTTCTTTACGGTCTGCATGCATTTATCGATTTTACGCATTCCAATTTTTGAAATATTCTCGACGAAATCTGCGGGAACCGGATGTCAGGCCCCACTTAGTTCATTCACACTTGATTTCCCTTTCTTCCAGAACAGATAATGCAGTATCTCTGAACTTCCCTATTCCAAGTTCATTTTTATGGTGCCGTGATATCACATTGTTGAGATCTTCCTCAGTGAATTGGATTTTTTCAATCAGAACTTTGGCGTCCGCGTTTTCCTCTTCACTTTTCTTTAACCTGTACTTGTAGAAGTCGTATGCATTATTGAGACCTTCTCGCGGATGGGCAAAATTTGCCACTCTTGAAAGTCCACTTTTTCCTGGTTTGCACGTGATGTTGTTTCCGAGTTTGGTACTCTCGAGTTCTCTGATGAAGTATTTCTTTTCAGGGTCATTGTAAGGGAGTATCCTCCAGAGAATGGAAATGTCGTCCTTGGTCACGTTGTCGATTACGCCACTTTCCCTTAGGTCAGTGAAATACGCCATTGTCGACGTTTCGAGTATAAGTTCATTCGACTTCCATCCACGCGCATTTGAAGTTTCCTTGAAATTCACGTATTCGCAGAACAGGTTGTGTACCTGCTTGTTGTACAGATATTTTCCCATTTACGAATTCTGGTGCGAATTTTTTTAAACGCGACGCTCCTGCCACTCTCCAGAAAACCGCAGTAACGTTTCACTCTTTTGATAGTTTTAGCTTCCGAATGCTTAATCGGCAGGTCCGGACTGTAACTTCTTGATAGCTTTTGAGAAGTAATCAAACGCACTTCCCTTTTCGGTAGCATGCAATTTACTTCCCAAGTTGGCAATGGCATTTACGGTGTAATCCACATCGGGACGATTTTTTATGAAAATTGATGCAAGTTTTTCCCCGCGATCGTCGGGGATTACTGTGTATTTTTTCATATCAGCTATCTCTTCTTTGAAATCCGTGTATACCTCAAGCAATGGTGTATTTATCATGACAAACATATATCAGAAAGCTTTAAATCTGTTAAGTGTCACTTCTCTCCTTTGGCCAGCGTCCTGTCAACCTGTACGGACTGTGTGGCTACAGTGACTGGCGATGATCAGTCCTTTGAGAGATTGACCTTCCGCGACACTTCAAAATCCTTTATGATGCATACGGTGGAGTCCGGTGCAATCTCTGCGACCTTTTTCATCTCTTCGGGCGAGAGTATCTTTCCTTCTATCTTCAGTACGTCCTTTACCCCAAGCCTGCTGCTTGGAAGGTTCGTCACCATGCTGACTATCGAATTGGGATAGCCCTTCCTGACTCCAAGCACTTCAAGCACTTCGTATGCCTTGTTCGACGGCAGGTGGTCTATCACCGTGCCGTTCTCGATCTTTGCGATCTTGTATTCCCTTTCCATTCCAGATAACCTCCAGTATTCTTTCAATTCTCTTGCCTCCATTTTCGGCTTTTTGAGAAGAGCATCAGCGAATGCCTCTATGAGGGACATCTGCGTGAATATGGGAACCCCAAGAGTCGCAAGTTCCCTTCTTATTTCACTGTCGTCACCGGCATCTATCAGAACGTCTGGTTTGGTACCGTCATACTCTGTCATGACATTGAAACCCGCCTTCTTGAGTTTTTCCGCAACGCCTCTTCCCACATTGTTGAGAAGCACGTTGCCGCCGATCCTAAATCCGGACTCTGTCGCGATCATGGATTTGATGAGGGCCTCTTCGAAAGTTGTTCCCATGCATGCGATTTCTCCAGTGGAGACCATCTCGACCCCGAGTTTTGGGTCTATTCCCTTGAACCTTGCCCATGAGAACATCGGAAACTTTACTGAATAGGTCTTGAGGTGGTTTGTCACAAGTCCCCTCGGGAGAGGCTCGCCCGTCATGCACCTCGTCGCGGTCTTTATCAGGTTTATCCCAGCGCTCTTGCTCGTGTAAGGCATGGACCTCGATGCCCTGAGGTTGCATTCGATGACGTATATCCTCTCACCCTTGACCATGTACTGGATGTTGAACGGGCCCTTTATTCCAAGTTCCCTCGATATCTTTTCGGTGTAATCATAAATCCTCTCCTTGACACCCTCGCTTATCGATACGGGAGGAATCACCATGCTTGCATCACCGCTATGGACGCCAGCTGGTTCTATGTGCTCCATCACTGCCCCTATGAAAGCGTTCCTGCCGTCACCGACGCCGTCGACTTCCACTTCCTTTGCGCCCGTTATGAACTTCGACACGACGACCGGGTAATCCCTTGAAAGGCTTACTGCGCCTGACAGGTATTCCTTGAGTTCGCTCTCGTTCCTGGCAACCTTCATTGCAGACCCCGAAAGCACGTATGACGGCCTTATGATGACAGGATAGCCGATCTTTTCGACAAAGCTTTTGACACCTTTCATTGTCGTGAATGAATCCCATTCGGGCTGTGCGATCGAAAGCCTGTCAAGCATTGACGAGAACTTGTGCCTGTCTTCTGCCGAGTCTATGTCCCTTCCTGTGGTTCCAAAAAGCGTCACACCCCTCTTGCTCAGCGAATATGCAAGGTTATTTGAAGTCTGGCCGCCGACGGATACTATCGCACCAAGCGGCTTTTCCTTGTCTATTATGTCCATCATGCGCTCAAGGCTCAACTCCTCGAAATATAACTTGTCGCTCATGTCGTAGTCAGTGGAGACCGTTTCAGGGTTGCAGTTTGCAACAACCGTCGTATAGCCCTTCTTCTTCAGTTCCCACACGCAGTTCATCGTGCACCAGTCGAACTCTACACTTGATCCTATCCTTATAGGTCCTGCGCCTATTACGAGCATCTCTCCCTTTTCAGAGAAGTCTATGTCGTCAAACGAGCCGTTGTATGTCATGTACAGGTAGTTGGTCTTCGCAGGATACTCTGCTGCAAGGGTGTCTATCTGCTTTACAACCGGAAGTATACCGTAATGCTTTCGTAGCGTCCTTACCCTCTCCGGTGCGACACCCATGCATTCTGCTATCTTGTTGTCAGAGAACCCGATCTTTTTGGCTTCAACGAGTTCATCCTTGAAACCATCGTCTGAAAAGCGGACTTTATTGAGCTTTTCGTGCATGTCCGTGATGTTTTTTATCTTGTAGAGGAACCATCTGTCTATGCCGCTTATGTCATGTATCTCATCGACCGTCATGCCCATCCTGAACGCGTCTGCGACGGCAAACAGCCTCTGGTCAGTCGGTGACTTGAGTTCTTCCTTGATCTTCTCAGTATCTTCGAATACGGGACTGTCTTCTGTGACCTCCCTTCCTATCTCAAGCATGCGTATGGCCTTCTGTATCACTTCCTCGAAGTTCCTGCCGATTGCCATGACCTCGCCGATAGCCTTCATCTGCGAGCCGAGATTCGGATCCACTCCCGGGAATTTTCGCGCCTCCCACCGCGGCACCTTGACTACGATGTAATCGAGAGCCGGTTCAAAGCACGTTGACGTCACCTGCGTTATCTTGTTCGACACCTGCGGCAGCGTATATCCGACGGAAAGCTTTGCCGCAACGTATGCGAGCGGATAGCCGGTCGCTTTTGATGCGAGCGCCGAGGACCTCGAAAGCCTTGCGTTCACCTCGATTATGCAGTGTTCAAGCTTGTTTGGATTGAGCGCAAACTGTATGTTGCATTCACCAACGATCCCAAGCTCACGTATGACGTTTATCGAGACCTTTCTGAGATAATGATATTCCGTGTCAGACAGCGTCTGGCTCGGCGCGACGACTATGCTGTCGCCCGTGTGGACGCCCATGGGGTCGAAATTCTCCATGCAGCACACCGTTATGCAGTTGTCGTCCTTGTCCCTCATAACCTCGTATTCGACCTCTTTCCAGTGGTGTAGGTACTTCTCGATGAGCACCTGGTTTATCATGGAGTGTTCGAGACCCTTTTTCACGACCTGTTCAAGTTCATTTTCATTCCATGCAATTCCTGACCCAAGTCCGCCAAGTATGTATGCTGGCCTTACCATGATGGGGTAGCCGATTTCTGTAGCAGCTTTTCTTGACTCGTCTATTGAATTGCACGATATGCTCTGCGCGACGTCTCCGCCGGCCTTCTCGACAGCTTCCTTGAACCTCTCCCTGTCTTCAGACCTCATTATGGATTCGACAGGAGTGCCGAGAACTCTCACCCCGTACTTCCTGAGAACGCCTTCCTCGTAAAGCTTAACGCCCATGTTGAGCGCGGTCTGGCCGCCAAAACCAAGGAGTATGCCGTCAGGTCTTTCCTTCTTTATGATCTTTTCCATGAACTCAAGCGTTATCGGCTCCATGTACACCTTGTCCGCAAGATCGTGCGAGGTCTGTATGGTTGCAACGTTCGGATTGACGAGTACTGTCTCGATACCCTCTTCTTTTAGCGCCTTCAGTGCCTGGGAACCGCTGTAGTCGAACTCTGCCGCCTGTCCTATCCTTATGCCGCCTGACCCTATTATCAGCACTTTCCGGACGGACTTGTCTGCGCTCATTTCGACCTCTCCACCATTTTCATGAACTTGTCAAAAAGGTACCCCGTATCCACAGGGCCAGGTCTTGCCTCGGGATGGTACTGCACGCCAAACACCGGAAGCTTCTTGTGCTCTATTCCTTCCACTGTCCCGTCGTTGACGTTTACAAAGCTTATGTCGACGTCCTTGTCCTTTACGGACTCCGGGCTGATAGTGAACCCGTGGTTCTGGCTTGTGATGTAGCACTTCCCGGTACTCTTCTCCATCACAGGATGGTTCTGCCCCCTGTGGCCGAACTTCAGCTTGTATGTGTCACAGCCAAGGGAAAGCCCTATTATCTGGTTTCCAAGGCATATGCCCATAACCGGAAGCTTGTACTCGATGAGATCGCTGACCGTCTTTATGGTCTTTATTGCCATCTTCGGGTCACCGGGACCGTTTGATATGAATATGCCGTCAGGCGAGAGGTCCATTATCTTTTTCGTGCTGTATTCGGCAGGGACCCGTGTCACGCTGGCTCCGCGCAAAAGAAGCGACTGGGAAATGCCCGCTTTCATCCCGCAGTCTATTATCACGATCCTCTTTCCCTTTCCGGGGTACGTCACCGGCCGGTTTATCGATACCTCGGTCACAAGGTTTCTTTCGTTTGGGTCCTCTGCAGTCTTTGCAGCGTTGAGAATCTCTGAAACGTCTATTGGGTTTTCAGACACCTCGAGTGCGCCAAGCATGGTCCCCTCATTCCTGAGCACCTTCGTAAGCTCTCTTGTGTCTATTCCTTCTATTCCGGGTATCCCGCCTGACTTCAGCCACGTGTCAACGTCCATCGTGGACGTGTAATGTGATGGTCCCCTGCAGAGTTCATAGATTGCATAGCCCTGTATCTTGGGGCCGTCCGACTCAAACTCCTGCCTGCTGACGCCGTAGTTTCCTATGAGAGGATAAGTCTGGGCGAGTATCTGCCCGGTGTACGATGGGTCCGTCACAGACTGCGTGTATCCCATCATGCCTGTGTTGAAAACAACTTCTCCGGTTATCTTGCCGGTAGCGCCAAAGCCCTTTCCATGCCAGACCGATCCGTCGCGGAGTGCGAGCGCTGCATGAAGAATACGTGTGTTATTTTTTTGCATTTGTTTTCTTTCCAGTGTTTTGGTCACCTTCAAAAAGACCCTGCACTATTTAAGGAATGTCTGATATTTAAACATTCCTCTACTGGCGTAGATATATGGATTTTATTTAAGCCGTCACTGCCATAAAAATGATATGAACATGAGGGAATGGCTGTCGAAATGGCTAGAGCCGGAACGAAGGATATGGCTCGTCTTTCTGGCAATTTTCCTCGTATCCCAGGCGTTCAACATCGAGGCACGTTTCCCGGACTACAGCGGATGGTCAGGGTTCGGCTTCCCGTTCAACTATTTCCAGTGGCACGGTGAAATAGAGTATTCGTATTTCAACGTCATAAACCTCGTAATTGACATTGTCATCATGTTCATCGTCGCAAGGATACTGCTCTTTGGGTACATCCAGTTCACCAAGTACAAGATAATGAAGTGATTGTATGGAAAAGGGACTTCACCATTACCACCAGAGAAAAAGACTCCACGAAAAGAAGGAGAAGTATCCTCATCCTGACAAATGGAAGAGGATAATGGACAAGCTGATATACGTAGTCGGAATAATCGGTCCACTCACTTCGATCCCTCAGATGATAAACATATGGGTTTATGGCATGATCGAGGGAGTGTCCGTCATAACATGGGCTGCACTTGCGGTTGTGGCATTCTTCTGGGTCATTTACGGTGTCATGCACAGGGAAAGGCCCATAATAGTCGCGCACGGTCTCTGGGTGATTTTCGATATCCTCATAGTTCTGGGTGTCCTTCTCGTATGATCTAGAAGTAGATGTCCCGTTCGCCTTTCTCTATCCGTGAAAGGCGCTCTTCTGTCTCAACTCTCACTTTCTCTTTGTCTATATTTTCCAGGTATTTTGATATTATCTTCTCACCGAGCTTCTTGACCTGCGGTGACGCGTAATCTTCCAGATACTCCTTGAAAGTAAGAAGCGCGTTCGGCCTGCACAGATGGTGTATGTTACCGGGTTTTGCAAGATCCATGAACGCTTTTCCTGTCCTTTCTTCCCTGTAGCATGCCGTGCAGAAGCTTGGAAGCAGCCCCTGCTTCAATATGCTCAGCATGACGTCGTCAAGGGACCTGTGGTCGGAAAGGTCAAACTGCGAAAGCCCGCTGTCCTTTGTGTACCCGCCAGGAGACGTCCTTGAAGCAGCAGATGTCTGCGATATCCCAACCTTGAATGCCTTGGCCCTGAGATCGGGACTTTCCCTGGTTGAAATTATCATGCCGGTGTATGGCACAGCCATTCTGAGTATCGCGATTATCTTCAGCAGTTCGTAGTCTGAAATGTTTACAAGCGGCTTGTTCCATTCAACCGTTTCCGAAGGCTGCCACCTCGGCACCGAGAACGTGTGCGGACCGACCCCGTACGTACTGTCGAGATACTGCGCGTGCGAAACAAGTGCCATCACCTCGAACCTGTAATCGTATAAGCCAAAGAGTACGCCAAGACCCACGTCGTCAATGCCCGCCTCAAAAGCCCTGTCATGTGCGAAAAGCTGCCTTTCATAATCAGCCTTTGGTCCGCAGTGAAGCTTCTCGTAGGTTTCCCTGTGGTAAGTCTCCTGGAAGAGCTGGTATGTGCCTATTCCCACTTCCTTGAGCTTCTTGTAATCTTCCACGCTGGTTGCGGCCACGTTGACGTTGACGCGCCTTATCTCACCCTTTCTGATCTTGGTATCATAAATCGTCTTGATGGAATCCACTATGTAGTCTATGTCATTGTTCACCGGGTCCTCACCGAACTCAACAAGGAGCCTCTTGTGCCCCATCTTCTCAAGCGTTTTCACCTGGCTTCTTATCTCGTCCTGGGTAAGCTTCTTTCTAGGTGCATTGTTTCTCTTGTGAAAGCCGCAGTATTCGCAGTCGTTGACACAGTGGCTGGAAACGTAAAGCGGTGCAAAAAACACCATCCTCTCCCCGTATATCTTCTCCTTTATCTTTGCCGCAGTCTCAAGCATCCTGTCAACGAAGTTTGGGTGGTCGGCATTTAGAAGGTATGCTACCTCCTCAAGAGAAAGTCCCTTCATCCTGAGCGCCTTGTTCAGTATCTCGTGTATCTTCCCAGGCGGCCTTGATTTTGTCCTCTCAAGCGCCTTCTCTATCTCCATCACGTTTACGATTTCCTCTGCTTTTGGCATATTATCACAATCCTAAATCCGTCGGTGCCCTTCCCAGTGAATATAACAATTCGATAGTATCATTTATATTCTCTTCGGTCTTTTTGTCGTTTCCTGCCTTACCAGGGTATATCCTGTAAAGGTCCCTGTATTTTGAAGGAGTTATGTTTATCATAAGCGAATTCCCCCCGGACATAAGACCCTTCTTCTTTGCACCCTTATCGACAGTCTCAAGCGCAGTCGTTACAAGTATCTTTGACTTCCTGTCCATGAACCGGGCAAGCGCCGTTGCCTTCAGGACCCTGTCCACGTCAGGCTTACTCTCACTTTGAAGCGGCGTCCCGTCAGTTGGTATGAACGGCCCAAAGGAATACATGTCCGCGCCAAGTTCTTTTGTCAGCAGTATGTTGTTGACAAGGTCCTCGTTTGTCTCACCTGGAAGTCCCGTAAGAAAGCCCGTCGCAACGACGTATCCCATGTCGTTTAAATCGCGTATCAGCTGCACCCTGTCCTCGAGTTTCGTTCCAGGTCTCAGTTTCTCAAACAGATCTTTATTTGAAGTCTCAAACCTGAGGAGCGCAGCCCTCGCGCCGGCATCATAAAGCCTTTTGTAAGTTTCCTTTGGCCTCATTCCTATGCTGACGAATATGAGAACGTCAAGCCTTCTCACTTCCCTTACAATCCTTTCAAGCTTTTCGTCATCATACCACGGGTCCTCGCCCGACTGCAACACAAGCGCCTTGAATCCCAGTTCCTTTGAAGCGTGCCTGGCAGCATCTATGATCTCTTCTGGTGTCATCCTGTATCTTTTGACGCTGCTGCCCTTTCTTATTCCGCAGTACATGCAGTCCTGCGTGCAGTAATTGGAGAACTCAAGTATCCCGTGGACGCAGCATGCGTTGTCGTGGTCCTTCTGCCTTACGTTGTTTGCAGTCTCCATTATCAGCTTGATGTCTTCCCCGTCGTCCGTCCCTAACAGTTCGAGCGCGTCCTTTTTGCCAAGTTCCTGGTTCCTGTTCACCTTCTGGAGTATTTGCAGTATGTTACCTGAAGCGTCGGCATTTTCGTGTATTTTGGACGTAGTGCGGTCTAACTCCTTCAGCTCGAAGAACTTCTCCTTCCACGCTTCAAGGATTTCGACAGCTTCCTTTTCCGGTATCTTGCTTATCAGCACGCCGCCCTGTGCGTACACGTATTCGCCTTTCCGGACATCGGCAAAGTCGCAGAGGACGTTCCTCTTTTCGCCGAAGTAGTCCACGACAGCGACGCCGTCCTTGACTTCAGCGACCCTTCCAGGAATAGCGTAGCACATAGTAACAGAATGTCACGGCTATTTAAAAGATGTCACAATCAGGGACTCGTTAACAAATAAAAAATGAAATAACAAGGATTAACCGCATGAAAGGTTTTTACAGGAAATTGCTCCCGATCTTTGGCGCACTGGTAGTCAGCTCCTGCATTAAAAGCGGCGAAGAATCTGTAGGGAAATTGTTTAATGTAAAGTACCCGTCCGGGGAAAGCGACACCATCTTCAGTTCATACGATGGCACTGTCAAGCCGCTCGTTTCAGAGGACGGCGTTCGATTCTTAAAGGAAAGCCATGGTATGTACAGGATCGATGGCAGGATAATCCACTACACGTCCATGGCTACAGTCTCAGGTGACGGGTTCTATAACGATGTCAGTCTGTATGAATGCGACGGTAACGGGAATGTGATTTCCAAGATAGAGAACGAAAATATCCGTGAAGCCCTAATAGAAAAAATAAATTCCATCCAGTAAGACCTTTTCTCAGCCAAGCCACTTGTCTTTTATTTCCTTGAGCTTTCCGCTTGTCTTCATTTCCCTCAGTATGCTGTTTATCTCTTTCATCAGGGCGTCGTTTCCAAGCTGCGTTGCTATCCCGTAGTATTCCTGGGTGAACGGATCGCCTACTATCTTAAGCGACGGGTTGTTTTTCACAACTCCGCTTGCACCGACAAGGTCCTCGACAATCACATCGACTTCCCCGTCCAGAAGGCTGTTTACCCTGTCTTCCTTTTCCTCGGCAACTTTGACCATGGAAGGGTCTATGTAGTCCAGTGCAAGCACGGCCTTCTCGCCTGTCGTGCCGCTCATCACGCCAATCATCTTTCCTTCCATGTCCCCTGGTGTGGTGATGTTGTCGTTGTCACCCATTACGACCATGGTCTGGCCGGCATCAAAGTATGGTATGCTGAAAAGCATTTCTTCAGACCTTTCGGTTGTGATCGTTATTGCAGAGAGTGCTATGTCGATTTCACCGCTTTTTGCCGCTTCGAGCATGTCTGGGAAAAAGATGTCCTGAAATTCCACGGAAACACCGAGCTTGGATGCGATTTCTTTTGCTATCTCAATGTCGTGGCCTACAAACTCGCCTGAGTCATCGAGATATGTCATTGGATCGAGTTTTGCATACGTCCCGATAACGATCTTGCCGCTCTCTTTTATATCGAGAAGCGAACTGTCCGTTGGGCCGTTCTCCTGCTCGACCTGTTGTACAGTCTGTGTGCAGCCTGAAATGAGAACTGCTGCAAGCAATGCGACAAAAACGTAGTGAAATTTCATTTCCCCACAATGTTTACTAGAACCAATCTTCAATATATATGTATCGTTTCCCATGCAGTAAAAAATAAACCAAATGTAATTTTGTTTAAACGTGATCTTACTGCAAAGTTACTACTTATTTATCTTGCCCCTTCTTTTGACTATCTTTATCCTCTTTATGACTGAAGGGTCGTCGTGATCAACGTCTATCACAGTAAGCGTGAAATTCTTCAGCTTTATGCTCTTACCGCGTTTTGGCCTGCCGTCAAACCTGGCAGAAAGCAGGTCAGAGACCGTCGCGAATTTGCCCTTGAACGGCACCCCTATCTTCTCCTGCACGTCCTTTACGAGCATGTCACCCCTCACTATCGCGGTTTTCTTGTCAATGTGGTGGACCCTTACCCTCTTCCTGTCAGACTCGTCGTAGATCTCACCGACGATTTCCTCAAGGAGGTCCTCCATCGTGACTATGCCCTTCACGTTCCTCTTCCTGTCAAGCACTACGGCCATGTGAGCGCTGTGCTCTTTCAGCCTGTCGAACGTATCGTCGAGCATGTCATCGTCGCGCACGGATATCACGGGATCAAGCACGTCCTGCACCTTGACCTCGAAGCGCTTGTTCTTTATGTACTTCAGTATGCTTCTCAGGTTCACGACGCCTATGACCTTCCTTGCCTTCTTGCTGTAAACGGGTATCCTGCTGTACTTTGTCTTGAGCATCGTTGTGATCACGTCCATTATCGTCTGGCTGGGATCTATCGTAACCATCCTCTTCATCGGGGTGTACGCCTCATCTACCTTGCTTTCCCCAAAGTCTATGACGTTTTGCATCATCTCCTCCTCGTCCCTGTCAATCGCCCCGGATTCTGCCGCAAGTGAGAGTGCTGCCATTATCTCCTCCTCGGTTATCTCGTCCTTCTTGCTCTTCGTGCCGATTAATCTCAGGATGCCCCTGCTTATCAGTTCGACTATTATGATTATCGGATAGAGTACGTATGTCAGTATGTAAAGCGGCCTTGCGACAATGAGAGACATCTTCTCGGCGTTCTGGTGGAAGAACGTCTTTGGCGTTATCTCGCCGAATACCAGCACGAGGAATGTCATTATTCCCGTCGCCAGGCCGATGCCTGTGGACCCGAACATGTCTGTGAATATGATGGTCGCGAGTGCTGCGGCGCCAATGTTCACCACGTTGTTTCCGATGAGTATCGTGACAAGCATCCTGTGCGGGTTCCCTTTCAGCTTCTTCAGGGTCTTTGCGCCGCTTCTTCGTTCCTTGACAAGCTTTCTCACCTTTATCTGGCCGAGTGAGAACAATGCTATCTCGGCCCCTGAGAACAGTCCCGAAAGCGCTATTAGAACGACCAGTAATAAGATTTCGAATATCACGCAAATTCACTAATTGAATATTATGAGACCGCTAGTATTAATTGGTTAGACGGACTCGTTTACAGGTTCCATAAGACACGCGCCCTCAACGCATCCGTAATCGCATAGTATTGCTGACGTTGTTGCGCCTCCGGCCTCCGTGCAGATACCCTCGGCAACATACGAATCAGACGAGCAGACGTCTATTATGCTGGGACCGGTGTTACCTTCAAACCACACTTCACCGTAAGTGAACTCGTCCACGCCGTCTTGGTCTATGCATTCCTGCCCTGACGTCTCGTTTATGCATTCCCCGCCTTCGCATCCGTTCTCACATTCCGTGACGACGTATTTGGCAGTCCCGCATGAGTCGAAAGCGTAAACATCGCCGCCGTGGCAGTCAAATGAAACGTTCTCCACGCAGTCTTCCTCACTGACACACGCCCCGTCGGCACATCCATATTGGCAGTTGTACAGTTTTGATTTCAGTGTGCTGGCAGAGCAGTAGTGTTCCCTGAGGTAGCCTTCCTCCACGCCTTCGGTGCCGCAGTAGTCCTCCTCTGTTTTGAGGACTACACCCTTCTCGGAGTATGTTGCAACTCCCTTCTCGAAATAGTTGAGTCCGTCACTGTATGCGCTGTTCTCGTCACTGTCGGTGCATTCGTACCCGACAACGCATGCGCCATCGTCACATACATAACCCGAAGGACAGTTCACGCTCTTCCACGTTATCTCGCCGTCCTCGCAGTATTTCTCGGTGAGCGTCCCGTCATCATTGCAGTGGTCTTCAAGCCTCTGGTCCCACGTCTCGCACACACCCTTGTTGTATATGTCGAAACCGTTGTCTGACTCCCCGCACGCGCTCTTGTTCAGATCATCATCTTCTTTGCATTCACCATCATCGCACCCATTTTCACAGTAATGTACCTTGCCAAGCTTGTTCCCGCACGCGTCAAACATGTAAACATGCCCGCTGTGGCATGCAGTCTTGTTATACGCATTGCACTCTTCAGCATCTTCCTTTACGCAGTCACCGTCCTCACATCCATGCTCACAGTAAGCATACTTCTTCAACTTGTTTCCGTCAGAATCGAACAGGTAAACGTGTCCGTCATGGCACTTCTTGTCGTAGTGCTCCTCCTCGTCGACCACCTTGCATGCGCTGTCGTGGCAACCGTGTTCACAGTAATGTACCTTGCCAAGCTTGTTCCCGCACGCGTCAAACATGTAAACATGCCCGCTGTGGCATGCAGTCTTGTTATACGCATTGCACTCCTTCTTCTTCTCACCCTTCTCGAATTCTTCCTTCTCGTACTTCTCTATCTTCTCACCCGAAGACCCTTTCTTGACAGCGCACTCTACTATCTGCCTGTCCCAGTCAAGCCATGCTGTAAGCGAAAGCCCGCTTTCAGCGTCAGTTATGGTTATCTTGTAATAATCCTTGGCAACGACCACTTCCTTTTCACAGTCTACCTTTATCGTGTCAAGCATTTGTGCTGCTTCTGCTTCACTGTAGAATGTTGCCTTTATCTCGGCATTCGGGTAATCGGAAAGGAACTCCTGCACGACAGGGCTTGATGCTATGAGCGCTTCAGGGCTCACGGAAAGACAGCCTGATACCAAGAGTACTGCAAGAAACAGCGGGATCGTCAATGCCTTCATCATAATACATTGACCCCATTACTATAAATATTTTGGGTTTTCCTTGAGGAATTTCTCTACCCTGTCCATACCTTCCTCTATCTTCTCGACATCCAGTGGATATGAAAACCTCACATGGTCTGGTGCCCCGAACCAGTCGCCAAGATAAGTGATAAGGTCGTGCTTCTCGTACATGTTCCACACGAACTCCTTTGCGTGCTTTATTGCCGGAAGCACGTAGAACGCGCCTTCCGGCACCTTCAGTTCAAGGCCCATGTCTGTGAGCCTCCTGTAGATTGCGTCCCTTCTTCCCCTCCACACCTTCATGCAGTCTGTGATGTACTTCCTCGGCGAATTCAGCGCGGCAAGTGCCATCTCCTGTGCTATTATGCTCGTGTTCATCGAGGTGTGTGACTTCATCTCCACCATGGATTTGTTGAGTTCGCTGTCTATGGTCTGGCTGTATCCGACCCTGAAACCGCACATGGAATAAGTCTTGGAAAACGAGTTCAGCGTTATTATATTCGGACCTTTCATGAAGTAAGCATCTTCTGCATATACCATCTCGTCGTACACGTCGTCTGATATCACGTACACTCCAAGGTCCCTTGTAAGCTTTTCTATCTTCTTCAGCGTCTTTCTTGGCTCTATCATGCCCGTCGGGTTTGATGGGGAGTTTATCACTGCGACCTTGCACTTCCTGACCTTCTCCTCGAAATCCTCAAAGTCTATCCTGCCGCCGACAAGGTCTGTGTAAACCGTGCCGAATCCTGAGAATTTGACAACGTGCGGGTACGAGTAGTAGTAAGGCCTCGTAAGGAGCACGTTACCCTTCCTGCCGCACCTGTAGAATAGCGTCCTGAGCAGGAGGTCCATGGACTCAGACGCCCCGTTTCCTATGACGAAGTCTTCGGGGGCAAATCCTTTGTTCTTTTTAGAAAGGGCTTCCCTGAGCCTGATGCTTCCCTGGACGAGGTCGTACTTAAAGCCCCTGTATCCGGAAAGTGCATCGAATGCCTCCTTTGGGGGCGGAAGGTCTGGCTGTCCGGATCCAAAAGAAATAATGTTTCCTCCCATGACGCCGATGAACATGCTCGGCGAAAAGTCCGGTATCATAAATACAATAGGAATTTCTGGTAAATATATATGTGCTTCCCGAATTATCAAGAGGTGGGAAAATGGCATATAGCTTCAACTTCGACCTTTCCAAGCTTTCCCAGTCCTTCTTCACGGATCTCGCCAGGTTCTCGGAAAGGAGGGGGGTACATAGCAAGATGGGAGGCGTGGCCCAGACGCTCATAAAGAAGTTCAAGGTCGACAAGATGACGGGTCTGCCCGTTTCAGATTCCCTCTTAATCATAGAAGACCTCATAGACGCGGAGATAAAGAACCTGGCCTGCAGGGAGGCATTCCTCAAAGCAGGAAGGAAGGCAATCATACTACCCCATTGCTCCAGGAAGTACATGGACACCCGCTGCAAGGCATCGTTCAATGCCGGGATATCCTCTTACCAGTGTGCCCGCTGTTCACCTGACTGTCTCGTCAACCAGGCCACCGTCATGGCAGGTAAGAAGAACTACGACGTCTACATCGTCCCCGGCGGCTCCGGCATAAAGAACATATTGCAGAAAAACAAATACGACGGCGTAGTGGGCATCGCCTGCGCAGAAGAGATAAAGCTGGGTACAAAACTCTTAGATCATCTCGGGATAGCCGGCCAGGCCGTGCCTCTCATAAAGAACGGGTGCAGCGGCACCATGTTCAGCCTTGAAAGTCTCTCATCCACTCTTTGAGCCTGTGATTTGGCGGTCCCTTCCGGTCATATATAAACATTCGCCGACATTTGTAATTTATCGTGATTTTCAGGGTGATAGCGTGGCGTACAACTTCAAGTTCGACCTTTCCAAGCTTTCCCAGTCCTTCTTCACGGATCTCGCCAGGTTCTCGGAAAGGAGGAAGGTTCACAGCAAGGTAGGCAGTACTGCAAGGGCCATGATAAGGAAGTTCAACGTGGAGAGGATAACCGGACTTCCGCTGTCCAGCTCACTCACGCTGGTGGAAGACATGATAGACGTTCAAGTGAAGGACGTCGCAAAAAGGGAAGAGTTCCTGAAGACAAATAGGAGGGCCATACTCTTTCCGCACTGCGCCCGTAAATACGTGGACTACCGCTGCAAGGCCGAGTTCATGCCAGACGTCTCTTCATATTCCTGCAGGAAGTGCTCACCGGACTGCCTCATAAACAAGGCAACAGTTTTTTCTAAAAAGAAAGGCTACGACGTCTACGTGCTGCCCGGAGGCTCCGCTATCAGAAAGTCGCTCTCGAGCAACCCCTACGAAGGCGTCATATGCGTCGCCTGCGCCGAGGAGGTAAAGCTTGCCTACCGCATGCTGGAAGGCGACGGGCTAAAGCTTCAGTCAGTCCCGCTGATAAAGAATGGTTGTTCTGCCACAAAATTCAGCATAGATACGCTGACGAAAACATTGTAGTATTTATAGTATTCTGGTCTCTATAATCATGACAAAATCTCGAGGCATCCACGTTGGTATAATACCGGACGGAAGCAGGCGCTGGGCAAAGCGTAACGGGATAAAGAACTATGACGGTGCACAGTCAGGGGAGGCTGTCGACAAGATACTCACTCACATTTACACAAAGTGCAGTAATGTTGACGAGGTTTCCATATGGGCACTTTCCACTGAGAACGTTGGCAGAGACGCAAAGTCCAGGAAGCTCGTTTACAACCTTATTTTATCTAAACTTGGTGACATTTTCGATAATCCGCTGATAGTCAATACGGTCAAGGTCAATATAGTAGGTTCTGCGCTCAAAGACGTTCCAAAGAGCATAAGGAACGCTGCTGAAAATGTTGTAAAGAAGTCTTCCAGCGGGAAGAAAAAGAAGAAGACCCTGAACATATGCATAGGCTACGGCGGAAAGCAGGAGATACTGGACGCCGTTATGGCGTCGTCGAGGTGGCTGAGAAAGAACCCTGCGATAGCGAAGATACACGAGAATGTCTTTGAAAATTTCCTCACGGTTCCAAGGCCCCTTGACATGGTGATAAGGACCGGCGGCGAGAAGAGGCTGTCAGGATTCATGCTTTACCAGATAGAATACGCTGAGCTGTTTTTCACGGATACGCTCTGGCCGGACTTCACCGTGAAGGAATTCGACCGCATCATGGAAGAATTCAGGAAAAGGGAGAGACGCTTTGGTAAATAGATAAAAAACTTCCATACAAAAATATGAATGGACTCGGGTATTGAACCTCCGGATTCCGTTCACAGCATCTACATTCCGACTTTTTATGAAGACATGGATTTTGACCCAGGGGTATTTGTCCAGAACGCGAGAAACTGGGTCGATGACGTTGCCGGGAAGTCAAGCGTTGCCATTCCTGTGAAGAGGAACATCGCTGATTTTGCAGCGTGCCACATAATGGAAAAAGTACTTGGGAAGAATCTCCAGAAGGTATATGTGGACGACTGGCTTGAACCTGGTCCATCCAGTACTGGTATCGGAAAAACGTTGATGAAAGAATTGTACGGCGACATCAATACAGTAAACGTCAGGGAAAATCTCCTTAAAAAACTCGAAGATGCGTTCCCCTCAGAAGAAACGCGCAGGATTTACATGGAAATCTACAGTAGTGCGCTGAAAAACAAAATAAAGCAACTGGGGACCGAGTTCGTGGCCGATTCCACAATGAATATGGGCAGGTACCCAAACATCGGGGGAATGCATAGTGTGGGAAGTGACCCTGAATACAGTAACGTTTTGATGCCGATATACACCCTGGACACGCCGCACCTTCTGCAGGTCATCGATTATCTAATGGGGGAGCACCCTGAAACTGTCGAAAGGGTATTGAAAAGACCGGAACGTAAGGACATTACAAGAAATGTAACTAATCCCGACCGTGACAAATACGTGGAGATAAAGAAAAGGGCACCGCTTCCCCTGACCAGCATGCTGACCGGGATATACGGGGTGTTCAGTAAGGAAAAGCTTTCAACTTCCAAGAAAGTGACGGACAAGGTGATCTCAGTTGTAGGGAAAAAGTTCACATCCGAGATGAGTGAAGATAAGTGGAAAACACCATACATCTTCACAAGCGTCATGGACCCTGGGATAAAACGCTACACCAGTCCATTCATGCGCAAAATACTCCCCTTTGGAGCCGTAAACAAATTCTTCAAGGGCGCGAGGCAGATAGCCGACTGTGGTATAGACTTCTACACTCTCCATGATGAATTCTCCGGCACTGACCACGAGACAATATGGATAGAAAGCGAAAAGCCCGTAGAATACCGCAATCTCATAAAACTCAGGAATTATCTTGAACAAAACGGCTTTGAGGACATAGTTTACCAGATCCACGACAAAGCCAATGTCGTGCGAAATAAAAGTTACCAGCCAGTGTCTATTAATCTGGGTTATGTCGAGATCGACGAGGAATCAGCAGATGCCTGTGACCCTCTCGAGATACTGGGAAAGCTTGGTGACAATTTGAAATATGAGGATTGTGCAAACTGGCCGTTTAGGAAGGATTGTAATTATTTGTTAACAAGAGCTGGCAATGTTTCGCGTGTCGGTTTCAGGATAAGTAAGATGGACCCTGGCCTCTACCTATGATATTTCTTTCTTTTCGAACTTGAGTACGGCGAGTGCCATGAGAAGCGCTGCTATTCCCGCCCAGATGAGAACGGACTGCACAGGAGTCGTGTAGTCCTTGGCAACGAGTGCTGGCGGAAGTGCTCCTATGTCCATGTCGAAAAGCTTCGATATGTCGGCAGCGTCGTAGGTGCCAGTGAACATTCCCATTATGCCCTGGTATATCGGCGCCATCCTGTACCCGGAAGACTCAAGGAAGAACAAAAACGAGTTACCAAGATGGTAGTTGACGTCCATGTAATTGATGCCGTATCCCTCGTAGATGTTACCGAGCCATCCCCGGAGTATCATAAGCCCAAAGAACATCAGTATTGTTATCGCAGCTATTGTCATCTGCGTCTTGGTCACGCTGTTATATAGCGACGAAAGCGCAGTTGCTATTGCACCGAATATCACCGAAACAAAGATTGCGTAAAGGAAAAGCGGGGCTATCAGGCCCAGAATGTTATTGAATATGTATGCGTCTATTGCCATCACCGAAGATATTATCAGAGCGGAAAGAAGCAGCGCCGTTATCACAAGCAGCACGCTGTTTAATATGAAGGCAAGGAACTTTCCTGCGATTATCTCGTAGCGTCTTATGGGCTTGCTCACGAGAAGAAGCAGAGTACCGTCCTCGCCTTCCTTTGAGACGAAGCCGCCGCACGTGACACCTGCAAGGAATACAAGCGGTATTCCGACCATCCACATGAACGAAAGCACTATGAAAAAGCCCACGACCATCTGGTCCTGCATTGCAAGCGTCATCGATGATATGCTCGCATTCTCGCTGAAAATGCCCGCTCCTATAAGCGGGACTATTACCATGCCTATCATGAAGAAGAGTGTCCTTTTGAAGCTGAACATGTCCTTTAGAGTCTTTATCATTATCGCGTTCATTCTCATTTCTTTTCCCCCTTCTTCCTGTGAAGGAACGGCAGCGTGAAATGGAAGCCTCCCTTGGCCTTCTCCATCTTCTGCTCGCTTTCCCCGACCAGCTTCATGAACACCTGCTCCAGGTCGCTTGATGCAACGCCGAACGCGTCAAGCGCCGCATTGCTGGATGCAACGACCTTTGCAACTCCCCGCTTGAAATTCATTTCGTCGCCTGCAGACACTATGTGGATAGTCTCATCCTCGTCCTTCCACACCTTGTGCACGAACTTCCTGCCACGAAGCGCCTTCATCACCTTCTCGCTGTCCGACGTCTTGAGAAGGTACTCGTTTCCGGCATACTTTGACTCAAGCGCCTTTATGCCGCTCTCCGTGACGACCTTTCCGTGGCTTATTATGGTAACCTCGTCTACCATCTTCTCGAGTTCGGACAGAATGTGACTCGAAATGAAAACAGTCATCTTTCTCTGCTTGCAAAGCTCCCTCAGCTTCTTTATTATCGTGAGCCTTCCTGCGGGGTCAAGGTTTGCAGTCGGCTCGTCGAGTATGAGAAGCTCCGGCTCGTGTATCATGGCCTGCGCAAGGCTCAGCTTCTGGCGCATTCCCGCGCTGAATCCACCGACCTTCTTGTTCGTGAAATCCTCAAGTTCCAGCCATTTCAGTAGCTCAAGTGACCTCTCGCCGGCCTTCTGGCCGGGAAGCCCGCTGACCTTCCCTATGTAAACGAGATAATCGTACGCGTTCATGTTCTCGTAGAAGTGCGGGTGTTCTGCAGAGAACCCCATGACGCTTCTCGCCTCCAAAGAGCCGATCGGATGGCCTTTTATCGTTCCGCCACCCTCGGTCGGATGAAGCGCCCCTATCAGCATCTTCATGGTCGTGCTCTTCCCAGCGCCGTTTGGGCCTATGAACCCGTGTATGGTCCCGGGCTTGACCTTTATGTTCAGCCCGTTGACTGCCATGAGGTCGCCAAATCTCTTACTGAGTCCCTGCGTTTCTATCATGTACTCGGTCATCGTCTTACCCCCGTGAGGAATATGAGAAGCTTCGGGGAGAATAGTACCCCAAGCAGTATGAATACAAGTACGGTGACTATCATCACGCTTGCCGAGCTCTTCTCTATCGTCACGTCAACGCTGTCGTAGACACCCTTGCCGTAGCTGTCGAATGAATAAACCGTTATCTTGTGCTTGCCGCTTAGTATCTCAAACTCAGCAAAGCTGTCGCTTGTCATGACAGTCCTTTTGGCATCCACCATGACCGTGGTCACCGCTTCGGATGCGCCGGTCCATTCCACCCTCACAGGAGACCCTGACACGCTGTCGTCTGCAGGCGATGTTATCTGCAGTTCCTTGCTTGTGTCAAGGAAGTACACGTTACCTGAACTCCCGACCATTCCCACAGTACCGCTTCCGAAGTTGAACATCTCCTTTCCTGCGGAGCTGAAATCCGAGACGATCTCACCGTTATGTACGTCCACAACAAACATCTTTACCCGCTTGCTGTGCTCCTCGCCAACCGCTGCGATTATGCCAAGCTCGCTGTGGCCGTCACCGTTTATGTCAGAAAGCATTTCAGCCCCGATTCCCGGCATCCATCTCGTGTCGCTCCTCCTGCTCTCGTCCGTGTCTTCTATTGTTATCGTCGAGAGCTTCTCGTTGTTCTTGACATCATATATGGCAACCTCCGCGCCAGGCTGCCAAGCCTGTGAAAGCACTATTGCTACGTCCTCGGTTCCGTCACCATTGACATCACCTGCCCCAGTCGCTGGCGTGACCGTGCTGTAACCGAATATCTCCCGCAGCATCCATGCCTCCTCTATGCCGCTGTATCTCCATATCTCATCCCTGGTACGCCCGTCCGTGATCTTGAGTACTGGTCCTCCGCCTTCAGTCCACATCTGGAACGTGATGAAGTCGTCAAAACCGTTCCCGTTGAAGTCGCCAGCCTTTAAGTCCGCGCTCGTTCCGCTCCTTTCCGTCTCAAGTAGCGTGAAGCCGTTTCTGCCGTCGGCAAATATGAACATGGGAGAAGAATCCTCAACGTGCTTTTCGTACACAACGTCTTCTGCGCCGTTTCCGTTGAGGTCGCCTACGTTGAATACGTTGTCAGCGTTAAGCCCGTCGCTTTCCTCCTTTTCAGATGCCGCGGTGTAATCAACTTCATCTGCGGTCACCACTGAATGAATGAACATCATGCCGTTCCAGTTTGCCATTATCATGTCGTCCTTGCCGTCATCGTTGACGTCACCGATGGTTATGTATATTGCCCTGTCGTCTGTCGTCCAGTTCACCCGGAGTTCTTCAGGCGTTTCGCCGTCGAACGGGTGCTGGTACATGTCAGGCCTCGTCGTTCTGTTCCATATGATATCGCCTGTGACGCTGTCCATTATGACTATGTCGTACCACAGGCTCAGAAGGAAGTCGCTGGTCCCGTCACCGCTCCTGTCGTCTATAACGTCAAGCGACGTTATCCTCTTCCTCGCCCTAAGGTCGTCCTTTCTCTCGATCACCTGGGACTTTAAGGACTCCATCTGGCTTTCAAAGTCCTTCTTCTGGGTCCATGACAGCTCCTCGTATTCCCTGTTGTTGATGCCCCACTGGTCAAGCATTGCATCTTTTGCAGTGTCGTTGAAGAATATGCTGTCCTTAAACAGCCTGTCATAGATGCCGTAGTATTCCTCCTCGAACACGGGAACGTTCATGAGTACCTTCCCCGTCTTCCCGCTGAATACCATGATCCTTGTCTTTTCCCCGTATTCGTCACCCCTTCCCCAGTCTCCATCGTGCTGGAGGTAGGCGACGATGTCGGATTTCCCGTCACCGTTTACGTCCGGTGCTATCTGGACTTCCGAGAGCCCCCCTGTGTCCATGAAGTCCTTTGCAGAAAGCTCATGTGACCATACAGTTTCCCTACTGGACCCATCTATGACGAAGAACATCCTTGACTGGCCTTCGTCAAATATGTTTTCGCTGTCTGCACCGTCCCTTGACTTGATGAGAAGATCAGTCTCGCCATCTCCCGTGAAGTCCGCCTTAAGCACGGTCACGTCGTTTATCCTCGGGTATGCCCACATTATGTCGTTTGGATATTTTGCAAGCCCCATGTCGTCGTAGCTTGATGTGTACAGTACAAGGTTTTCCCCGAGTGACTTGGTGTAAAACGTGCTGCTCCTTGAACCTGAGCTGGAATTTATGCTCATAGTGTCATACGTGGAACCGTCTGAAGGCTTCAATAGCTTCACCTTGGACTTCCCGCCGCTCTTTCCTAGAGGAACTGCGACGTATTCCTTTCCAAGGTCCAGCGTCTCGATCGTGGAAACGTATGAAAGGTCTACGTTTTCGTCTTCCCATTTTATGTCACCTGTAGATTCGTCAAGCATGTAGATACCGCTTACGCCCTTGTATTCCCTGCCCCGCCTCGTTCCAGAAAACGTGTAGGCTATCACGCCGTCGCCGGATTCAGACACCTTCAGGTTGAAGAAGTTATATGACATGCTGGACGTTGGGAGCGGATGGTCACCGTAATAGCTGTAAAGAAGCGAGTCGACATAATCTATGATCTCCCGCTCCCAGATGATGTCACCGCCTGAAATGTCAATGAGGTAAACATAACCGTTCTCTGCGCTCACTACCGCCCGCTCTTTCCCGTCCACGTCAACGGACATTATGTCCCATACCGATCGCTTGACTTCCCCGACATCTGAATTTGTACTCGGATTCACGACCATATAGTTTTCAGCAATCAGCTTCTTCCACGACGTCTTTCCAGAGCCGGCGTCTATGAGGTATATGTATCCGTTCTGGTCGCCTGCCAGTATGCCGCTACTAGTCATCTCAAGGTCCCAGACGTTGTCAGTGCTCTTGAAGTTCCATATCATTTCACCGTCTTTTCCGCTCAGTGCATATACTGCATAGCCTGCACTCACGGCAACGTCGTCGTAGCCGTCACCGTCAACGTCGCCGATCGTTATCATGTCAAAAACCGCGGTCTGTTTCATCGTCCACAGTATGTAAGTGTCGTAAACCTCGATTTTTGGGGAAAAGTCCCACAGCTTGGTCCCGCCTGAAATGTCGTGGCACTGCACGTTTGGGAAGTACATGTCTCCTGTACTTATGACGACTTCCTTAGTCCCGTCTCCTGTCAGGTCGTCAATCACGACGACGTTCGTTACAGGCGATGGGGTCTGTACATACGACTCGAGGGCACCGTCAGAATCAAGAACGTAAAGACCCGTCGACGTTCCGATCATAACCTTCTCACCGCTTCCAAGATTTTCAGTCACGATGCTTTTTGTGGAAACCGTTCCGGATATCCCGCTTTGGACCATTGTCATTGATTCGGCAGAAGCTATGCATGGTAGAATAAGAAGGATGAGTGCCAGTGCGAATATGCTGCCGGAACTTGGCATATGATATATGATTCGTCGGTCTCGCTTATATTGTTGGTTTAAAAAACTACTATTCAGATCAATGTATGTCAAAATTGATAATCTTTGATCTTTACGGGACTATACTGAAATCTGACAAGCACGACGGTATTGTCAGGCCCGGGCTCTACGAGATCATGGACCATTACGGGGAATCCAGTAAAGCCATATTCACGGACGGTGTGGCAGAGACCGTGGAATTCAGTCTGGAATGTGCAGGGCTTGCCGGAAAATTCGACAAAGTCTACTGCTGGGACCACTGTGTCAGCGAGCATGCATATTCGACAAAAGTCGAAAAATTCAAGAAATATCTCCTTCAGGGTGGTACGGGAAACGTGAAGAATCTCAGCCTTGCATGCAGCGACTTTTCAGTCAGTGAATTAGACGCAGTGTTCATAGGGGACGATTATCTCGGAAGGGACAGTAAATCGGCAAAACTAAATGGTGTCAGGTTCATAAAAGTCCCTCAGTTCAGGGACGCACCGCCTGGATGGGAAGAACGCGAAGATTACGGCCACTACGTGGATTACGAAGATCCAAAAAATCCATTCTCTTTAGTTTCGCTGATTCCGATAATTGAATGTTCTAAGAACGTCTAGGAACTGAACTTCTCCTTGAAGCCGATGAGCTTTACGGGGCACTTACACTTCCTGACAGTCACGACGTCGCCCCTCTTGATCTCCTGAAGCTCCACTTCGCTTCCGTCTATGCACACTTCACCTTCGCGGCTGAGGCACCCGACTTTAACCTCACCGTCCTCTATGATCACTTCACCGCCCTTAAGCTTGCCCTTGTGCGGCGCAAGTGAAGTCACACCCATCACCTTCCAGTCGTATCCTATGCTCTTTGCCCCCGCAGAATGCGCAAACGCCGTGGATCCTGTCGGTGTATATATTATTATGCCTGAGCTTATCTCTTTGCTCTCGCTCCCGTCGATTTCAAGCGTGGTTTTCAACGCCCTTCTCACATATATAGGACTTACAAGCACCTCGTTTAGCGCAGTCCCCTTCATCCTCTTTCCGTTGACGAAGGCTTCCAGTCTCACAAGGTCGTATATGAAATAGTCCTTTCCGGCCTTGCCATCGACCAGCTTCGTAAGGTTCTCCTCGAAATCAAGATCAGTTGCCCTCATGTAGTATCCGACGCTGTGGCCGGGGTTTATCCCCAGAATCGGACATTTAAGCATGTAATTGTACCTGAGCAGTGTTCCGTCGCCTCCTATTATCACTGCAAAGTCTGCATCATCATCTATCTTGTCCGTCCACTCGATGCCACGCTTCTCAAGAATCGATATCACTTTCTTCTCTATCGTGTCGTCGAGCTTGTCCTTTCGCTTGACTATGAATCTCATATCAATACCTCAGAGGATTCATTTAAATAGGTTCACACGATCTCAACGGCATTGCCCGTATTTCTGAGTGTGTTCACGCCGCCTATAGTGAAATTTCCTGTCACGTTCTCCGTTATTATTCCCCTTATGTAATGATTCCCGCTCACGGTCATTATCACGAAATTGGAAGTCACGTTTATCTCGTAGTCAGAGTTTGCCACGCGGACGGGAAGCGTGACGTTCGTACTGAACCCTTCGCCTTCTATCCAGGCGGTGTTTATCTTTTCAGTGACTTTGAGAAGAAGGTCGTCTATCAGAAGGTTCCTGTTGTATTCGCTTATCTCGGCAGTCTTTGTGGACGACACCCACATGCCAACGACCAGTGCTGACAGGAATATCCCGAATATGAAGATGAACTCAAAGGCGCTCTGCGCCTTATGCTTCCTGTATGTCGACGTCGTAGCTTGCATGGTCGATCGCCCTTATCTCCATGATGTGAGTCCCCTTTGACGTAGGCAGCGTTCCGTTCAGCCTCGCCTTTGATGTTGAGAAGATGCCCGTTATCCCGGCATTGTACGAAACCTTGTATATGACGGTCTGGTTTGTTATGTTGCCCTCGTCCACGCTTCCCGGGACGTACACACTTATCCTCACCTTGGCTGGCGGCCCCTGCGAATAGACAAGATCGGCAGCAGACGTTATGCTCTCGACAGCGTTCTTTGCATAAGAAAGGGTAAGCTCGTCTGTGGCATCGTTATTGACAGTCATTGTGTATACCCACAGCGGGATGAGCAGTGCAAGAACTATGATGACCACGAGCATGTATTCGAACGCAGCCTGCGCTTTCATGATTAATAGTATGTGCGTGGTAGAATAAAAACGGTTTTTCGTCATTCAGCTGCCGGGCGCTTTTCCACGTATTGCTTCATACCATACAGTGTCCCGTCGGGAAGTTTTGAAAATGTCTCCTCGAACATCATGACAATTTCAATGCCGATTGGGGACAAACCTTCACTATTGATCCTATCATGCGTATCACTTTTTATCTTGATTTTGTGACGTTCACAAAACGCTTCGAAGTCATTTGCAGTCGGGGGAGGCTGGGTTTCATCAACGTACTTGCCGAAATAGTAATTGGCTACCTGTGTTGCAATCTTCATTTTTTCAGATGATGGCGCATCATTCGGTGTGAAATCGTTCACATCCATTTTTTCTTCTATGTAATTAGCTTTTCCTTTATTCCACATCCTGTTGAACTCTTTCATACCGACGCCTCTGAATACGAGGTATTCTTTCTCACTTATTCTGCCGGATTCTTTCAGCTTAACAAGCTTTGAATCGAGTGCGCGCGAGAAAGCAGTAATCGGGTTATCGGCATCAACCTGCACTGACATAGAATCACCGCCGTATTTTAAGAGGTCATTGACCTCATAAATGCAGTTGTTTTTCCTATAAACGCATGATTTCTGTACTGCAGACACGAATTTTCCAAGATCCACATCGTATGAAGGTGGCATATTATCACTGTTAATTTGTTACTATCCAGTATTTAAAAAGATTTCTTTTCACCTGTGCTTTGTCCTCTCTATATTTTTCACTAACTTCCGTCTTTTAATTTCTTTGTACACCTCAAGGCACGCCCAGGCGTCAGTTGCAGCGTAGCGTTTCTGCTTTTCCGACAGCCTTCCGCGCTCCCAGTTTGTAACCTGCATGCTCTTAAGTATCCTTATGCCGAGGAACAGTGCCGCCATCCCCCTCACGCTTCTTGGGCTGCAGTCGAGAGTGAATCCTATGTCGAGCAGGTCCACAAAGCCATGGCCTTTTACTTTCAGCTCCTTTTCCATGGTCTTCAGCTCATGCTTCATGGCCTGTCCTATCTTCAGTATTTCCGGACTTTCTATTATCTTTCTCAGCCCCGGTGTCATTCCGGTCTCGTTCACCCTGAAGAGATATGCCGTCCTTTCTGTTGAAAGCTGTATGAGCGCTATAGGGTTCTGTTTTTGCCCTTTCTTGAAGACGGGTTTGGTCTCTGTGTCAAAGCCGAGCACGTCGTGCCTCAGCAGGTTCTCGGCAGCTTCCTCAGCTTTTGCCCTCGTATACACTGTGTATATCTTCCCGCTGAACCCACCAACCGGAAGCTCCATTATCTGCTCTTTCTCCATCGTGTACGGGGACTTAGGCTTCTCCTCTTTCTTTTCCCCGCTTTCCTCCGGCTTTTTCTCTTCCATAAACATTATTTAACCCGAACCTAACATATATTCATGAAAAAATCCACAGCAAAGCTCGGTGAGGAATTCAAGCCGGCATCTCAGCTGAGGAGCCTGTATTTCATATACTTACTCGGTGGTATAGTAATAGGCGTACTTACATGGATGACACCTGTTGCACTCTTTGCACAGCCAATCGTGACGATCGTAATATCATCTTTCATTGCGCCGATCATACTCTTCATCATGTACTGGATACCGAAGTACTACGCCACCATAACCTACAAGCTCAGTGGCGACGAGATGACGTGGAGAAGGGGTGTATGGTTCAAAAACACCGGGATCGTTCCCTACAACAGGATAACGAACGTTGACATAATACAGGGGCCGGTTTCAAGGAAATTCGGGATAGGGACGCTCAAGATACAGACTGCAGGCTATTCGGGAAACAACCAGAACTCTTCTGAGATAAGGCTTGAAGGCATCCACGAATTCGAGGATCTTCGTGAGTTCATCATGAAGCTTGTGCGCGGCAGGAAGCCTGTTGCGGTGGAAGCATACGAAAGCGAACCGGATTCTGATACTGACGTAGTCAAGGAACTTGTGAAGATAAGAAAACTTCTTGAGAAGAAGTGATTCAGTTGCCGGTCTTCTTCCTGACGACCTCTTCCAGCCACTTGCCTTTCGGTTCCTCGTCCATTTCGTAAAGCTTGTCAACCATCAGGGAAAAATTCCTTTCTTTAACCTGCGGCGTGCCCCTTTCTGAAAACTCCATAAGTATGGAATTCGCAATTGTGCGGTTATATAATTTCGCTATGTAAAGTATATAGCAAAATAACATTTATATACTCCCTTATGAACTTGTAAATATGGAAGTGAGAAAGCTTCAGAAAGTGGGGAACAGGTCGTATTCACTCTGCCTTCCAAAGACGTGGATACAGGCACATGGCCTGAAGGAAAAGGACAGCGTTTTCATAGAGGAAAACAGCAGAAACGAGCTCCTTGTCAAGTCATCGGACACTGCGTCCAGGAGGCCGTCGCATATCTCCGTCGACGTGTCCAAGGTAGAAGACATAATGGAGTTCATGGTCTTCTGCTACGTGAGAAACGTCGACGTGATCAACCTCACCACGTCAAAAGCCGATTACAAGAAGATAACGAAGCTGAAAAAGACCCTTAAGTACCTTGACGGCTACGACATAACGGCAGAGGACGAGAACAAGATAGTGGTGTCCTTCCTTTTCAAGGACGTCAGCATAAATCTCAACAACATACGAAGGCGTATGTTGTACCTGCTTTCGCAGATGCTGGAATCCATTGGGAAGGACGAAGAGGGCATCATAGAGGAGATAGAGACCAATATAGACAAGCTCTACCATCTCTCAAAGAGGATAATATTCTCATGCATCGGCAATGCAAAGGCAAAGGAAGAAAACGGAGTTCAGTCCGACGAGGACCTGTTCTTCCTGACACTCATCTTCAAAAAGATCGAAAACGTCGCAGACACCGTGTTCATGCTTTCCAGATCTGACGTGAAGCCTTCAGAGATGAAGGACATAAGGAACATGATAGGCGTGATAAACGGGCTCTTTGCCGGAAAGGAGAGCACAACCGCAGTAAAGGCTTTACTTCGGGAAATGCTGAAAAAGTACTCTGGTGGCAACGAAAATTCCGGCGCTTCCATCTACGAGATCGCAGACCTGTGCAAGGACATAACCGAAAATATCATATCGCTGAGGTTCGACCTTGAATACTTCAAGCATGGGAATGAAGAGTAAACTCTTTAACACCCGGTTGCAATAACATTTAATGAAGCTTTTGGCACTGATATTACCGATAATTTTGCTTGCCAGTGGATGCACGTCAAATGAACCAGTAAAAACGGACCTAACTGCCCACGAGTTCTCGTCGTCAGCGCCGCCTGACGCCTCTCCCATGGAAACCCTGAAGATAGCTTATCCCAAGTGGGACGAGAAGGAATCAAGTGACCCTCTTACTGTCGTTGCCATGCAGAGGCCCGACGGCATATGCAGCTTCCACTTAAACGCGATCGAGGCACCGCTTGACTGGTACAGGAATGCCCTTATAAAGTACGTGGAGGATAGTGGCGGTGAGATTCTGGATGAGGGGGAACTTATAGACTATCGCATGGAAACAGAAGACGGAAATTACACCTTCTACTCCCAGACAAAAGGAGTGTTCTGTGCAGACAAGAGCTACTACGTCATATACTCCTGCCTTGAGGACAAGTACGACATCAACACCGGCGAGGAGATATTCGATTCCATGTACTGCGTCAGGGACTGGGAGGTCAGGCAGAGCGAGAACCGAAAACTTGGCCTGACCGTCAATCCAGGCGGGGAAAAGACAAACCTTTCGCTCTATTACAATGCATACAATATCGCCAGGAACAGCGGCGTCCAGCACGTGCACAGCTACGTCCAGTGGGGGGATGTGGAGGAAAGGAAAGGCTACTTCAACTGGACTGTGTCAGACTTCCTGTTCAGCCTCATACGCGGCAAGGGCTTCACGACTTCCGTGTCCTTCAGCGACATTCACTCTTCTGTTAAAGGTGAGTTCCCTTCAGACTTCACGTTCAGGGGATGGGACGATCCCGTCATGATAGAGAGGTTCAGCGATTTCGTCATAACGTTTCTTGACCGCCACGGCGACGTCATAACGCATGTTGAGATAGGAAACGAAGTTGACATATACATGCACATGCATCCCGATGAGCTGAACGATTATGCAGTCTTCTATCAGGGAGTTTACGACAGGGTGAAGAAGGCATATCCTGACGTCAAGGTAGGTATAATCTTTGCCTACCACGACATGATGCACAACGGCGAGGTGCGAGTCTACGAAAAGCTCGCACACATAGGCGACTTCGACGCATTCACACTCTACATCTACAACCGTCCCGGATTCATATTCGACCGCGACCCTTCAGAATTCCTGGAGCACATGGAGGAGATAGAGGAGCTCACGGGAAACAGAACGTTTGCAATGGAGGAGATCGGCTGGAATACTGACCCCGGCCTTAAAGGAAAGGAATCGGACCAGGTAAAGCACGTTGGATACTTTTTCGACTACCTCGAAAGCGCCCCTGAGCGTGTGGACTACATGAACTACTTCATGCTCCACGACGGGGCAAAAGATAATTGTATAGAGCAGGGGAAGAGTTTCCTTGAGGACGACAGTCCGTATCTTGAGAACGAGGAGTTCATGGACACGTTTTCGGACTTCCTGTGCTATCTGGGCATGATAAATAACGACGGCACCCCGAAGGCCGCCTGGGAAGAATGGACGAAGCGAACGGGAAATTAATGCTTCCATGAACGGCTTTTCACGCGCTTCCTGTGCGAAAAAGCGAAAACGACATCCCGTACTCTTCGCCGCATTCGCCGTTATAAAAGTCCCAGGAATCACACGTCTCGCCGGGAAGCACGCAGACAGAGTCCGTGCCATTTGCGGTTTCGACCTTCATGTACGTGAAACCGGACTCCTCGCAGTAGAGCGCTGCCGGGTTCGGCAGGGCCGCTGCGAAGGGAATGATCAGTAAGAAAACGAGGGAAAACACCGCAAACTTCTTCATAATATATTATAGTTGGAAAATTTATATTAACCGGTTCCAATCAACCCGGTCCGGCCCTGCCCGTAATCATAATATTTAAATCTTATCAACATATCTTAACCAATGAACAGGTCAGTGCTCTTTTTGATCGGGATCGTGGCAGTTTTATTCGTGTCTGGATGCACACAGACCGGGCAGATAACAAACATAGAGATCGACACGGGTTCTGATGTGCAAAAAGAATGTCCTGCTTCATGTGACGATTCAAATGAGTGTACTGCAGACCTGTGTGACGATAAGTCAGATTTCAAGTGCAGGAACGTTCCCAGGTGGGGACAGGAATGCGGGGACATCGGCGTCTGCCAAAACGGCGTGTGCGTTGAGATGACTGACAACTGCTCCCAGATAGTCGCAAGCAGCGATGCGATGCACTGCTACTGGAAGGAATACTTCATACCGGCAGCTGAGCAAGAAAGCGTTCTTCTTTGTGATGAGATAGTGGGCGACTCCTACCACGCGATGTGCTATGCTTCTGTTGGGCTTGAACTGGACGAACCCGTCATCTGCGAAGGGATAGCTGACCAGGCATCAAGGGACGTCTGCTACGAATATTATGCAGAAGGCAAGGCGGACATATACATATTCGCAGGAGATGCGTGCGAAAAGATATCGGACGCGGAGATGAAAAGCGATTGCATGATGCTTGAGGAGGTCGTGATAGCTCCTGTCGGGATAAGGGAATTTGAGGTCAACATAAACTACGGAAAGATTTATTCCTACCTGACGCTCAAGGACAGGAGGGGAAGGATCACCGTGTCCGACGGAACCGTGAGGATCACGATAATGCAGTCCGATGACGAAGGGGAGAACACAAAGATACTCTACTCCGAGACGTATGATGTCGAGGAAGAAGACTTTGAGCCATCCCCAGAGTTCGGAAAGGACGACCTTTCATTCATAATACCTACAATAACCGCTGACGACATGGTATCATACCCGACGGAAAACAACGGCATGTTCTATCTCACGTTCAATGCTGATAACGGCCTGTCCTTCACAAGGCAGGAAGAACTGGAATTCTGAACCCGTTAGCATTTTTAAACTGTAAATTCAATTTCAATGAATGAACAGGCACTCAATTCTGGTACCAGTTTTTCTTGCAGTCTTGCTGGTTTCCGGGTGTGCATCGGTCAACGTCCCTGAAGAGCCATCTGTCAAGCCGACGATAGACGCGTACACGCTTATAAGTGAGCACGAGGCCCGCCTTGGCGAGGACCACGTCGCAGAGCTCACTTTCAGGAAATATTCTGAACCGGGAATTTTCAAAAGTTACGTCGAGGCCTTGAATGGAAGCAGTGCCGCAAGGATCGACGCAAACTACAGCGGGCCGGAATGTAGCGGGTGCCTTTTCAACGTTTCGGTCGGGAAGGTTTCCATGTGCGAATGCGAGACCGCTTCGTGCAGTGACAGGAAGTGTAATGTGACTGAAGACGGCTCGTGGGAGGCCGTAGACGAAAGGTTCGTAGAAGACTGCGACGATGTCAGTAAGTACGTAGTCCTTGGAGCGCTCTGGAAAGGAAACGTTTTCAGGTGCGTAGAGGGAAGTTACAGCGACGTCTTCTATCTTCAGGTCGATGGAATCGCCCTTGACACGCGCTGAAACATATTCGTATTTTAATTTTGCCTCACAATAATATAGTGATAGATATGCCGGTGTGGACATGCAACAAATGCGGACAGAAGGTCGAAAGCTTCAGCTTCGACGAAAAGCCCTGGAACGACCACGCCTGCAGTGACACAGGAAAGGAAGTTGAGCTCGCTGTGCCAGAAATGGGAAAAGATCCACTCCCGCCACGGGAGAAGAAGCAGAACCTGATGGATTTCTTCTGAGAGTCTACATGTAGCTGAGTAAATCATTCATGAGCGAGATGTACAACATTTGTTCTTTTTCCCGCATATCATGGTAATTGGTCACAACGGCGCCTCGTATGTCAGAGGGGCGCCTTTTTTCATACGGCTGGTCAGAGGTTTTGACAGTAGGTTCTCCTATTATGGAGGTACTGTTATTCTTCCCCGAAACTTCCATGTCGGGGTTTACCTTCACGTACCTGCCGGGCCGGATGTTTGCCATGTTCAGGTGCTGGTCTGCGACGCCGAGTTTCCCCTTACAATCTCTCCTGTTTGCAGTCACCCGCTCATCCGATTGCCCAACGAACGGAACGTGGCCGACATCGGCAAACCAGTCGAAATCCTCCTCGTAGAGACGGTCTATGAGCACGCCGAATCCTCTGTAGTTGTGACCTTGATCATAGAAACCGAAAGTGCCATCATTCCAGCCCTTGCCGACGAGTACCGTGACATTGAAATGCTTCCCCTTGTCATGTATCTTGAGCGTGTATCCGATGTCACCGTTCATTTCCTTGTGGTTTACTACAGCCTCGTTGAAGAGCTTCCCGTTCTTGTAAAGCGGGATACCGCTTTTCTTCACAGCTTCGACCACTTCCAGCGCAGTGCCTTCGTAATCGAGCTGGTCGGCTGCAGCTATTCTTTCCTGGTATCCCCGAATTCCGCTTCTGCATCCAGAAAACATGATATGCGGAACCGCGGCTGTTGCTGCAGCGCCCACTGGTAACAATTGAGCAAATTTCCTTCTTGTCATCTTTCTCATGAATCATCACTTTTGTTCCTTCGGTAACGGGCTTTGTATTATAATGAAGTGCAAAAATCTTTAAAAGAGTGGTATGGACATTTCGGTAACTTTTCACGGAAATCGTAAGTCATGCGGTTAAAAAAGTTACTGCATTAGTTTACACCATGAATAAGAGAGAGTTGATGCTGGAATATCCGGATATTTACATTGCGATGAAAAATTTCACCCATCTCATGTCAATAGAAGACAAGAATTTCATCCAGCAAGTGAAGGATAATAAGAAAATAGTCTCATTCCACGGGAAAGGAATCTTCGTCGCGAGGCAGGATTATGATAATGGACCAGAGGCACGAAAACAGCGGTTTGCATACAAATGCATACCGGATTTTTACGATCTTGATGAAAAAATCCACGACATGATGTCAATGGAGTTTCTTGACGAAATCATCTTCAGCGAGCGTTATGATGGCCTTAATGCGGGGTTTCCCACGGCATTCATTACCAGTAATGTGAAATTGTACGATAAAATGAGATCGCTTTCTGCAGGAGTCACTCAAAATCAATACTGCTACGAACTGGATTACATAGGACTGCGCATGAACGGCGGTGACGGGAAAATACGGGTTTACACCCCGGACCAGGTACCCGGACTTACCTGAGCATTTTGACAGCCGCCTGCATCAGAGCACCGGTAGTATCCTGTGGAGCATTGCTGAATAATTTTTTGCCAGCTCGCCATATCCCCTGCATTTAGCGTCCTTTATGCCGTATATTATCATTTTTCTGATAATATCCACTTTTCCGTCATTGTTTGCAAGGGAATCCTTCCCTGCATCGAGAAGTGAGTTGATGTGATTTTCGTAGTCTTTTTCGCAGTCGAGTTTTATAACCTCTTTGATAGGTATGCCTGGCACTGAAACCATGTACCAATTATCCGAGTCCACTTCATCCCATTCCATGATTATCACGCGCAAGTACCACCCATCACGTTTGTTGCATACGTTGTATGCCCGGTCACCGGTCTCTTAAGCGGGCTGTATACGAAGTTTTCGCCAAATTCTATGCCCCTGAGATCAAATAATTCTTTTCCTGACTTTATAAGCATTCGGTTGCCTTCCATTTCGACGAGCTTGCCGTCTATTACCTTCATTCTGGGGTCCGCATAAGCTTTTCCTGCACACGGATTGTAGAAATGCATCGAAGCCAGTACGTCGTTTCCGTGCACGTTCACTGCTCCTACGACACATCTACTATTACCGTTTCCTGACAGCGTCCCGTCTAGTGTATACATTACCATAATATCACATTAAAGAGATGTTTTCATGCTTTATAAAGGTATGTATTTTTATAACTCCAAAGTGGTGAATAAATTCAAACACCTTGCACGAAACGATATTAGGAAGCTTTGCAATAATATCATGCATGATGGACCATAAACTGGCTGTTGAGCACATAAGAAAGCGGAAGAAGATGGTGATCGCAACGTTACTGCTTCTGTTCATAGCGTTTCTTGAAAGCTACTACTTAAGCTGCATGAAGGAAGTGTCACCTCTTTGCCCGCTTTCATGGATATATGTGGTCCTTGCAGCTGTTGTCCTCTTCGTCTTGTGGCATTATAGGAAGTGAATGTGACGTACGTTTAAACATAAATTATTCAAATAGGAAAGCAAAAATAATACTCATGAAAGAAAAACTACTCGAAGAAGCAAGGAAGAAAATGAAGAATCCTGACTACATCATAAACATTTTCGACCTTTCGCCTGAATGGGCAAGCGAGAAGATGTTAAAGGTACTTGAATATGAGAAGGCATCGGATGTGACGCAGGTAACGGATGTCATCGCACTGGAAAGTGAAGAGGAGAGACGGGAGCTTGCAACCGAAGTGCTTGAAGTTGAAGGTACGAAAGTAAGTAAGTTCAAGCTCCGTTCACGTAAGGGAAAGATAATCATAATAGAGGCAGAGATTACGAGGCTGGACTTTGAGAGGACACCGTACGAGGTCGGGAGGCTTCTAAGCTATAGCGAAGAGAAGAAATAACGCCTTTCTGAAATGGATTGAAGTCCATGTTTAAACCTCCTTTTTTAGGGGAACGTCGACAAAATATGAAATATGCACACGGTTCCTTCATCTTCTGAAAGCAAAGGAACAAAAGTGTACATGTCCCTTCTGGCAGTCATGGTTTCATTCCTGCTGTTTTCTGCGAGCGCAGAATCCGTAAGACTTCCCGTGGTCGGTGCCGACACTAACGCGTGGGGTGACATATTCAACGCCTACCTTGCATACCTCGCAGGGCCGAACGCAACGGCACTGAACATGACGGTCGTGAATGCGGACAACATCAACACATCAGCCGTCAACACCACACACATACTTGACAACAACATAACAAGTGATGACCTGGCTGCAAGCTCGGTTGGAAATTCCGAACTGGCAGACAACGCCGTCACGACTGAAAAGATACTCAATGGTACCATAGCATCGGGGGACCTGGGTACGGACTCCGTGACAAACGAGAAAATAGCGGATGGTGCTGTCACTTCTGCGGAAATAAACGACAGCTCGATAACTGGTGACGATATTGATAACACAACATCGATTGTATTATACAACCTAGATGCAACAATAAGTGCGGAGATCGGCCAGACTCTTGAGGTAGGTACCGGTAACACACCTGCAAGCTATTCAGTCGCATTTGGTACTTCATGCTCTACAGGATATGATGGTGCTCTTGCTGTAGGAATAAACGCAGCCGCTATGTCTGGCTCGACAGGGCCCTCATTTGCCATGGGACGCGACGTAACGGCTGATGATCCATACTCATTTGCCATGGGACACGACTTATTGGCCGATGCGCCATACTCATTTGCGTATGGGAGATATTCAAATACTACATCTAGCGCTGACTACGGAATCGCTATGGGATACGCATGCACTGTTTTTGGCAATGACTATGCCACGGCAATAGGATACAGTTCATATGCAAACGGGACTGGTTCTTTTGCAATCGGCTATGGTCCACATGCACGTGGAGACTACTCTGCGGCAATCGGCCGTTATACGATTGCAAGCGGCATGAACTCGTTTGCGATGGGACGCGAGATAGAGGCAGCTGGAAACTACACCATTGCAGTTTCACTGAATGATTCCAATGGTATGGTGGTTTCCCAGAACAATTCCATGGTCATAATGGGCGGCTATCTCGGTGTCGGTAACGTCACGCCTTCAAGGCCCGTGCACATAAGCGATGTCATGAGGCTCGATCCGCGTGCTACTGCTCCCTTGAGCCCCGCTGCCGGGGACGTATACTACGATTCTACATCAAACGATCTCTGCATTTACAATTCCACTGCATGGGTTGAAGTGACCAAAGGTGGAACCTGTGCATGATATACGCCTGGTTGCCCTGGTTTTCTGCATATTTTCAATAATGTTTGGAGTTCCCGCAACCGCTTATGACTACGGAGAAGGAGTCTACGGGTCAGGGGACTTTGACAGCGACAGCGACCCTCCCCAGGTAATCAACGTAACTACGCAGACGATCAACGCAACGGCAACGTTGGTCACCTTCAATATCAGCGAGTACGTCAACACCACGATATACTATGGTGAGGACCAGAACCTAACGCTTAATGCAACGAACCTGACGTTTTATTCGCTGCCTTCGTTTGCACTTTCCGGTCTCAACCAGACGACGCTTTACTACTTCAATGCGACCTTCTGTGACCATTATTACCAGTGCAACAATTCAGAGCTTAGGAATTTCACTACAGTGAACCCGCCTCCTGCTCCAGACCCGGACCCTGATGACCCCGGCGGATCGTCCCCATCGGGCAGCTCGTCTTCGTTTGTGCCGCCGCCGGAATGTACCGAAGATGAGAACTGCACGTCTTCACAGGCGTGTACTTCCGGAAGCTGTCAAGACATAAATTGCACGTGCGGTTACATACAAAACCGGACATGCATTTCATACGAGTGCTGTGATAATTCTTCGTGTTCCGAAGGGATGACTTGCGAGGATCATGCATGCCTCACCGTGGAAGATGATGCGGAAGTCACCAAAGAGCAGTCCAGTCAAACAGATGTGCAGGACGTTCCTGACGAAAGCGCTCCAGACTTTTCATTACCAATCGCAGTGGCAGGTATTGCGACAGCGGTGGTCGTGGCCGTCTCATACGTAAAGAAAGACAAACTTCTGAAGATGATTGGTAAACATACAAAATCGCAATGACACGTTACCCTGAAAGGTCCAGTTTCACAGCTCCCTTAACTTATTTTTCACTACCTTGTCAAGCAGCGCTTCGGGTTCGCCATCGGTGACGACTCCGTCTTTTGGGTCAACATCAGAATTCTTTATCGCCCACCAGAGATCAAGATAATTCTTTCCAGGGTCTCTCTCGAAGCCGTCTTCCTTGTAGAGCGTGTACCCGCTTTTCGTGAGCGCCGGGCGGACTTCTATTAAACCCTTTCTGATACCGGTTATTATTTCGAAAATATCGATCTGGTCAGCCTCTATCACATAGGACTTGTTTTTCTTCGTTACTGTTATAGTTTCCTGGGGGTAAGAATTCAGCGAAGCGCCGTCTATAGTCGCATTGAGCGCCAATACTGACGAGAGAAAGGATACGTATTTTCCTGCTTTGCTGTCCCTTATGTAGTTGAGCATAATATTAGAATGATATTTGAATTTTTAAGCATTTCGGAAAATGTGGATGCTCCTTGAGGACATCACAATTCATGTTTAAACATAGATTAATTTAATCGTTATCCCAATTATGACTTATGAACGAAAGCTTGCTTGAGGCTGCACGTGAAATGTTGCCCGAAATTGATTACATTTTCAACCTCTATGACCTGACCCCGGAATGGGCAAGTGACGAACTCTTGAGACTGCTGGAATATGACGACATCTCAGACATAAGAAGAGTCACCGAAATCCTTGACTTTGAGACAGAGGATGAAAAGAGGACGGCTGCAACGGAAGCCGTGATTCTTACGGGAACGAAGATAAGCAACGGACGCTTCAGGACGCGCACGGGAAGGAAACTTTTAGTCAAGCTCAAGCTGATGCGGTTCGAATTCGAGGGAACGCCCTACGAGATCGGGAAGGTTCTCGAATGCGCCGAAAAGAAAAAGTAAGAGAAATTCAGGAATTATTTTGAAAGACTGCGCGCAAAGTTCATTTCAGTTCATTTCTGTGTTGACGTATCCTGAAGTGGCGACGAAAATGAATTCCCTTATTTCCGGATCTCCAATTCCCCTGGGAAAAAACCCCTCCACGTTTCCGGAGAAATACACATCAGATGCCACGGCCTTTCCCATGAATCTCATCATGTCGGGATATTCAAAGTCCGATGGAATCCCCTCATTTTCTATATTTGACACAATTTCGAATTTCTTTCCGCCTATCATTCCGGCGAATTCGTATTCGTTGCCGAGCCTGTCCTTTAATGTGCCCTTGAGAAACCTTTCCCCAGGAGCAATAGTGCCTTCAAGATCGACAAAGAGTGAGAATGGCATTACCCAGGGGTCTTTCCCGGAAGGCTCCCCCATTATGTAAAAGCCACTGTAGTCAGGTTTTCTTTCAACGTACTTCATGATTCAATGTTGCTTGTTTATTATTAAATAAGTACTGATGGGAATCGTGTGGCCCGTCATGCGCTGCATGTGCAGTTAACGTTTGCGGCTCTCAGATGTCAAGCATCTTCCTGGAAACAAGCCTTTTCACGTTCTTTATCATTTCAGGCTGGGCTGCGATGATATCACTTGAAGTCAGTATTCCAACGAGCTTCTCGTCTATCACTGGAAGCTTCTTTATCTTGTTTTCTGTCAGTAGCTTCACCGCGCTCTCAATGGTGCTGGTCGACGTGATAGAGATTATGAACTTCGTCATGGCGTCATTGACGGTTTTTGAGACCATCTCGTTGTCCTGGGAGGCTGCAAGGCAGCATATTATGTCCCTTTCCGTCAGTACGCCTATTGCATTGTCATTCTTCGTCACAACGAGGCATCCTATGTTGTTATCAGCCATCACCTTGGCAGCCTCTTTGATACTTGTTTCAGGATCAGTCGTGATAACACTTTTTCTCATCACGTCTCTGACAAGCATAACAATGCTTTGGCCCACCCGCTTAAAAATAAGCATGTTTCACGCCTGAATTGCAGCACGTGAGCATCGCTTTGATCCAAATTTAAAACTTACTCCCGAGAATATTACTATGGATGCTGAAAAGAGGCTAGAAACGGGAAAACTCCTAGAAATAAATAGAAAACCGTATGCAGGCGCTGCAGATTTCATGTATATAGGAAAAATTGCAGAAGGAAATGTTTATGTTGCTGAATTTTTTGACAAAAATTTCCACATGTTTAAAAAATACAGCCTTGATGATCCGGCCGTCACTGGTCTGGATGAAAGGTCAGACATTGTCGAGTCATTCGAGAGGACAAAAAACATCGTGGACCGGGTCCAGGAAAACATCATGCCCTTCCCAGAAAAATACACGAAAAAAATTCCGGCTAAAGCCAGTGCATGAAAGAGAGAAATATGTAAGAAGCCGCAGTTCTTTCTAGCATTCGGGGCAAGTCGCTTTCTTCTTGACAAGCTTGAGAAGCTTTACGAGCTTTTTTTCATCTATGTCGTCGATCGAACGGACTTTGATGTGTCTTGCAGTCTTTCCGCCGCCCTCAAACAACTTGACCTCTTCTTCGGAAAGGCCTAATATTGCAAATCCGACATTCACCTTGTCCCTCAGCGCGGCAAGGTAATACCTCCCGCCGTCATATGCAATGACGCCCCATTTACTCTCCTCTTTCATGCCAGGAAAGGTCTTAAAGATGATCTTTCTTACCCTTTCTATGATCTCCTTTTGCGGGGACTTTTGTTTTTGAATATACTCACTGACTTTTTTGTCCATGATAATTATCAGCACGCGTGATAAAAAACCTTTTCGGACAAACTTTCACTTCAAAGTGTGTGATTTTTAGCAACGAAATTTATAATAATGCACGATGCTAGTATAATAAATAATGAAAGAAAAAGTCTTTGAGGAAACGAAAAAGATTTTTCCAAAACCAGATTATATTGTCAACCTATACGACATGACTCCTGAGTGGGCAAGTAAGAGAGTGCTCAATATCCTTGGATACAATGAATTTTCTGAGATAAAGGGCAAAAGCATAGTTGACATGCTGGCATTTGAGACTGATGAGCAGAAAAGGGCTGCTATTTCAGAAGCCATCGGGCTCGTTGGGACAAAGGTCAGTGAAGGCCCGTTCAAATCAAAAAATGGCAGTATAGTGATGATGAAATTCAAGCTTACGAGAATCGATGTCGATGGCGAACCATACGAGATAGCCACACTCGTAGATTACAGGAAAGTCGATAAGAAATAGCGTCATGTACCATTTTTAAAATTATCTGGCAACACTGTCACAGAGAGGCTATACGCTAAAATGGCCGCTGCCCATTTTGTCAGGATTACTCTAAAAAACCACACTGTCAAATATAATGGATGGATAGAGGGAAAATCCTGGTAATAAACTGTGGCAGTTCATCCATAAAATACAGGGTATACGACATGCCGGGTGAAACCGTCCTTGCTGGCGGTATCCTGGAAAAGGTGGGTGAAGGCAGGTCTTTTCTTGCATGTCGAGGCAATGAAAAGACAGAAGTTTCTGCACCTGGCCATGAACAGGGCCTGAAACTCATAATGAAGACCATCACGGATGAAAAAACCGGTGTTGTGAAAGGTCCCTCCGGGATAAGTGCCATAGGTCACAGGGTTGTCCACGGCGGGGAATCATTCTCTGCCCCTGCCAGAATAACAGGTGACATCATCCGTGCAATAGAAGAGTGTTCCGGCCTTGCTCCTTTGCATAACCCGCCTAATCTGGCCGGGATAAAGGCTACCATGGCTCTTTTCCCAAACATCCCTCAAGTAGCATGTTTCGATACATCATTCCACCAGACCATCCCCGAACATGCCTACATGTATGCACTGCCTTACGAATTGTACGAAAAGTTCAAGATAAGGCGATATGGCTTCCACGGAACCTCTCACCACCATGTCGCAAGGAGGGCTGCCGAGCTCATGGGTAAAGACGGGTATGAAGCCAATATAATCACCTGCCATCTGGGAAACGGCTGCAGCATGGCTGCTGTAAAAGAAGGCAAATCAGTTGATACCAGCATGGGACTCACTCCTTTGGAAGGCCTCGTCATGGGAACGCGTTCAGGTGACATCGACCCTGCCATAATAGTCTATCTGGAAGAGAAGCTTGGGATGCCGGGCAAAGAAATCAATGCACTGCTTAACAGGAAAAGCGGACTTTTGGGAATCTCAGGTACCAGCAACGACATGAGAACCATAATCGAAGAGGCGGAAAAAGGAAACGCCCGGGCAAAGCTTGCCGTGGACATCTTCTCATACAGGGTAAAGAAATACATAGGTGCCTACGCTGCCGTTCTTGGTTCCCTGGACGCTGTTGTCTTTACCGGAGGAATAGGTGAGAATGCCCCAACAGTGCGAAAAAATATACTAAGCGGTCTCCAATCTCTGGGCATAACTCTTGATACCGGAAAGAATGAAGAGAGTTCCAACAAGGAAAGAGTGATCACATCAGATGATTCAAAAGTTCAGGTATTTGTCATCCCGGCAGATGAGGAAGCCTGCATAGCACGTGACACTTACGAAGTTTGCAGAAAAGATTGATGAAAAAACAATGAAGAATGCAGGAGTTGTGAGTGCGGCACCCTGGATATTCCCTGACTTTACAGTATCTTTAATGGTCATTTGTAGTTATGTATTGCCCTGAAACACTTCATGGGATTTTCAGCCCACATGTCATGGACCCTCTGGATTCCGTTTTCATTGCCACTGATGTAATTGATCGCGGAAGGAACAAATCTATACTCACTTCTGCCGGAATTAATCAGACTATGTAACCTTTCATCTACACGGGAAGTTCCGTCGGGTATGTTCAACTCCTTTGCTATTTTATGTCCAAGATGATACGCCATTCCTTCTGTGACGGTCTCCATCGCGACGTTAAAGTTATCATGCCCGACTTCATTCATGATGTCGAACGTATCATCTCCCATGGCAACCGGAAGAAGTTCTGCGAAAGGTGCTTGGATTGCAGTATTATTACTTGAAATCGTTATATACCATTTCTGTTCACCGTCACTTTCAGTTTTCATTGTAGAGGCAGTACCATTGCCCAGATAATCCCACTTGGAAGTACTTGCAGACTTGCTCTCATCATTAATATCCGTAGCGACGACCCTTGTTACGCCATAACGCCCATGTCCCACTATGACTGAATGATTGTGGCTTTCGTGTTCGCTGAGATCATCACCGCTTTGTACTGCAATGTAATTAATATCATCGATTTTGTTGAGACCTTCAATCTCATTGTATAGGAAATCAAAAGCTGCCTTAAAGTATTCTATTGCCTGTTCCCCGTACATCATTTTGTCGGGAACTACGAAAGCCTGGAAATCGGCCCCTATATTATATTGGGCATTCGTATCAAGATTATTCTTAAGGATTTCCTGCTTGAGCTGAGGCAGGGCTTCCCTGTACATATTTCCAATGCCTTCACCCCTGAAGAAATAGACAGGACCAACGGGTGGGTATCCCATCTCTTCTATTTTTACGTTATAAATGGGATGATTTTTTCCAATGAAATCGCTGTGGGGCTTTAGAAACCCCCATTTGGAAAAATCTGTTGAATTCTTTTTATCTTGTGTTTCCTTTTCACTGTTACCGGAACCAACACAATTTATCAATAATGGAGAGCCAACTGCCGCTAGTGCCAAGTTTTTAAGGACCTTTCTCCTGCTTACCATTCTCCCACCTTATACACAGATAAGAAAATGATGAAGTTTTATAAAGGGCTGTAGTAAGTAACGCCCATACTATTCTCTTTTGTCAAGGTAAATTTTCCAGATACAGTTATTATCCACCTGGGACACACGTAAGGTATTTATAGTTGCAGTCACATAGCCACCGTATGAAGAAATCTTCATGTAGTGTCATTGTGTGCACATTGCTCATTCTAAGTTTTGGAATGAGCGCAGATTTTGTCTCAGCTGCCGGCGACACTGCCAAATATATTTATACTTATGATTCGGGCACTTCGACACTTTACAGGTCGGCCGACTTCGGAAATTCATTTCATTCAATGAGTTCTTATTTCTCATCGGTAAGAGATGTTAAGGTGTCAGATGACGGCAGGTACGTCTTCGTCCTGGACGGTACTAATCTGGAGATCTCTAACGATTATGGCATTTCATTCAGCTCAAGTATGACGGGAGTCAATTCCTTCTGGATAAACGGAAACGGTCAGTACGTTGTCGCTTCAGAGGGCGCGTCGTACAGCAGCGGAAATGCCTACTTTTCAAACGACTATGGTGATACATACACTCAGGTCTGTTCTACCCATTGCAGGATGCCATGGGTTTCAAATAACGGCAAGTACATGACGATTTCAGACATTAACTTCAATTCAAATCCCGCAAAATTCACGTATTCAACTGATTTCGGAAATACATGGTCAACCAAGAACATACCGGAAAGCCGGTACGAGTCTGATTTTATTACCGCATCTGAAGATGGCCAGAAATGGTTGATGACCACCTCGAGAAGGGGAATTCATGTATCAGTTGATGGTTTGTCAACTATAACCAGAAAAGTGACCGGGTGGTTGGCGCGCTATCACCCAAGCGGCATGAGTGAAGATGGCCAGGTTTCGATTGCATCATCGAATGGAGCTTCTTACGTATCCGGTGATGGTCTGAATAATTTCGACCAGATTGCCACAGACCGTGTGGGTACCAGTCCCGCTCTTTTTTCTGCTGATGGCAGCATAACCGCATACAGTTATAGTGGTGAAGGGTATCTGAGCACTAATTATGGCGCTTCCTATACCTCAGTTGGTTCCAACAATTATATCAGGTCCATTTCTCGTGACGGTTCATCGCTGATTGCTGTTGATGTTTCTTCTGGAACTGTGTCCTTGTCTTCTGACAGGGGAAGCCAGTTTGATACGATTTATACCCTCAGCGGACTTGATAATGCTGCATTTAACAGGGGAGACCATGGAACTGTAAATCCTGAACCGGAAGCCGCAAGTGAAGCCGCAAATTACATTTATGCGTTTGACGCTGGAACTTCGAATATTCAAAGATCTGACAATTTCGGAGAAACATTCTCCCCTGTAAGCGGCTTCTCTTCTGTTAAAGATGTCAAGGTTTCTGATAACGGAGAATACGTCTTTGTACTGGACGGTACTGACCTATACATTTCCAATAACTTTGGCCTTTCTTTTGCTGCTTATAAATCCGGTATTAATTCTTTTTGGGTTAGTGGCAGTGGCAGGTACGTCGTGGCTTCTGAAGGAAAGTCACACAACGGTGGTATGGCATATGTATCCACTGATTATGGACGTTCCTACAGTGTAGCCTGCTTTTTCTCTTATTGTAGTGTTCCCTGGGTTTCCAATAACGGAAAATATATGACGGTTTCGGATTATAACATCCATTCCAATCCTTCTACATTCAAATATTCTACTGATTACGGCAGCACATGGTCAACTAAACATATTCCAAATAGTGGCGGTGAAACAGCATTCATAACTTCTTCTGAAGATGGCCAGAATTGGTTGATGACAACTTACAGAAGGGGAATTCATGTCTCAACTGACAGTCTATCCACTATCACACGGAAGAAAACCGGAAGTTCTGCACATTATTACTCCAACGGTATGAGTGAGGACGCTTCGGTCTCAATTGCCGCGTCTAACGGCGTCACATATGGATCTGATGACGGATTATCCACATTTGATGCCCTGGTGTCGGGTCGTGCCTCCACCACGCCTTTACTTTTTTCTGCTGACGGAAAAGTATCTGGTTATAATTACGGCGGTTATGGATACCTGAGCACGAACGACGGTGCTTCTTATTCCTCTCTGGGTGCCAGCAATTATGTTCGTGCAGTCTCTCGTGACGGATCCAGTATACTGAAGGTGAATACTAATAATGGGGACGTGTCTCTATCTGTTGATCAGGGAACCGGTTTTGATACGATTCTTTCTGTTTCGGGAATTGATAGTGCTGCAATTAATAGGGGATACATACCTTTTGTCCCGGCAGAGTATATTTATCTTTTCGATTATGATACTTCAGTTGTTCGCAGGACAGCAGATTACGGTGAATCATTTTCAAGCGTAAGCGGCTTCTCGTCCGTGAAAAACATCAAGGTCTCTGATGAAGGTGAGTACGTCTATGTCCTTGATGGTACGACATTGAAAGCGTCTGATGATTATGGTGCATCATTCAGTACGATCAAGACCGGTATAAACACTTTCTGGATAAGTGGCAGTGGGCAGTTTGTAGCTGCATCCGAAGGTAAGCCTTGGGGTAAGGGTGACGCATTCTTCTCAAGTGACTTTGGTGATAGTTTCACACAGGTCTGTTCTGACAATTGCAGCGTCCCGTGGATTTCTAACAAAGGAAAATATGCGACCATCTCACATTACCATTCATACGAAAAGGGCCAGACCAGTTTCCCTGCAAGGTTTTCATATTCTACTGATTATGGGGCCACATGGTCTGTTAAATCCATTAACGGAACCATGCCAGAAACAAGTTTCATCACCGCTTCCGAGGACGGTCAGAATTGGCTGATAACAACCTGTAGAAGGGGAATATATGTTTCCACTGACGGTTTGTCATCCTTTGTAAAAAAGGCAGATGGTTCCGCAGTCAGATATTACCCGAATGGTATGAGTGAAAATGGCAGAGTTTCCATATCCACTACCCGTTGGAGACATTCTTATCTTTCCAAAGATTATTTATCGACATTTAATGAAATTGAAGAAGATCTTAGCGTCCCTCATGTTAGCACTGGCCCCCTTCTTTTCTCTGCTGATGGAAGAGTGTCTGCATATAATCATGCAGGGAAGGGGCATATGAGTAACAATTATGGTGATTCGTATACTTCTTTTACATCATCTAATAATTATATCAGAGCAGTCTCCCGGGACTCATCCACAATACTTGCAATAGATTCTGATAACGGTCAAGCGACCCTGTCTGTCGATGGTGGGGACAGCTTTGACACGATCCATACACTCAGCGGGCTCGATCATGGGGCTTTCAACAGAGGACAAATATGACAGCCGGGCAAAGTCAGCTAAAGTGACACTCTGGCTATTCTCGTGCAATACTGTAATACTTGACCTGCAACGTTACGTTCCACTTCTTAAAACTTTCATTGATTATTTTTTCATGGCAATTGAAATTCGTGCACACCATCTCAGCAAGATTTATCCGTATATAAAGAGATTTCAAATCAAAGGACTTGGCGGAAGTCAAGAGATGACAGAAGATATCAATCAAGTATTGAAAGATATAACAGAAAACAATGATACAGCCGTAATCACAAATTCAGAGGATGTGATGTGCTCTCGTTGCCCACATCTTGGTAATTATGATTGCGAGAACAAAAACCCAGTCCAGAAAGATAAGTTCTATGCAGAATTGTATGGAGTAGAAATCGGAAGAGAATACAACTCAGGCGAACTTGTTGATACTGTCATTAGGAACGGTAGGGGAATTCGCGGATTAATCAGGGAAAGAATTGCTGCCTACAAAACTGGATTTAAATTCGCAGATTATGGATTATAGAATAACTATCATCTTACAATAATGTAATTAGTGACTGAGAACTATAACGTATTTCATGAAGAGACGAAAGTTCAGAAAACGTGCTTTGAGAAATAAACCGGCATGCAGTAGTCATTTCTATCTTTGTAACTTTTCCCGTCCGGTGATAAGTCGACACGTTCCACGTAACCCATTTTGTTTAATAGGCCCAGTGTTTCAGGTTTAGTATTTGTATCGATCGTGATGATTGTACGTATGCCCCTCTTCTGTGCTATCCGTTCCAGCTTCTTCATCATAGCAGTTCCGGCCCCACGACGGCCGTATTCTGGATTCACCTCTATATTACAAAGAGAAATATACCCATCTTCCCATTTTTCGGCACCGGCTCTTTTATCATCAAATAAGGGATAATTGTCCTGGGAAAAATCCAATTTACCAATTTTACCAGTGCGCCAGGACCCTCCGTCATTTATTGAATAATCATTGACACTTTTACCAGCTATTATCCTTTCAGTGTCACTCACAAACCTATCGCCAAATGCACTTTTTCTTTTCCCGATATTCCGAACATGTGTCATAATATCACTATATAGTAGTTAATTTAGTTCTTTATAAAGCTCACTGTTGATCGCTTGATGCACTTTTTAGTGCTTTGGGCTCCTAAAAATTAAGAAAGAAACACTCTGGCTATTCTCTATCGAAATCAAGTACACCTAAATCATGGTTTCTATTAATATACAAACTGTTGCGGTCAAACCGGCAAAAATAGCCATCTTTGCTCCTGCAAACACGAGATTTTCTCTTGCAAGAGTTCCTGTGTAAGCACCGATTATTCCCATAAGCAATGCAACAGATGCAATTGAAATGTACATTGCCTCTAAACCACTGAAGAATAGAAACGGAATTATTGGTATGGCTCCGCCGGCAATTGTTGAGATCCCGTCCATTACTCCCCTTTTCATAACCTTTGTGTTCATGTGTTTTTCATGTTTTGTTCCCTTTAGTGTTGTAAACATCTTTTCTTCCAGTTCCTGAATCTTTTGATACCCAGCTGTTCTTTCTGCAGAAAACGCTGCTAAAATGTTTGAAAATCCATTAGCTACTGCTCCAGAAAATGCAGCAGATATTATTAGCATAGCAGAAGGGGCACTGATAGCACCGATTACGACACCAAGAGTCGAAAGTGCACCATCAATTGATCCCCTCATGAGGGACTTGATCATTTAAACCCTTTTCCTTTTGGGTTTACCAGCAAATACCTTATCTATTGAATGTACGCTACCACCCATGTCCCTTAATGCATCTTCAATCTTTGAGAAATTAAGACGCTTTCCTTCTATTATTAGCTTTACGCTTTCAGTCTTCTCATCCATTTCTTCTACTTCCATCTCAGCACTGTCAACACCATCCATTTTCGCTATTTCACTGACGAATTCAATTATGCTGGGCTTGTGTGGTTTGAGTATATCAAGCACAAGATGCCTTATTGGGACTTTCATAATACTTCTTTGTTGACGTTTCTTATAAGCTTAAGGTCAGTAAAATTCGTGGCACTCTAACTATTATCTGAGACCTTTCATTTTTCAATATATTTTTCAAAGAACTCCACAATCTTCTCTTCATATTTAGAAGAAAGTGTATATGCAACTACATGGGGAGCGTTCTGAACCAGCCATATCTCTTTGGGTTCCTTCGCTGTATCGTATAGAAGCTGAGCATCCTCCACGTCCACCAGGTGATCCCTGTCTCCCTGTATTATCATCAGAGCAGCCGGGCTGACCTTCCCTGCGTAGTCAGAAGGATTCTCATCCATGCTTATTCCCCACATTTGTGCGAACCAGGACGTCAGGTAGCCGAAAGAGGGCGGAAGACCGCTTCTGGAGGCCTTCTCAATAAGCTTGCCCCTGTCAGCGAACGCACTGTCTGAGATAACTGCTCTTATGTCACCTGTCTGGCCTGCGGTCATTATGGCTGTCGCTCCTCCAAGCGAAAAGCCTATCACTCCTATACTTTTCGGACTCAGTCGCTCCCTCGCATATCCGATCGCTGCCATGAGGTCATTAGCCTCAAGCCTCCCGAGAGTGGCGAAGCTGCCTTCGCTCTCACCATGTGCCCTGAAATCGAAAAGAAGCGTACTAAAACCATTCCTGTGGAGCATCTCAGCTACATGGACAACCTCTCCCTTGTTGGATCCATGTCCGTGACATAGTATAATCACCGAACCTGACTCGTTGTTCGGTATGAACCATCCGTAAAGTTTCAGGTCGTCTGAAGTGGTGATGACCACGGTTTCATACTCCAACCCGTATTGAGACGGTGTTGTGGCGGGAAGTCTTCTTAGCGGATGGGAGATACCATATGAACGAAAAAGCGGGATCGCAATCACGAAAATCAAGATCACCGCCAGGACAATCAGTAATTTCCTTAAAGTATACCTGGAATTCATCATCGATTATTCAATTCTGAAACATACTTAATATTATTGTCGGACGTAATGGATGATCTCGTGGAAGAGAAGATTTAGAAGTGAAGTGAGATTCTAACTATTCTGTTTCTAAGTGGTGTCCGATATCGGTTATAAACGGACAGGTTGAAGTGTCGATGCAATACACACTATTTCTGAAAGTGAGTAAATACATTATATAATTAAAAGATTTGCATAATAGTGAATTATATGAGAGATTTTAGAGTATTTTTCTTTAGGGTTGGTGATGGACACTGTTCCTATGTTGAATTTCCGAATGGCGAAAATGCTATTGTAGATTTATACGTCACGGATGAGGACAAACACGATAATATCATTGAAATACTCAAAAATGCTAAAATTGATAAAATCGATTATTTAATCTTGACACATCCACATCGAGACCACATACAGGGTCTATCGGAATTAGTGCAATCATTTGAAATAGGCGAATTTATTTGCTCCCCTGTTAATTTCACGCCAGATCCTATATACGAAGACTGGGAAGTATACGAGGAAATGAGAAAGGGAAAACACTGCGATAAAGTGTACGAAGTGACTGAAGGGTGGTTTTCCCATATTGGAGACGATACAAAAATTGATTTTATTGCACCTATTAAATCAATACTGAGTGACTATCCTGGGGACGTTAACAATAATGGTATTGTATTGACTATCACTTCTCGTGGGCATACAATTATTATTCCTGGCGATATGGAAACTCCGGGGTGGAGTTATATAGAAGACGATAAAATAAGGGATTCTACTTTGCTACTATCTTCTCATCATGGAAATAAATCAGGATACCACAAAGAAAAAACAGATGTGAAAAACCCCGCATTTATTGTCATATCAGCTGGTAAAAAAACAGAACACGACGCCGATAGGCGCTATAGTGAACATGCAAGGAAGAAGTTATATACAACAAGAAATGATAGGGTAGTCGCTAGAATAAACGAACAGCATGTCTTGAGTATATCATGAAATCAGAAGGTGTATGAATTTTATTTTTTTGAAAATAATGTTGAAGACAACTCTTCCAACTTATCAGCAAACTGTGTGAATGAAAATCCCGATAAGAAGGCAACCGCACAATAGAACATAATACCCCTCGAATAACTTAAATTGCATACTGAACCCAAACTGATTATCCCGCCTACTATAAGGAAATATACAAAAACGCCTATAACAATACTAATGAATGGTCTAAAAATGTACCACCAAGTCCAGTTTAATTTGAACATATTATCAGCTAAATTCTTGTAGAATCCCCTCATACAATATATCGTTCCACCCAAACCTCCTGAAATCCCAACATATATTAGAGATTTTATCAACGTATCATCGATATCGGAGTGATATGTCCATATTGAAATGGCCACGAGTGCAACCATAAACGCAAGAAGATAAGCACCTATCAATGATATCTTAATTGTGTAAAATTTAGTCTTACCTGTCGTTCCTGATCTCATGAAATGATGTTAAATTCCAAGTTTATAAATTCAAATTTTGTTACCACTTAACTGATAGTCCTACAGATTCATATCTATAAATTAACAGAAAACTTCAGAACGTCTATAGTTCACGCGAAGATCTTCATTTAGATCTTCTGACCTTCTTTCTGATACGTCTAAATAGTGGCTTCAGGGCAGAGTCTGAAACGGCTTGAACTATGAGTATGAACATTGTCAGTAAAAAAATCCCCCATATGATGTTCCACCCATTCTCTATAAACAATTTTGCTGCATCTTGACCATAAACAAAACTTATTGTCTGGATAATGGAACCTATAGCAACAAGTGACGTTGCGAGTATCATTAGTTGTTCATGAGTTTTTCTTGATGCTTCCTCTTTAAGATGCCTCAATTCCAACAGACCGTCCGGTATTAATCTAACATCACCATTGTCTGTTTCATTAGCGAGCGCTTTACCACAACCCATAGAAAATTTCTCAAAATCTTTGTAGGAATCATCACCGAATTTTTTTATCAACTCACCTTTTTTTGCGTGTGGAGTACCCTCGTTTTCATACACATGTTCCATTATTTCAAGAATTTTACCCATGTCCATTTATTTCATCTCCCATTTTAGTTATCTACTCACTCCACATTAATTTAGTATTCTTTTCCGTTGATGTCGTTCCATATTCTAAGTTCCCACTCGGCTATTGATTCTTTCGTATTTTTAGCTTTTTTCGCGGCTTCAACAAGTTTAAGATAATCATCTACATCTTCCATTGAAGTCCACTTAAGGTCACTGACTTCATTGCCCATCTTTTCTATAATCAAAGAATCGAATGGGCAATGAGGAGGTTGAGTACACATTAATCCCAACACCCATAAATACTTCAGATAAAGATTCATAAGTTTCTGAGAACGTCCAAATCTTAGTTTGCCACCCAAGAGAATATCTCCGTATTTAGTTGACACAACTTCACCAAATTTTTTGATATTTTTGGTATGGTCTCTACTACTGACGGGTTTTTCATAGAGCTTTGAATAATCTTTTAGTTTTTTTCGTATGAAAAGCCTGAATTTTTCTTTTGAAACATCATCAACTTTCTTATATATCTTGTTGCCTCTCCCCAAACCCCCATTTATTGTTAATGTCAATATCTCGCCATCTATATATTTTGACTTCAATTTCTCCAAATACGTGTTTTCCATTTTTTCACCAACTCGTCATTGTTGTGAAATCGTAGAAGTACACGAGCCCGCCAAAGATGAAGCAGAAGTTAATCTGTATGGATGCTACCATTCAATTCACCTTTCTCGTGGAGTTGGCAGTTATTTCCCTTCTGTTTCCACTTTTCGTATGCTTCTCGATCTCTCTATGTTTCTTCTTTATGTCAGCTACGACTCCAGATCTCATAGCTTCGGGGAAGTTCCTTATGGCATCAAGAGACTTGTCGAGTAGTTTTTTCTGGTATTCGATCTCCTTTGCTCTTATTTCCAACTCCTTCTCCTTTTCCATCATTTCCATCCTGAAACTTCCGTCAAGTGAACCGAGATAATTAATTGCAACCGATATTTTTTGTAGAATTGAAAGTAGTTTACTATCAGTCTGATGAACATTATCGTATGGGGCCCATATATATCTGCTTTCTTCTAACAAGTAGCTATTAGCCGATCTTCCGAGTTTTCCCGAGACATCGCCTCGAATTTTGTTGTAAGATTCAACTATACTATTAAGGTCATTTTTTTCCATGTTCCTACCGATACAAAGTTTTACATGAGAAGAGAGTGCCTCTAATGCCTTCAACGCAGGATATATTCCATCTTTCATAGTCATGCACCAATCACCGATTAATCGTCAAATGAGACTTCGAATACCAGCACTTGCAACCAACTTCATCTTCTAATGACACATATTCTATTATGCAGAACTCGGAAACTTCCTCTCCCGTATAGAATTGGCTTGTATATGATGTCATGTTCTGAAATATTGTTGCACAGTAATCCGCTGTCACCATTCGATTTATCGTATCTTTTCTTACATCAAGTGGAACAGTGAAAGTGAACTCTCCTACAGGTTTTCTCATCTCTATCAGACAACTCTGGTTACACTTTATTCCAATTTCCTTAACACAATTTACTCTACACTCATCGTCCACTGGGCATCTACATGGTGTATCATCGTTGGGCTCCCCCAACCCTGAAATACACCCAGATGCGAGCAATATTAAAACGAACCAGAATATGAGCATACCATTTTTCAAAGGCTTCATATTCGAAAATTGGAATTGTGATTTATAAAGAACGATAAAATACGCGCGGTGTGCTTACTCTGTCCGATACGCATAATCGATGCGTACAAATATTCCGTTAAGGAAGTAGGATACTCATTCTCAACGATATCACTTAAGTGCAATCTTCTTCATACTTAATATCTTGATGTATAATTTTCCCATTTTTTCTTACTCGGTGGGTAACTCTTTTCAATTTTTTGGTCTTTAAATCTCTCTCCTTTACAATTTCTGATAGTGCGTCATCATCAGTATTCTTCGATTTATACGTATACTTTTTCTTTGACCAGCCGGGAGGGCGTGCCTTTAGTATCGTCCTCTTTTTCACACTATTCACATGGGTTTTCAAATGAAAGTCTACAATCGTAACTTTCTATGACTAAACCGCAATCGTGGTATATATTCATATTGACAGCTTCCCTCTCCTGGGACCCAAGAGAATTAATGATTTTATATTTGCTTGCCGCGATCATGCCATCATTGGTTTTGATGTCGCAGTCAATTTTGACTCTCGGCGTTTCAAGTTTTCCTTGATTGTCCACTTGAACCTGAATGAAATGATAACATCTTGTTACAAAAAACCAGTCAGTTCCGGGATAACTGGCAGTCACCTCAGCTTTAACGTCTGGACACCTGCCCTGTACCTGTAGAATCCAGCTATTGACACCAGAAGCAATCGTTGTGATCGGCTCTATGAAAGGTGCTGCAAGCGACCAGATTGTCATAGCTCCCAATATCACGACAATTGAGATTACAATAACGACTTGAACCATACTTAACAGTTTCTTATTGTAACGGTGTTTTAAAAAACAAAATTCGAATGTTTATTAATGGATAGTCTTGATAGAATTTGGGAAAGCTGGAGAAGTCTTATAATCAAAAATCCCAGAGTGGATGCTTACTGGTTTTACTCTTCAATATCGATTTTTTCTGTGATGGCTGGTTTATTCGTCGGATCGATGGGTTTTTTGAGTGTTCCATTTTTTTTGTCATTCCTGAACCTATTATTTTACATCTATATTCTTCAGAAATATAGCTTGATTAAGGCGGGCAACAAGCTCAAAAAACTTAGTACGATAAGAACTAGAGACCCCGAAAAAAGGAGAATTTCCACGATAGAGGCAGTTAAGAATTCAAAACGTCATATTTCAGTAGAATATTTAATTGGGCATCATGAAAGAAAAGAACTTATAAATTCAATTAATTTCATTTTCGGCAACCTTCCTAAATATATCAATTTTGCATCACCTGTCCAAGTTACTGCTATAAAGAGCGACTTACAGGAAATGTCAAGATGCATGTATGAATATGATTATGAAGGTATGCGAAACAGAGTCAGAAAGTTATTTAATCACATGAAAGAAATTCAGGGAAATTTCGATATTCTGCTTGAGCTTCGTTCAAAGCACTATCTAATGTGGTATAATTGGGTGTTGTTCATAATAGCAATCTTTACACTTTTATTTAGCATGGCAGACATCTTTAGTTGATATTGCTTCGTGTCGTCAATGTTGTCTTTTTGGTTATCTTGAATGAATATTTCCAACTGTCGATACTAGCGCTCAACGCTAATCGACACTTCAACCTGTCCGTTTATAACCGATATCGGACACCACTTAGAAACAGAATAGTTAGAGTGTTACGTTTTCTACCCAAACTTCACATTCTCACGTACTCGTCTTACGACTTCCTCCACACGCTTCTTCTTGGTCTCTTCCATTACAGCTCTCTCTATTGACCATATGTAATGTCTCCTGTAGGAGGGAGCCATCTTCTCGAAGTTCTCCCTGGCCTTCTTGTCCTTCGCAAGGGCTTTCGCAAGTATCTCAGGAATTTCGGGGTTCCTCGGAAGTCCGTGGTCTATGGTAGGCTTTTTGAGACCTTCCTTGTACTTCAGGATACCCTCAGGACTCATCTTTCCCTCTTTCAGCAGCCTTTTCGCATAGCTTATGGTGTTGTTGCTCCATCTGGCGTTTCTGCCCCGTCTCACGAAGCACTGGGCATACCTCTCATCATCTACCCTGTTGACAGTAGTATCGATCCATCCGAAGCAGATGGCCTCTTCCATGGCTTCTTTTGGAGTGAAAGTGGGTTTTCCTGTATGTTTCTTATAGCGTACCAGATACACCTTATCCTCTTTCAGATGGTTCTTCTCCAGCCAAGAACGCCATTCTTCCCTAGTTTTTGCATGGAATTCTTTTCGTTGGATTGGATTATTGTTCATATGGAAATTTCTACTTTGGTTGTTAAAAGTATGAAAGGACTGTAATTGTGTTTGTATATTTACTAGATTCGATAATCTAACATTTTCACTTAAAAGCGGACATAAAAATTAGATTGTTAGATTATTAGACTGCTATATTTTTAAGAAGGTGTTGGAAAGATTAATCAGGAGAAGGGAATAGACCAATATTATCACTTTTTACAAATGTTTCCCAAAACGTTTGGAAATGAAATTTATGAATAGCATAGGCTCGATAAAATGGATAGAAGAAGGGCGGCATCAACAAGAGAAGGGGATTTGTTGACGCCTAGAAATATATTACAATTTGATACTTTTACTAACGACCCTGCTGAAACTAATGACGATCTAATATATTCGTGTATTCTCAATCATGGTCCCATAAGCCCAATGGGAATTTCCATTATAACTGACATCAATAAAGGGCATGTTTGTCAGCGCTTAAAGAAAATGGAAAAGCTCGGCATTGTTAGGCTCTCCACGAGGAAAATGACAACATTCTGGGAGGTGACACGCAAATGAGTAGCATTATAGATCAAACTATAAGAAAAGTAGAACTTTGGGGTGGGGTAATAGATAACGTTATCTCGGAAGATGAAAAGAAAGAATTGTCTCCAGAGGAAATTTCCAATATACTTAGTCTAACAGTCAAAGGCGATGACACGAATAAAATAATCACGTTCATATGCATGCTAAACGCGTACACAGATAACTCACAATTCAATATTTCATTCAGATCACCATCATCAACAGGTAAATCATATATACCGCTCGAAATATCATCACTTTTCCCTAAAGAGGATTTAATGAAAATTGCATATTCAAGTCCGTCATCTTTCTACCATGATGGTGGTACTTGGGATGATGAAAACGAAATCGTGAGAGTTGATTTGGAAAGAAAGATAATGATATTCATTGACCAGCCACACGACGAACTTCTAAAAAGGTTAAGACCACTACTATCCCACGATGAACGAGAGTTAATTTATAAAATCACAGATAAGCGTGAACGAAAGGGGCTTCGTACAAAAAATGTTTTAATAAGAGGATATCCATCAGTAATTTTCTGTACAGCGAAAATGAAGAATGATGAACAGGAATCAACTAGGAGCTTTATACTGAGTCCAGAAACGTCGTCCGAGAAAATAAAGGATTCGATATACTTAAAATCACTAAAACTTGGCAATCCGTCAAGTTTTAATAAAATGCTTGTAAGCGACAGCAAAAGGAGAGCGCTAAAAAATAGAATAAGAAATATAAAAACTGCCAAAATCAATGATGTGATAATTGAAAACCCAGAGGAAATAGCCAAAAAGTTCATGAACAATTATCCCAGGCTTAAACCGCGCTATTCAAGAGATTTCGAAAGACTGTTTTCTCTAATCAAGGGATTTGCACTAATAAATTTTTTGAATAGGAGAGTCGAAAACGAAAGGGATGTGGCAGCGAATGAGACGGATGTAAAAAATGCGTTCGAGATATGGAAATCAATATCAGAAAGCCAAGAGCTGGGAATACCTCCTTACATATACAGGATATATACAGATGTAATTCTACATCTATTCAGAGAAAATAACAAGAAGAATGATGACATCTTAGGGCTGAGTAGAAAGGATATAATGTCTGTCTATTTAGACGTATACGGCAGGCCAATAAACGAATGGCAGTTGAAAAACGAGATTATACCAGTACTTGAATCTTCTGGCCTAATAGTACAAGAAAAGGATCCAGATGACGGAAGAAAGTTATTGGTATATGTCACGTACCCCACCCCTTCAGAATACATAGATAATGAAAATGATGAAAACAGTGAGGAGGTGATACCATAATAGAAAATATTATATACCAAGAGCTGTGGCAAAGATGTTTTACATGCGGCAAAGACATATTCCTAAAAGACAATCATGCGCTACTTTACGGACAGAGATACTGTCAAATATGCCTTAAAAATTTTTACCAAGGCACATTCGTTAATAATCACGATTAAACATATTTTTACAATTTCATTCGAGCACTAATTCACACTCACCCACGGATACAGTATAATAATTATATTTTCATTTACCCGAATGAAGTCCACATGTGGCATATCGCATGGAAAATATGCACGTAAACGGTACGCACAGGCTTTATTATTATATGCTTCCGGAAATGGCTATTATCGGACATATAATTCATTCGATACGTGATATTTGCCACAGGAATACATTAACTATTCTTCATTATATTCATCTGCAGTGTACCAACTCATTGTTGTATAAGAGTCGAAGCAATCGACATCAGTGAACGTCACCGGAAATTCCTTTCCTGATATCTGTATTGAGTATCCGAAGAAATTGATATATTTTGCCGGATTGGAACACACAGGGTCTATCCTGAGCCATTTTGAGTCTACGTTTACTGCTGTCCAACAATGTCCTCCAGTCGTGACGGTTCCGCATTCCACTCTTGCTTTATCGTGAGGAACACCAGCAGCATAGAGCATTCCAACGAAAAGATGTGCATAGTCGTCGCAGTCTCCGCATATCACAGCTCTTTCTCCATACTGTGTTATTTCATCCGGAGAGAAGTAGTGAAGGACGTAGCAATCATCACCAATGCAGAAACCCTTGTCGGAGCAATAAGCGAAGTTATTACCTAGCCAGTTGTATACATCAGTTACTTTCGACCATAATTGCACGTCATCCGTAACCAGTGATGTGTCAGTGAATGTATGTACTATTTCTGCTGTTTTTTCGTATCTGCTAAGCAATTCGTGTGCCTTTCCTCTGTCCAGACCCTGGATTACCCGCTCTTCGAATTTCTTGGCCTTGTTGAGAAGCATTACGTTCTCGTCCAGCTCGGTGGTCGTCAGCTTCAGTTCTTCATCTATCCTGTCAAGTTCGTTAGCCTTCACTGTAACAAGAAATTGCATATATGTCACGTTAGCTCTCAGTATGGAATTGATTTCATTGAGTTTTTCGTAATCTTCTTTCAGCCACGAAAATTCCGCATTGACGTTCGAAAGCGTCTGGTTGAGGTTTCTTATGACCATCTTCTGCGATTCTATAGTGGATTTGAATTCTTTCAGCTCGCCTGTCTGATACTCATTTATACTCTTTCCTGATGCGATATCGTAGCTTCCATATGTCTGACGCATCACATCGACCTCAATTGATTTGCTATAGAAAAGTATGGAAACAATGCAGACGATTATCATAAGAACTAAAAGTAATATTCTGAGCGACTTTTCTTGCTCCATGGAATTTCATTGACGTTATGACTTATAAAATGGTACATATATGGTAACTATTTGGTCGTTTAAGACAAATTAAATGGTCTCTTTCTGTTATATATGGAATGGGAAGATTATAGCTTCATTATACGAGGTAAGACAAGACGTGAGATTTTCCTCAGTTTGCAGAAACCAAAAACACCATCTCAGATATCAAGAGAGCTTAAAATATCAACTACACACGTAAGTAGGGCTCTCAAGGAGTTTTCAGACAAAAACCTAGTGAAATGCCTAACTCCTAAAGAGAAATCAGGAAGAGTCTACAAATTGACCGGCAGCGGAGAGAAGATACTCGATACACTGAAAAACTCAGGGAATTAGGGACTTCCCATTATTCGGTCGTAACTACTTTGCACACTTTCCATACCAGGAGTGCCATACACATCTATTGTTGTTTTGATGCTGGAATGCCCAAGAATATTTTGGACAATTTCCATTCTCATACCCTTCTCAAGTGCCATGCGAGCGAATGAGTGCCTGAAAAGGTGTGGGTTTAAATTGTTTTTTCTTGGATTTGGATGTCTTACACCTGCCACTTTTCCGGCCTTTATGCACACTTCATTTATCTGCTTGAGTGATATCGATTCTGCCTTGTTGCTCTGTATCAATTTTCCCTCTTTTCTCTCACCCAGATAAAACCGGACATCCTGCAGCGTGTCCTGATCTACCGGAACGGTCCTGCTCTTGTTACCTTTGCCGTTTCTTATGTATATCCTTCTCTTATAGAAGTCTATATCAGTGACTTCAATGTTCCTCAATTCAGCACGTCTCATTCCCGTCTGTGCCAGAATCTTGATTATTATTCTGTCTCTAAGTGACCCGGCCACAGATATTACCTTTCTTATATCATCTCTCGAAAGATGATATGCAGATTCATTCTCTGACATATTTTCACCTCACTTTTGACAAAAAGTCACATCAATGAAACACTATGCTCATTATGTAACGTTATTGGCAATAGTGTATCCATTATGTTACCAAAACGTGACCTTTTGCGCTGTTTAGTAGTTGAACGCGCTCCACACAGAATATAAATCTATATCAAACGTATTAACGATAGATTTATAAGTAATATACCAGATAATAATAGATTATGGTTAAAATAAAAGTTAGAAATGAAACTAAAAAGGATAGGTTCAAGCGACTTGCAGCAGAAAGAACACAGAAAGTCATAGAAAGAATACGCGTTCTGTCACACTGCTCGAATCCTTCTCTATACGAATATAGTCAAGACGATGTAAGGAAAATGTTCTGTGTCATAGATAAAGAGTTGAAGATTACAAAATCCAAATTCACCAAACCTCAAAAGGAGCAATTCAACTTTTAGGTGATATTATGAACGAAAAGGAAATACTTGAAAGGCTTTTGGATGTCAAAAAGCAGTCTGAGATAGAGGACATTCTCAATAAGCTCGATATTGCCGATTCGTCCGGGAGGCCAGATGGTAAGAAGTACATGTGGAGATTTTTGGGTGAAAGTATGAGCAATGCGGCCAACGTTCATACAACATCAGTGACAATTGCACCAATAATAGAGAGAATAACAAACTCATTCGATGCACAGATACAGCTCAAAGAACTTTTGGATAACAAAGGAAAGCCGTTAGAAAAGGGGAAACAACCAAAATCTCCTAGAAAATCTGTTGAAAAGTGGTTCAATATACCTGAAGGCGACACAGCCATAGCTGGGAAACTCATGAAGCCTGCAGAAAGAACCAGACTCGCAGAAGATATTGTATCGGTAGAGCTCTATAATTCTGATATACCGAAATATCCTACAATCGTAGTAAAGGACTCTGGTATAGGTCAACACCCGAGTAACTTCAAAGAGACGCTATTGAGTCTCGGAAGAAGTAATAAGTTTACTTCGCCTCATCTACATGGAACATTTGGTCACGGTGGATCATCAACCTACAGGTTCAGTAAGTACACAATCATCTTATCACGTAGAGCAAGCGGTACTGGAGAAGATAATGACGACATAGGTTGGACAATTGTCAGAAAAGATGAATCAATGAACGTATGGGACTATATGAACAAAAGAGTAGAAGAAATAGCACAACCGCCAGTCTATGAATATCTTTGTGGGTCGGACGGTGAGATTCCGAGAATATCAGGAAAATACGGTAGAGATTTCACGAGAGGAACTTATGTAGCACATATAGAATATAATGCAAAGGAGTGGGAAAATTTGTCCAGGGGTCTGGGATTCAGACTCTTTAGAAATTATCTTTTTGATCCAGTTTTGCCATTCAGACTTGTAGACATGAGAGAGGATACACAAGAATTTGCCAGAAACATGTTCGGTGACCGATCGATACTGCATGAAGCAGACTATGTAAAATACAATAATGTCGCTGATATGAAGTGGCCAAATGGAGGAAATTTAAAAGTAAGATACTGGCTATTACATGACGATAAAAATCCCGCAAATAGACCACTCAAGCTACACTTGGAAAGGGAAAATTCGAGAAACACCATAATAGTTACGCTAAATGGTCAACGACACGGGTCACTTGAAAGAAATATAATATCAAAGAAATCGAGACTGCCACGTGTTTCTGAGTCACTTTTGGTTCAAGTGGTACTCGATGATCTGCCGAGGGAAGTCAAAGGTAAGCTTTTTACTTCAGGAAGAGACAAGATGGTCGAAGAGGGAGACGAAATTGAATTACTTGAAAGAAAGCTCATTGATTGTTTTACTGAAGATGACAAACTATCTGAATGGGAAGAAAGACTTGGAGACATTAGGATAGAAGAGGACGAGAGTATAAAGCAAGTAAAAACTATGCTAGATAGACTGATAACTATTGGAAACGAAGCTGGGATAGGTGGATCAGAAGAGGTAGAAATGCCCGGTGGTACAGGAAAAAAGAAAGAATATATTCCACAGGATCCACCAACGTCCCTTAGAATGAAAGTTTCCAGTTACCCGATAGAGATAAGGAAAAATGATAAAAAGGTAATACATGTAGAAGTTAACGGTCCAGATGATGTTTTCAGAAGAAGAAAAAATAGAGGTAACATAGCCGCACTTCTCGATGAAGAACCAGGAATTGAGGTATCGGTACAAACTAGTAAGTTCAAGGACGGGATATTACCCATAACAATATTCACTAAAAGAGACGCGGTAGAGTACGATGTTAAAAAAATTAAACTTGTGTTTGAGGCGGATAATCTCCCTAACAAACTGGAATGTGAAGGGAGCTATATTGTAACACCAGAAGATACTTATGTCCCTGTAGATCCACCAACAGAATTCAAAATCATGCGTAGCTCGCCTGTAAGACTCAGGATAGGAAAGAATAACACAATTCCGATCTCATTTAATGGACCTAATGATATACTATACAGAACGAAAGAAAAGGCCCAATTCGAAGTTACTTTCGATTACAACTATGCGAAATACGTAACAAGGCTGGGTCCATATAACGGAAAAATACAAATAGCAATACAAGTCGACGAAAATGCTAAAAATGATGACAAATTTGACTTGTATTGCAAAATGTTTCTTTCAAATGGAACAGTACTTTCAGATAGAAGGGAATGTATTTTAGTCAAGGAAGATCCAAAAGAAGAGCAGAAAAAAGGCGATATGACTTCCGTTTCTAGACCTAATTATGATATCAAAAGGATAAGAAGAGATAATTGGGGGCCACTATCCTGGACAGAAGAAAATGTCGGAAAATTTGAAGTAAAGCGTGACGAAGAAGGAAAAGATAAGTTAATACTTTACATAAATGCGGACAATTACAACATAGACGATGAGAGAAATCGGCGTAAAAGACTTTCAATGGCAGAAAAAACAATACAGCTGCTGGAGAATAAATATGTTGCATATATTGCATTCCACCTTTATCAGCAATTCGAATCGCAAAAATATGAATATCTGGACGATGAAGAAACTCCTAAGCATGATGAGGATGGTAAGAAATTCACAGAAGATCAACAAGAAGACGAAAGAAGAAGACTATCAAAAACTTTGATACTGTCACTGAGGAGTATGAAGGATTTGGAAGATTGACCTACTTTTCAAGTACGAGTATTCGATCAGTTTCAGTTGCTCTCCCTTTCGTTTCTCCCCATATTCTCGATACTTTACTAGAGTCTCTAATACGGTCTTCCAGTATAGGTGACGATAAACCAAAACCGACTTTTTTTGCGCAATTTTCCCAAACGAATTCTGCAAGATTGTACACGACATCGCCCTTATCTCTGCTTTTTACGTCACCAATTATGTACACTGCCTTTGAATTATCTTTTAGAATCCTATAATTCTCCTTTAGTACATCTGTCATGAATTTTTCATACTCTGAAAGTGACCCAGAGCAGAAGAGTCTCTTGTCTATATCCTTTCCGTCCTCGCCAAGAAGCCAAAGCCTTATCCAGTTGAAATCACCGTATCTTATTACTCTCGTATATGGAGGTGACGTTATTGATAGGTCTATTTCATCGTTATCTATCATATCTAGATTTCTTGCGTCTGAGAGGTAAACTTTACCTTTTACTCTCACAACTTGATAACATCTATCAAGCTTTTTGTGGAGGAGCTCGAAAGCGTTTCTATTAGGTTTTTCAAGATTGTTTTTTTCTATGTAATTTTTTACATAATTGGGTGACATAGAGAATGTGTTCGGCATAGAGATTGAAAGATACCCATTCGAATGACCGTGCATTATACCTAGTAATAGTGCAGTTATGAAAGCGTCTACCGAATCTTCCCTCCATTTCAGTTCGTCTTTAAGAAACAAAATTTGACTCAATGTATAATCACTATAAAGCATTCTTATTTTCCAATCAACAGATTCTAAGTCACATGAATCAGCAGTGTCACCACTGTGCATATTCCATAACTCGTTTATTCTATTCACTATTTCTTGCCTTTCTGGTGTTTCAACTTTAGATTTAGTGAGTATATAAGCCAAAGGATTCTTATCTATACCAATACCATTTCTTCCCAAAAGGCAAGATTCGAGTGTAGTTGTTCCTCTTCCAGAAAACTGATCCAAAACATTCTGTCCCTTCTCGGAATATTTTTTTATGTAGTAATTCGGAATGCATGGGGGGAACATGGCCATATAGCTACATATAGTATGTAGTCTATTTCCCATGTTCTTATTTGTGTCACTCCATGCCATTTCATTACGAGTCAGAATTACCACCGTTTTTTGGTCTATCCCAATAAGGATTCTTGCATTTTGGACACACACGCGGATATTCCTTTGATCTGGGTACCCATTCGTGATCACATCTTTCACATTTGTAACCATCGAGCGTTATTTTTGCCATTGCCATATAATTACCTCCCATAAGTTAAATATAGATATATTATCTTTAATAATATACATATAATATTATACAATTAATAATATACTATTAGTATTTATAAAGTTTTGCTTTTCTACGCTAATTGTGAGCTCGGTATATATGGTAAGAGACCAAAATTGGCTAACTGAACGCATTTTTATTTGGAAATGTAACGCATGTTATCGTTTTTATCAAAATTATTCATATCTTTATTCAGATATTCGGACATCAAAATTATTAAGGAGCGCGTTCAACTACTAAACAGCGCAAAAGGTCACGTTTTGGTAACATAATGGATATTTTGTGTCATTATTCGTTACAACTTTAAAGAAAAAGTAACGTTTTGGTTACTTTTATTTAAGGGCGTAACCTAAATATGTATATGGGAACCACGGAAAACGAGTCAGTGTATTATCTGACCCGGGAGGAAGTTAAGAAAATTATAACCGTCGCCGGATCTCTCAGGGATAGGGTGATTCTGAAAATCCTTGCAAGAACTGGGATGAGACGCGGAGAACTCAGGGATCTTGAAGTGAGGGATTTAGATTTCGAGAAAAGAAGATTGTACATAAGAAGCGGGAAAGGTGATAAGAGTAGAACAGTTCCCGTAGATTCTGATACGCTACAGGATGTCCGCTTTTACTTGGGTGAACGAAAAGACGGTAAATTGATACAGAGTAATAAGGCAGAATCAATATCACTCAAGCAAATAAACGAGATATGTGCCAAAACTGGCAAAATGGCTAGGGTAAAGCATCCAAATCCTGCCAAAGAAGAGGTAAATCCACACCTTTTCAGGCATTCATTTGCACGCTTCATGCTGGAAAAAGGTATGAGAATGGAAGAAGTTCAGAAGGTCCTTGGTCATTCCAGTATCAAGACCACGATGGACGTTTATGGTACTCCCGGCATGGAAAGTGTTCAATCTAGTTATGACAGAATTATGGACGAATTGTAAATTACCACTGACAATAAACTTCAGAATTACTTGAAACATGACGCGTAATGACCTGCCAATTTAATAGTGTTCACCATCATAATATTTCTACATGGATCGTGATACCACTTTTAGGATATTTCTGAAAAAAGGGTATATTAAGGATTTACTTGAAAATTATGACAAACTGGATAAATTATATGGAGAACTCGGGTGCGTACAAGAAAGCGTCGGTTCAAATATCAGCAAGATTTCTTATATTGATGTGATTCCCACCAGCAGTGACGGTCTTCTGAATGAAATCGATCTTAAAGATGATAAATACGGATTCATAGAGAAAATAGTGAAATTTGAGCCTGAAATTAAAAAATCAAGAATCGGTCTTGATGATGCCATGGAAGTATCGAAGACGACTTTAAATGAACATGGCGGGGAGACAAAATCAGATAGATTAGGTGATAATATCAAAAAACTTATCAGAAAGACCAGCAAATATGCTGCTTTGTGAAAACTAATTGATCAGTTAAGTCCGAGAACGCTGCTCCCATTGACCCGCTTCATGATTTGGGGATAATAAACTCTTATTTCATCCATCACGGAATCGGGTTCCCCGGCTTTGTATACATAGTCCAATACACCGACGTCTTTGAAGTCTTCACAATTCCTGGGATCTCCCAATTTTATAAGCTGTATGATGTGATCAGGATCGGCCAGGACCAGTCCCATCGGCAGACCGTGTGGTTCAACCTCGCCTATGAGAAAATCCACGAATTTCCTGTCAATTTTATAGTCAGTAACACCCGGCGTGTCAAGATGGATTTTCCTGCAGCAATAATTATATTCCACAGACCTGTTACCAACAACAGAACCTTCGGGCACAAAGATATGACTTCCCGCGCCTTCAGCGTGATCGGTGTACTTGAATTCTGTGGCAACTACCAGACAGTCTTTATTGATTACAGACACTTTTTTGTTCGTCTTAAAATGATCCTCGAAATTCCTGTCACCGTAGTGTATCATGGCTACGTTCCATAGGTACATCTGGGTTTCTTCTATTAACCTGTCAAAATAGCCCGGATTTCCACTCATATTTCTACATTGGTGGAAAATAATTTAAGTCAATTTGAAGGGAAAATTCATTTTTATCGCATGTGTATGTTTAAACATCCTTTAATTAACTGGTATAGAAAATAATATTATATGAGTATAGGGCACTCCTCGTGTATACTATTTACTTTTTTCATTTCAGCGCTCCTCATCTTCTCATGCACGGTTTCTGCCAAGTCCGATTCTGACGTAAACATAGATCTCGACGACATAAAGGATAAGATAGAGTCTATAGCCCATTACGCAGAGGAGTACGAGATAGGAAACATCAACTACCTGCAGCTTAACGTGTACGGTCACCAGATAAGGGCAGACCTAAACGTCATGCTCGGGGGAAGCATTGGTGAAGAGTGGGGAAGGATACCCCCAGAAAGCATAAAGAAGGTTTTCGGTGAACCAACAGACTACACACACTGGATATGGGTGGAAAACGCCCACCACGACAAAAGGCTTGACGAAGCAATGCCCTGGTGGGAGAGGGTGGTTTTTGATGGCAGGAAGGTCCAGATCATGTTCAACGCGTTTCCGCACCTGATAGAAAAGGATGGAAAAGAGCACCTGTTCTACTCGGTAGACCTGAACGTAAAGTTCAAAAAGAGGTTTGAGTTCAATCTGGAGAGCATGCTTTCCGAGATAGCCGACCTTGCTGAAGTCCACAACAGGACAAGAAGCCAGGGCAGCGCTGAGACGTTCGTTGAGAAGATGATAGAGTATGAGAGACTTCTCAGGTTCTTCATGGAAAGCAACCTCGAAAACTGCGTCGAGGTGGTAGGCGATCTTTTCGAGCCAGAGGAGAAGTGGCCAAAGCAGAAGATGGTGCAGTGGGAATTTTCAGTCTACAGCGGCGGGAACCTGGAGATTATGGGAAGGATCGACTTCTGCGAGGACTGTGAGTGGCGCTGGATGCACATGGAGCTCAGGCCCGAGTTCAGGGGCCCTGTGAAGATGGACATGTGGAAGTCCGAATACACGGAATTCGAAAAGGAGTTTGACGAGAAGGAGTATGATAAGTATACTATATACGAGCTTAACGGGCTGCTTGAGAAGGCCGTAAGTGACATGAAGAGATATGCCAGGGAATTCGAGGACAATGAAGATGAAAACGCGATAAAGGAATTGTTCAGGAAAAGGCAGGAAATAGAGATGGTCAACAGGGTGCTTGACAGGAAGCACAACGAAATGCATGATTTCGACAAGGGGGTGGCAGAAGACATAGAATCCGGCAAGCTTGATGGTCCCGGAGACTGCGAGAACCTTGAGCGGTGCAGGAAATACTGCGATTTCTATGAGAATCATGAAGAATGCAGGGACTTCATGTACGAACTGCGCGTGGACTACCTCGACGAGCTGTTCGGCGAATATGACGTCAACAAGATAGTGCTCGAGCAGGTCGAGTGGGAGAAGAGGCTTTTTGAGGAGGTCGAGACCCATCAGGAGAGCTGGTGCAGGCACGCAAGGGACATCCAGTGCGAGGACGATGAGGGATGCGTAGACGCCAAGTGTGTACCGGCGCTTGGAGGCGATGAGACGTGCGACAATGGTATGGATGACGACGGTGACAACGTTGTTGACTGCCAGGACCCGGACTGCTGGGAAGAAAGACACTGCGGCAAGCTGTGCGAGGGAGTGTGCGACCGTGACGGTGGATGCTGGGAAACCGTGCACGAAACGTGCTCTGGCAAGTGCAGTGAATGCTGGGAATGCCACGAGACCGGCGACGGTGAGAAGTGCCATGAGATATGTGAAAAGGAATGCCACCCATGCCACGACAGCGACACCATACGAAACGCCTGTGAGGATTGCTGGACCTGCGAGGATGAGGCCTATGGCGGATGCCACGTCGCCTGTAAGCCATGTGAGGAATGCAGCCGCAAAAGGGACGCAACAGTCGAGAGCATATTCGCCGAAGTAAGGAGCGGAAACATTGAGACTCCGGGTAACTGCATGTCCGAAGATGAGTGCCACAGGTTCTGCCATGAGAACAACTTCGGGGACTGCTGGGAGATGCTTGAAAAGATAGGGCTCACTGGGGAAGACCTTGACTGCGGCCAGGATTGCAAGGAATGCACGATATGTAACTATGAAAACGGGGACTTCCAGTGCATGCCAAACCAGGCGTTCAACATGGAAGAAGGATACTGCGAATGTGAGAGCGCCACATTCGACTGCGACGGTATCTGGGACAATGGCTGCGAGTCGATAGCGCCATGCGAAGGCGGGCCCTGCATGGAGGAGTGCAAGGAATGCGACAAATGCTGGCAGGACAACGAGTGCGACTACCACCTGGACGAGTGCATGGCCAAGTGCGACAGCGAGGACAGGACTTGCACTGAGGTGTGCGAAACTGCAAGGAACGAGTGTCACAACGAGTGTAATGAGCTCTGCCCGCAGTGCAACATCTGCAGGAACCCTGACCTTCCAACATACATCTGCGACGGCGTCGAGCAGCTGGAGCCATGTCAGGTCGAATACATATGTAACGGCGTCAGGCAGTTCAAGCCCTGTGAGATATACATCTGTGACGGAAAGGAGTACACTGAACCGTGCGACGAGATAAACGTCACCTGCGGCGAGAACCAGGTGCTGGACGGGGACAACACGTGCGTCTGCGAGGAGGGCTACAAGGACTGCGACAACGATGGCAACTGCGAGCCGACCATTTCATGCGGCTATGAGATATGTAACGACAACGAGGACAATAATGACGACGGTCTCATCGACTGCATGGATTCCACCTGTAACAACGTGATATGCGGCTCTGACGAGAGCACAGGTAAGATGCTGGTATGCATAGAAAGGAGGTGTTCTGACCCGGAAACTGTTATTATACCAATAGAAGTGTCCGTGTGCGGAAACCATATATGCGAGAACGATGAAAGTGAGGAATCCTGCCCAGAGGACTGCGTAATCTGCGAGGTACACCACCCGCCTGACTGCCCGAATGGTAAGATCATATGGAAAGGCAAGGACCAGTTCGGCTGCCATTTCCCGCCCATATGCGTGGTAACTGAGGAAATGTGCGAGGTGGACGATGACTGCCCGCAGCCGCCCTGCGGGGTTTCTCAGTGTATCGGTGGTGAGTGTAAGGTTACGGAACTGACAGCAGACTGCGAGGAAGGATGCACTGAAGGCAAGAAGAAAAAGAGGCAGTGCAGCGACGGGTCCGAAATAACGACAGCCATATGTTCATCACACAGGTGGATAGAAACAGGCCACGACTGCGCTGAGGCCGGGGCCGCGCCGATACCGTCTCCAGTCACAGGCGGTTCTTCTTCTACGCCTTCTGCACCCGCTCCAGAAGAGCCAGCTGCAGGAGAACCTGAGGAACCTGCCGCACCGGAAGAGCCTGACGAGGAGCCCGAACCAGAAGTGACCGAGGACGAGACTGTCGAGCCAGAAGAAGAACCGGAAACCCCGGAAGAGCCGCCCGAAGGTGAGGTGAGCGAGGCTGAAGAGGAAGTCGCAGGAGAGGAAGATGTTACTGAAGAGGATGTAGCAGCAGAACCCGAAGAGGAGGAAGAGGAACCGGAAGCTACGGAACCTGAGATTGCGCCCGAAGTGGAAGAGGAAGATGAGGAAATAGAGGATGAATGCAGGCTGGCATCAGACTGCGGCGGTCCGCAGGACGTGTGCTCAAACGGCAACTGCGTTACCCTGCCGATAAAAGTCGAGGAGGAACCGGAGCATACGCCTGAACCGGTACCAGAACCCGAACCTGAGCCAGAGCCTGAAGTGGTCGAAGCTGAGCCGGAAGTAGAAGAGCCCGAGCAGCCCGAGACTGAGGAAGCACCTGCTCCTGAAGAACCAGAAGAAGAACCCGTTGCTGCACCTGAACCGGAACCCGAGCCGGAGCCTGAACCTGAGCCAGAGCCGGAACCAGCACCTGAACCGGAACCCGAGCCCGAACCTGAAGGGCCACCCACGGGACAGATCACAGGGCAGGCTGTATCACTTTTCGACGTGTTTTCCGGATGGTTCACCGGACTTGCCGCCGGTGATGATGAGAGGGAGGAGATCAAGCACAAGTGCGACGACGAGTGCGAACCCTGCTGGAACTGCTGGGAAGACTTCAACATGCTAATGGATGATATAGAAAACGGAAAAGTTGACGGTCCAAACGATTGCTCCGAAAGGATGGAATGCGAAGAATATTGCCACAAGTGGGAGAACCAGGGAGATTGTAACGACTTTGCGAAAGATCACGGCATGGAAGTTTGGAACTGCTGGGACACGTTCTGCCAGCCATGTGAGATATGCAGGTACGAAAGTGGCGAGATGAAATGCAACGCCAACCAGTATTTTGATTTCGAACAGGCCCACTGCGACTGCGAAGAGGGATGGTCTGATTGCGACGGTGACTGGGACAACGGGTGCGAAAAGTCCGGAGATGACTGCACGGGATGCCAGAGCAAGTCAGACTGTGCATCAGACAGGTGCGCTCCCTGGGGAAACGTCATCCAGCAGTTCGACTGCGAGAAGGGTGAGGAATGGACCCATGAGAAATCCATGGTAAGCTTCAGGGCAACGTGCAGGATGTACCCAGGAAAGCGCACCGAAGGATGGGCACACTTTGACATGTGGGGCGAGGAAGCGTTTGAGGACCTAAGGCGCCTGTGGGAAGAAAAGGAAAGGGAATTTGGAGACGAATGGTGCCTTTACGATCTTGAAAACGCGATAAAGAAGAGGCATGAGATACAGGAATCGTTCGACGAGGAGTTCGTGAAATGGTTCTTTGAGGACCACGTGCCTTCATCGCCCGATGAATGGGACAAGCAGATGGGCGGCATCTTCGACTCGTACTGGAGGATAGTTGACACAAACAGGGAGACTGCAGAAAGGATGCTTTGTGCCGGACTGACCGATATACCTGAAGGTTATGAACCCATTGACATAAGCTACGACACAGAATACGGTTCTGTGAGGATATGGGAAGTGGAGACCACCACAAGCATGTTCGGCGAACCCGTAAGGATATTCTCACCTTACATGCAAATATGGATATTCCCAACAAAGGAGTTCATGAAACAGGAATTCCAGGATGCCATGGAAAAGGGTATGATGCCAGGGCCTGAAGGAAAGGAGAAACCCGAGATGTCGCCAAGCGACATAGAGAAGATGAGGAAAGATCCGACTGCTATGGGTACGCTGAGTTCCATAATGGACAAGTACGGCGGAGAAGGCACTTTCTTGTTCAGGGTAGTGGACGGGCAGGAGACGGTCTTCAACGCGCTCGTCACGGTAAATGATGAAGTGCTACTCAAGATGGAGCCAATGGAAGAGTACGGTGGAGATTATGACGCCATGATGGAAGTGGATTTCGACTTCTTCTACGACCTCATACAGACAGTTGAAAAAGACATGCAGGGAGGTCACACCGAATACCCGCCATGGGAACGGGACAATTTCAGGGTCGGTGATGTGTTCAAGGGGACGGTGGACGGCCTGAGGATATGGTGGTTTATCAATTCCGGCATAATGAGCGGGAAGATACGTGCAGAACCTTCTGATGCCCTCGGTGACGGCCTTTCGATAATGCAGATGATGTTTGAGCGCGGCGGTCCGGATGACCGTGAAGGTGGAAAGGACCGCGGTGAAGGAAAGGGTATGGAAGAAGGTGGTCATGGTGAAGGAGAAGGTCCCGGCGGCGGGGAAGGACGAGGCGAAGGCGGCCAGGAAAAACAGGGAGACGGTAAGGGACCAAGACCGTTCTGATCAGGCAGTCAATTTACCACTGTTGTAAACAAAATATATGTAATTCTTATGGTGTTTCACCATTTTCTCAAAGTCATATATTGTAGGGATGTTTGAATCCGGGTGGTCTTCGATGTACGTCGTCCTCCATTCACCGAGCACTTCATCGGGTATCCTCGCAAAACGCATGATGTCACCATAATCAGTCAGTATATCAGGAAAATTGTGAATGAACGTGGGCGAAGTTCCCCATTTGGACATTATCATACCGTTCTTCTGAAGAATGCCGCTATGGACGAGGTCATCTCCCGGTTTCTTTTTCGTATCGTAATAAAGTGCGATATCACCAGGGGCAGGCGAATCGCCTTCGAGCAAAAGATACGTTTCCAGCTTCTCGCCATCCACGTAGCCCATCGAGTATGCATGGCAATTATAACCTTCAGTTGATGGCCCGACTACAATTAACCCGCTTGGCATCTTGCTGAATATGAAGTCAAAGAAAGGGAGAACCATGTCTCCTGATAAATAGCTGGATCGTGCTTCATCCCAGACATCGTTGATCTCAATTCTCCTGTCAAAGTTTCTCGTTGTTTCAACTTCGAATAGTTTTCCTGCTCCCATTAAAATCTTGGTGACAAAAATTTTATAAGGAGATACTATAGCGGAATAGCGGAAAGCTACCCTCCCGTTCGGTTTATAACAGCGGTGATTGAATCCTGAATAATGAACACCGCCGAGAAGGTTAAAATTCTGGGGGAGGCCGGCCGGTACGACAGTTGTGGTCCTAAGTCGTGCGAGGTGAGGGTTAAGAAGGGTCTCGGCGGTGTCTATGTTGCCAAGGCGGAGAGGAATGACTGCCGCATATTCAAGACACTCATGAAGAACACCTGCACACACGACTGCGGATATTGTGCCAATTCCGCATCGTGCAAAAAAGGGGGCAAAAAGGCCGAATACAAGCCCCGCGAGCTTGCAGACGTCTTCTCGTACATGAGAAAGAAAATGCAGGTAGACGGCCTTTTTCTGAGTTCTGCCGTGACGGGCGATCCCGACAAGGTCACAGAGGACATGGTAGAGGCGCTTGAGATAATACGAAACGAGCGCCGTTTTCGCGGCTACGTCCACTTCAAGGTGCTCCCGGGAACTTCCAGGCACCTCATAGACCAGGCAGCCGTACTTTCTTCAAGGATGAGCATAAACATAGAGGCACCGAACGGAAGCGTCATGGGAGAGATGTCAACTACAAAGGACTTCAGGACGGACATACTGAAGAGGCAGCGGTGGATAAGCAGGTTAAAGCTTCCCGGGGGCCAGTCCACGCAGGTGATACTAAACAGGCTTTCAACCGACAGGGAAGTTCTAAGGATGGCTTCATGGGAATACAGGGAGATGGACCTGAGGCGCGTCTATTATTCGGGATTCAAGCCGGTTTCCGGAACCCCGCTTGGGAAGGAAAGAGAAGAACCGCAGAGCAGGCAAAACCGGCTCTATAACGCTGATTTCCTGTTGAGAGACTACGGATATGCCCCAAAGGAGATATTCTCCATAATGGACGATGGGATGCTTCCTTTCGGCGATCCCAAGATGGAGATAGCAAAAGCCTCGTTCGACGGTCCCCTCGACATAAACGAGGCCTCATATGAGGAACTGATAAGGGTACCAGGCATAGGACCGAGAACTGCAAGAAAGATTCTTGATAACGGTAATGTCCAGAAATTGGGAGACCTCCACAGGCTCGGTGGCTGGACAAAGAGGGCAGAACCATTCATAAAGATCAACGGCAGGCACCAGTCAATGCTGTGCGACTTTCGTTAGGTACTCGCATTATTGGGTATCAGCATAGGGTCTTTCTTGATATAATCCTTGAGCCCGCAACTTACAATTTTACTGGTCCCTGAAAGGTTGCCTTCGTTATGGCATACCTTTTCTTTGTATTCGAGAGACAATGCGTCAAAATCAAAAGACGAGTTTCCAGTATTAGAATTATAAAATGAGCAAAAATCACTCCAAATGCACCGATTTACTTCCATGTCTTCACAATGGAATATAATGTAAAAAGTTTTTTAAGCTTTGATGTATCACTGCATGAACGCAGTTGTCCCCTAATTTATATGTAATGACATTTTTTAACATCTTATGAAGGGTGCCCGATATAATGTCACAGCCAGCGACGAAGACAGGTTTGTCTGGTTCAGGGTAGCAAAGGTAGGGACGAGGACGATACTGGACATACTGAAAAAACATTCAAGACTGAGCATGGTTCACGCATCTGACGTGCGTTACGATCACCGCCTGTATAGAAACTACTTTAAATTTGCGTTTGTCCGCAATCCGTGGGACAGGGTAGTGTCATGCTTTGAGGATAAGGTATCGGGACCAAAGACCATGCCGTTTTATAAAGAATGCGCTGGAAAGGATTTTGGGCATTTCGTAAGGTTCATCGAGGGAAAGGACCTGACGAAATCCGATAGGCACATAATGCCGCAGAGCCGTCTTTTTCCGGTAAATGGTGTTGACTTCATCGGGCACTTTGAGAATTTCAGCCCTGACCTGAAATTCGTGCTGAACAAGATAGGGATAAACGTGAAAGATATCCCGGTAAAGAATAAATCGGACAGGAAGGCCGATTATCGGGATTATTACGACAAGGAAACGAGGGAGATAATCCGGAAAAAATACGCAGATGACATAGCGGCATTCAAATACTCTTTTTAGAATTCCGCACATCATTGCCTGGTCCGGTGCCCGTAATTCTAACAGATTTTTATATCTGGGAACATTTTAACAATTCATGAATGAGGGTTACATGTACATCGCGAAGGGAAAGGATTATTGCAGCGAGGCGGAGGAATCTGCAAAAAGACTGAGAAAAGTGGACGGAAAGGCCCACATAACCCTGGTGACCGACGAAAAAGGGAACGTGACGTCTGGAGTCTTCGACAACGTCGTCATCAGGCCTTCGGACACTCGTGGCTGGTACGCTGGACTGTTCTACAAGGCCCGGTACATGTATGAGTGCTCTCCTTACAAAAAGACGTTCTTCATAGACACGGATACCTATTTCTGCGACAGCTGCAGGGAGCTTTTTGAAATCCTTAATTTCTACGACCTGTGCATTTCCCACGCGCCCAGGGATACCGAAGAAGTGACGTTACCAGGCAACAGGACACTCGGTGGTTATTATCCGTATAACAGCGGTGTCGTGCTGTTCCGAAAGAGCGGGGAGAATGAAAAGCTGTTCAGGAACTGGCACGCTATATATAAAAAGAAGTCAGGCGAGTACGAAAAGGACCAGATAGCCCTGATGGAAGCTCTTCTTCATTCCGGATCAAGGGTCTACGTGCTGCAGAACATTTACAATGCCAGGACGCCGTTCCAGATAAGCTTTGTGAAGAAGCCGGTCAAGATCATACATGGAAAGCACGGCGAATTCTCTGGCTTCGAAAAAATATGTTCAATAATCAACGCGAGTTCGTGCAACAGGTCGTGGAACCCTGACAAAAAGAAAATAACGGTCAACAGGAACGGATAGCGTGTTAGTATGCATGTCAGCGGACAACGCATAAAAGGCCGCTTCTGAATTATTTAGATGGTCGATTTAACAGTGGTCAACAATTCCGGCGGATTCCATGGCCACCAGCTGAAAGACGTGCTGGGTGGCATAGCGATTGCAAAGATTTTTGGTTTCAATTACGTTCGCAGGAAGAACCCTTACCTGGACTTCTTCGGTGTGGGCTGTGACAGGCCGGTTGCGAGTCCGCTCAGGTACTTGTTCCATAAGAAAATCAGGATCAACGGTCCCGTGTGGAACGGCCTTGACTACAAAAAGGCGAACAAGATTTTCGGTGACATTAATAAGAAGTACGGGAACAGGAAATGCCTGTTAATGCTGGGAAACGCCATGCGGGTCCATCCATGCCAGACAATAAAATGGTACGAAGACGGTCTCATAAAAAGGAACGTGTTCCAGGAAATAGTGGACGAGACGAGCAGGGACTTCATGCACAAGAACTCAGAAATGGTCTCGACCATTTCAGAGAAAGGGTGCGTAAACGTAACAGTCTACATCAACAGGGGAACATGGTATGACATCGCCCGCAGGCGCAATCTAAAGTGCCTGAAAGACCCAAAGGTGCCGAGATACTTTTTTCCCATGAGCTATTACAAAAGGATACTGGAACAGCTGAGGAAATCCTTCCACGGAAGGAAAATGCATGTCCACATATACACGGAAAAAACTAATTCCGGGGAGATATTCGAGGCTTTCAGTAAAGAAAAGGACGTTACTGTCCACGCGGAATGTGACCGGGCTGAAAGAAAGCACGACAATGTGTACCAGATTTTCTATAACATGGTGGAAAGTGACGTCATGGTTACCTGCAGCAGTGCATTCAGCGTGGTCGCGACGTATTTCCGGAAGGATGGGATGGTCATATATCACCCGCACATGCACCTTTTTGATCTGCCCGAAGACAGGTATTTTGCAACTGACCTGAAAGGGAATTTCGACTACAGGAAACTGAGAAAACGGTTCGAGAAGATCGAGAGCATGAAGAATGGATGACGACGGAATCTGACATGTCGGCATATTTTAGTAAAGGAACGAATCTTGTAAAATGGGCAAATACAAGTACTTCATGGTTTGCACCACCGGACGTTCAGGAAGCACTTACTTGTGCGACCTGCTCAGGAACACAAAAGTTGCAGGGATGTCAGCGAATCGTCGTTCGCACAAGAACGCCAACAGGCACTTCGAAAAGCTTTTCATCAACAGGAGCCCCATAAGATCGCTGGACTGGAACAAAGAAGACCTTTCCAGAGTCATAGAGAAGCTGTTCAGGGAGACTGCAAGCGACAACGGGGTATGCAGTTTCAAGATTATGGGTCCGCATTTAGAAAAGATAGTACAGCACCTGAATAGATACAGCCGTTATGAAAACCTTAACATTCAAAACATTGCGGAATACTTCCCCGATGGAATGAAGGCGGTCTTCCTGACAAGGAGAAGCAAGCTGAGGCAGGCGATCTCTCGTGTGCGTGCGAGAGGGAAAACAACATGGCATCTGCTTGAAGGCCAGGAACGGGTCCCTGACATGGTCACCAATTTCGATTCCAGCATAATTGCCAGGTTTTTACTTCGAGTGAAATCGGATGAAAAGACAATGAAAACATTTCTAATTGAAAGCAGAATACCGTACATGCAGGTAGAGTATGAATCACTTGTCGAAGACAAAGACGCTGTCATAAAGAGCATTTTCAGGTTCCTTGGCATACCATACCCAAAGGGC